>CAZYPN010000005.1:0-191491 GCA_964649085.1 uncultured Burkholderiales bacterium | reverse complement strand
CCTTTGCAGCGGCCCCAGCCGCAGACCCCTTTGCGGCCACGGCGGACCCCTTTGCGACGGCCCCGGCCGCAGACCCCTTTGCGGCCCCGGCCGACCCCTTTGCAGCGCCCCCGGCCGACCCGTTCGCGGCAGCACCCGCAGCGGACCCGTTTGCGGCCGCTCCTGCGCCGGACCCCTTTGCCGCCACGGCTGACCCGTTCGCGGCGGCTCCGGCCCCAGATCCCTTTGCGGCTACCGCTGACCCGTTTGCGTCTGCCCCGGCCGACCCGTTCGCGGCAGCACCCGCAGCGGACCCGTTTGCGGCTGCTCCTGCGCCAGACCCCTTTGCCGCCACGGCTGACCCGTTCGCGGCGGCTCCGGCCGCAGATCCCTTTGCGGCCACGGGGGACCCCTTTGCGGCAGCACCTGCGGCAGACCCCTTTGCGGCCAGCGCAGAACCCTTGGTAGCGGCTCCGACTGACCCGTTTGAAGCCGCGGCTGACGCCTTCGCATCGGCGCCAGCCGACCCGTTCGCAACCGCAGCAGACCCCATCGCTGCGGCAGTCGACCCGTTTGCGGCCACCACTGACCCCTTTGCGGCTGCGCCCGTCGACCCGTTCGTAGAGCCGTCGGACCCGTTCTCTTCCGTTCCATCCGTTGACTCGACGCCCCAGTTCAGCGAAGAGCCCCCCCCGGCCCACGAGCCTTTTGCCCTCGATGTCGCCAAGGCCGACCCCTTCGCTTCTTCGCAAGGTCCCGAGCCAGTTGTGGCCGCGCTTGGAATGGACACGCCTGCTCCCTCGCCTGCACTCGACCCCTTCTCTACCAGCCTCGAGAGCGAGCCCGGGGCCCTCGACCCGTTCGAAGCCCCCAGCCCCGAGCTGGCCTCCCCGATGAGTTCCCAGGAAGCGCCCCCCGCCCACCTGGATCCCTTCGCCGACGCGCCAGTGCTGACGCTGCCTCCCCTCGATGCTCCCTTGCCCGAACCGACAGGCGCCGGGCTCTCCCTCGGATTGCCACCCCTGGAGCCCCTCGACGCCTCGCCCAACCCTGGTGTAGCCTCGGCCTTCCAGGCAGGAGACTCGGGCGGCTTCTTCGAGGGCCTGAAGCAGGCGCGACCCGAGCGCGGGGAGGCTCCCTCCGGAGCGAAAGAGTCCCTGGCCGATCGAATTGCACGACTCAATCGAGGCCGGGTCGAACCCGATCCGCAACCGGTAGCGGAGCACACCGAGGCACTGGACCTGGCCCCGATTCCTGTCTCTCCGCTCCTGTCGAGCCCGCTGGATGTCGCCTCGGACCCCCTACCGAATCCAGAATTCTCCAGCCTGGAACCGATCGAGCCCGAGCCCGTCGCCATCGAGCCCTTGGGCCCCAGCGACGTGGCTCAGGTTGAAGTTGCCGAGGTTGTCGAAGCAGCTCCAGAACCAGAACCAGAACCAGAGCCAGAGCCAGAGCCAGAACCGGAACCAGCCCCACCGGAACCCATCTTCGGTCGCCCCCGAAGCAGCTTTTCCGTCGAATCCGAAGTCTCTAGCGACCTGGTCTTACAAGCCCGGGAAATTCAGGAAAAGAATGAAGGCGCTGATATCGCGTCGCTGATTCGGGCTTACCGCAGAGCCATCGAAGAGAATCCCGAAAATCTGCTGCTGCGCACCAGCCTGGCAGATCTTCACCTGACCTACGGGCTTCTCGAAGACGCAGTGGTGCAGTTCCGCCAAATCATCAAGCGAAATCCCAACAGCGTGGGGCTTCACCATCGGCTGATCCAGGCCCACCTTTGGAACGACAATTACGAAGAAGCCTGTGCCACCTTGATGGACCTTGCCCATCTGCACGACTCTCGCGGTGAGATTCAGGATGCACTGGACGCGATGCAAATCGTGCTGAGTCTGGACCCCCATCACTTCTCTGCTCGCCGAGAGATGGTTGAACTCTGTTCGACCCACGGAGAATCCAAGCTGGCCGCCCATCACCTGCGCCAACTTGCCGAGGCAGCATTGACCAAGGGCAACGTTGAAGAGGCGATCAATGCCTTCAGCCGACTGATGGAAATCAGCGACGACCCCAGCTTCCAGGACCGACTGGCTCAGGTATACGAAAGCCAGGGCCGAACCGAAGAAGCCCTCCTACACTACAGGCAGCTGGTGGAACGCTACCGCGAACAGTCCAAATGGGAGGAAGCCGCCTCGGCCACCGAACGCATCGTTACGCTCCAACCCGAGGACCTCAGCGTACGGCGCAGTCTGACCGAGATTTATGAACGGCTGGGGCTCACCGACCGGGTTCTCGAACAGCGGTTTCAACTGGCCCGCCACTACGTGCACACGGGTGAAGTGCAGCCCGCGGCCGAGCTCCTTGAACAAGTACTCAGCGAAGCGCCTTCTCACCACCAGGCACGGCGAGAGCTGCTGGAAGTGTATCTGATGCAGGGCCGGATTGAAGAGTCGCTCAAGCAGTCCGAAGCCCTGACGGCCCAGTATCTTCTCGATAAAGACCACGACCGGGCCATCGAAATGTATCTCAAGCTGGTAGAAGCCCAGCCCGAGAATGCCGACCTGCGCAAGAATCTGATTCGCTTCTACGAGATGGCCAGCGACTCGGCCAGCGCGGCCGAGCAGTGGCTGGCTCTGGCCCAGCTCTACAGTCGCTTTGAATCCTGGGAAGAAGCCGTTGCCTGCTACGGTCGCGTGCTGGAACTGGAGGAAGGACGGGCCGAAATCCATTACCAGTTGGCCCGCATCTATCTGGAGAAACTCGGCAACCCCGCTCAGGCACTGCAAGAGTTCCATCGTGTCTACGAGTTGGAACCCGGCAACACCCAGGCGATGTCAAAGTACGTCCGAATTCTGCTCAGGCTCGGCAAAGCCGACAGCGCCGCCGAGGTGCTCCGGCGTCTGGGCGAAGTCAACTCCGAGGCCTCTGACGTCCGCGAGTCCGTTATGAAAGACTTCCGGGGTCGGATCGAATCAGAGCCCGCCGACCTTCGAGCCCGGTTCGTCTTTGGCGAACTCTGCTATCACCTCGGAGAGATCGACCTCGCCATTGAGCAATTCCAACAGACGCGACGAGATCGTGCCTTTGAGCTCAAGTCGTACAATATGCTGGGTCTGTGTTTCGCCGAGAAAACCGGCTACTACATGCTCGACCTCGCCGTGCGCCAGTTCCGCAAGGGTCTGGAAACGCCCGGTTTCTCCGAACAGGAGTACCTGGAACTACGCTACAACCTGGCCATGCTCCAGTATCGCAACAACCGACTGCAGGAAGCCCTCCAGGAGCTCAAGGATTGCTATGCCGTGGACATTGCCTATCGCGACGTCCGAGAATGGATTCGCAAAATTGAGAACGAAATCGCCGGCGGTCCCAAAGTCAACCGCGCGCCCCAAAAGTAAGCGAGTATAGAGAGAACGCGAATGTCTGACATTATTCAACAATGGCTCACCTACGCCACCAAACTCGCTGCCCAGGGGCGACTCGACGACGCTCTGACGGCTCTTAATCGGGTTGTAGAAGAAGACCAGCAGAACCTCGACGTTCGTAATGCCATCATCAAATTCGCCTCGCAAAAAGGCGACTACGCTACCGTGATTTACCAGCACATGGACTGTGCCGAAATCTATGTGCTGGGCGGCGACAAGAAGTCGGCGATGGAGCGCTACGAGATCATTTTGCGCCTGGAAGAAACGGTGCAGGCGCGTCCTGATGTTATCCCCCAGGTACGTCAACTGGTCGCCCAGGTCAAACCTTCCATCTACCTGCGCATCGGCGAGTTTCGGCTCGATCACGGTCAGGTCGACCAGGCCCTGCAATATCTCAAAAAATCGCAAGAGCTTATGCCGGGTATCTGGGATACCCATATGGCCCTCGGCCGATCCTACATGATGAAGGAAATGTACCGGGAAGCCATCGGCGAGTTTCAGGAAGTCCTCCGACTCACTCAAGAGAAGCTTCCCGAGGCGCAGGCCCAGGCTTATGAGATGCTCGGTGAAGTATTTGCCCGTCAGGGACGCCGGGCATCCGAGACACGCACCTGGTTCGAACGCGCCGCCGTGCTCTACGTTCAGAAGCAAATGTTTTCTGACGCTTGCCGGGCCTACGAACGAATCATTCAGGCCGACCCCACCAACAAAGAGGCCTATGTCAGCGTAGGCGAGCTCTATACCAGGCTCAATCTCAAAGAAAAGGCCGTGGCTGCCTACCGGGTTCTGGCCGATCTCTATGAAAAAGAAGGTACTGCCCTCGATAAGGTGATCCAGCTCTATGAGCAGATCCTCACCTTAGAGCCTCAAAACCGACCCGTGGGCGACAAGCTCATCGGCATCTACAACACCATCCTCGAGCGCAGCCCGAACAACGTCAACATTCGAGGGCGACTGGTAGAGAATCTCCAGCGCCAGCAGCGCACTCAGGAGCTGCCTCCTCACTATCTGGCCATGGCCCAGTATCAGGTCGAGCGCGGCATGACCGACGACGCGGTCAAGGCCTTAAGACGGCTGCTGGAGATCGAGAGCCAGCATGTCGAGGCCCGGGAGATGCTTGGCGACCTGTACCTCAAGCGTGAAATGAAGGCGGAAGCCCTCGACGAGTTCCAGCAAGTCATCAAGATCCATCGAGCCCAGGGCAATGACCAGGCGGCCCTCGAGCTGCAGCAAAAGATGATTCAAATTTTTCCCGAGGCCGTTGACCTGCAGTATCAGGTCGCCGTGGGACTCCGTGATCGCGGCGATTTTGCCGGTGCCCTGCAAGAGCTTGACCGACTGGTGTCCCAGCGCCCCGATGACCTGCGAGCACTGGTCTATCGGGGTGAGTGCCTGCTGGCACTGGAGCGACACGAAGACGCAGCTCAGAACTGCGAAATGATTCTGCGCATCGATCCAGGACAGATCGACGTGCGTCGGGCCCTGGTGGGTGCTTATCTTCGCCTGGGCCAAACCCAGGGGGCTCTGCAGCATTTGCGTCAGCTTCCAGCCGATGACCCGCGCAAGGTTCCTCTGCACCGCCAGGCAGTCACCCAACTGCTGGAAGCCCGTGATCTGGCCCAGGCCGAAACCGAGATGGCGCTGCTTCCTGCTGACGATGAGCAACTGCTTTCGATGCGCAAGGAGCTCGTCAAACTCTACCTGGATCAGGGCAACCTGGAGAAGGCCTTTGAAGGGCTCCCCCAGATCCCCCGCTCCGAGAGGGAACGCAACAGCCTGGTTACCAGACTGCTGGAAATTCCCTTGAGCAAAGGCGATCTGGAAACGGCAGCCCGGACCATTCACCGGCTGCCCGAGGACGACCCGCTGCGATTGACCTTCCAGCGCCGCCTGGTTGGAGCCTATCTGGAAGCGTCTCGACTGGATGAAGCCGCGGCCGAATGCGCCCGGCTGGCCCCCGACGATGAGGGCCGTCCACGCCTGATCAGCCAGGTCATCGGTGGCTATCTCAGCGCCCAGCAGTTCCAGTCGGCGGCCGACCAGATCTATCGACTCAACGAATCTGACCCCTTGCGCAATTCCTTCATGGGTCAGTTGATCGAGGCCCTGATCGGCGTGGGCGACCTGGAAAAGGCCGCCCAGGAGGTCAGCCGACTCAGTGAGCACGATGAAATTCGTCCCCGCTATCATCGCCGCATCATCCAGGCCTACCTGAACGCCAATCGCTTTGATGAAGCCGAGCGGGCCATCGTTCTGCTGAACGATTCGGATCCCGAAAAACGCAGCTTCTTGCGACTGCTTGTGCAAAAGTTTCTAACCTTAGGGCAGTTCGATCGCGTTCGTGACCTGGTAGCCCACATGCCAGACGACATGGAGGAAAAGAGTCAATACCTCGACGGTCTGGTGCACAACTATCTCGACCTCGGCGAGTTAGGAAAGGCCCGTAACCAGGTTTTTCACATGGCAGAGATGGCTTCCAAAGCCGGCAACTACCTGGAGTCAGAGCGGTTGTATCGAGAAATTCTGGCCTACCAACCTTCCGACGTGGACATTCGCCTGCATCTCTGTCACACACTGGCTGCCCAGGGCCAGAACGAGCGGGCGCGCGAGGGCATGCTGGTGCTGGCAGGCCGGTTTCACCGCGAAGGCAACGCTACATCGGCCGCCGACGTCTACTCACGAATGCTCGAACTCGATAGCCACAACCTGAATGCCCGCTACCGGTTGGGAACGCTCTGGGCCGAGCAGGGACAAACGGCTCAGGCCCTGGAACAGTTCGCCCAGTTGGCAAAGGTGTACCTGGAGCAGAATCTCCCCGAGGTTGCACAGCGAGTTCTGAAAAAGATCCTCGAACTCGACCCCAAAGACATCGATCATCGTCGTCAGGCGATCCGACTGCTGATCCGGAATTTGCGTTTCGAAGAAGCCACCGAGCACTATCGCATCTTGCTCGGCATTCACCTCGAGCGAGGCAACGTCGATGACGCATTGGAGTGCGTGCGGGAAATCGTCAACCTGCAACCGCTCAACCTGGAACTGCGCCAACAATTGGGTGCTCTCTTTCTTAAAGCCGGCTTCCTGGAGCAGGGTCAGTCTCTGCTCGAAGCACTGGCCGAAGATTGCCGGGAAAAGCGCGACACCGACCGACATCTACGCGTTTTGAATACCCTGGCCGAGTGTTTCGCCCTCAACGAGCAATGGGAGACGTCACTGGAGTATCGCGAGCGCATCGCCGATATCCTCAAAGAGACCGAGGGCTGGGCCAAAGCCCAACAGGCCTATCTGGAAATCTTGCTCGGCTACCTGCAGCATTCCCACAACAAATCGGCCGATGCCATCTTCGTCAAACTGGTCGATGGTTTTTTCCGTCACAAGGTCGTGTCCGAAGGTGTCGAGCACCTGGAGCAACTGCAACTCCAGCTGGCCGAAATGGGCAAACCGACGATGGCCCTGGTGGTACGCGAGCGTATCGCCTCCATTTTGGAACGTCAGGACCAATGGGACCGCGCCATCCAGGCGCTGCAAGAAATCTCTCACAGCTATCTGATGCTCGACGAGATCGTGCCGGCCCTGGGCTTTTTGCGGCGGGCCGCCGACCAGGCCTTGACCCACGACCGGGTCGAGCAAGGCATTGAAATCTTGTTCCGATTGGCCGAGATGCTGGTCGAGCATCGCGGCCTGGAACAGGCGCGTCCCGTGCTGGACGAACTGCTGAGAACCGCCCAGGACAATGTCCCCTACTTAGAACGAGTGGGCGACATTCTCTTCCACCAGGGACTGTTTGAGGAAGCCCGACCGATTTATCACGAGGTGCTGGAAAAAGAGCCGGGGCGTCCCGAGAGCCTCTCGCGAGTGGCCATTATCTACGCCAAGGAAGGCCGTCTGGAAGACGCTGCCGACATCGCACGGCAAATCTTCTCCAAGGGGTTGGTCTCGAAAATCATTCGCGAATACAAGTCGGTCACGGGCTTCCGCGCGGGTGACGCCAACTCTCACCTTCGTTTGGGCAAATTCTATCAGCAACTCGGCTTCATCGAGGAAGCGATTCAAGAATACAATCGGGCCGCTACCGAGCCCAACAAGTATCTGATGGCCTGCAATCAACTGGCTCTTTGCTTCGCGCAACAGGGCTACAGCGACCTGGCCATCCGTCAGTTCCAACTGGCACTCGACACCCCAGGATACCAGGATGAGGATCTGCTGGACATCCGCTTCAACCTGGCCTGTATTCTGGAAGAGAAGGGGCGCCTGAAGGAGGCCATGCAGGCCTTCCAGGAATGCTTTGTGGTCGACATCCGCTATCGCGACGTAGCCCAGCGCATCGAACTGCTCTCCCAACGGATGTAAATCCACCCAGACAGTTAATTCCACTGTCCAGATGGGAAGGAATCCGAGGGTCGCTTTGAATAAGCATGGGCCGAGAACAGTAGGTCTGTTCTCCAGATCTAGCGAAGTGGTATCTATCAAAGGAGGTGCTGGTAGGCGTGTCATTGGGGCGTTCCCTTGTTGCCGGTGTAACCGCAGGCTGGGTGCTGAGCTGTCCTGCCTGGGCTGCTCCTCCACCCGTACTGGTTCAGAACCAGGGACTGCTGGGTGCCAGCTTCGCTGTGCTTACCCTGGCGGTGGTCGTTCTAGGAGCCTTAGAGTATAAGGAATCCAAGGGGCGTAGCCTGGACCTTGAAATCGACCGACTGGCGGCTGCGGCTGCCCAGCGCCAGGCGAAATTGAGTAACGACGCCTCGACCCTGCTCGAAGAAGAACAGGCTTCGGCTCCGTCCGCGGCTGCCGCTCCACCACCTCCGGCCCCGGGACCGCCGCCCCCCCCCGCTGCTCCACTGCCTCCTCCGCCTACGGCTCGGATGCCCGTGCCCCCGATGGCCAACAAGATTCCCAGTCCTCCGCCGCCCCCGCCGCCCCCGGATTCGGGCGACACCTTCAGTTCGCGGCTGGCCGACACAGAAATCGTCAAGCCGCCGCCTCGGCCCCCAACGCCCATCGCCTTTGGTGCACCTTCGGCTCCGCCCGTTACCGAATCGGTAGGTAACACCTCCGGAGGTTGGGCTGACCTGCTTCAGCGTGTTCGCTCGAACGAGGGCGAAGGACCCAATCCGTTCAAGAGCGGCACCACGCCCTCGCCCGCCTCAAACGAGCCCCCAAAGGCTGGCGGTGACGCCTGGGAAGCCTTGCTCCGAAAGACGGCTGGAGGTCCTTCGGGCGAGGGTGCCAGTCCTTTCGGAAAATCGGCCGAAAGCGCCAGCCCCTTTGCAGCCAAACCAGGGGTTCCTGGGCCCAATCCAGAAGCAGGAGGCTCTTCTGGGGAGGCAGGGGATAGTGCCGTGCCGGATTTCGTCAAGAAAACCAGCCGCACGATTTCTCTGGATTTGAACAAGGGAGGGTCGTCTTCCAACCCGTTTCAGTCGCCCTGACAGGCCGAACTAGAAGCTGACGACCCCAACTCGACTTATTGGAGGAACCGGACATTAATCTCCCCAAGGGCAACCCGCTCATGCCAGAAGGCGTGCTTTTGACCGGGTCGGACCTGCGAACGATGGTCGACAACCTGTGCGCCGACGGCTTTTCGGGCTATGTTAAGTTTGAACTGGCGCCGGGAAAACAGGCCTATGTCTTCGTGTCCAACGGCGATCAGGTGCGTGCCTTTGAAGTCACGGGACCCAAGGTCGATGTCAAGGTCAACAAACCGGACCGGCTCATCAACATGGCTGGCTCGGGCTCCAGGGTTGCCGCCAGCTCCTTCATTCTCTCCAGTCGCCTTGCGAATATCTTGGGACACTCGTTTGCCTTCAAACCCCTCTACCGCGACTATCAGGTTCGCAAAAAGGAGCTAAAGAAGGTCCTCGACAACCTTGAGCACGATTCGCAATCCGGCTTTCTCCAATTCGATCTTCCGGAGGGCCGCGCAGTGGTGGTGCTCGACCGAGGCGAGCCCGTCCACGATCAGTTCATCTCTCAATACGGTGAAGTGCTGTGCGGCAAAGAGGTCATCACAAACCTGTTTGGCTATGTCCATTCCCAGGGAGCAACCGTTCACGTTTTCGCCGAAAAGGCTCCAGAACTGGAAGCTCGCAGTCGACAGATCAACGAAGACCTGGAGAAAATGCTGCAACTGACAGTCAAGCCGGTGGGTGGGATGTTCGCCAGCAAGGACACCCTCAAGCTCGACCTCGAGTGGGCTCGGGGCTGGGGTTACAACGGCAAGAACATCTTTCCCATTGCCATCGAGGATGCCGAGGGGCGTTCTCTGGGCACCTTCAAGGCTCAGGGCGCGTCCAAGAAAAATCTATTGCTCGAAATCCCTCAAAAAATGGCAACCGAACTCGGCCTTCAGGACGGCCAGGAAGTTACGGTCTATCCCCGTGGAGAGTAAGCCGTGACCGACCTCAAGCGAGTGCTGGAGAATTTTTGTAAGGTCGACCTCGTCCGAGGAGCCCTCATTCTCGATGATCAGGGGCTGCTCATCGAGGAGCACTTCAACGAAGAAACCGATGCCCCGGCCATCGCCATGCTGGTGCTTCGAGCGGTTCAACTGGGGGCTCAACTGGTCGACGAACTGGGAAAAAGCCCCCTCAGCCAGCAATACATCGAATTTGGCGACTGCCAGATCACGGCAGAACAGCTCGCCAACCAGTGCGTTCTGGTGGTTGTCGCAGCCGGTAACGCAAATCTTGGAAGGTTGCGCCTCGAAATTCGCAAGTCCAAGTCGGCCGTGGAGGCCCTGCTCGCATGAACAAAAGAATTCTCGTCATCGATGACGACGCGACCACCTGTGAAGTGATCCGCGTGATTCTCGAGGATTTCGGCTTCGAACTGATGTCCGTGCACGACTCTGAACAGGCCCTTCAAGTTGCCCGGGACGCTCCTCCATCGCTGATCTTGCTCGACCTTTCCCTGCCCGACGCCGATGCTCTTCAGCTGTGCTCAATGCTCAAGCGCGAGCCCAGCACGCAGGATTCCATTGTGGTGCTGATGACTCATCCTCTGAGCGAAGACGACCTGGAAGGCGTTCAAAGCTCCGAGGCCGACGCTCAGGTGTCCAAGCCCTTCAGTCCGATAGGGTTGCTGGCAATTGTCCAAGAATGCTTGCAGCGACAGGGCTCCGCCTCGAGTTCGGTGGCCTGACGGTGTTGAGGAGGTAAGTCCGAGTGCCCACTGTCGAACAGAAAACCACCCTCGAACTGAAACTCGAGAAGTTGCGCCAAATTTGCGAGAAGTCCCCGGATCATCCCATTGCCCTGCTGGCCCTGGCAGAGACGGCTTTTCGACGGGGGCTCCGCCTGGAGGCGCTTGAGGCTTATCAGAAGGTTTTGCGGGACGAATCGGTGGCTGAAGCCCGTCTCAGCATGGCCCAGATGTACCGCCATCACGGGCTGTACCAGGAAGCGCTCAATGAAATTCTAGAACTTTTCGCGACCGAGCCGTGCTACCCCGAGGCCCACGTTTTCGCCCAGGAACTCCGGGACAAAATCGAACTGCCCGCCGAAATCAGCGAGCTGCTCGACGAGGGTTGCGGCGAAGATGAACTGGCACTGGCCCGTGTTCGCCTGAACATAGCCCGCTCGCTGGTCTTGCGAGAGGGGCAAGAACTGACCTCGATTCACGAGGCGAACGCCGGCGACCCGACCTACGGCTACTACATTGGAGAAACCCGCAAAAGGCTCTCCTACTGTGAGCAGGTGCTCACTCAGCTCTCCCACCTGGAGGAATCGCGGCGCCAATATCTTCTCGAGCAGGAGCGTAACCGTCAGCTTGAACGCGAGCGACAGGCCGAACTCGAAGCCCTGCAACTGCAGCGCGAGATCGAACGCAAGCAGGAAGAGTTGGCAGCTCAGTTGGCCCAGGAAGCGGCAGAGCAACTATCAACCCTGCCAATAGCTGCCGAACCGCTGGAAGCCGACCTCCTGTCCGTCCCCGAACACCACGGCGAGACGGGAGACGAAGAGCTGTTGAGCCTGGGCGCCCACGAGGAAGGGCCTTTAGCCATCACACACGAGGCTGATATTGCGAACCACGAAGAACTTCCCCAAGTGGAAGCTTCGGCCGATGCGGCCGATACCACAGTTCACAGTCCGGAAGAGGAAATGGCTCCTACTCTGATGATCGATTCGCCAGTTGAAGACCTTGAGTCTCCGGCTGTCGACTCGGAAGTGATCTCGGTTCAGGCCCCTAGCCTACCTCCTGAGCCTGCTCTATGGGATGACCTGCCCCGACCGAATCTGGGTCCCGAGGTTGTCACCAGAAATTTTGAAAACGTTCGTGATGAGTACACCCTCGACCTGACTCCGACATTGGTGGGCGAACTACCGGAGCCCGATCTGCCCGAGCCTGGCCTGCCCGAGCCCGATTTCCCCGAACCCGAACCGCCGCTACTGGACCGGATAGAGCCTGAACCTGCGACCTCAAGTGGGCTGTGGGAAGACCCCCCCTACCGGGAGTCCGAGGAGTCGGGCTCGACAGAAAACCTGGATGTGGCCCCGCAGAACGCGCTCCCTATGGTGGATGAGTCGGCTCCGACGCCCCCCGAGCAGTCACTGCCGGAACCCGAGGTTACCGTGGTTGAGGAGGCGCCGGTCAAAGACAGCAGCCAGCGCCTCGACTACCCATCGATGTACCAGGGCATGCTCTCGTCGTTGGAAGGGCTCGTGCAAACCCTGTCCAAGACGCGCAGCGTTTCCTCGGTCGTTCTGATCAATCGCGACGGCTACGTGATCACCGAGGTGATTAAAGATTCGGTAACCCCCCAGCGCCTTTCCGAGTTCATGGTCGAGGCCACCGGATTCTTGGAAGCCTTCTCCGACACGCCCCAGTATTGGGTCTTGGAATGCGCGGGCGGCATTGTCGTCATTCAATCCGTCGACGCCTTCCACTTCGTCATCGCAATTGGTCAGAGCGGAGCCAACTTCGGCGCGCTTCGCTTCACGATGGATCGCGTCCGTCCCAATTTCGAGCAGGTGCTGGAATCTTTGCGGTAGCTTCCCTTTGGAAACCGTTAATCGAATCCTCAACCTGCTCGCCGAGGTCATCCTCCCCAGGCTGATCAGCGCCTTACTCCTGTTGCTGCTGCTGTCACCGGGCCTGGCCGGAATACTCGTCTTCTGGAGCAAGGCCCAGGCACAGCCCCTTGGGGCCAATGGAATGCTCGGATTGATCCTGTCCCGCCTGGACTCGGGCTTTCAACTTGGATTGGGTCCATTTCTTATCCGAGCGATCCTGTTGCTGCTGTTGTTGATGCGAATCGCTGTCGACTGGTCGCTACCCCAATCGGCTCGCTGGCTTCACGGCCTGGTTCTGGCCTTCCTGGGCCTGTCATTGGCCTCGTCACTGCTGTGCTCTCACCCCTTCGAGGCACTGCTGACCACCCTGGATAGCTATCTGCTGCTTTCCATCGTGGTGGTGGTCTACCAGGCTCCAGCCCAAGACCGAGCCTGGGTGCCCCGCATCCTCTGTACCTCATCCACACTGGTGGCTCTGCTCTCGCTGCTAGATTTCATCTCTTTCCCCAGTGCAGAGCCAGGCTTTCGGCTCAATGGAACCTTTCATCAGTGCAATATGACCGCCACCTATATGGCCTGCTGCCTTCCCTGGATGCTGCAGCAGGGGGTGCTGAAACCCGGAGCAGGCCCCTATCGCGGGCTGTGGTGCCTGGCCAGCAGCCTGTGCCTGCTCACCTTGCTGCTGACCTCAACGCGGGCGGCCTGGGGCGTAACGATTCTGGTTCTGGGATTTCAGTGGTGGTTTCCCAAAACCAGCGAAGCCCATCGTTGGTGGGCGCTGCCTCGGGCCCTCGTTCTGGCGGCACTGGTGTCCCTGTGCTACATCCTGATGTCAAAACATCCGTTCTTTGCCGTGCCGACGATCTGCCTGCTGGGCGCCGGCCTGGCTCGCCAGAGACCAGCGCTGCAGTCTCTGGTACTGGTGGCTCTGGTGCTGGCACTTACGGCCGGACTTCGCCAATTCCTACCCACCTCAAGCGGCGCCACTCCCGTAGCACGCACAGCCGACATCGTCGAAGGCACCGATTTCAGCACCATGGCTCGATTGGAGTTCTGGCGGGGCTGCCTGCTCATGGCGCGCGACCATCCGCTGCTGGGCGTGGGCCCCCGAGGGTTCCATCGCTATTACCCGGCCTATCAGCACGACCAGCGCTGGTTTTCCAAATTTGCCCACTCCTCCCCATTCACCGTGCTGGCCGAACTGGGTATCCCTGGAATCGGCCTGCTGCTCGCCATCCTGGGCCTGAGCAGTTGGCAGGCCTGGACAGCCTATCGATCGCAGTCCGACGAAGTGGCCGGGCGCATTCGAGACGCCTTTTGCTGTGCCGGCGCACTGGGGCTTTGTTCCCTGTTTGACGTGCAGTGGCAGTTTCCACTGTTGCCCGTCTCCTGGGCAGCCTGGCTCGGCTATTCTCTGTGCGAAGGGTGGCCGCGGGACGAATCCCTCAAGCAAGACGAACCCGAAGAACAGATCGGAGCCTGGACACTACGCCCCTACGTCGTTCTGGGCTACTGTCGCTTTGGGCTCTTTGGCTTGCTGACCCTGGCCAACTTGCTATGGGCTTGCGCCCATTACAACTTCGAAGTCTCGGAACTGGCCCTGCAGCACCGTCGCTACAAAGACGCGGTCGAACTCGACCGCATCGCGGTCAGCCTCAACCCATTTCAGGCCAGCTACTTTCACCACCTGGGGCTCAGTCTGCTGGCGGCCCGGAGCCAGCTCGACGACCAACCCGCCAAACCCGCCGAACTGCTGCGGGTGGCCGACCGAGCCGTAGCCCTGGACAGCCACCGCGCGGTCCACTACGACCTGCTGGGAAAAGCTCGACTGGCCAATAACGACCGCCCCGGTGCCTATCAGGCCTATCAGAAGGCGTTGGAATGCGACTCCATGAACTACCCGAGCTTCTACAGTTCACTGGCCGATGCGCTGGATTGGGACAAGGAGCCCCAGCGCCCCCGCGATATTCTGGAACACTGTGTCCGTCGCTTTCCGCCCGAAAGCCAGAACGCGATGTTCGGGTTTCGCAGCTCCGATATCGATCGCCAGATGAGTTCCGTCTATCTTTCCCTGGCAGAGAGTCACGACCCGGTACATCACCCCGAGCGAGCGATGCCCTATTATGAAAAGTGGCTGAAGATGCACCCGCAGGACATCAACGCTCGCTTCGGCCGAACCGTATGTTTGCTGAATTTGAACCGCGGCAAGGAAGCCTTTCAAGAGGCCCAGGCCATCTACAAGCTCGACCAGGGAGAGGCCGTACGCGATCTGTTGGGTCAGGTTTACATGGTGGAGGGACTGCCCCTCAATACACTGCCCTTCCAATGGACGCCGCCGCAGTCGAGGCGCTGAACGCTGCCATCCAGCTCGCGGAGGGCCAGATAGGCCAGGGTTTCCTCAAATCCCAATCCCAATCTTTCCGACCACGCCTGGGGAGTGCCGAAGAAGGCCTTATACTCGTCCAGGTAAAGCGCTGAAAGCTTGAGAGCGTCGAAGACGTCCCGAGGTTGACGAGCCAGTCCGGCGCCGTCCTGCAAAAGGCTGAGATTACCCTGATAGTTGCGGTGGTCCAGAGGCCCCGGCAAGGTCAGCACGTCGCGCCCGATGGATTTGGCGTGCTGAGCGGTTATCAGAGCACCGCTGCGTGCCGGGGCTTCGACGACCAGTATCAGGCGCGAAAGAGCAGCAATCAGACGATTTCGGGCAGGAAAGTGCCAGCGCTGCGGTTGGCAGCCTGGTGGGTATTCGCTCAGAACCAGACCCTCGGCCTCGATCCACCTCTGTAAATGGCGGTTCTCCAGAGGATACTGAAGGTCCAGGCCACAGGCCACAACCGCCAGAGGAAATCCGCCCGCGACCTCCAGGCTGGCCTTCAGGGCAGCCGTGTCGATGCCACGTGCCAGGCCGCTGACCACCACCAGGCCCCGCTCGCTAAAGGCCCTTGAGAAACGCGCCGTTTGAAACATTCCTTGAGGGGTAGCGCGCCGAGTTCCCACCACCCCAATTCGGGGCCGTTCCGGGTGAGGAAATCGTCCCTGGTAGTAGACGATATCCGGGGGGTCGTGCAGACGGTTCAGGTCCTCCGGATAGTCCGGCCCCCCGCGAAAGACATACTGACTTCTGCGGGCTTGCTGCCAAACGCTCTCATCGGGGCGAAATCCGCGCCGCGCCAAAGCGCGCTGGGCCTCCCCGGCACTGCCCTCACGGTCGATCCAACCACGCCGCTGGGCGGAGGTCAGCGCCGAACACAGCGAGATCCACAAAAGGGCTTCACATTCCTCCATGGTGAAGCACCGCCTCCATCATCGCTTGTTGCAAACGTCGATCGTCGATGCTGAACACCGTTTGCCAGCCCCCCCGCAGGCGCCGACCCGGTGGAGTCAGGCGCCAGCCTTCCCGGTGCTGCTCCAGCTTGAGGCCCCTCAGCCTCAGTCCATGGACGCGAAACTCAGCCACTGCCCGAATCCAGGGATGGTCGGGCACTTTCTCCAACTTGACCAATTCCACACTCATTGTCGCCAACTCCCTTCTTTGATAGAGCCCATCTTAGGGGCCGAGGTGGGCCACGAGTTGAACTGCACATGTCGAGAATATGTCCTAATTAAGTCGCAGAGGGTTCGCCCTTGCCAGGCGTCGAACGCGAGCCGCATGAGAATGCGATCGACCACAATTTTGTGCGTTCGCCGGGGCAACCAGGTGTGCATGGGCGGAGACGGTCAGGTGACGCTCGGACAGACCGTCGTGAAGTCCCAGGCCAAGAAGGTGCGGCGCATGGCCGAGGGCAAGGTTTTGGGGGGTTTCGCTGGCTCGGCGGCCGATGGGCTTACGCTTTTTGACCGGTTTGAGAAGCGCCTGCAAGAGTTCCCCGGTCAGCTCAAGAGGGCAGCGGTAGAACTGGCCCGCGATTGGCGCACCGAGCGTTCGCTGCGTCGGTTGGAAGCGATGCTGGTCGTGGCCGACAAAGAGTCACTGCTGATCCTTTCTGGAACGGGTGAAGTCTTGGAGCCCGACGACCCGGTTGCTTCGGTAGGCAGCGGCTCAGGGTTCGCCAGCGCCGCTGCCCGTGCACTGCTTCGCCACAGCGACCGAAGTGCCGAAGAAATCGTGCGGGCCTCGCTGGAAATCGCCGGAGAGATCTGTATCTACACCAACCAGAGTCTCACTATCGAAACTCTGTGAACTCCTCCTCCGCCTCGCGTTCACTGGGCCGCGGCGTCCAATGGCTGCTCGTGCGGGTGGTGGCGCTTCCCTTTTTCCTCACGCTGGGCGCCCAATTCTGGTGGGCCTACTGGGCGGAGCAAAGCATTGTGCCGGTTTGGGCCAACTGGATCTCCCAGGCCTGGCTGCTGCTCTTACCGCTGGGCTGGTGCCTGACGCTGGGCTGGGGCTGGTGGCGGGCCCGCCAGTTGGTTCAGGCCTTTGACGACCTGCTTGAGGGTCAGGAAGCCATCATGCCCGGCGAATTCATGGGCATGGGCCAACATCTTCATCTCTTACAACAGAGACTACGCCAGAAGGAGGGCCTGGACGCTCGCTACGAGCGCACCCTGCAACGGGTAGAAACGGGCCATCGCCTGCTCCACCAGTTGGCGGCAGCAGGCCTGGAAGAAGTGCCCCTGGCCAGTTGGGCCTCCAACCTGAGCGCGGCCCTGGCCCCCAGTCTGGAAGTTGCCTTCTTGGGGCTCTGGCTGCAAGATGGCGAGGACTTCGCCCAGGCCTTCCCGTCGGGCGGCGAGGCTCGGCGGAGCTTCGACAATGCCGGGACCTGTTGGGTCGAAACCGATGGAAGTGGACGCCACCGGTTCATTCTGAAGGTAGAATCGGCCAGCGATGACGGCATCGCCGAACGCGAACTACCCGCGCCTCCCCGACTGGTGGTAGAACTCGAACTGACCTCGCTTCCCGCAGCGCTCGACGAAGTTCGCGAGCGTCTGGGTGGAATCGCTCCGCTTCTGGCCGCCTCGTGGGCCAACTGGAGCCTGCAACAGGAGATGTTCCTGCGCATTCAGATGAATCGCACGGTCATCAACAGTCTTGAAGACGGCGTCCTGCTCTTCAATCGACGTCTTTGCCTGCTCCATGCCAATCAGGCCGCGGCCCAGGTGCTGGGCTGCTCGGTTGAGCAACTTTCCGACCGGTCGTTGCGGGATATGCTGCCGGCACCCGCAGTGGGTGACTGGCATGAGGCCTATCGCAATGGCCAGCTCCCTGGCAGCTACGAGACCGAGATTCGTCGAGACGGTCGACCCACCGTGACAGCCCGCATTTACCTCTACCTGTCACCCTTCCGCCTGGCTTCTCCGCACGGACTGGCCTTGACGGTGGTGGTACGGGACGTGACCCGGCAAAAAGAACTCGACGACTTACGCAGCGACTTCACGGCCACTCTGTCTCATGAATTGAGAACCCCGTTGACCGCCATGAAAGGCTATCTGCAGACCCTCATGCACCCCAAGGCGCGCCAGTTCGACATGGAAAAGATCCAGGCAACGGTTCGCATCATCAATGGCCTCGCCGACCAACTGCAACGACTGATTCAGGAACTGCTGGAAGCCGCCAAGATCCGTTCCCAAGATCTCGACATCCGACCCCAGGCCTGCGACCTTGCGTTGCTGCTAAAAGAAACGCTTGAGGAAAACCCGAATCCCAAGGTGGAACAGACTCTGACGAGTTCGGGACCCTGCCCGGTCTATTGTGATCCGGAGCGAATTCGCAGCGTGCTTGACCATTTGCTTTCCAACGCGCAGAAGTATTCGCTTCCGGGGGGCAAAGTGGAACTGGGCTGCAAGTCCGAAGGCACTTGCGTCAGGGCATGGATCCGGGATGAAGGTGTGGGCATTCCCCAGGACCAGCAGGATCGCATCTTTGACATGTATCATCGACTCGACACGGGAAATCGGCGAACCCACTACGGGGTGGGCCTGGGCCTGTACCTGGCCAAAAAGGTCATCGAGGGCCACGGCGGGGACATTCAGGTGGAGAGCTCTCCCGGCTGCGGCTCCACTTTCAGCTTTACCCTACCTCGCACCGCTCCGGGCGGAGAAACAGCCCACTGAAACAGATGCCAGGGCTCCCCGGCAGCCGGGGAGCCCTGGCAACATCGGATCGTCGACCAGGAGCAAAACGGGGAAACTGGCGTGCAGACACGCAAGGTCGGAGGGAAGCCCTCAAGACCCCGGAGTAGCACGAAACCATCAGATCCGGCCGGGACTACTCCTCTTCGTCTTCGTCCCAGTCCTCGTCGTCGTCATCATCGTCTTCGAGGTCTTCGTCGTCATCGCCGAGGTCCTCGTCGTCCCAATCGTCTCCGTCATCGACGTCTTCTTCGTCTTCATCCTCGTCGTCGTCGTCGACGTCGTCGTCGTCATCCCAATCGTCGTCGTCCCAATCGTCTTCGTCGTCGTCCTCGTCGTCCCAATCGTCGTCGTCTTCGTCGTCGTCGAAGTCCTCTTCCTCATCGTCACGTACGGGAACGTTCATCCACCACAGTTCCAGCTCCATTGGTCAGCGGTTCCTTCCGGGAAAGCTTAGCCCTGGTGCTCAGGGCGCCCACTGCTTCCAGGGCTCCTAAGGAGATCCTTCTGCTTCCGATTCTTTAGAGTCCGAAAGCACAAATGTGTAATCGGCCGAAGCAATGCAGCAATCCTCCAGAAAACACCTCACCTGGGTCTTGCCTGACTGGCCGCGAAAGCGCAAAAGTTTGCATTCATAGCGCAAGGTATTTCCCGGCACCGGCGTGCGGGTAACGCTGACCTGATCCATGCCGGCCAGGAACAGCAAACGCCCCTGATTCTCGGGGCGCCCCAGAATGGCAGCGGCGCCCGTTTGTCCCATGCTCTCCAGCAGCAGGCTGATGGGCATCTCCATCTGCTCGCTGAAATGCCCCTGGAAGAACCATTCGTTCTGACTGAGTTGCTTGATACCCACGGCCCGATCGGCATCGACTTCGGTCAGTCGATCGATCAGTAACATCGGATGACGGTGGGGCAAACATTGAAGAATTTCGCGGGTTTCCATCGCGGGCGCTTCGACCTTCTGCCCCCCTCAGCCCTGCCCGCGCCGGCGCAGGGGTGCCAGCCCCCGGGGCGAACCCCTGGCGCCGATGGATGAGAGCCAACTGACCCCGCTATTCCAACAGTACTACCAGTTAAAGGGCGAGCAACCCGGCAGCCTGATGCTTATGAGAGTGGGCGACTTTTTTGAGGCCTATGGCGAGGATGCCGAAATACTGGCCCGCGACGCCGACATCGCTCAAACTTCAAAGGAGGCGGGAGGGGGCCAGAGGCTGGCCATGGCGGGAGTTCCCCACTTCGCCCTGGACAACTACCTGAGGGCGCTGATCGAAAAAGGCCACCGCGTAGCCGTGGCCGATCAAATGGAACCGGCCTCCCCCGGCAAGGGCCTGGTGCGACGGGAGGTGGTTCGGGTCGTTACGGCCGGCACGGTGCTCGACCCCCAGATGCTGGACGAAAACCGCCACAATTACCTGCTCTGCCTCGTAAGCGAAGGCGACCGGGTGGGGCTATCAGCTTGCGACGTCACCACCGGAAATTTTCTGTGCACCGAGATGGCCTACGACGAGTCACGCCTGGCCGAGGAGATCTATCGATTTCGACCCTCCGAAATTGTGCTGGCTGGAGAAGGCACCCCCAATCTTGGGGATCTGCTCAGCCTGGCTCGCAGCGAATCGGTGGCCATCAGCCAGCGAGGATTTAGCCTCACGCTGAAACAGTCTCAAGAACTGCTGATGCGCACTTTTCGGGTGGGTTCCCTACAGGCCACTGATCTGCAGGGAAAATCTGCCGCCACTCGCAGCGCCGCCGCGCTGCTGCAATATTTGCAGGAAACCACACGCCCCGATCGACACTGTTTGGAATTGCCGCGTGCCTACTCGCTGGCCGATGGCATGACCCTGGATACCACCAGCCTGCGCAACCTGGAAGTGTGTGAAACCCTGATGGGACGCGAGCGAAAAGGCAGCCTCCTGTGGTCGATGGATCACACCTCCACCGCCATGGGCGCGCGCTTGCTGCGTCAGTGGCTGACCCGGCCTCTGCTCGACCTGGCGGCGATTGAGGCCCGACTGGACTGCGTCCAGGACCTGGTGAACGACTATTTCCGCGCCCAGCAACTTCGCCAGGCGCTTCAACCGGTGAAGGATATCGAGCGACTCCTCTCCCGCGTGCTTTATCAAAGTGCCAACGCCCGCGATCTGGTTGCCCTGCGCAGTTCACTGGAGGTACTCCCGGGGCTGCAGCAACTGTTGCCCCAGGTTACTTCTCAACGCCGCTGGTCCCAGCTCAACTCCGAACTGGAGCTGAGCCCCGCCTTCATGCAGTTGCTGCACAGCAGCCTGGCCGATGATCCGCCTTTTGGCCTGCGCGAAGGCGGGCTTATCCGCAGTGGCTACCACCAGGGGCTCGACGAACTGCGCGAGGCCTGCTCGTCGGCCAAGGGCTGGTTGGCAGCTCTGGAAGAGCGTGAGCGCGAAGCCACCGGCATTCGCAATCTGAAAATTGGCTACAACCAGGTGTTCGGCTACTATCTCGAGGTCACGCGGACTCACTTCAAGTCGGTTCCGCCTCACTACATCCGCAAGCAAACCCTGGCCAATGCCGAGCGCTTCTTCACTCCAGAACTGAAAGAACTGGAAGGCAAGGTGCTGGGGGCCGAAGAGAAGATCCGCGACCTGGAATACGAACTTTTCCAGCAACTCCGTCAGCAAGTGGCCGATCAGGTCGAAGCCCTGAGGCGTTGCGCACGTGCCGTAGCCGAGGTGGACGTCTACGCTTCGCTGGCCGAGGCGGCCGTGCGCTATCGCTGGACCCGTCCCGGCTTTGCCGCCCACGACTGCCTGGAAATCAAGGCCGGGCGACATCCCGTGGTGGAACGCAGCCTCGAGCAAGGCTTCGTGCCCAACGACTGCAGCCTGGATGAACAGCGCCGGCTGGTGGTGCTGACGGGGCCGAACATGAGCGGCAAATCGACCTACCTTCGTCAGAACGCGCTGATCGTCATCATGGCTCAAACCGGGTCGTTCGTACCCGCCGAATCAGCCTGCCTTTCGCTGCACGATCGGGTATTCACCAGGGTTGGTGCCAGCGACGATTTGCATCTGGGCCAGTCCACCTTCATGGTTGAAATGAGTGAGGCCGCCAACATTTTGCGCAATGCCAGCCGGAGGTCGCTGGTCATTCTCGACGAGATCGGACGCGGAACCAGCACCTACGATGGACTGGCTCTGAGCCGGGCCATCGCCGAGTATCTCTATCAGCATTGCGGATGCAAGACCCTGTTCGCCACCCACTTCCATGAACTCACGCAGCTGGCCAAAGACTTCAAAGGAGTGATCAACCAGCGGGTGGCCGTCCAGGAAACCCGCGATCGGGTGGTGTTTCTCCACAAAATTGTCCCCGGAGGGGCCGATAGAAGCTACGGCGTCTATGTGGCCCAGCTGGCCGGCATGCCGGCCTGGGTCCTGGAACGAGCCCAGAAACTGCTGCAGCAGCTGGAAAAAGAGGGGCGCTCGCCGACCGGACGCCAGCCTTCCCGTCAGCAACTCGGCCTGTTTTTTGACCCACAACAGCTCGTCGACGACCTGCGCAGCGTCCATCCCAAAACGATGGACGAGTCGCAGCTCAGGAACTGGATCGAGAACTGGAAGCTTACACTGGGACCGTGACACTGGTCCTTGTAAGCTCCCCCCGACATGGTTATAGTGGGGGGCAGTCTGGCGCACCTGGAGGGGACGCATGAAGGTAATCCGTCGACCGTGGTCGATCCTCTGGTCAGTAACCTTGGTCCTGGCCCTGGCATCCTGTCAGAGAAGCCCCAAGAACATCGAACAGGAACTTCCCAGCGAACTGCTCGACGTTTTGCCCGTGGGGCAGAAGCGTCCGGTGGAAGTGGTCCTGAGTTCCCCACGGGGCGAAATGAGCGAACTCGATCCCAAGCAGACCATCGTCATTGGTTTCAACCAACCGATGGTGCCCCTGCGCCCGGTGTCGACCGACCCCAAGGTCGATTTCGTAGAAATCGTCCCCCGCATCGAAGGCCGATTTCGCTGGAAGGGCAGTGCCACGCTGGTGTTCGAGCCGGCGGAACCTCTGCCCTGGGCTACCCGCTTTCAGGTGAAGGTCAAAAAGCAGGGCCTGACCTCCTGGTCAAGGCAAGAAATGAAGAGCGACTTCAGTTTTGATTTCACCACTCCCACGGTGGCCCTGAAGTATACCCTTCCCTGGGAGGGTTCCTCGGCCCAGGGCAGCCAGGACCCGCTCTATCTTCACTTTAATCAGCCCATCAAGGCCGAACAGCTGGCCGGATTTGTAGAAGTGCGTCAAAGCGACGCCAGGGGGAGCGAAGTCGTTACGCCACTCGACCTGAGGGCCTACACAGAAGAGGATCGTAAGGCCGAGGCTCAGGCAGCCGAGTTGCAAGAAGCCTATGAGCTCCCCCGCGAAGAAGGCAAAGTGGTGGGCGAGACCACCCACTGCCTGGTGGCCACTCCACGCAAGCCCCTGCTGCCCGGTTGCTCTTCTCAGATCGTGCTGAAAGCCGGCGCTCGCGGCAGCGGACCGGTAGCGGCCAGCCAGGAACGCCTGCTGAGCTTCACCACCCGACCCAAATTCGCCCTGCGTCAGCTCGACTTGAAGAACCTCAATCCGGAAAGTGGGCTGTATCTGAGTTTCACCACACCGGTCTCGGCCGCAGAGCTGCGCAAGGTGGTCACCATCTCTCCTCCGGTCGCGCTGCCAGAATACGACGAAGGCGACTATACCACACCCGAGCCCTATCTCGGGGGAGACCTCAAGCCCAATACTCGCTACACCCTGACCGTGGCCGGCTCGCTCAAGGACCGCTACGGTGCCAGCCTGGGCTCCGATCAGCAGTGGGTCATCACAACCAGCGACTACACCCCCCAGTTACTCGGCCCCGAAGGCACGGGGGTGCTGGAACTGCTGGGCGGCAAGCAAATTCCCTACGGAATTCGCAATCTGTCCAGACTGGAAGCCCGCCATCGGAAACTTACTCCGGCTGAAGTTGTGGCCATCCAGGCCGCCCCCAATTCCCTGTATTCCAGCCAGCCCTACTCGCCGCCCGGAGGTTTTTCCTCGAGCCTGAGCATGGGGGGAAGCAACAGCCGCAACGAAGTTGAACAGCGCTCCTTGAAGCTGCCCGGTGGCGGACTCTATTACTTGCAGGTGGACGGCTCCGATTCGCTGAGCCAGCGTTCGCTGGTAGCGGTGTCCGACATCGGGGTAACGGCCAAGTATTCCCCCGACCAGTGCCTGGTGTACACCACCAGCCTGGCCAACGCGGCTCCCGTTTCCGGGGTTTCGGTTCAGCTGCTCGACAAGGCGGGCCGCACGCTGTGGACCGGCAGCACTGACGATCAGGGTTTCTGCCAGGCGCCGGGCTGGGCCCAGCTGAAGTTACCAAAGACCGACGACTACTCCTCACCCGACCTCTGGGTCTTTGTGCAAAAGGGAGACTCGCAGACCTTTTGCCACAGCCAGGGCTACAACAGCGTGGGGCCCTGGGCTTTCGACATTGACTACCTCTCGGACCCGGCAGCTCGCCGTTTTCAGGCACTCTGCTTTAGCGAGCGAGGCGTCTATCGACCGGGGGAAACCGTGCAGATCAAGGGCTCTGTCCGCGAACTGAACCAGGGCGACTGGAAACTGCCCGAGTTGCGCGAGCTCAACTACAAAGTCTTCGACAGCCGTGACCGTGAACTTGGCAAGGGACAGGTGCCCATCAACCGTTTCGGCGGCTTCGATCAGAGCGTCAAACTCAAGGCTGGCGCCTCGACCGGCTACTACCGCGTGGAGTATCGGCTCCCCCAGGAACTGGAAAAGAGCCTGCACTGGGACAACCTGGTCAGCAGCCTGAGCTTTCAGGTAGAGGCCTTTCGGCCCGCCCAGTTCGAGGTGACGGTCAAGAGTCCCAAACCCCACTACATCATGGGCGAAAAGGCCCAGGTTCAGTTCAAGGGGTGGTATCTCTTCGGAGCCCCGATGAACGAACGCCCCCTCGAATGGTCCGCGCGCCTGGAGCCCGCAACCCTGATTCCAGAAGGCTTCGAGGGTTACGACTTCGGACTCTCCTGGAGTGGCGAATCTCAGGATGAGAGTCGCTCTCTGACCTCGGGCAAACACCAACTGGACGCTCAGGGGCTGCTGGAGCAAAGTGTGCCTCTGGAGTCGATCCCCTATCGAGGCTCGGCTTATCTGGTGGTCGAGGGCACGGCTTCTTCGCCGAACCGTCAGCGACTTTCGGGGCGAACGTCCATTCCCGTCTACCGCGGTGAAGTTCAGATCGGCCTGCGAGCCGCCCAAAGTTTTGGCGGGGCTGGAAAACCTCTGGAATTTGAAGCCGTGGCCGTGCGGCCCGACGGACAGACCCAGCAGGGTGTCGAGATCCAGCTGGAACTGCTGCAACGCCAATGGAACTCGGTGCAGAAGGCCGACGCCTCGGGCGGCTATCGCTGGGTAAGTGAGGTGAAGGACGAGTCGGTTGAGAAGTCCAAAGTGCGCAGTTCGACCTCGCCCGTTCGTTTCCAAATGACTCCACCCAAAGCGGGTTTCTACGTGGTTCGGGCTCGAACCCGGGATAGCAAGGGCAACGACATCGTTAGCGAAAGCAGCTTTTACGCCACGGGCGGCGACTACGTTGCCTGGGAACGCCAGGAAGACGACGTCATTCAGCTGGTCAGTGACAAGAAGACCTACCGACCCGGCGATACTGCCACCGTCTTGATCAAGTCTCCCTATGAAAAGTCCCGAGCTCTGGTAACTCTAGAGCGGGAACACGTGTTGGAGCGATTTGTCGTCGAGCTGGAGGGAACGGCCCCAACGGTTCAGATCCCCCTGACCTCGAGGCATCTACCCAACGTGTATTTCTCGGTGATGCTGCTTCAAGGCCGTAATCCCAAACCCAATTTCGGTCCCGATGGTCAGGACCTGTCCAAACCCGGCTTTAAGATCGGCTATCTGAATCTGCCGGTCGAGGCCAGCGAGCAGAAGCTGCAGGTCAAAGTGACCACCGACCGCGAGAAATACACCCCCGGTGACGAAGTCGTCGCCGAGGTCGAAGTCACCGATGCCAAGGGCCAGCCGGTAGAGGCTGAGGTTTGCCTGTCGGTTCCCGACCAGGGGGTTCTGGCCCTCACCGACTATCAATTACCCGACTGGTACAAGGGCTTTTACGGGCCACGACCGCTGACCGTGTTGACCTGCGAAACCCGTATGGATGTCATTGGCCAGCGTGCTTATGGTGCCAAAGGGGCAAATGCCGGTGGCGGTGGCGGCTTTGAAGGCCACAACCCACGGCAGGATTTTCGCTACACGGCCTATTGGAACCCCAGCCTGACCACCAGCCCGGAGGGCAAGGCGCAGGCTCGATTTAAGCTACCCGACAACTTGACGACCTTCAAGCTGATGGCTGTGGCACAAACACAGCAATCCAAATTCGGCAGCGCAGAGGCTCGCTTTGAAGTAGCCAAACCACTGCAATTGCAGCCCTCGACTCCCGATTTCGTCCGCGTAGGCGACCGCTTTCGCGGAGGCGTGGTGGTTCGCAACAACTCCAAAGACTCTCTGACCGTCAAATTGACGGCCAGCGCCGAAGGTCTGGAACTCGGAGGCGAGAGCACCCGTGAACTGAAGCTCGAGAGCGGCAAGGAAAAGGAAGTACTCTTCGAGTTGTCGGCCACCAAAGTCGGGCCAGCGAAGGTAGAATTTTCGGCCGAAGGCTCCGACCACCAGGACGCACTTTCGCTGGCTCTTGATGTTCAGCAGCCTGTTTCGCTGGAAAACGTCTCCACCAGTGGCTCCACTACCGACAGTTCGGTGGCCGAGATGGTGGTTCCTGAACCGATGGCGCCCAATTCGGGCATCTTGCGTCTGCAGCTCTCGAGCAGTGCTCTGGTCGGCATCGAACAAGCTGCAAGTCATGTCTTGAACTGCAGCTACGTCGGACTGGAAACCTATCTGAGTCAGCTGCGGGTCGAACTGGCCAATCGTCAGTTCGCCGGGCTGGGTCTGCGGGACGAATCTCCCGAGATCGACCCTCAACGCCTGGAGCGACTCTTTGAGTATGCCGTCAACGAAAAGGGATACAGCTGGTGGGGAACCGCCAGCCAGGCCGACCCCTACCTGACGGCCTATGCCCTGGAAACTCTGAGCAAACTGAAGAAGTCCGGGGTTCGGGTGGATCCCAAGCTGATCGACATCGCCCGCAGCTACCTCAAGGATTTTCTAAATCACCCCAAAGACTATGCGAAATTCAGCAGCCCGGCTGAACTCAGAGTCTACCGATGCTTTGCCCTCTATGCTCTGAGCCTGGAGCAGTTCGAAGGCCTGTCTTATTTCAACAATCTCTATCGCAGCCGACTGGACCTGCCCCAGGAGGCACGCTGCTACCTGCTGCTGGCCGGTCGCCAGATGGGGGCCAGCGAGGGCGACCTGCGCAGCCTCGAAGACGACCTGCTGCAGGTGGCCAAAGTGGAGGCCAATACCTGCTATTTCCAGGATGCGGCCACCCGCAAGGCCGGCTGGACTTTCGCCAGCGACAACAAGTTCACGGCCCTGGCTCTGGGGGCCCTGCTCGAGTCGCCACGAGGGTTTCCCCTGGCCTCCAAGTGCGTCACCTGGCTGATGGAATCGCGGACCCGCTTCGGCGATTGGGGCGATACTCACGACGATGCTCGGGTGTTAGAAAATCTGGCTCACTATGCCCAGGACCAGGAAAAGGAGAGCCCGGACTTCACGGCCACCGCGCTGTTTGACAAGAAAGAGGTTCAGAGAACCACTTTCAAAGGTCGAAAGCCGGGCATCGAAAGTTCCTCCACCCCGGTGGCGCGCAGCCCCAAAGAGCTGTCGCTGGCCATCAAGAAGGAAGGCAAGGGACGACTCTACTACGAAGCCCGTCTGGCCTATGCGGCCCAGACGGAACCCCCGGCCCGCGATGAAGGTCTGGTGGTCCTCAAGAAGATCTCCACATTGAAAGGTGACCGATTTCCGGCGCGCCTGACAGCCGGTGAAACCTATCTGGTCATGCTCACGGTGATCTCGCCCAGGAACCGGCGCTTCGTTGTGGTTCAGGACCCGATTCCGGCCGGCTGCGAAGTGGTACAGACCCAGTTCGAAACCGAAAGTGCCGAGATGACCCGAATTCTACAGGCAGCTCAGAGCGGCACCTCGGGCACCTTCCTTCGCTTCGAGAAATACTCGGATCGCGTGGCCCTCTTCGCCGACGGACTGCAGGCCGGAGAGCACACCTTCCAGTATCTGATTCGAGCCAACCAACCGGGCAAGTTCCGGATGCCCGCAACCCGAGCCGAGGAGATGTATCATCCGGAGGTCTTCGGCACCACCACGTCCCGGGAGCTCGAGATCGGGGAGTGATCCCTTTTCGATGGAGCGCCCGGAGCGTCCGAATCGCGAAGATTGTCTTGGGGCTGTCGCTGCTGGCGACGGTCCTTTTCTTTTTGCCAGCGTTCCCTGAGGAACTCACGGACTGGCGACGACTGGAGAACCTCGAACTGCAAGATCGGCAAGGCCGCCCGCTGCGTTGGGTGCGTCCCGACGGCGGCGAACTGCACTGGCGGCGTCGCCACGAGGTGTCGCCCTGGCTGGTCGAGGCTTTGCTGGTCTCCGAAGACCGACGCTTTTCCCTGCACCCGGGCATCGACCCCGTGGCGGTGGCCCGGGCTGCCTGGCAAAACTGGAAATCGGGGCGCGTGACCCAGGGGGGCTCAACCCTTACCCAGCAACTGGTTCGACTGCTTGGATCGGATTCCCAATCGCGCGGCTGGAAAACCAAGCTCCGCGAGGCTTACTGGGCGCTGCGACTGGAACGAAAGTTTTCCAAGGAGGCCATCCTCGAGGGATATCTCAACCGTGTTCCCTTTGGCCTGCAGGCCTATGGTTGTGAGGCGGCCGCCCGCTGCTATTTCAACAAGCCTGCCGATCAGCTTTCGTTGGCAGAGAGCGCCTTTCTGGCCGTGCTGCCGCGAGCCCCCGAAGGTTTTCTGCCCTACCAGGACAGCGACGAGGTGGTGGTGTTTCAACGGCGCCTGCTGGCCGAGATGGAGAGCCTGGGGAAGATCACTGCCGAGGAGCGCCTGCGCGCCGAGAAAGAACCGTTGCAACTCGCCCCGCTCGACTCCACCTTCGAAGCCGGGCACTTCTGCGACTACGTGCTGTCTCAGAGCGATGTTCCCCAAAGGGGGACGTTGCGGACCACCCTCGACCTGGCCCTGCAGCAAGAAATCGAAGGCATTCTGAAAGTTCACCTGAAGCGGCTTCGCTCCAAGAAAGTGGGTCAGGCGGCGGTGGTGGTGCTCGAGGCCGAAAGTGGCCAGGTCCTGGCAATGGCCGGCTCAGGGGACTATCACACCGGTCAATTCAACGCCTGTCTTGCGGGACGCCAGCCCGGATCGACCCTGAAGCCCTTTACCTACGCCCTGGCCCTGGAACGCGGACATACCGCCGCCAGCCTGTTGCCCGACCTCAACCTCTACCCGGCACAGACCCGGGAAGGCTATATCCCCCAGAATTATGACCGACGTTTTCACGGTCCGGTGCGGATCCGCGAGGCCCTGGCCTGCTCGTATAACGTTCCGGTGGTGCGGCTGCTTGAACAGTTGGGGGTGGCGACACTGCTAGAACGCTTGAGGAACCTGGGATTCCGGCGTCTGAACGAGCGCCCTGAGCATTATGGACTCGGCCTGACCCTGGGTGCCGGGGAAGTCTCCTTGTTGGAGTTGACCAATGCTTACCGTTGTCTGGCCAGACGAGGGAGCTTCAGCCTGCCGACCTATCAGCTCGAGCTCGAACCGCCAGCGACGCGCACCGTGATCCCTCCGGGCGTTTCGGCCATCCTTACCCATATTCTGAGCGACGCTCAGGCTCGGGCCGCAGCTTTCGGCCTGGACAACCCTCTGCGCTTCGACTTTGACTGTGCTGTCAAGACCGGCACTTCCAAAGGCTATCGCGACAACTGGGCCGTCGGCTTTACTCCGATCTACGTGGTGGGCTGCTGGGTGGGCAACTTCGACGGCACATCCATGCGTGGGGTATCGGGGATCGACGGTGCCGGCCCCATCTTTCACGACATCGTGGAGCACCTCGTCCAGCGCGACGGAGGTTCGCCCGAATTCGGACTGCCCCCCGAAGTGGAGTCGCGAGCGATCTGCAGCCTCTCGGGAATGTCGCCGGGTGTCCAGTGCCCCCATCGAGTCAGCGAACTGTTCCTGAAAAGCTCCAGGAGCCTATCGACCTGCAACTTTCATCGCAGCATCGGGGGCAATGCCTATACCGTCTATCCCCCTCTGTATCGCAACTGGGCCCTGGCTCAGGGCATTCCCCAACCCCCGCCCGAGCAGGCCTCAACACGAGACATAACCTCGATAGCTTATCCCGACGACGGTTCCCATTTTCGCCTTGACGCCCATTTACGGGGTCAGCATCAGGCACTGCACCTCAAAGTGGTCTGCCCCGTGGGCACTCGTCGCGTCGACTGGCAGATCGGCAACACCCTGTTGCGAGCCGAGCAGGCCCCCTTTGACCAATGGTGGCCGCTGCAAGTCGGAAGCTACCAAATTCTGGCCACGGCCTGGACCTCTCATGGGGCGGTAGCCTCGCAACCGATTCATATCCACGTCCACCCCGGCCCTCAGCGAGGGTCGAGCTCGTCGAAGTAACGACGAACAGCATCTCGATGCTGAGCCGGTATGCGTTCCTCGGCAACCGACTGCTCTGCCGCCACCCTGGCACGCAAGAACTCTTCCTGCTCGGCGAGCAGGCTGGTATCGCCCGAGCGGGCTGCGCCCCTGGAAACTTGGGACATTTTCAGCAGGCGACCTCGTGCCCCCGCCAGTTGAAGATTCTCCGGGCGTGAATCCAGGTGCTTGCGCTCTACCCCGTAGAGACGCTGAAACTCTGCAGTTTTCTCCGAGCGACGCTGGCTCTGGCGCTGGCCCTGCCCTTTGGCGGCCAGGGGCGAAGCTTTCTGTTGCTCATTGGTGGAGCCCCGACCCCAATCGGCTCCCATGCTCGGCCCCTTGCCGCTGGACGGACCCTGACCACTACCCGGTTTCCGCTCGGGCCCCTCACTCTGGCCCTCGCCAGATGGGGCAACCTCGGACCCCGGAAGCTGGGACAGTTCCTCGTCCAGAGCCTGTTGTAGAGCCAGTTCCTTCTGCTGGTCGCGCTGCAGTTCGCGCAGCTGCTCGGCCAGGGGCTGGGAGTCGCCCTGGCGCAGGGCCTGCAGAGCCTTCTCGATAGCCTTTCTGCGAGAATGCCCGGGAACCTCAGCAAGCCAGGGTGCCTCCTGGTGCTTGCCAGCCCCCCCCTTCTCCATGCTGCGCAGCTGCTCCGACAGCTGTTTGAGCGCCTGCAGCTGCTGCTCTCCCTTGGTCTTCTGAAGGCGCAGTTGCCGAGCCAGTTGGTGGGGAACCTGGCGGGAAGCACGCTGCACCAGCTGCTCCAATTCGCGCCGCCGCGAAGGGTTGCTCGTGAGCCCGCTCAGCTTTCGACTCCAGTTCGACATGCGGTCTCGCGAGGCCAGCACTTCGCCCTCCCACGGGTCGGGCGCCGGCCCCGGCAGATAGGGGTGAGCCATCCAGGCCGAAAACCACAGCAGTCCTGGCAACAGCCAGCCCAGCAGGGGCTGCTGCCAATGACACGGGAAAACACTTCGAGCGTCAATCGTCTGTAGCCGGGCCAGAGTATCCTCCCAGAGCAACTGGGAAACCGCACTGGGACGGCGCTGCTCAACCTGATGGGCATAGCACGTCAGCAGCCGGTCCTGAAGACCACTGTGCCTGTCCGTCGCGTGGGCAACCTGGCGCAAACTGCGGGAACGTGACAGCCCCCAAAGGAACCCGAAACCCACCAGAGCGGGCCACATCCAAAGAGCTTCCAGGCAACTGCTGATAGGGCGCCCCCAACTGGCGAGAAGCAGGCCCAGAAACAGCCCAAGCCAAGCTCCCCAGCGTCCTGCCACGATGGCGGCTTCAAGCGCTTCAACCCAGGCCTGGCGCCGACGCAGTTCGAGCAGCTTGACCAGGAAGCGGTCCTCCATGTTACCAGGGAAACTGTAGAAAAATCTGGTTTTGCAGCGCCATCTGCCAGGCCTGGTCCACAAACTCGAAAAAGCGCTGCAGCACCCAGTCGCACTGGTAGGTTTTCTGGGGGTGGTCGCTGCCGGTGATCCAATGCAGCATCAACTGGGCCGGAGCCAGCACGTCCTTGCTGCCGTCGGGATGACGGTGCGACAGGGCCCGAGCCGCCCAATCGACCTTCTCCAGTTCGGCCGGCGACAGCAAGGCCAGCGTGGCCACTCGAATCAGCAAATTGGCCATTTCGGGGTCACCGCTCTGGCGGGCCATAGCCTTATAGAGGTAGGCCAGCCCCAAGCAACTGAAGGCCTGATCGATCACGTGATGACGCAACTTGGTGGGGCCGGCGCGCTCAATACGGTCGCGAAACGTACCTGCCGTTCGCGGCGACTTGGCCATGACTTCTATCAGAGTGATCACCGTGGGAAGGGCATGAAGATAGCGCTGACCCGGGCCCGTCGGCCCCCCATAGCGCTGGACGATCTGAGTGGCCGTGGGCATACGAAGGATGCGCGATTCGAGCTCCACTCGGCGTTTTTCGAACTGTTGGAGAAAGGGATCGGACATACCGGCCGCTTCGACGACAGGCAGTTGCCGCCTTGTGGTGCCCCTTTAATAAAAATTTCAGGGTCACAGCCTAGTCTGAATGCGTGGAACTACGCAACGCAGCCAGCGCGATCGTCAACTATACCCGCCCTCGCCCTTCCAAGCTGGCGCCAGGTCTTGATACTTCGGGGAACATACCGGTTCCCCGCACTCCCCAGCAGGTGGACAGTCTGTGCAATTCGGGTGCCCTATCGGGCGGCATCCAGGGACTGATCAGCGGAGCCCGCCTGGGTGGCATCACGGGGGCTCTGTCGGGCGCTGCGGCCGGCAGCCTGGGCGGACTGGTAGGCACCAAAATCGGCTTTCGCTATCAGAGTTTTCCTTATGCCCTGGCGGCTGGGGCCGTAACCGGAGCGGTCGGGGCTGCGGCCATTACGGCCGCATTCGGCGCCTTGACAGGCCAGCCCCTGACGGCTGCCAATCTGGTCGGCTATTCGTTGATGGGAGGCCTGACCGGAGCCGTGGGCACCCTGGGTGGCTCACGCCGAGCCACTACCCGAGACAGCGTCTACGGCGGCTACACCGCCGGTCTGGTGGCGGAATCTTATACCCATAATCCTCTGGCGGCGCTGGCCGGGGCCGCAGGCGCAGGCATCGGAGGCCGGGCCAATACCCTGGGAGGCCGCCTGGCCCTGGGTGGGGTGAGCGGGGCGGCACTGGGCGCCCTGACCAGCGTTCCCTACTTCCTGGCCGGACACCCCGAAGCGGCCCAGGTTCTCGTGGAAGGCCTGGTGGCCGGAGTCGCCAGCGCGCCGCTCGGCACTCTGGTGGGGCCGGTAGCGCGGCAGGTCACGCGCAATGCCCAGGACGACCTGGTAGCCGGAATCAACAAAAAGATCGATCCGTGGTTAGAGAAGAATCCCCTGGGCAAGGGAGGAAAAATGGCTGCCGGCGCGGCTCTGGGTGCCCTCACCTTGGGGTCTTTCGGTATGCTGGCTCCGGTCGTCGGAGTGGGACTGCTTCCGGCCCTGGCCGTTTCAGCGGGGGGGGGTGCGGCCCTGGGAGCCTATAAGGTGCACAGCGCCGTGCGCCAAAAGGAAAAGGCCCTGGTCGCCGAGGGATACCTGCAAAAGTATCTACCGGCCAGCCAGGGCCTGGGCAATGTGCTACTCCATCTGGAGGCCAGCCAACGCGCTGACAAGAAGGCGGCCGAAGAAGCCGCTCCTCTACAAGACTAGCGATAGTCGCCTTGTTCCAACTCCTCCTCGACCTCGTCGAGGGGAGTTCCGGCCCCTAGCCAGCCTCCTTCAGCGACTGAAGCCAGTCGCCGACCTGACCTTCGGGAATCTGCAGTCGACGGGCCACCTTGTGGATAAACTCCAGTTCGGCCTCGGTGGCCTGACCGTCGGCCAGACTCACCAACAGCAGCAAACGGATCAATTCTTGCCGTTGCTCGGGGCCGACAACCTGGCGAGAGAGTTCATCCAGATTGAAGTGACTGGACCGGGTGGGCTCGATTTGAAGCTCCTGGCCTAACCGATCGAGCCATCCCTGTTCGTTTTCACAGACCAATCCGTCGGCCTCGGCTAACTTCTGAAGAGCCGCCAGGACCGCCTTACCCTGTTGCTTGTTTTCGAACTGCACCGCAACCCTCTCTGCTGGCAAATGGGCAGCAACCAGAGCAACCGCCTGCGGCCGCAGGGCCGAGGCAGCCGAACTCGTTAGTGGCGACGGAAGCGGCCGCGGCGACGGTGACCGCCACCGCCACCACCCTCGCGATCGCGATCGTGGCTGTGATGACGAGGGATGTGCCGGTCGCCACCGTCACCGTTGTTGTGGTGATGGCGCTCTCGAGCCAGGTAGCGACCTTCCTGGAACTCGGGAAGCGAAGCGACGTCTTCCGAGGAAATGTTGAGAAAAATGCCTCGATAAAGGATTTGCTCGACGCTATAAACCGGTGCCAGCACGTCACTGTGAAGCAACATGCCTTTCTCGAGCACGAGATGCGAAACGCTCTCGCTGCCCGGATCCACCATCATAAAGCGCAGCCGTCCTACTTTCTCACCTTCTTTGCTGTAGACGGCACTGCCGACGTGAAGGTCGGCGACACTCAAGGACACGATAGGGATTCTCCTTTGGGTTGATGCCAGAGAACTTACAGAAACAAGAAAGATTTCCTTCGTCGGCAACTGCGGAGGAATACGACAGGCTACTAGTGAATCGTCGTGCGGGGTAGGGAACAGATCCAGCGACGACATCAACCAAGGAGCGGAAGCATTGTCCATGGACATGAACCAGTTGCTGTTGGAGATGGTCCAGCAGAACGGGTCCGACCTGCTTGTAGCAGCGGGCTACCCTCTGACCATGCGGCGTTACGGCTCGCTGGTCCAGCTGGGCGATGGCAGCCAGCTCGAGCAATCCGTAGTCGAAGACCTGCTGCGTCAGGTGCTTTCCGAAACCGAACTGGAAACGCTGAAAACCCAGCAAGACATGGATTTCGCCTACCAGATCGAGCACCCCACCATGGGATTTTGCCGGTTTCGCGCCAACGCATTCTTCCAGCGCTTTGGTCCCAGTATCTGTTTTCGCAGTATCCCCCGCGAAATCCCCACGCTGGCCGAACTGGGCCTGCCCGAGGAGTTGGGCCCCAATCTCATGGAGTTTCACCAGGGCCTGGTGCTGGTTACCGGCCCGACGGGCTGCGGCAAGACCTCGACTCTGGCGGCCCTGGTTGACTACTGCAATCGAGGGCGTCCGCTCAACGTGATCACGGTGGAAGATCCCATTGAGTTTGTTCACCCCACCAAGCGCAGCCTGATCGTGCAGCGGCAGGTTGGCCTGCACACCGACTCCTACGCCAGTGCTTTGAGGGCCAGCCTGCGCGAAGACCCGGACCTCATCCTGGTCGGCGAACTGCGCGACCTGGAGACCATCTCGCTGGCGATCACCGCCGCAGAGACGGGCCACCTCGTTCTCAGCACGCTCAATACTATCTCGGCGGCCCAAACCATCAACCGTATCGTCAACGCCTTTCCCCCGCGCCAACAGTCGCAGGTTCGAATGATGCTGGCCGACTCTTTGCGCGGCGTCATTTCACAGCAGTTGTTGCCCAGAGCTGACGGTAAAGGACGAGTGGCTTCGGTGGAAGTCATGCTGGCCACCGGTCCGATCGGCAATCTCATTCGTGAAAACAAGATGCATCAGGTGAACTCTGTAATGCAGACGGCCGCCAAGAAAGGCATGCGCTTGATGGACGACAGTTTATTGGCTCTGGTGAAGCAGGGCGTGGTCGACGCCCGCGAGGCGGTCGACCGGGCCCACGACAAAAACAGCTTCATCGAACGTGCCCATATCAGTGGAGGTGGGCTATGATTCGCCGCTCGGAAATGCTCGATCGCTACCTCCACCAGGTGGTGGACCGCGGGGGCTCCGACCTGCATCTGCAGACCAACTCTCCCCCAGCCATCCGCATTCTGGGTGACATCACCTTTCTTGATGAACCCCCCCTCAGTCATCAGTACATGGAGAATCTTGTCAACGCTGTGCTGGACGAGGCCCATCAGGACACCCTGTTCTCTACCGGCAGCGTGGATCTCGCTTATGAAGTACCCGATCTGGCCCGATTTCGAGCCAACTTCTTGCTGCAGCATCACGGTTACGGCGGGGTACTGCGGGTCATTCCCTCGCGCATCCCCACCCTTGAGGAACTGGACCTGCCCGAGGTTCTGCGAGAAATTTGCAATTACAAGAAAGGTCTGGTGATCGTTACCGGCCCGACGGGCTCGGGTAAATCCACCACCCTGGCCGCGATGGTCAACCATATCAATATCAACCGTGGCGTCCACATCATCACCATCGAAGACCCGATCGAGTTCGCCCACACCTCCAAGAAAGCCATGATCCAGCAGCGCCAGGTGGGGGTACACGCGCGCAGCTTCAACCAGGCTCTGCGGGCTGCTCTGCGCGAGTCACCCGACATCGTGCTGGTGGGCGAGATGCGTGACCTGGAAACCATCAGCGAAGCCATCTCGGCGGCCGAAACCGGCCACCTGGTGTTCGGAACCCTGCATACCAACTCGGCCTCAAAGACCGTCGACCGCATCATCGACGTCTTCCCAGCCGACGCCCAAGACTCGATCCGCTCTATGCTTTCTGGCACTCTCAAAGGCGTCGTGGCCCAACAGCTGGTAAAAACCGAGGACGGCAGCGGGCGCGTGGCCGTGCAGGAAATCATGCTGGTCAACATGGGTGTGGCCGGTCTGATTCGCGAAGGCAAAACTTCTCAAATCTCCTCGTTCATCACGATGGGGGCCAAAGAAGGCATGCAGAGTATGGATCAGCACCTGATCCGGCTGGTTCAGGAAAATCGCATCTCGGTGGAAATGGCCTACGAGCGCTGTCACACCCCGACCTCTCTGCAGCGGGCCGGAATCAACCCTCCGCCGGGCTGGGGTCAAGAAAAGTAGCGGCTTCGGCTGCGCTGACGAGCGCGCTGCGCCTCTTCTTCGCGGTTTTTCGGTGATGCCAGGGTGGTGAGTTCGGCCAGCAAACGTGAAGTCGTGGCTGCGATCTCCCCTACCGCCCGCTCGACAGCGGCCTGATTGGCCTTCGAGGGGCGCTGGGTTCCGCTCACCTTGCGCACGAACTGAAGCGCCGCCAGGCGAACTTCTTCGGCGCTGGCCGGGGGTTCAAAATTGAACAACGGACGAATGTTACGACACATGGGCTCCGGTTGTTCGCCCTATTCCGAAGCGGCCCTGTCGAGCCCGTCCTCCAGCCAGAACTCTTCATACACCGCCTCACGAATGCCCTTGCCGTCGGCCATTCCCGTCCACTGATTCCAGCGCCCGTAGACGTCACGCAGGTAGTCTTCCAGGAAGGCCGGTTGACGCAGTTGCTGACGAAACTGCTCCAGGGCCCCAGGCAGCAAACGATAATAGTGCTGCCAATCGGGCCGCAAGGGGTAGTGCACCAGATAGTCGATCCGCTCAATCGCCTTCCCAGGCACGATGTCCCAGCGGTACTCGCGCCAGTTTGGCTGGTATCCATACTTGGTCGCCAGAGCCCCGGTGGTGAGCACTGGAATCGGAATGCCTCGTCGCAGACCCTGCACATGATTGCGGTGGTAATGCCCGCTCAGCACCACCACCTGGCCCGGATGGTTCTGCAATAGGGCCAAAAATTGGCGTAACCAGCGGGGTTTCCAGCCTGGCTTGTGGTTGTACAAATCCCAGGCGGGGGGAATGTGGCAGAGCAAGACCACGGGACCCTCTTCAGCCTGCAGCTGCTGTTTCAGCCAATCCAGAGTTTGCTGCGCCTGCTGCTCGGCTTCGGGCGTCTGGTTGTACAGGGCAAATACCTGAGAATTCAAGGAGAGCCAGCCAAAGCCACCCGGCCTTGAGGGTGCCACTCCGTTGCCCAACCCGTCCAGATAATAGGTCTGGCCCCAAATTTCACGCCCGGCACGGTAGGCGTCCTGCAGATCTTCGGGGCGACTCTGATAATTATGTCGGAAATCGTCATTGCCAAGCGTGAACAGAACGGGCCCGGCGTAATCGGCGAGTGCCTGCTTCCAGGTGAGCAGGGCCTGTCGATAGCGAGTCGGGAAAGTCTCGAGATCGTGGCTGTTATCGCAATGGTCGCCGCTGAGCAAGACGGCCCCAGGCTTCAACTGCAGCCCCTCCGACACGGCCGGCAGGAAGTGAGCCGAGGAAAAGAACTTGCCGCCTGAGTGAATATCCGAGAATTGAACCAGCCGCAGTTCTTCGGCCCGGGCCCACAGTCCCAGGGCAAGCCACACAAGCAACAACCACATCCTGGCCATGGTGGGCCCTTCCTCTTCACCATGGTTCGGCTCCTGCCGAGCGCAGGCGCAGGGGGTGCCCGGAGGAAATCGAATAACTGTCGATGACTGCCGGATTGTTGACCCTTGCCCTGGTGCGCACCCTGCCCCTGGCCAAACCCCTGAGCGAAGGGCTGCCCTGCCACCTGGCAGCGGGCAGTGGCCTGACCCGGGTAGCCAACACGCTGCACATCATCGCCGATGACGCTTTGGACGTTGCCGTTTTCAAAGCCGATGCCCCCGACGAAGAGGGCCAACTGTATCGGCTGTTCCAACGCCCCCCCCTACCCCACGACCACAAGGAGCGCAAGAAGCTCAAGCCCGACCTCGAATCGGCCTCGGTGCTCTGGCAGGGCGATCAGGCCTACTGGGTGGCCCTGGGCTCTGGCTCCAGCGAGGCCCGTATGCGAGGCGTTTGCGTAACCCTGGACCCACAAGGGCAGCCGGGCAACTCCGTAGAGTTTGGCCTGGAACCCCTCTACCGCTCGCTGCAGCAGCGCTTCCCCGACCTCAACATCGAGGGGATGGCCCCGGTGATTCGAGATGGTCGACTGCGACTGGCCCAGCGAGGCAACAGCAGCCTGGCCCAGAACGCCCTCATCGATCTGGACTTGAGACAGGCCCTTGAACAAGCCCGACACGGCCAGAGTTGGGGCCCGGAACTGGTGCAACAGATCCAACCGCTGCAGCTTCCCAGCCTGCCTGGAAGCCGGGGGCCGGTCCCTCTGACCATCACCGATTTAACCCCCCTCGATGAAAGTCGCTGCCTGTTCACGGCCGCGGCCGAAGATACCGACAACCCCTACGACGATGGCCAGGTGCTTGGGTCGCACATCGGTGTGCTGGAAGCCGATGGAACCGTATCGCGCATCGAGCCCGTCGACCTGCCCGTGAAGCTCGAGGGCATCTGCCTCAATGCCCGAGTGGGGGAAAAAGTGCAGGCACTGGTGGTTACCGACGGCGACAACCCCGAAGAAAGTGCTTCGGTATACGAAACCTGGCTCATTCCCTGAGGTGCAGCTTCCAACCCGGCGAAGAGGTGGTCACACCGGAGTGAGCACTCTGGTAGCCCAGCAACAGGCCCAGCGTCAGGCAACCTACCAGCAATCCGGGGCTGCCGAAAAACAGCGCCAGCGGTAGCCCTGCCAGCAGACCGAGACTCAGCCCGCCCAGACAGGCTCTTCCCCCCGGGAAGCAGCCGACGTAGCCGATCAGTGCCCCCAGTCCAGCCCCCAGCATGACCCCGATTTCGGTAATAAACACCGGGGGCACCGGCAGCCGAAAATAGATACACACGGTGAGCCCACACAAAAAAGAACTCAGGCCCAGGAGGAATGCACCCCAGCGGGCTCCTCGATACATGGCACGCCGGATTGTTGGACTGGATGGCTTCACCGCACGCTCTCCGATCTGCCCGGTGGCCTGGAGGCGAACGTCCAGGAAACCCGGAAATCACCCCGTCCGGGTTACAGGATAGCAGCCGCCCCATCCGATGGCAAGGCTGCGCCTTCCAACTGGCGACTCAGGGCCTCGATGATCGCCTGGGTGGTGCGGGTTCCGGAGCAGGCCCGTTCGGCACCCACCAGATCGTAGGTCAGCCAGCGACCCTCCTGAAGGACCTCTGCTACCGCTGCCTCTAAGGCGTTTCCAGCCTGAAGCAGGCGGCTGCGCTGCTCGGCAAAGCGGGGACGGTCGGCCAGCCAGGCCAGGGCCTCTCGCAGCGAGAGAATCATGGCGATAGGATTGACTTTGTCCTGACCGGCATACTTGGGGGCCGAGCCGTGGATGGGCTCGAACATCGCGTGATCCTCTCCCACGTTGCAACCCACCGCCATGCCCATGCCCCCCTGGAGGACGCTGGCCAGATCGGTGACGATGTCGCCGAACATATTGGTGGTGACCACCACATCATAGTGTTCGGGTTGGCCGATCAGCCACTGGGTGAAGGCATCGACGATGGCCGTTTCTTGCTCGATGTCTGGATAGTCACGGCCCACTTCGCGAAACACCTGGGCAAAGAGCTTGCAACCCTGCAAAACATTATCTTTGACGACGGCCGTAACGCGTTTCTTGCCGTCGCCCGGCGCGCCGCGCGGACGCTTGCGGCACAGTTCAAAGGCCTTGCGAATCACTTTCTGGCTGGCCTCGCGCGTAATCAGGCGAGTGTCCACCGCCACCGACTCCAGCCCACCCGTGCGCAGACTTCCGCCGATGCCCGAGTAGAGATCCTCGGTATTCTCTCGTAAAATCACCATGTCGACGAGTTCGGGACGCCACACCGACTGGGGTTTTCCGTGGATGCGCTGGTGCACTCCCGGAAAGAGTTTGACCGGGCGAATGTTGGCATACAGGTTCAGTTGGATTCGGTTGCCGATGACCGGAGACCAGCCCGCCATTTTGCCGTTGCTCATCGTTACCGGGCCGGAGCCATCGGGAGCAGGCCAGCCGACCGCCCCGAGCAAAATCACATCGGCAGCCTGGCAGCGCTGCTCGGAGCCCTCGGGCCAATCGCGTCCGTGCTCGAGATAGTACTGGCCGCCACAGGGGATAGACTCCACCTGGAATTCGATTCCGCTCCATTGTTGGACGGTTTCCAGCACCTTCAGTGCGTGGCCCAGTACTTCCGGACCGGTACCATCGCCCCCCAGCGCAACTACGTGAATCAAGTTTCCTCCTCCAGCTGACGTTGAGACCTCAGTCCCTCTGCGATTTGATTGAGGACCACCAGATTCCCTCTCTGGCCAGAGCGATACTGCGCGATGGCCTGCTCGAACTCGCCGCCATCCAGCCAGATGCCACGGCAACGAGGACACACATCGACATACACCTGACCCAGATTGCTTTCCAGCAAGGCTACCTCGGGGCAAATGGGGCAGCGCCTTTCCTGACTGCGGGGCAACAGGTCCAGTTCCCGGCTGCCGTCTTGAAGGCGCTGAACCAGCGCAGGCGTCTGCACGAAGCGCTTCAGTTCTTCACGGTCGAACCAGACCCCAAAGCACTCAGGACAACTGTCAACCTCGAGACCATCCTGGCGGAAGCTGAGCATGGCTACCTGCTGGCAACGAGGACACAACCGGGGCAACAAGGAGGTGGCTACAGCTCCGACAGCCAGGCAGCGATGCGCACGGCCAGGAGCTCAGCATCGTCTGGTTGCATCATCTGGCTGTAGGCGCCACCTCGGAACACCAGGGGCAACAGGCCCTGCGAACCGCTGGGAGTGCCCAGCAAGTCCCGCAACTGCTCCTGCCGCTCGACGGCCAGCGCAGCCTGATGCTGAGGCCAGCAGAGCACTACCTGACTCAGACCCTGAGAGTGACGCTCGACCCGCAGCACCGGAACTCGGCGCTCGCGACAGCGAGCCGCGTGCTGATCCATCAGGGTGCGCTGATCGCGCCGACAGCTCAAGAACCCCTTGCGGTCGGCCAGCTCCAGTGCTCGATTTTCTGTGGTCGTCATCCAGGCTATCATCGAATCCCACCCCTGTACGATACAATCAGTCCCTACTACCCGAACCCCTAGGCTGCTAAACTCCGGTGGCCGGAAAGAGGAAGCGGAGCACGCGGCTCACTCTGCGCCCCCAGTCGGCCTCGGTGTGGGCCCCGCCGGCGATCTCCTCAACATTGAGGTCGACCCCCTCCTGCATCCCTCTACCCTTCAGGACGAAGCGCAACAGGCGCAAATCGTCGAGTACGTCGGGCACCCCGTTGCGGTTTCGGTCTTCATTGGATTCACGCGTTCCCATATCGACCCATAGCCGCAGAGGGGCATGAAACTGAGTGGCCCCGGCCATGGCGCTGATCAAGTCTCTGCCGGCCCACCACAGGGACGGTGACAGGGAACCGATGCGGGTGAAGACCTGGGGGAAGGCCTGCGAAGCATAGAGCGCCACCAGGCCCCCGAGCGACGAGCCCATCATGCCTGTCCAACGGGCCTCGGGCAAGGTACGGTAGCGGGCATCGACCCAGGGCTTGAGCTCCTCGACCAGACTGGCCAAATAGTCGCGCGCCTTGCCTCCACGCTCACGGTAGTCCACCGTCGGAGTGTATTCCTCCATGCGATAGCGCGTATTGTAGATCCCCACCACGATCAGGGGCTCGAGCGTGCCACGAGCCAGTTCGCGTTCGATGGCCTGGCCCATGGCCCAATCCACTCCGAAGGCCGAGGTGGCCGGGTCGAAGAGGTTCTGACCATCCTGGACATACAGGCTGGGGTAGCGACGCTCTGTGTCGGAATCGTAGCCCGGTGGGAGATACACCACGATCGTGCGGCGCCGGTGCAGCGAGCGGGAAGTCCATTGGTGCACTTTGAGTTGGCCCTGACAGCCCGCCGCCTTGAGAGGACAGGCGGGAAGCGGATGGGGGAGCAGGTGCTCGGTATCGAGGCTCTTCATAGGGCTTCGCGTTGACACCCCAAACACACCTGATTCTTGCCCTGACGTTTGGCGCGATACATCGCCTCATCGGCGATACGGATGAAGTGCTGACGCCGATGCTCCAGATCGACGATGGATGCGGGAAAGACACACTCTCGGTATGAAGCAACACCCACGCTGGCGGAAAAATGCCCCTGAATGTTCAAGGCGGGGCGTCCATCGGACCCGGGTTGGGCCAGAAAGACTTCCTGCAACACTCGCAGCCGAATATTTTCGGCCACTTCCAGCGCCCGGGTGGAATCGGCACCTGGAAGGATCACGGTGTATTCATCACCTCCGTAGCGGGCCAGCGTGGCCCCAGGATGGTCCACCACCCTGGCCAGCAGATGGCCGACTTCGGCCAACACCTGACCTCCCACCAGGTGGCCGTGTTCGTCCACCACCGATTTGAAGTGGTCAAGGTCGAGAAAAATCAGGGAAAGGTCACCGCCATAACGCTCGCAACCCTCGAGCTCGGTGAGCAACTGCCGGTAGAAATAGCGGTCGTTGCGCAATCCAGAGAGATAGTCGCGCTGAGAAAGCTCGCGATGGAAGGTGGCATCGATCAGGTTGCGGATCGAGGTGGTGAGATATCCACAGAAAATCTCCATCAATCGCAAATCGTGGCGGCGAAATCCACGTTTGCCACGCCGATTGAGCAAGCTGAGCACGCCCACAATGTCGTCGTCGACTTTGATCGGCACCGAGAGAATCGAGCGGGTGACGAACTGGGTGCGAGCGTCGACCCCCGCGAAGAAGTGACGGTCGCGGCTGACGTCGTTGCGCAATTGAGGCTTGCCCTGGCGATACACCCTTCCGGTAATACCCTGATCGATGTTCAGGCGGGTGCCCGGAATCAAGGTCGAGCTCTCTCCGAATGAGGCCACGAAAACCAGTTCATTCTCGCAGTCGGGAAAGCCGCCCAGACAAATCGAGCCGCACTCCGAGGGCACATACTGATTGGCCGCCCAGAGAATGCTTTGGAAGACCTCGTGAAGTTCCGGTTCGTAGTGGCTGGGGCTGGCACAGAAACGCCGCTCGACCCACTGGGTCAGTTCACCCTGGGCCATCGTCGCCACCTGGGTGGCGCTGCGTTTAGAAGAGGTCGCTTTCAAGGTGCGGGTCCCAACTCCAGTGCTGTAGACAGGTTTTTCCGAAAGCGTAACCCAGAACCCAAAAGCCTCCCGCAGGCTGAGCCGGCGGCTGCCACTGCGAATCCTTCATCAGTTCACCAAGCAACTCGAGAGGCGGGGTGGCAACCATAGATTGGTTATGCCCCCAACAGTGCCGGTAACCTTCTAATTTTTTCAATAATTCCTGGCGTACGCCACGGCCGAAGGTGGCCACCGAAACCACCACCGGTCGTTCGACCCCGCGTTCGCGCATCGATTGGGCCGCCGCCAGCAGAGCCGGACGATTGACCTCCAGCATGGCCTGAGCATCGAGACTCACAAATCGGCCACCAGTCCAGTGCGTCTGTTGAACTCATCGATCAGGGGGTCGATCTGCTCGACCAGCGGCACAATCGAGGTCCAATAGTCGCGCTGATACCATTGAGCCTGGATCTCCTCGTAGCTCTTCCCCTGCTGTTCCACCCAGGTGTAGTACTTCAAATTGTGCACGCGCTTGCGCTGAGGATAGGTGAGCTCCTGCATGTGGTCAACACCCAGGCCCATCAGGTAGCGGTGATAGATGCCGGCCGCGTCCAGTTCGCTCAGGGGCTTACGCTGCAGATCGTATTCCTCCAGGCGACTGCCATACATCGCCATGGAATCGGTAAAGACCGTCAACACCACATCGTTCTCGTCGAGTTCATAATAGTGAGCAAACTTGATGGCGCTGATCAGGTTCCCGATGCAGCTGATGCCCAACAGTGGCAACCTGTCCAGCAGCTCATGGTCGACTCCTTGACGGAGCAGATACTCCCGCCCGGCAGGACTGTTAAAGAGTCGCATCACCGAGATGGGCGCCTCGTCGTCCACCGCGATCACCAGATCGGTGTTCTTGATGTTGTGAATCCACGGAATGTGTTTGTCGCCGATGCCTTCGATACGATGGTCGCCGAAGCCATTGTAGATCAGGGTCGGACACTGCAGGGCTTCCGAGGCGGCTATCTTGCTGCCGGGATAGAGCTCCTTAAGGTAGTCTCCGCTGGCGATGGTTCCGGCCGAACCCGTAGCGCACACCAGGCCGCGAAACTCATCGCCGGGCCTCATCACGGTTTCCAGCACCTCGGCCATGGCCGAGCCGGTCACGTGGTAATGCCACAGATAGTTGCCGAATTCTTCGAACTGGTTGAAAATCATCAGTTCCTGACCCGATCTACGCAACTCCCAGCACTTGTCGAAAATCTCCTTGACGTTGCTCTCGCTTCCCGGAGTTTTGATGATCTCGCCAGCCACCGACTGCAGCCACTCGAAACGCTCGCGCGACATGCCCTCGGGCAGGATGGCGATGCTTTCGCAGCCGAGCAGTGCCGAGTCGTAGGCGCCGCCGCGGCAGTAGTTGCCCGTCGAAGGCCACACCGCTTTCTGGCGAGTGGGGTCGAACTGACCGGTGACTAGACGAGGCACCAGACAGGCGAAGGCAGCCCCAACTTTGTGGGCACCGGTGGGAAAATACTTGCCCACCAACCCCAGAATGCGGGCACGAGTGCCCGTGATGCTGCGAGGAAACTCGACATAGTTGACGGGGCCGAAACCTCCGCCCTGTTCCCGAGGCTCGTTATGCCAGCTGATGCGAAACAAATTCAGCGGATTCAGGTCCCAAAGCCCCACTTTGGAAAGCTGGCGAAGGATAGGAAAAGGCACATAGCCCGGGTCGCGGAGCTGGCGGAAGGTGGGAATGATAATCTTGCGCTCGCGTGCTCGCTTGACGGCGTTGTCGAGGCCCTGGGGGTTGATCTGCAGATCTATCAATGTCAGCTCCCACGAGGAAAGTCGCCCTGCGTTCGTGCTGAGGATCAGCAACGCCTGCCGAACAGCAGGGGCCAGGAGCCCCTGCGGACAACCTTTTGCAATGAAATTCTGGCTGTTTTTTCTGCTGGCCCTGACCCCCATGGCCCGGGCCCAGTCGATTGAAATGACCGGCACCGATAGTCAGGGAACCAACAGTTACAGCAACTGCGTTCCGCGCCTGGAAACGCGTCGAGCCTGGCAGGCCAACCGCTCCATGCAAAAGTATCTGGGCGTCCAGGCCCTTTCTTTCGAACAAAGCGCCCATCAGGAACTTGCTCCTCGACCGGTGTTCTACACCTCCTGGGAACCCACCCTGAAGCAGTGGGTGCCGGCCCAGGTCGACGTTTCGCGCCTCATCGTGGAACAAGCCCGAACCTACAACCTGGATCCCCTGCTGTTGGAAATCATCATTCGCCACGAGTCGGGCTTCAACCCCAGCGCCGGTTCCGGTGCCGGGGCCCAGGGACTGATGCAGTTGATGCCAGAAACAGCCCGCTATCTGGGGGTAGAAAATCCCCTGGATCCCATTCAGAACGTGGCCGGGGGAACCCGTTATTTCGCCGAACAGTATGCTCGCTATCGCGATGTCGCTCTGGCCCTCTCGGCCTACAATGCCGGCCCCACCGCCGTGGCCAGCCACGGGGGCATCCCCGAATACCGTGAAACGCAGGGCTATGTATCGTCCATCTGCGCCGAATATCTGCGGCGCAGGCGCAAACGGCGGTAGGGTTTACCCTACCTTCCGAGGGGGACTTCCCCACTGCCCGGAAGTTGGCGGCCCGTCTACAATGCAATCAAGGGCCCCGCGGTTTACCCCCCCCGCCGCGGGGCCTCTTTTTTTTCCCTCTTCAGCGCGATTCTTTCCAGCCCCAGGCCGCTGATCAACAGACGCTCCCGGCGACTCTTCAGCAGACGGCGAGACCAGTTGGTTGCGCCACCGTCGCCGACCTCAGCCAACCCGGCCCATAACTTGAAACGGACTCCCAGATAGTAGTTCGAAGATTCTGCCGACTCGAGCCAACCCGAGTCGAATTCAAACCCACGTTCGCGCAACCAACCTTCCACTCGACTCACCAGTGCCCGGGGTGTCCGCGGGGACCAGCGCAGGGTCAGCGGTTCGCCTGGCAGAGCCTGGCGGAGAAACCGCAAATGAAAGCTGAGGTGACGCCGCAGCTGTAACTCTTCAAAGCCCTCCGGATCGCCGCTGGCCGAGGCCAGCGCCAGCAGCGAAAAGTGGGCGAAGCATTCGGGCCCGGGTAAGGCCTGGGCCCGCACAACCCGCTGACAGGCGCTTAGATGCACTTCGGGTTGCCCCTCGCTGCGACGCAAGGCGCACTCCAGAGCCAGCTGGTTGCTGGGGTCGGCCGCCACTTCCAGGTTACGAATGCAGGTAACCAGCTTGTTCTGGTGCACCGGTGCCAGCACCGAACAACTCCCGAGGGGTGCGAGGGGCGAGATTTCAAGGGCTTCGAAACCACCGTCGAGCAGGCGCAGCCAGAGTTGCTTCAGTTCGAGCAGAGCCCCCGGACTTACCGGCGCGTTTTGACAGAAACGGCTTTGCTGACGACGCTGCAGCAGGTCGACTTCGGACAGCTTGCTGGCTTTCTGCGCATAGACCTCCAGCAACAAGGACTGGAGGTCTCCAGGACTCAAACGCTCGGCCAGCAACTCCACCAGCCCCGGGAGTCCGGTTCGACGCTCGATTCGACGCAGAATGCCCTCGTTCATGCCATACCCTCCCAGGGGCGATGCTCGCTGGCGCGAACTCTCCCCTATGCAACTCGATCCCATCGCCCAGCAAACCCTGCTCAGCGCCCTGCGCAATACGCAGAGTCAGAAGCTCAGCCCGACCGAGAAACTGCCCGACACCGAGCCTCTTCCCCAAGATCAATTGAGCTCGTCGGAGAGTTCTGAGGATCTCAGTTACAAACCCTGCCCCGAACTGGTCGCCAACAACTCGGCCGAGCCGGCCACGGCCAGCGGCGCCGCAGCCGAGTCGGCCTCAGCGCCCGAACCCCGGGGAGTCGCGCTGGGAAGCCTGGGGGAACAGGCCCGGGAAGCCCTGAACCAGCGAGGGCTGAGCAGCGAATATTCCCCCGAAGCCCTGGAGCAGGTAAAGGCCATCGGGGGTCCGCCTCCTATCCAGGGCCCGGGGGTTCGCGACCTGCGCCATCTGGCCTGGGCCTCCATCGACAACGAAGATACCCGAGATATCGACCAACTCGCCTACGCCGAAGACCTGGGCGAAGGCAAGACGCGGTTGTTGGTGGCCATCGCCGACGTGGCCGAAGCCGTGCCCAAGGATTCGGCCATCGATCTGCAGGCACGCCACAACACGGTGACCGTCTACACCACGGGGCGGGTGTTCAATATGCTGCCCGAGCAGCTTTCCACCGATTGGACCTCGCTGGGGCCCGGCGTCGACCGGCGGGCCCTGGTCACCGAACTGGTGGTCAACGCCGAAGGCGAAGTGGAGAGCTCGCAGGTATATCAGGCGGCCGTCCACAACCGGGCCAAGCTGGCCTATACCACCGTATCCAGCTGGCTGGAGGGCGAGTCCGAAGCGCCACCTGCCGTTTCCCAGGTGCCCGGCATGGACGAGCAGGTTCGCTTGCAGATCGAGGTGGGTCAACGCCTCGGCAAGGCAGCTGCCGAGCGCGGGGCGCTGGAATTCGAGGCTGATCGGGTGCTGCCGGTGGTCGAGGATGGTCGTCTGGTCGATCTGGTGGAAGAGAGGAAAAACCTGGCCAGCGAGGCCGTGGCCCACATGATGATCGCCACCAATACGGCCAACGCCGCCTTCCTGCACCAGCAGGGCTTCCCGGTGTTTCAACGAGTGGTCGAGCCACCCCAGCGCTGGGACCGCATGCGCGAAGTGGCGGTCAAGGCCGCTTCCGAACTGCCGGACGGCCAGGAAATGCCTTCTGAACTGGCCATCCTTCCCCCCCAGCCCGACCCGGCCGCGCTGAGTCGCTTTCTGCGCGAATTCAAACAGCGCGATCCCAAAGCCTATCCCGAGGTCAGCGGCAGCCTGCTGAAGCTCATGGGCGGCGGCGACTATGTGGTGACTCCCCCGGGCCAACCTCTGAAGGGGCACTTCGGCCAGGGCGTTCTGGGGGGCGAGGTCGGCTATGTCCACTCCACCGCCCCCAACCGGCGCCTGCCCGACATCGTCATCCAGCGAATGATCAAAGCCGCCACCCTGGGCCAGCCCTGTCCCTACTCGGCGGAAGAACTTCAGGCTCTGGCCGAGCAATGCAATCAGCAAGAAAGCGCTGCGAAAGGGGCCGAACGCCAGGTCCGCAAGGCCGCGGTGGCTCAATATTTAACCTCCCAGGTGGGTCAGCAGTTTGAAGCCGCCGTCACCGGCATCAACCCCAAAAAGGGAGTGTTCATCAAGGTGGTCGACCCCCCCATCGAGGGCAAGCTGGTCGAAGGGGTGGCCGATCTGGACGTGGGCGATCACCTGCGGGTCGAACTCCGCCGTGTCGACCCCGAGAAGGGGCATATCGACTTTGTACCGGTTCAGTCCCAATAAATCGGGTCGCGGTCAGGATCGGGAAACCCTTCGGGCACACCCACCGGCGGCGGAGCCTGACTGACCCAGTTCTGCCCCGGCAGGCTCTGCAGTAATTCGCGCAGATATCGATAGGCCTCCGGGTCGCGTTGCTGCAGAGCCTCACGATGATTTTCGGGGCGGAAGTCAAAGCCGGAAGTCGCTTCCGTGAGAGAAGCCTCGACCACCTCGGCGAAATACTCTCGGGGGCTGTCGTCGGCCCGATCGCTGAGGAAGTTGCCGCGTTGCCGGGCCTGTTCGAACAATTGGTGGACGCGTTGGCGATGCAGGGCACCATAACCCGACGACTGAGGCAGGCCTTCCAGAGCGTAATCGAGCGCATGACCCAGTTCGTGAACCGCCACCCGATAATGGCCGATTTCGGGGGCGCAGCCGGCCAGGTAGCGAGGGTGCAGCAGCACCAGACGATCGGCGCCCCGATTGAGGCCCAGGCTGTCGGCCACATCTTCGGCCCGGGTGCAGGCAGCCTCCTGATAGTCGCGATCGCCAATCGCCCCCCAGGGCGTGGGCACGGGTGGTAAAAAGCAAACACCGTGACTGGTGGTCCAGCGCGACCCCTCGGGGCGCAGCCAGTCGCGGTTGAAGTCGAGAAAGGAACGTTCCCAGGCGGGCCGATGTTCGGCCGCAATCTGGCGGTGCTCGGCCAGCTCGTCCAGCGAGAACGAGCGTCCGTGAGTCAGCGTCCTCAGGCTGCTGCTGGCGGCTTGCAGCGCCTCGTGAAAATGACGGGTGAGGGCCATGCGAGACTCCATCCCCTCGGGAACCTCAGCCAGAAAACGTCCAATCTCGCTTCGCAACGGCTCCAACGCCTGGCTGTTGGTGGCTTTGGCTTTCAGGGCCGGAGAGTCGAGCAACGTTTGACCTGGCTCGAGGACAGCAACCCGAACCCCCTGGCGGTCCAGAAAATCGAGCCAGGGCTCGGGGAAGCGGGCCAGATCCTCTTCCAGTTGCTGGCGAACGGACGGAGAGGCCTTGGGCGCCAGCAACATCGAGTTCGACCAGGGCCGAGAGTTGGTGCTCGTGATCTGCATGACTGCAGCCTAATTCCGGCCAGGGCCTGAAGTGTTAGCAGAACGTGATCAGGTCGACGACGGAAGGCCATTCAGACTTTTTTTAGACCATCGAACTAATTTTCGATCAAGCATTGATGAAACTTCAAGGAGGACTCGATGAACCTTCAAGACTCGAGAAAACTACGACGACTGACCTTTTACCTGGCCCTATACTGGCTGCCCGCCCTGATTGGACTGATCCATCCCAGTCCTTTCCAGGCCTTGCTGAGCCTGGGGCTGCTGCCCGGGTTCTGGCGCAGCGCTCGCAAGAGCCTGCCCGCGCCGACAGAAATTCTCTTATTCCCGATCACCACAGCCGCCCTCTGGCTGGTCATCGGGCTGACCAGCCAGTTGCTGGGACCGGCCTGCCTTCCGCTCTGGGCCCTGCTGGCCCTGGACCAGGCCCACCGACGCCGCGACCGTAGGGCTTATTCAAACAATCAGCAGGTCTGGTTGTAGTCGAAGAGAACAGCGTTCCCTATGAGTGAGCAAGAAGTCGCCGCTGACAGCGAAACAGCCGAGCCTACCAGTTCCGCCCCTCCCCTCAGTGTGGAAGAGCGAATTGCCTTTCTGGAAGCCCAGAATGAGGGAATGAAGCGGGTGGGCGGCCTGGCTCTGGTGCTCATTCTGATTCTCGGCGGTATCGTCGTCCATAACGCCTACACCGACCTGCAAACCGTCAGTACCCGTGGTCTGGTGCTTATGAACGACGACAATCAGTTAACGGCAGCCTGGAGTGCCGACCGCCAGGGCAGGGTGATGTTACTGCGCGGCAACTATGGAATGTTGACCCCCCACGAGCCCCTGCCCGACGATTTTCAGGGAGTGGCCTTTTACGATTCCAGTGGCCGCCCCCGCCTGCTCGTCGGCGAGGACCGCGAGCGGCGTACGGTATTCACCGTGCTCGATCCTGAGCGCAAGGTGGCCTTCAATCCCTTTGAGGGCATGCCCTCGCCCCCCCGGCCCCAGGCCGAACCCAAAGCCAGCCCCACCCCGGCCAAGCCCAGCACCCCTTGACTTCGGCCGTCGGCGTCAGCTCGTTGCTGCAGAGTGTGCAGCAGCAGTTCGACCGACTGTTCAGCGGGCTGTGGGTGCGCGGCGAGCTCACCCAGCTCGTTTCACGCCCCGGCGGTCACCTGTATTTTTCCCTGCGTGAAGGCGATGCCGTCCTGCGTTGCGTCATGTGGTCCAGCCAGCGACGCCGGCTGGAGTTCTCCCCCAGCCAGGGCATCACGGTTCTGGCCCGAGGCAGCCTGCGGGTCTACCCGCCTCAGGGCCAGCTACAGTTGGTAGTGGAGAGCCTGATCCCGGACGGTATCGGCCAGTATTTTCAAGCCCTGGAACTGCTCCGGCGCAGGCTGACCGAAGCAGGACTGTTTTCCGCTCAGCGTAAGCGACCTCTTCCCTTTTTCCCCCGGAGGGTGGGGGTGGTCACCTCGCCAGAGGGTGCCGTCTGGCACGATATTCACACCACGCTCGAGCGGCGCAACCCTTCGGTCCAGTTGGTGTTGTCTCCAGCCCCGGTGCAGGGGCCCGAGGCGGTGCCAGGCCTGATTCGGGCTCTGAAAATGCTGCTCAAAGTCCGGGTCGAGGTGGTGATTGTGGCCCGCGGCGGGGGGTCGTGGGAAGACTTGATGGCCTTTAACGCCGAACCGCTGGTTCGCTTTCTGGCCCAATATCCGCTCCCGGTGATCGCCGCCATCGGCCACGAAACCGACCATAGCCTGGTAGATTTGGTGGCCGATCGTCGGGCCGCCACGCCCACAGCCGCTGCTGAAATGGTGGCTCCCGAACGTGAGCAGTTGAGCCGCGAGCTTGCTCACCTGCGACAGCAACTGCGCCAGTTGCTGTGGCAACGGGTCACGCGCCAACGCCAGACACTGGACGATCTGGGTCGGCGCCCCTGGCTTACCCGTCCCGAGGGGCTGTGGGAACGTCACCGGTGGCAACTGCAGCAGCTCGGCGAAAAACTCTTCAGCGCACTGCGGGAGCGGGTTTCTGGACAGCGCCGACTGCTCGACCAGCTCACCCACCGCGTGCAGCCCGAGCAACTGCCGCTGCGGCTCAGCCATCAGCATCAAATCCTGAATCACCAAAGCGAGGACCTGCATCGCCAGATGCTGCGACTTTTGCAGCAACGGCGCGACCAGCTGGCACAGCACGCCCAACTGCTACAGAGCCTGTCTCCTCGGCGGGTGCTGCAGCGTGGCTATGCCTTCTGCCGGGACTCCCGTGGGCAAATTTTGCGTCGAGCCGAAGGTGTAGAAGTGGGCGAGCGGGTGGAAATTCACCTGGACGACGGTCAACTCGATTGTCAGGTTCTGCAGGCCCGCTCGGCGGTCGAACCGGGCAGGAATGCGGCCCTGTAGCGGGAACCCGGGGGCAGTATTGCCTGAAGGAAACTCAACGATGGAATCGACATCGCCCACCTACGAACAGGCCCTGGACCAACTGCGCAAGATTGTCGGACAGTTGGAGAACGGCCAGCAGGGTCTTGAACAATCCCTAGAACTGTTTGAAAAAGGTATCGAGTTGACCCGAATGTGCGACGAAAAACTGAAGGCCGTCGAGGACCGGGTGAAGATACTTCTAAGCCGGGAACAGGCCGGAGCGGAAGCGCGGTGACCACCACCTTCGATTTGAAAGCCTATATGAAAGCTCGCGCGGCGGAAGTCGATGAAGCTCTGGAGAGCTTCCTCGCCGCCGACTCGCCCAGCCTCGGCCCCATTGTCGAAGCCATGCGCTACAGCGTGTTTCCCGGCGGAAAGCGTTTCCGCCCGGTTCTGGCGCTGGCCAGTTGCGAGGCCCTGGGCCAGCCCTACCGCAAGGCCATGCCCGCCGCCTGCGCCTTCGAACTGATCCATTGCTTCTCGCTGGTCCACGACGATTTGCCCTGCATGGACAACGATGATGAGCGCCGTGGCCGGCCCACCAACCATCGAGTCTATGGCGAGGACGTCGCCCTGCTGGCCGGTGATGGCCTGTGCATCTGGGCGTTCCAGGTGGCCACCCTGGGCGAAGAACTTCCCGGAGCCACGCTGCGGGCCTTGATCCAGGAACTGGCGCTGTCCTCGGGACACCCGGGCATGGTGGGAGGTCAGGTCATCGATCTTCAAGCCCAAAAATCGGGACAGATCGACGGAACCCAGTTGAAAAAGATCCACGCGGCCAAAACCGGGGCCCTGATTCGCGGAGCGGTTCGCGCCGGCGCCATCGTGGGCGGAGCCGATGCCGAGCAACTGGAGCGCATGACCCGTTATGGAGAGCGCATTGGCCTGGTCTTTCAAATTACCGACGACATCCTGGACCATCTCGAAGACCCGGAGTCGGTGAGCTATCCGGCTCTTTACGGCCTGGAGGCCTCGCGAGAGATGGCCGCCCTGGCTGTCGAGGAGGCCCTGGAAGCCCTGCAACCCTTTGCCGATCGAGCCGAGCCCCTGATGGCCCTGGCTCGCTACCTGCTCACCCGAACCAGTTAAGTGCCTCGCATCTCGGCCGCCAGTCGGGCACGACACACCCTGGCGGGATGCCTGGGCGAGTGGGAGCTTCCCTGGCTGAGTTGGCCCGGCTATTATCCGCTGGGCGACCCGTCGGGTCTGGAAACGCCATCGGGCGAATGGCTGGAACTGCACCGCCAGCTGCTTCAACCCGACGCCTGGGCGGCCGGCATCGCCGCTTGCTGGCGCAGCCTGGCCCAGGACCAACCGCTGGTGTGCGTGCTGGAGCTGCCTCAACATCGAGCCCATCTTGAGGCCTTAACTCAACTTCCCGAGTTGCCCGAGTGGCTACTCGTTGTGCTGATGGATCCGGGTCAGCAGCTGGCCCCGGTGCCTCACGGCGGCGGCTGGTTCCAACGCCAGGAGGGCCCGCCGGCCTACGCCTGGCCCAGCTGGCTGGGCTGGGAGTTCGGTGGGAGCCTGGATCTGGAGCACCCCAACGACATTACCGCCCGGCTCGATCGGGTGCTGGGCTCACCCGGACGCCGCCTGCTTCATCTCTATGGTGAGGCACAGTCCGCAGCCATCAAGGAACCCACAGCCCAACAACGACTGGCCGAGCCGCCTTCTGACAGCCTGGAGCAGGGAATGCTGCAAATCCTGCCCGATCTTTTAGGAAACAACGGCAGCTTGCTATGGTCGAGCACTCGGCTGCCGCCGTGCCCGGCCCTGCGTTGTTTGCCCCAGCACCTGGCCGGTGCGGCCTGGGGGCTGCACCGCGGCGGCCGCTTCCCGATATTGGCTCTGGATGCCCCCTATCTCGACGAGGCCCTGCCGGGGCTGCTCCAGGGCTTGCCACCGGGTTGCCTGCTACTCTTGCTACAGGGTGGTTTGTGCTGGGCACCCGACGAGGCCTTTCTCGACCCCTGTCGCCTGCGCGACCTTGCCCTCTTGCGCCAGGTTCACGGACTGGCCCTCAGTTGCCCGGCCGATCTTGAAGAGGCCCGGCAGATTTGCGAACTCAGTCAACTCACCGAAGTTCCCATCGCCGTGCGCCTCACCCATGCCCCGGCCCTGCAGGCTCGCCTGACCTCCGACCCGGTGGAAGCAGGACGCTCGCACTGCCTGCGGCAGGGTGAGCACGTCGCCATTTTCGCTCTGGGCTCATTGATCTACCCGGCCCTGCTGGCCGCCGAGGCCCTGGCCAGCTGGGGCGTTCATTGCCAGGTGTGGGATGTGCGCTTCCTCAAGCCCCTGGACCGCTCGGCTCTGGAACAGGCGCAAATCTGTGGCCACTGGCTTACCGTAGAGGAGCACTGCCTGCAGGGCGGGCTGGCCACGACCCTGCTGGAAACGTTGAGCTCCCTGGACATTCATCCCAAAGTCCACCACGTGGCCTTGCCGGCCTCGCCGCCCATCGCCCGCGACACGCCCCTGGAGGGTTTTGGACTCGACGCCGACGGAATCCAGAAAGCCGTGCGCCAACTGCTGGGGCTCACGCAACAGTTCACTTAAGGGGCAACACCTCGCCCGGGCGGGGAACCCCACCCTCGACCACCACCTGACGATAAGGAAAGGGCGCGGGCTCAAATTTCTTGGTGCCCAACTCGTATACGCCCAACAAGCCCTGATGGGAGCCCACCTTGTCCAGATGACCCAGGACGTTTTTGGGGCCTCCGGGCCGCCAGTGCAACGAGGCCAGACGGGCAGCGTCGTAGCCCAAAGCGCTGTTCCAGTCGACACTGCCGTGGCCGTAGACGTCTTCCCAGCGACGCACGAAATCGGGCTGACTCTCCTGCCACAGGGGTTCCACCAGCCAGGTCTGGCCGGAGACATCCTTGAGTTCCTGACAAAAGCTCCGCGCGGCCGGATGAAAGACACAGATGATCGGCGAGGTGATACCGGCCTTGCGCAGGGCTCGAATCCAGGCCGCGGCCTTCAGCAACTGATTTTCCGAGAGGTAGATCCAGTCGGGGCGGCCATCGGCGATTTGCCGGGCCAGTTCGTCCAGGCTCTGGTCGGCGGTGTAGGCCAGCAAGGGCACCCGGGCAGGGGCCATTTTGGCCAGCCGTTCGGCCGCAAATTGGGCCGAGCTGGTCATCGCCTTAGAGTCGGCCGAGTAGAGCACAATGCCCTTGGGCCCACAGTGCTTGAGCGCATGGGCCAGCAGCGCGGTGATTCGGTCCCAGTGCGGAAATCCGACGGGAAAAAGATTGGCCGCAGCTGAGCGCACCCGCCGATCGGTGGAACCCAGCGGGATAACGGGAATACCCGAACCCGCCGCCAGCGGGGCCAACAAAAGGGCCTCCTGAGAGCCAAAGGGCCCCACCACCAGCCCGGGTCGAACGCTGGCTTTGCCCCCCACTCGTTGCCAGGCCTTGAGCACCGAAATCTCGTGAGTATCGATCAGGTCAAATAAGAAACGGGGTTCGTCCATCTGGCCCAGGGCCACGCCCTGGAGAATCCAGTTGACGTGCTCTCCCTCCTGACCGCCCAGCGGCAAGAGCAACGGAACCCGCTCCAGGGTTTCCCCCCGGCGCAACCTGGGAAGCTGAACCAACAACAGCCGGGCCCATCCCGAGCCAGGGTCGGTGGCCAGGGCACCGCGCAGCGCCCCCTCGGCTTCCGCCCAACGGCCCTTGCTCATGTAGTCCTGCACCTTGATCCAGGGCACCACGTCTGCGGCCGCAGGAGTAGAGGAGGCCAACGGCAGGTCTGGAGCGACGGCCGGTTGGCCCCGGCCAAAAACCAGCCACCCGGCCAGCGACAGCACCGCCATCAAGGGCACCGAAGCCAGCAGCAAAGAGCGCACCGGTGAAGGCACGGCCTCCTCGGCCGGGGGTGTCTTGGGCAACGAAGCCAGCAGACTGGGCCTGGGGGTTACCGAGGGCGGACTGGGAGGGGGCAGCCTTTGAGCCAGCATCTGCAGCGAATTCAACACCAGGTCCACCTCGGCCGGACGGGCAGAGGGTGCCTCCTCGAGACACTGCAAGATCACCTGTTCCAAATCGGGTAGCAGGTCGCGGCGATGAGGCAAGAGCCTGTGCTGACCGCCGGTAGGCCCCGGTGGGACGCCCTTGAGCAGATAGTAAAGGATGGCTCCCAGGCTATAGATGTCGGCCGTTGGCAGCAAAGGATGTTCGGACCCGATCTGCTCTGGAGCGGTAAAACTCAGCGAACCCGCTCGCGACTCGATAGCCCCTCGCCCGCTGCGGGCCAATCCGAAGTCGATGAGCTTCAACCCGTCCCCCAACAAGATCAAGTTTTGGGGCTTCAGGTCGCGATGAAAAATCGGCGGGTCCTGGTGATGCAGATAGGAGAGCACCTCGCCGATCTGAATGCCCCACTGTACGGCCAGGGACTGATCAATCGGCCCACCTCGTTCGATCCACTGGTGCAGGCTGGGACCATCGAGAAACTCGCGCACCAGGTAGCCGTTGCCTTCCTGCACAAAGAAGTCTCCCACCACGGGAATGCGCGGATGGTCGAGTCGGGAAAGCAGCACCGCTTCGCGCTCAAAGGCCTCGCGCTCGCCGCCGCCCAGGGGCATTTCTTTGACGGTCCAATGGCGGCCCGGTAGCCTCAGGTCGTCGCAGAGATAGGTGGTGCCCTCCCCTCCTCGCCCGAGTTCCTGAAGCACGCGATAGCGCCCCTGGAGGGTCTTCACCGCAAGAGACTCACGTTACTGGGGCACCGGTAACGTGATCGTGAACTGGGCCCCTCCTTTGGGACCGGTTCCCACGGCGATGCCGCCCTGGTGCTTGCGCACAACCTCGCTGGCGATGGCCAGGCCCAATCCGGTGCCCCGGCCGATCTCCTTGGTGGTGAAAAAGGGCTGGAAGACTTTCTTGCGATGTTCTTCGGGAATCCCCGGGCCGTTGTCAGAAACTTCGACCTTTAGCGAAGCCCCCTCGTTGCGCGTACGAATCTCCACTTCGGGGTGGGGCGTGCCGGCCGACTTCAGGGCGTCGCGAGCGTTGATCAAGAGATTGTTGAAGAGGTGACCCCACTGGGTCGAGTTGATGCGCACGGCCGGAAGATCCTGTAAATCGAGAGTCACCTTGACGCCATCCTGGCCCAGGGTTTCCTGCATCAGGTCGACGGTGCTGCGGATCACGTCGTTGAGGTCGGCATCGACCCGCACAAAGCGAGAGAAGGTGAGACCCTGTTCGGTTTCCACGGGCTCGCGAGAATAGACCAGCAGTTTCTCGATAATCCCCTTGCACTTTTCTACGGCTTCGCGGACGATCTTCAGGCGCTTGCCTTTGTTGTCATCGTTCTCGTGGCGTTGCAAACTGCTGACCATGGCCAGCACCGCTCCTAAGGGGGTATTCAGCTCGTGGGCCACCCCGGCGGCCAGTCGACCGACGCTGGCCAGGTGGTGTTCCTCGGCCATTTCGGCCTGCAGGCTTTCGATGGCCTGATGGGCTTTGGCCAGAGCTCCCTCTTCCTGGAAGCGAGGAGCGACCAGCCCGGCCAGGGTGGTCACCGAGTCGAGCAATCGGCGCTGATGAAGGTCGGGCCGGGCGGAACCCTCCCAGACGGCCAGCAGAACCCCCTGTCCCTGGCGACCCGGCCCGATGGGTAGGGCCAGAATCCAGCGACCGGCATATTGAGATTCGGCCGTCTGCCCCGACTCCCAGGCCTGCTGCAGCAAATCGCGCACCAGCCCGGGACCGGTTTCTTCGGCGCTGCGCCCCACCTCGGCAGCGCGACGGAAGCCGCTTTCGCCCTTGGTGACCCGAAAATACAGCGTGGCGCCCACGGCCTTGCAGGCCTCGATGCAGGTTTCGCACAGGGCCCGGGTCTGACTCTGAAAATCGGCCTGTTGGGAGACGGCCTGATGCAGACGGTCGAGGGACTCGACCATCGAGTCTCGTCGCCGCAACTGCGCCCAACATATCCAGGCCCCAACGGTGGCCGTCCCGGTGGCGAGGAACCACAAGGGAAACTGAAGCTGAACCATATCCACTTGGACTCAGCTTGTTTGTGGCTTTCACGGGTAATCCTCCGAAACAGGAAACCAGAGGGTAGGTGCTAAACAGAGGTCGGCTGGATCCATGCAACCCTGGAGGGGCTTTGTCAGAATCGATTTTGGTGGTGGAAGACGACCCGCTGATGCTAGCGGCCTTGGAAATTTTGCTCGAGGATGAAGGTTACCAGGTAACCACGGCCTCTTCGGGTCTCGATGCAATCATGCTGGCCAAAAATCAGCAGTTTGACCTGGTGATCAGCGATGTGCAGATGGCCGAAATGGACGGGATTGAAACCCTGACCAACCTGAAGCAACAGCAGCCCAGTACGCGCTCTATCGTGATCACGGGCTACGCCAGCCCCGATGTGCCCATTCAGGCCATCAAGATGGGAGTGGACGACTACATCCTCAAGCCCTTCGACGACCGCCAGTTCGTGGCCAGCGTCAAGCGCTGTTTGGAATCCTATCGACAGCAGAAGATGTATGCCCACGGGTTGCAACAGCAGTGGCGCGACTTCAGCACGATCGTCAAGCTGCTGGCCGAGGGCGTCGAAGAACGCGACGAACACTTCGCCGGCCACAGTCGGCGGGTTGCCGAATTGTCGGTCCGTCTGGGGCGCAAGCTGGGCCTCTCGCGCAACCGCCTGGAAGCCCTGGAACTGGCCGCCTTCCTGCACGACATCGGCAGCATCGGGCAGAAGAAAGCCTTCCTGGACAAGGCCGACGAACTGCTGAAAGAGGACCTTGCTCAGGTGCAGGCCGCCGCCTCGCAAACCTCCGAGTCGCTGTTCTCCAGTGTTTCCAGCCTGCGCGAAATCTTCCGTATTATCGTGCATCACCACGAATGGTTTGACGGAAGTGGCTATCCGCACGGGCTAAAGGGTGACGATATCCCGTTGGAGTCTCGCATTCTGTGTGCCTGCGAAGCCTACGACGCCATGATCAGCCCACGCCCCCATCGTGAGCCGCTGACCCACCAAGAAGCCCGCCAGGTATTGCAAAAAGAGTCGAGCACACACTTTGATCCGTCGGTGGTCGAGCAGTTGTTGGCCCAGCTGGTCGACTCGTCCGAAGACGACGAGAGCGAGGAGGCCATCGAAGATAGCCTTTCCAAGGAGCGTCAGGCCGAACTGCTGCTAGGCATTTCTCGCACCTACCTCTCGGCCGGCGACCTGGAAACGGCCGATAAGGGTTTCACGCAAGTCATTCAACTGATCGGCGAAGATGGGCCCCGCACTCCCCTGTCGGAAGCCAGTTCGGGGCTGGCCCTCTCGTATCTGCACCGTAAACGCTTTGAAGACGCCGAAGCGGCCGCTCAGCGAGCGGTGGAGTGGGCCTCGGCCTGCAGCCAGCTGGTCTTGGGCCGCAGCAAGGCGCTGCGCGGTCTATGCTGGGGCCACACTGGAAAGGCCCAGCAGGGGCTGCAAGACCTGCTGGCAGCCCAAGAAATCTTCTCCACCTGGGAATCCAATCAAGACATCGCTATTGGCCTGCTCTACCTGGGTCGCCTCGAGCGAGAGCGCAACGGCGAGTGGCGTCCTTCGGTCGAGCAGGCCTGCGCTTTGATGGAACAGCACGGCCTGCAACAAATTCTCAAGCAGGAGCGCTATGTGGCCATTCCGCTGTTGCTGCAGCTGTGTGGTGCCGAGGAAGAACACGCCGGAGCCCGCTCGTTGTTGTCGTGGCTCGGCTACGACACGCTTCAGCCCTTCTTTGCCGAGCTTGAACCGGGCACCCGCGAGCGGGCCATCGCCCGACTCTCTCCGCGCGAAGGCGGCGGAGCGCCTCAATCGCCCCCTCTGTCGCTCTATGGCTTCGGCAAATTTCGCGTCTTTCTTGGCGATCAGGAAGTGGGCGAAAAACTGTGGAAAACCCGCAAATCCAAGTATCTCTTCGCCTATCTGGCCAGCCAGGCAGGGCGCGACGTGCCCGACGAAAAGGTCATGGACCTCTTCTGGCCCGACCACGAGCCCGAAAAAGCTCGCCAGAGTCTGTATGCGGCTCTGTCGCATATGCGCAAAGCTCTGGAGGCGGTGTTCCCGGGTGAAAGCGACCGGGTGGTGCTGGCTCGCAAAGGCTTTTATCGCTTCAATGCCGAGCGCAACTACTTTTTCGACGTGGCCGAGTTCAATCGGCTGTACGATCAGGGTCAGTCGCGCATCAAGGACGGCCGCGAAGACGAAGCCATGGTGGCTTTCCAGAAGGCCGAAGCTCTCTACACGGGCGAATTCATGGAGGGTTACTACGAAGACTGGGCCGTGTTCATCCGTGAAGAACTGGACATGAAATACACCGAAATGCTGCAGATCCTCATGGATCACTTCTATGATAAGAACCGCTATCCGGTGTGCATCGACTACGCGCAGCGCTTGCTGCGGCTGGATTCGTGCCATCAGGACGCCCACATGACGTTGATGCGTTCGCACGTGGCCCAGGGCAAGCCCGAACTGGCGGCCCGCCAGTATCAGACCTGCAGCCAGGTGATGAAGAACGAACTCAACATGTCCCCGGCCCCCGAAATGACCGCGCTCTACCTCTCCATTACGGGATAGCGTGCTGGTCGAACTGCAAATCGAGCACTTCGCCCTGATCGACTCGGCTCACCTCGAGTTTCGTGAGGGGTTTAATGTCCTGACGGGCGAGACCGGAGCGGGCAAATCGATTATTCTCGACGCCCTGGGCTTTTTGCTGGGTGACCCCCTGGGCGAGGGGGCTCGCGGCGGCAAGCGAGTGAGGGTCTCGGGTCGTTTCGTGCTTTCTCCGGAAGCTCGCCAGTGGATGGCCGATCAGGGCTGGGAAGCCGAGGAAGAGGCCCTGGCCGTGCGCGAGCTAAGCCCGGGCGGGCGCAGTGCCTGCCGCCTCAACGGGCGTATCTGCACACTGAGCCAGTTGCGCGAACTGGGCCATCTGTTGCTGGAAATTCACAGCCAGCACCAGTCCAACACGCTGTTGCGCCCTTCTCGCCACCTGGAGTTGCTCGACCGCCTTTGTGGCGCAGCCCATGGCGAAAAACTGGAAGGCTATCGCGCCACCTACCGGACCTATCAGCAACTGGAGCAGCAACTCCAGCAACTCAGCCAGGCCGAGCGCGAGCGCAATCGCCAGTTGGAGTGGCTGCGCCACGAGGTGGAAGAAATCCGCGAAGCCGAGCTCGATCCGGCCGAAGAACAGCAGCTCGAAGCCGATATCCGCCGCCTGGGTGCGGCCCAGGAGCTGGGCCAGCGCAGTGCCGCACTGATCGAACTGCTCGACGGCGAAGGGGGCTGCCTCGACCGCCTGGGGGCCGCTCAAAAATCGCTGCAGGCTCTGCTGCGGCTTGATCCTGCGGCCCACGCCTTCGGAGAAGCCCTGGAACAATCGGAGAGCCTGCTGGGCGAGCTGGTCCACCAGCTGCACCACTATCGCGAACGGCTGCAGTGCGAACCCGACGAGCTGGACCGCATGCAACGGCGCAGCGAACAGCTGCGCAGTCTCAAGCGTAAGTATGGCCCCCACGTGGAAGCCATCCTGGAATACTACCGCGAGGCCTGTCATCGACTCGACGAACTGGAGAATGCCGAAGAGCGCCTCGAACAGCTGCAACGGCAGCGCCAACAGGTTTTGCAGCAGCTCGATGAGCAGGCTGCCCAACTGCACGCCGTGCGCAGCCAGCAAGCCCGCAGGCTCGAACAAGAGGTGGCCGAACAGCTGGCCGATCTCAACCTTGCGGCCATGCGTTTTCAAGTGCAGCTCGATCAGGTAGGCCTGAACTCCCAGGGCCACACTCAACTGGAATTTTACCTGGCCCCAAATCCGGGCACCCCTCCCCTACCCCTGGCACGCATTGCCTCGGGTGGAGAACTTTCGCGCATCATGCTGGCTATCATCGGCATCTTCGCCAAGTTTGAGCCGCTGACGACGCTGATTTTCGATGAAATCGACGCCGGCTTGGGAGGGCGAGCCGCCGAAGCCGTGGCCCGCAAACTGAACCACCTCGGACGCGACCGTCAGGTGCTGTGCGTTACCCATCTGGCCGTGATCGCCGCCGCCGCCAACCACCACATTCTGGTCAGCAAGTCGAACGACACCGAGCGCACCCAACTGGCGCTCAGCACGCTGCAGGGCAAGTCGCGCGAGAGCGAGATCGCCCGCATGCTAAGCGGCGATGCGGGAGCCCAGAGCGCCCAGCGTTTAGCCCGCGAATTGCTCAAGGGGGATTCTCTCGCGCGGGCGCAGAACCGCTGAGACCACGAGGATATATGCAACAAAAGACAGTTCTTGACAATGGTCTGACGGTGGTCAGCGAGCGAGTTCCCGAACTGCGCTCGTGCAGCATCGGAATCTGGTGCCACGCTGGCTCTCGCTATGAGTCGAAGGAAGAGTCGGGGCTCTCCCACTTTCTGGAGCACATGTTCTTCAAGGGCACTCGTTCGCGCAGCGCACTGGACATTGCCGTGTCGATGGACTCGGTGGGCGGGCAACTCAATGCCTTTACCGATCGCGAGCATACCTGTTACTACGCACGGGTCATGGACCGCCACCTTCCTCTGGCCTTCGAGATCCTGGCCGACATGATCAACCACTCGCTGTTCGACCCCGAAGAAATGGAACGTGAGAAGGGGGTTGTGCTCGAAGAAATCAAGATGTACGAAGACACCCCCGACGACCAGGTGTTCGAACTCTTCAACCGCTTCTTTTATCCCGAACACCCCCTGGGCCGGCCCATCATCGGCTACGCCCCGATTATCCGCAGTCTGACTCGGGAGCGGCTGGTAGAGTATGTCGGGCAGCGCTACTACCCGGGCAATCTGCTGATCGCCTGCGCCGGCCAGGTCGACCACGACGAACTGGTCAAGCGAGCGGCCGAACTGTTTCGCGAGGGTCGCCCACCCGCCGCCCCTCGGGCGGGCAACGAAGCCCCAACCCATCGTCAAAATCGGGCCGTCTATCACAAAGCCTGTGAACAGACCTACCTGTGCCTGGGGGCACCGGCCATTCCCTATGTCGACGACCGCCGCTACGTGCTGCTGGTTCTCGACAGCGTGCTGGGAGGCTGTATGTCCTCGCGGTTGTTCCAGGAAATCCGTGAAAAGCGCGGCCTGGTGTATTCGGTCAGCACGATGCAGTCGGCTCTCAGCGACTGCGGTACCTTCGGGGTCTATGCCGGTTCCAGCGCTGAAAAGGTGCCGGAAGTGCTCGAGGTGACCCGATCGATTTTCGCCGAGGTCTCCCGCAATGGAATCACCCCCGAAGAGTTGAGCCGCGCACAGGAGTTGTTGAAAGGCTCGCTGGCTCTCAATATGGAGTCCACCTCCAATCGCATGATGCGCATTGCGCGCAGCAACCTGTATCTGGGGCGTTTCTTGCCGGTGCAAGAAACCATCGAGAAGATCGAAGAGGTGACCCTGGAACAGGTGCACGAGATGGCCCAATGGGTGCTGCAGCCCGACCGCTTCTCGATGGCCGCGCTGGGTCCGGTGGACGAGTTGGACGGCGTGAAAGCGCAACCCTTACCCGAAACGCTGGCATTGTCGAAATGAGCGCGGAGGCCAAGTGAACACCGAAGACCAGATACCCGTAATCGTGGCCGGGGCCAACGGCAAGATGGGGCGGGAAACCGTCGGTGCCATCCTGCAACAGGTGGACATGCGATTGGTAGCCGCGCTGGGGCACACCCGTGGGCTCGGCGACGACGTGGGCCAGGTGGTCCAGGGCGAGGCCTGTGGCATTCCCATCACCTCCGACGTCGAAGACGCCGTGAAGCGGGCCAATGGAGGGGTGCTGGTCGACTTTACTCTGGGTAACGCTGTAAAAGAGACCGTTTTGCAGGCTCTACATCACGGCGTGGCCTGCGTGGTGGGAACAACCGCCATTCCCCCAGCCGACCTGGCCGAAATTGAGGAAGCCTCCCGCCAGACCAACCATCCCGTGCTGCTCTGTCCCAACTTTGCCTTGGGCGCGGTGTTGATGATGAAATTTGCCCGTGAAGCCTCGAAGTACTTTCGCTGGGCCGAAATCATCGAAATGCATCACGAGAAGAAACTCGACGCCCCCAGCGGCACCGCCCGACGCACCGCCGAGTTGATGCGCAAGGCCCGCAGCGACGGGTTCCGTTCCATGGCGCAGGAGGAAGAGTCGGTCAAGGGTTGCCGCGGCGGCTCGGTAGGAGGCATTCGAATCCACTCGGTTCGACTGCCGGGCCTGCTGGCCCATCAGCAGGTGATGCTGGGCAGCCACGGGGAGACCCTGGTATTGCAACACGACGCCCGGGCGCGCAATGCCTACATGCCCGGGGTGCTGCTGGCCATTCAACGAGTGCGCAACCTGACGGGCCTCGTTGAAGGCCTCGAGCACGTGCTGGATCCTTGAAAGAGCTCGACCTCGACCGCCTGCGAGTCGACCCGGGCAAAAAGATCTCTCTGCGAGAGGATTTTGACCCGGGTTATAAAGTGGCTGCCACCAAGGCCCAGGCGCAACTCTGGCTGGAACAGGCGCGGGCCCTGCTGGCCAACTACCAGGAAAGGCTGTATGCCGAAAACACCCGCGGCATGCTGATGATTTTCCAGGCCATGGACGCCGCCGGCAAAGACGGCACCATCAAGCACGTGATGTCCGGAATCAACCCGATGGGTTGCCAGGTGTTTTCCTTCAAGGCGCCCTCAGCCGAAGAACTCGACCACGATTTCCTCTGGCGCTGCTTTAAGGCCTTGCCCGAGCGGGGCAGGCTGGGCATCTTCAATCGCTCCTACTACGAGGACGTGTTGATTGTTCGAGTTCACCCCCACATCCTCGACGGCCAACAACTTCCCCCGGGGCTGAAGGGCAAAGGGATTTGGAAGCGTCGCTTCGAGCACATCCGCCAGTTCGAAAAATACCTGGTCGAAAACGGCATCGAAGTGGTCAAGTTTTTCCTCAACGTCTCCAAGGCCGAGCAAAAGAAGCGCTTTCTGGCTCGAATCGACCAGCCCGAAAAGAACTGGAAATTTTCCCCGGCCGACGTGCGCGAACGCGCCCATTGGGAAGACTATCAAAGGGCCTATGAAGACGCGCTGTCTCACACCAGCACGCGCTACGCCCCCTGGTATGTGGTGCCGGCCGACCACAAATGGATGACCCATGTGTCGGTGATGAGCGTGCTGCTGGCACGCTTCAAAGAAATGGACCCACGCTTTCCCGAGGTCGACGACCAGGCCCGCGAGCGCCTGGCCGAGGCCAGGCGCCTGCTGGAGTCGGAGGACTAACAGGCCGGGCAGCGTCCGTAGAAGAAGATTTCGTGGCTCTCTACCGAGAACCCCTGGGGACAGAGTTGAGTGATGCCCGCCAAACAACCGTCCACGTCGTAGACCTTGCCACAACTGCGACAATGAAAATGGTGGTGATGGGCCAGTTCGGAAATCTCGTAGCAGGGGGCCTGACCGGGGATCTCAATGACCTTCAGCGCTCCCTCTTCCACCAGCGACTTCAAGGCCCGATAGACAGTGGCGATCCCCAGGCCGGGAACCTCATCCTGGGCCATCTCGAGGACTTCCTGGGGGCCCAGCGGACGACCGGCCCGCAAGAAGGCCCCACGAATCGCGTCGCGCTGGCGAGTTTTTCTGGTCATAGGCAGTGGTTCTTCGCGAACCGGAGATCTTCCCTCATCCTCCGAGAATCTGCATCACGCCCTCGATGCGACCCATGGGTGCCGAAAGCTGCACGCCAGCGAAATCGCCCTTGATGGCCTGAAACGTCTCGCTGGCGATCTGGACGCCCTCGGCGAAGCCCTCCTCCTTGGTGGTGGTTCGTCGCATGCGCTCGAGGAGCTCGTCGGGCACGCTGCAACCGGGAACCTCATTGTTCATGAACTCAGCGTTGCGATAAGAAATCAACGGCCAGAGTCCACACAAAATCGGCACCTTCACGTGCTCGATACGCTTCATGAAACGTTCCAGGATGCGCAAGTCAAAAACGGGCTGGGTTACGATATAGTCGGCCCCGGCTTCGACCTTCCAATCCAGGCGGCGGATCTCCTCATCCAGATTGAGCGCCCCCGGATTGACCCCCACTCCAATGTTGAAGGCGGTGGGTTCGCCGATCGGGTTGCCGGCCAGATCGAGCCCGTGGTTGAGGCGGTTGATCAGGTTGACCAGACCGATGGCGTCCACATCGAAGACGGCGGTGGCGTCGGGATAGTTGCCCAACTTGGGCGGGTCGCCGGTGATGGCGATCAGGTTGCGAATCCCCAGTGCCCAGGCGCCGAGAAGGTCCGACTGCAGGCCGATCACGTTGCGGTCGCGGCAGGCCACGTGCAGCACCGGCTCGATGCCCACTTCCCGCTGAATCAAGGCCGTCAGGGCCAACGCCGACATGCGAGCCGAGGCCCGCGGTCCGTCGGGCACGTTGATGGCGTCGATGCCAAAATGATGCAGCTTGCGCGCCTTGTCGAGCTCTTTGGCGGGGTTGACCCCCTTGGGCGAAACCAGCTCGACCAGGGTGACGAACTGTTGGCGCATCAGCTTGTTGGACAGACGCGACTTCTGACTCATGTCGGCGACCGTCACCTGCTCCGGCGCCTTGATCTCCAGAGCCCGCACCTCGACGTCCATGCGTTTGGCCGGCTGCAAGGCGCTCACGGCGCGGCGAATGGCCTTGATGTGCACCGGAGCGGTGCCACAGCAACCGCCCACGATGGTGGCGCCGGCCTGAATGAAGCGCTTGGAGTATTCGGCCATGTATTCGGGAGAGGACATATAGATATTGCGCCCCCCCACGGTTTGCGGCAGTCCGGCGTTGGGTTGTACGGAAATCGGCAAGGATGTCAGCGTTTTCAGCGTCTCCAGGGCTTCCATCATGGCTCGTGGGCCCACCGAACAGTTCATCCCCAGCGCGTCGGGGCGAAACTCGGCCACCCCGGACACAAATCCAGAGAGCTCTCCGCCACTCAACAAACGGCCGTCGTCGCCGATGGTCACCTGGGCGATGACCGGAAAGTCCGGGGCCAGCTCACGCAGGGCCCGCAGAGCCTGCTGCAGCTCCACCACCAGTGCAAAAGTCTCAAAAATCAATAGGTCGACCCCGCCCTCGATCAGCCCGGCGATCTGCTCCTTGAAGCTCTCACACGCCTCATCGAGCGAGGTCTTGCCCAGGGGTTCGATCTGGATGCCCAGGGGCCCCACCGAACCGGCCACCAGGGCTCGCCCCTCGGCCGCGGCCCGAGCGATGCGAGCCCCCTGAAGGTTGACCTCGTGAACCCGCTTTTCCAAACCGTGAGGAGCCAGTTTGTAGCGATTGGCCCCAAAGGTGTTGGTCTCGATGACGTCGGACCCGGCGGCAACATAATCCTTGTGCACGTCGCGCACCAGGTCGGGATTGATCAGGTTTAGCTCATCGAAGCAGGTATTGATGAAAATTCCCCGGTCGTAGAGACAGGTACCCACGCCCCCGTCGAAGACGATGATTTCTTGATGCAGTCGCTCTTTGAAAGGTTTCACCCGGCCTGCTTTGGGGTGCAAGGCGATTTCCCTACGATTTCAAAGTTTTTTCAGCCCGCTTTGTCATCTCTGCGGCATGCGCATCGAGCGACTGCCCCAACCCTCCATTCCACCGCGTTTTCAGCCCCCCGTTCAGGTGGCCGGTCACGACCATCACTCGGGCAAAGAGGACGCCTTTCGCGCCGTCTCGCGCGGCCTGGCCACGGCGGCCGGACGACTGGCCCGCAACAGCCGCGGATTGGGCCACCTTTCCGACGCCACCGGCACTTTGGGCCTCAGCCACAGCGCCGTGCACACCGGCCTGGCCGTAGCCAGCGTCGGCCTGGGCGCAGTCGATGGTGTTCAGGCCTATCGGGCCTTTCAACAGGGCGATCGCACCATGGGCTGGCTGAACGCCGGCGGCGCGGCCACCAACCTGATCGGTGGGGCCATCAGCGCCGGCGAAGCAGCAGGGATTTCGTCTCAATTGGGAGTCTGGGGTGCCGTCGCTGGCAGCCTGGGCGTGGCCTGCGACGCCGCCGAGGACTTCGTCGACGCCCAGCGCGCCCAACCCGAAGGCCCCTCACCTGGCTGGCTGCGCACGCGCGGTTCAGTGAAGGGGGTTGGAGCGGCCCTGACGATAGCCGGCGCCATCAGCGGAGAACCCACCCTGCAAATGCTGGGTAACCTGGTCACCCTGGGCGGCGTAGTGGTGCACTACATTCCAGAACCACGTTGACGTGTTCGAGCAGCTCCAGCCAGCGCCGGTCCCAGGGTGCCCCCCGAGCTTCAGCACCGTTGGATGGTTTTCCATCGTCTAGACGATCGAGGATCATCATTACGTCCGCCCCAGCGTGATGCTCGAATTCGGCGCGAGCTCAATCGGAGAACCCGCAGTCGCCCACCGTGCGAACACCGGATGGGACGAAAGGTCGACCTGGTCGAGGCTGATTCGATGACCCATCCGTTCATCCGCAAACACATTCGCGAGCATCGGGTGCAGATCTATCCCGCCTGAAGAAAAGGACCCAGCTTTTCTCTGGGACATGCGTGAGTCGGCAAGAAAGCTACCGCTGTCGATCCTGCTGGAAACGCTGGTCATGAGCCTGGTTCGCAGGCACAAAGTGCACACTCGGCGCGTTCCACGGGGGGTCGGAGGGCTTTGAGCCTGGTTTGCAGGCACAAAGTGCACACTCGGCGCGTTCCACGGGACGGTCGGGGCGCCTTGAGCCTGGTTCGCAGGCACAAAGTGCACACGAAGGGCGTTCCATGCGTACCCTAAAGGCTTGCCCCGCTCCCGCTGAGGGTCAGCACGCCTCCGCCCCGACGTCTACAGTCGTCTTGCAGGCGTTCCAGGGGGACGGTTTCCGACAGATTACGTCCGTTGACCACCACCGTCAGGGGGGTGGCGAGTCGCCCCGACAGCTGGTCGCAGGCCCACACGATGCTATCCCAAATCAGGGGCAGGGGGTTGGCGAACACGCCCCCCCCGATCAGTGTGAGCACGGCTCGGCGTTGGCCCGTGGCGGCGGCCGCCAACAGCGTGCCCAGGTAGGCCGCCCGCTGCAGCCGGCGCACAACCTTGAGCCAGTGGTTGTCGGCCAGGTCGATGCGGCTGTAGCCCCCGGCCGCCAGGGTCGAGGTAAAGACCTGGGCGATGCGAGGCGAACCGGGCACCGGGCCGTCCCAGGCGGCCCCCAGCACCACCTGCAACTGTTCGTGTACCCCCACCTCAAGCTCTTGAAAGTGCTCTTCGAGCAGAGTGAGAAAGTCGTCGAGTTGTTCCACTTCGTCGGCCAGCAAATAGCCCGAGCGAACTCGGGCCACTCCGGGAAGGGCCACGCGGTGCAACAGGTTGAGCTGGCGTTCGGCGCTCTGGGTGAAGCTTCTGCCCTGACCGTCGGGGGCAGCGTAGTGGCGCAGCAGCGTGCCGGGAAAGCAGGAAATCGAGGCCCGCGGGCCCTGGGTGGGGTCGAAGAAATAGTCGGCTACTTCGGCCAGGTAGGGTCCGGGTGACTCCAGGCAGTTGAACTGCGAGGCCACTTGAAATAGCGAGCCGGGCGCGGCCAGGGCCTGCAGAGCGCCAATATCGGTCACCGGAGCGGTGCCCTCCAGCAGCCACAGGCGCAGCCCCTCGCTTCCGGGCTGCAGGGCCCGTTGCAGCTGGCCCAGCGAGCGACAGGCAAAGCGCCCCGCAGCAAATTGTCCCTCGGGGGTCACCAGTTGGGCTGTGCCGTCGGGCTGGGGCTGAAAGGCTTGCTCGGGTTGGCGGCGCACCAGCCGCTCCAGACGAGCCACCTGGTCGCGGTCGCCGTGTTCCTTTGCGGCCCTGAGCCAGGCGCTGGCCTCGTCCCAGGCGGCGCACAGGTCCCGCCCCGAGCCAGGTTGGTCGAGCTGTTGCCACATGGCCTCCAGCATTAGAGCAGCTTCTCCAGTTCGCGGCGCAGCTGCCCCAGGTCAACTTCCAGTAGGCCCTCGCTGCCCCGCACCATCGGCAAGTCCACGAACTGGTCGCGGCGACGCAGGGGCGTGGGTTCGCTGACGAAAACCATGCGAAAGGCGGTCAGTTCGGACAGGGCCTCGCGCCCCACGGGGTCTTGTTGCCACTCGTCGAGCAGGCTGCGCAGACCGCGCAGCAGACTGGCCAGGTGGCGGGCGCTCTGGGGGTCCTGGGGCAGCTGATCCCAGGCGATTTCCAGCGGGGGCCGCAGCGGCTCGGCCAGCCGTTTCAGTTCCAGACGGGTGGGGGCATCGTCCGGCTCGCTGGGAACGCCCTCGAGGGCCTCCAGCCAGGCGCTGGCCTCGAGCACTTCCACCGCCAGCAGCGAGGTCGTCGACACCCAGCTCAGCGATTCGCCCTGCTGCAGCAGCAGCGTGCCTTGCTCGGCCGAGTAGCGCACCAGCAGACCCTGCACAGAATGGCCCGAGGCCAGGTGCAGTCGTAGCGACGCAGCCTGGCCTCGGCGGGAAAGCTGTCGCTCCAGGGCCTCGAGCAGGGCCTCCAACCCGAGGGCCGGGAGGCGCCGCAGCGCCTGCAGCGACTTCAAGCTAAAGACCCTTTTCCAGAATCTTCTGCCATTCGTTGCGGCGGTCTTCCCAGTAGTCCACATTGCTGTGGGGGGGCAGGTCGAGAATCAGAATGCCGTGGTCAAAGCTGGCCTCGCGCTTGCCCGAGTGACGAATGACGACCTTCTTCAGCCCCTCACGCAGCGCTTCTTTACCCATGTCATCGAAGGTGATGGCCTTGAAGGCCTCGGTGAGGGGCTTGAAATAGACTTTGACGAAAAAGTCGTCATAGGATTCTGCATAGTCCTCGACGGCCAGATTGTCCCAGTCGACCTCCAGCGGCAGCTCGAAGCCCGCGGCCTTGTCCAGGTCGCGCTTGATAGCGGGGAATTTGTTGTCTTGAAAGGCCTTAACGGCCCGGCGTTCGGCTAATCCCATCGTAGTTCTATCCCTCCACTTCAAACAGTCCGGCAGCCCCCTGGCCGCCGCCCACGCACATCGTGACCATGCCCAGGCCGCCTCCGCGACGGCGCAGTTCGTGTAGCAGCGAAACGGTGAGCTTGGCCCCGGTGCAGCCCAGCGGGTGGCCCAGCGCAATGGCCCCGCCGTTGGGGTTCACCCGCGAGTAGTCCAGCTCTTTCAGCTCGCGGCCCACCGCCAGGGCCTGAGCCGCGAAGGCCTCGTTGAGTTCGATCACCGAGACATCCGAGAGCTTGCGTCCGGCCTTCTGCACCACTTTGGGAATGGCGTAGGCGGGGCCGATACCCATAATCTCGGGCGGCACCCCGGCCACCGAGTAGGCCACAAAGCGGCCCAGCGGCTTGAGCCCCAGGGCCTCGGCCTTGGCGCGGCTCATCAGCAGCACCGCTGCGGCACCGTCGGACAGTGGTGAAGAGTTGCCAGGAGTGACGATGCCGTCGGGGCGGAAGCTGGGTTTGAGGCCGGCCATGGACTCCAGGCTAGCATCGCCGCGCACCAGCTCGTCGTGACTGAAGTCACGCACCGTCGATTCAATGTGCACACCCTTGCGCACGTCGTGGCGCACCGGCACGCTGACCAGCTCGTCGGCGAACTTGCCTTGGGCGGCGGCCGCCTTCTGGTGGCTGGCCAGGGCGAACTCGTCGCTTTCCTGGCGGGTTACGCCATACTGCTTGGCCAGGCGCTCGGCGGTGTGACCCATGCCCATATAGGCTTCGGGTCGCCGGTCGAGCAGTTCGGGATTGACGGCGCTTTTGAACCCGCCCATCGGCACCAGGCTCATCGATTCGGCACCGCCGGCCACCACGCAGTCCATCGACCCCACGGCGATGGCCTGAGCGGCCTGGGCGATGGCCTGCAGGCCGCTGGCGCAAAAGCGGTTGACGGTGACTCCGGCCACCTCATTGGGATAGCCGGCGGCCAGAGCCGCCATGCGGGCCATGTTCAGGCCCTGTTCGCCCTCGGGCATGGCGCAGCCCAGCACCACGTCTTCGACTTCCCTGGCGTCGACCTTGACCCGCTCGAGCACCGAGCGCAGCACCAGCGCTGCCAGGTCGTCCGGTCGGGTATAGGCCAGAGTGCCTTTTTTGCCGCGCCCCACCGGGGTGCGCACGGCGCTGACGATAACAACTTCCTGTAACTGCATGGTGGCTCCTTAATTGCGCAAAGTCTTGCCGGTTTTGAGGGTGTGGGCCAGGCGGGCTCGGGTGTTGGCCTGCCCGCACAGATGCAGGAAGGCCTCGCACTCGAGGTCGAGCAGAACCTGCTCGTCCACCACGTCGGCCCGGTTCATCGTGCCGCCGCACAGTACCTCGGCCACTTTGGTGGCCAGGTGGATTTCGTATTCGGTGATCTGTCCGGCCTCGTGCAGGGCGATGGCCCCCGCCTTGAGGTTGGCCAGCGCCGCCAGCCCCAGCACCTGCACCTTGCGGCGTTCGGGGGGGCGGTAGCCGGGGGCCAGTTGCAGAGCCAGCCTTTTGGCCTCGGACAGGCGCAGATCGCCGTTCATCACGATGCGGTCGCTGCTGCGCAGCACGCCCATTTGCAGGGCCTCGAAGGCCGAGGCCGAGACCTTGGCCATGGCGATCATTTCGAAGGCCGCCCGCACCGCCGGGAAGCCGTCGGCCCCGGGCATGACCTTCTCGGTCATGCGGATCAGCATTTCGGTGGTGCCACCGCCGGCCGGCAAAATGCCCACGCCCACTTCGACCAGGCCGGTGTAGAGCTCGGCCGCGGCCACGCAGGCATCGGACCACAGCCCCACTTCGCAGCCGCCGCCCAGGTTGAGCGAGTGCAGCGCCGAGACCACCGGGTAGGGCGAGTAACGCAGCCGCGAGGTCATGCCCTGGAAGTAAGCCACCGCCTTGCGAATGGTTTCAAAGTCGCCGTTCTCGGCCACGTGCAACAGCATGTTGAGGTCGGCTCCGGCGCAGAAGTTCTCGCCTTCGTTGCCGATGACCATGGCCTGAAAGTCTTTGCAAACCCGCTCGTGAGCCTGCTCCATAAACTCGAGCACGCCCTGGTTGATGGCGTTGGCCTTTGAATGAAACTCGAGCAGCGATACGCCGTCGCCCATATCCCACAGCGAGCACACCGGCGAGGTCATTACCGGGGCGTGGCACACCTGGCGCTGGTAGCTCAGCGAGTAGTGGCGCGGGGCCTGGGGGCGGGGAGCCAGTTTGTCCAGGTCGGCGGGGTAAGGGATGCCGGCCCGAGCGTAGACCTTCTCGAGGAACTCCTTGCCCAGCCAGCGGGCCAGCTCCAGCGGACCCACCTGCCAGCCAAAGCCCCAGCGCAGCGAGTTGTCGACATCCTCGGCGGTGTCGGCCACCTCACCCACCTTGGAGGCGGCGTAGGCGATTTGCGGCAGCAGGCTTTTGCGCGTAAACTCGCCGGCCGGTCCGTCGAGCTCCAGCAGGGCTTTGCTGCGCTCCTGGGGAGTGGCCAGGGCCAGCACCGGGCCCAGTTCGGCCAGGCGGGGCTTGGGACGATCTTCGTATTCCATCGTCTCCAAATTCAGGGTCAGAATTTTGGTCTGGCCGCCGCTCTTGTCTTTCTTGTAGAAGCCCTGACCGGTTTTGTCACCCAGCCACTTGTTCTGCAGCAGCTGCTCCACCGCCGGCGGCAGGGCAAAGTCCTCGCGGGTGGCCGCGGCCAGCCCCTTGGCCACGGTGGCCACAATGTCGATGCCCACCACGTCGGCGGTGCGGAAGGTGGCGCTCTTGGGTCGGCCCAGGATAGGCCCGGTCAGCACGTCCACCAGGTCGGGGGTCAGGCCCAGCTCGACCATGCAGCGCATGGCCTGCACCGAGCAGAACACGCCGATGCGGTTGGCGGCAAAGCCCGGCACGTCTTTGGCCACCACAATGCCCTTGCCCAGCTGGTGCTCGCCCAGCTCGGCCAGTTGCTTGAGGATGGCCGGATCGGTGTCGGCGGTGGGAATCAGCTCCAACAGGTGCAGATAGCGCGGGGGGTTGAAAAAGTGGGTTCCCAAAAAGCGTTTTTTCAGATCGTCGCCCAGGGCCTTGGCCTGAAACTTCATCGGAATGCCGCTGGAGTTGCTGCTGACGATGGTCTTGGGGCCCACCACCTTTTCCAGCTTCTTCAAGGTTTCTTGCTTGACGGTCAGGTCTTCCAGAATGGCCTCGATGACCCAGTCGACCTTGGCCAGCTCGGAGAGGTGGTCTTCGGTGTTGCCGGTCTGGATCAGGGCCGCGGCTTCGGGGCGCAGAAAGGCGGCGGGGCGAGCCTTGCGGGCCCGTTCCAGGCCCTTCTCGGCAGGGGCATTGCGGGCACCTTCGGGCCCGGGAATGTCGAGTAGTAGGGTGGGGATGCCTGCGCTGGCCAGATGGGCGGCGATGCCTGCTCCCATAGTTCCGGCGCCCAGCACGGCGGCACGACGAATGTTGCTCACGATATCCTCCTCGATGGGTCCAGGCGCCTTCGAAGTCACCTGGGGGGCTCCTCTAGAGGGCGCGGTCCTCATCGTCGGGGGGCGGGGCGGAGGCGCTCGACCGCCCGCGCACGGATTCCGTGTCAATCACTGGCCTCAGCGACGCCGGAACAGAAATCCCAGGGTATTCTCCGGGTCGGACTTCCAACGCCGGTAGCCCTCCAACTGGGTAGCCTCGAGCCAGCTGGCAAACTGCCTGTCGAGCCACACCACTCCGGAATCGCTCTGGTGGCCCCCGGCCACCACATAAGCGTCGAGCCAGTGATAGAGGAAGGCGCGCAGGGTGGCCCGAGCCCGCGGCAGCTGGGCCGGGGTCAGGCATGCTCGGCGCTGCAACGCGGCCAGCGCCTGGGGAAGGTAGTCTTTCTCGTAGAACTGGCCGGCCCGAGTGCGGTAGCCCGGATTCGAGCGGGCAAAGGCATTGTCGATCTTGGGGTCGGGGGGAATCTGGGGAAGGTCGGGGTCTGCCCAGGCCATCAGGGATAGGGCCACGAGAAACCAGATTCTGCTCATGGCTGTGCCGTCGCCAAAGAGCGTTGGCCATTCCCCTCAGCGGCGCAGAATCTTCTCTAAGGGCCGCCCCTTGGCAAGCTCGTCGACCAGCTTGTCGAGGTAGCGAATCTCGCGCATCAGCGGGTCTTCGATATTCTCGATGCGCACTCCGCAGATCGTGCCCTTGATCTGGCTGCGGGCCGGGTTGAGTTGAGGAGCCCGGGCAAAGAAGGTCTCGAAATCACGGCCGTCGTCCAGCACGGCCTGCAGCTGTTCGGGGCTGTAACCGGTAAGCCAGGTCAGAATCTGGTCAAGCTCGGCCCGACTGCGCCCCTTGCGTTCGGCCTTGGCCACATAGAGCGGATAGACGCTGGCGAAGGAAGTGGTGAAAATTCGGTGGCCGGTCATCGTCGAGGCACCACCCGCACCCAACGCATGCCTGCCGCTTCGGCGCTCTGGATGCCCAGCTCGGCGTCTTCAAACACCAGACAGCGCCGGGGATCGACCCCCAAGGCGCGGGCCGCCACCAGAAAGGGGTCGGGATGGGGCTTTCCGCGGGGCGAATCCTCGGCCCCGACAACGCAGCCAAAGTAGGGTTCGAGCTGAAAATTGCGCAGGGTGGTGAGCACCGATTCACGGGGACTGCCCGGCACCACGGCCAGGGGAATGCGCCCGTGGGCCTCGTGAATGTGGGCCACCACTTCGGGCACCGGCTGCACCTGGGGCAGAAACGAGAAATAGTGCTGTTCTTTGCGGTCGGAAATCAGGCGATAGTCCATGGCCAGGCCGAAGTGCTCATTGAGCAGCTCGACAATGTGCTTGGTGGGGCGACCCGCCCAGGCGTAGAACAGGTCCTCGGGAAACTGCGCGCCCTCGGGTTGTAGGGCCGCGTTCCAGGCCCGTAAATGAACCGGCATCGAGTCGGCAATGGTGCCGTCGCAGTCAAACAAGTAGGCGTCGAAGGGGCCGGGGGGCAGTTGCAATGTCACGCCAGATAGTGCGGCGCAGCCTGGGAAGATCCTGGCGTGCCCGCCCTCAGGGGGTGGGCAAATCTCAGACCGCTTTGTTGCTCCTCAGGTCAGCGAGGCTGATCAAGAAGACCGGAATGCTCTCTACCAAGACCTCAACACGCCGACGGAAACAATCACGAAACTCGACACCATCGATAAAGGTGGTGACCTCGACACGGAGAGGAGGAAGCCCCATCCTCAAAATCCCGCGCGGATTTTGAAACAAGGCGGGCGTGACGCCCTCTACCAGTCCAAAGTCGCGATGCACCTCGACCATTCGATGGGCCGTATCCTCGTCACAGGCAATCCAGATGTCCATGTCACCGGTCGCGCGCGGATAGCCGTGATAGCCAACCGCGTAGCCGCCGATAAGGAGGTACTCAACTCGGTGGTCGCTCAGCAACCTCAAGAACTCTAAGAAGTCGTCCGGTAGCTCGATCGCCATAGTTCCGCCTGCGCAGGGTTTCCATCAGCGCCCAACGCTGTTGGGGGGTCAAAGTCCGAAAGTAGGCGCGATCCGCTTCATCGGCCTCGGAGAAGGTCTGAACAAAGCTCAATTCAAGGTTGCGCCGTTCCGTCACAACTACAGGATTAACCCGTTGCCCTAATCAGTCCTCCAATACCGAACGGCCCGCTCCTGCTATCGAGCCGTTGACCCTAGCTCTTCTCAACCTGGTCGGGCACTTCGATCTCTTCAGGGGGAACGAGAACAGTCTTACCGTCTTGCCAAACTGCTATGGGGCGGCCGGCCTGCTTATGCTGAAGGAGAGCCTCATTAACGCCCCGAGTAAGGGCCTTCAAAAGCCTGGAGGATTCAAGTTTCCGCGTCTCCATAATGCTCCTTGAGCTGGTGATAGAGAGGGTGATTCGCCATCGTGGGTAGATTTCTTCCGCCTTCCGCCAGGATCTTCGGCACTCGCTCGGAGTTGTCAACAAAGACCCATTCGTCACATACCGGACTGTAGAGGAGAAAAAAGTTTCTCAGCCCGCGCTGAAATCGTCTCCTGATGGTCTCCTCCGGTATGTTGTGGCCCCCGCTTTGAACACGCAGAGCAACCCGTTGAACGGCAATCTCTGCGGAAGGCAAGGCTAGAAAAAGAAGATGGATTTGGTAGCCGGCCTGGCGGGCCTTTGCCAGCCAAGGCGCGTAGCTCCTTGTGGCCAACGTTGTTTCGAATGCAAAACTCTTGCCGCTCTCGCGCAGCTGGCTGAGCTGGGCAAGCATGATCCGACCAGCCTGAAACGCTGCAGCACTTGGGTCGAAGGCCGAAAGTCCTGCGGCGATAGTATCCGCGTTGACGTAGGTTGGTATCGCCAATTCGTCACGGAGCAGCGCAGGCGCCGTGGTCGACTTTCCTGCTCCGTTGGGACCTGCAATAACGTAGATACTCGGCACATTGGTTGGTTCGGAAGAGAGTCAAGAAAGCCCGCTATTGCTCAAATTGGTGACCTGGCGAAGCCCGAGTTGCATTTCGGTAGCCTACATCCAATCCGAATGCAGGCGGCGGATGGTCCGGCGAATCGGAACTCGCACTATTCGAACTGCCGGCGGCACGCGGGGACGGAAGCCCGCCATTGTCCGCACCCAGAGCGGACGGCGGGACAGCGGCCGGACGCGGGGACGGAGGCCACGCCATTGTCCGCACCCAGAGCGGACGGCGGGACAGCGGCCTGACGCGGGGACCGGGGCCCGCCATTGTCCGCACCCAGAGCGGATGGGGGGACAGCGGCGCCACGCGGGGACCGGGGTCCGCCATTGTCCGCACCCAGAGCGGACGGGGGGACAGCGGCGCCACGCGGGGACGGAGGCCCGCCGTTGTCCGCACCCAGAGCGGACGGGGGGACAGCGGCCGGACGCGGGGACGGAGGCCCGCCATTGTCCGCACCCAGAGCGGACGGGGGGACAGAGGCGGCACCAGGGGCTAGCGGCCGGGATGCGAAGACTGAGGGATGAGCACGGTTGCGGGGGAACTGCGTTGCAGAGGTTGTGGTGCCCAGGTGGTGTTCGAGGTTCTCGACCGCGCCTTTTGCTGCCCGCACTGCTCCCACACCGAAGCCACCGAAATGCCCCGGGTGCGCGGGGTAGAGGAGCTCGATCTGGAGGTGTTGCTCGAGCAGGAGCAGTCGAAGGGGCAGCCGCTCGACGAGCTGACGCTGAGCTGCGAAAGCTGCGGGGCCCAGACCTCCCATTCGAGCCAGGTCAAGGTGGTCGACTGTCCATTCTGCGCCTCCACCAAGGTTCGCGACGAGAAAGACAATCCGTCGGTGTTTCAGCCCATCGGCGTGCTGCCGTTCGAACTCTCGCCCGAGCAGGCCTCGATTTTGATTCGGCGCTGGGCCCGCACACTGTGGTTTCGTCCGGGATGGGTGTCGCGACTCAGCCGTCTCGACGAGTTGCAGGGTTGCTATATTCCGGTGTGGACGGTGGATGCACGCGTGATGGTCGACTACACGGCCCGGCGTCGCGGGACCCGCCCGGCGCTCGGCAACGAGGTGGGCGAGAGTTATGACGAACCCGTCGACGGGCTGCGCAAGGCGACCTACGATGACCTCTTGATTTCGGCATCGCGTGGTGTCCCCAAGCTGGCCCTGCAAAACCTGGAGCCCTTTTCTACCTTGACCGGCCTGGTGGCCTACGACCCCAGGTACTTGAGCGGGTTTCGAGCCGAAGAGTCGCAAATGGGTCCCCGGGAAGCCTGGGCCGAGGCCGAGCAGCATTTGCGCGAGGTGGAGCTGGCCAAGTGCAAACAAGAGTCGGTGCTCGAATCCAGCGACACGATCGAAATGCAACGCATCGAATTCACCTTCTCCCAGCGCAAAGGTAAGCCGGTATTTCTACCCGTATATGTGGCCGCCTATCGCAAAGGGAATAAGGTCTATCGCGTGCTGGTCAACGGCGAAACCGGTCGTGTGCACGGCGAGGCTCCCTTTTCACCCTGGAAGGTGCTGCTGTTGGTGATCGCCTTGATAGGCATGGGAGTGGCCACCTTCGGCACGATGGGCATGGACCTGCCGCTGCTGTTGGGGATTTGGATTCTCTTCTTGATCGCATCGCACGCCGAACGCGACCGGGAGCAGGCTATTCTCAAAGCACCCGCTCGCTATGTGCCCAACCCGAAAACTTGCGAGCCTCCCGCCGCGGTCCCAGGGCCGAGTTCGCCGGCCGAGGCCCCGCCGGGTCCGCAGCCGCGCTGGAAAACTCGGGGAAGAAAATGACCTGGAAAGAATACGCCCTGGCCTCGGCCTTTTTTGCCGGCCTGACGGCCCTGTTCGGAAAACTAGGGGTGCAGACCGTCAACAGCAATCTGGCCACCTTTGTGCGGGTGCTGGTCATTGCCGCCTTCACAGCGACCTGGATCAGCGCACGACAGGAGTGGACGTGGCAGCAGCTCGACCGCAAAAGCCTGCTGTTCCTGGCACTGTCGGGACTGGCCACGGGCCTCTCGTGGCTCTGCTACTACCGCGCCCTGCAACTGGGGCCGGCTTCGCGGGTGGCTCCGCTGGACAAGCTCAGCGTGGTGTTCAGCGTGGTGCTGGCCTGGCTGATCCTGCGCGAGCCGATGAGCTGGCAGCTACTGGCGGGAGTGGGATGTGTGGTGCTGGGGGGGGTCTTGATTTTGCAGGGAGCGGCTTGAGGGGGGGCCGATAACGTCGACATCTTCTGTCACTACCCCCTGGTCTAATGATCGTTGCCGAGCATGAAGGGCTATGCAGGGCATTTCAAAAAGCACTCCGCGCATGATGCCCGATTGTCCATTTTGCAATCCGCCTGCTAGCGATTTGTTCTATGAGGGTTCCTTGGCGATCGGCATGTGGGCCCCCGGGCCAGATGCCCCAGGTCACGCGGTGATCACTACCCGCCGCCACGTAGGAGACTGGTTCGCGGCGAGCCTACAAGAACAGCGAGAGGTGATGGACGCTCTCTCCCTGGCTCGCGACGCTGTGCTGACAGCAGGTCATTTGCCCCAAGGCTTTCACGTCGAGATGAACTTGGGGGAAGCTGCAGGCCAGCAGATACCTCACCTCCATGTTGACTTTATTCCACGCTACCCCGGTCAAGGTGGCCAGGCTCGACGCCTGGTCACGGGCCATGGCGATCCGCTACTGCGGCATCTTCATCAGCACCTTGACACCGGCGTTAAGGCAGATATCGCCGTGGCTTTCCTCACAGTTACGGGTCTGGAACAGGTTATGCCCCGGCTCCAAGAACTTCTCGAACGTCAAGGAACGTTGCGATTCCTGACGGGAGACCAGGAGTGCTTCAATCATCCAGCCGCTCTGCGACAGCTCTTGGACCTGGGTCCGACAGAGCGTTGCCAGTTAAGGGTCTTTGAATGCGACAACCGACACCAGTTTCACCCGAAATTCTACCTATTCGAAGACCGCAGTGGCAACGTTAACGCCTTTGTGGGCAGCTCCAACCTAACCCGTCAGGCCTTGATGGGAGGGGTGGAGTGGAACTACCGAATTCTTTCATCAGACGCCTCGGTGGCGCAATTGCGCCAGGAGTTCGAGCGGCTGTTCCATCATCCAAATACCAGAATTCTCGACGACGCCTGGATTTCGGCTTATCAGGCCCAGCGTCCTGAGCGACATTTGACAACCATTCCCGGGGGTGCTTCCCTGGCCGCTGAGAGACCGACCCCCATCGATGAGGAGTTGCCGCCGCCGCCTGAGCCCCACGAAATCCAGCAGGAGGCTCTGCAGGCTCTGCAACAGACCAGGTCCGAAGGCTACCAGGCCGGGCTGGTAGTTCTGGCGACCGGCCTGGGCAAAACGTGGCTGGCCGCTTTCGACAGCTTCTCCTTTTCGAAAGTTCTGTTTGTCGCCCACCGCGAGGAAATCTTGGCCCAGGCACGCGAAACATTCCGTCGGATTCGTCCCGACCAAACTTTCGGCTTCTATACCGGCCAGGAAAAGATCCCCGATGCGCAGATCGTCTTTGCCTCAATTCAGACCTTGAGTAAAAGTCATCATCTGCGCCAATTCAAGGCTGACCGCTTCGACTACATTGTTGTCGATGAGTTTCATCACGCCTCCGCCAATAGCTATAGCCGCCTCTTGGACCACTTTCAGCCTCAGTTCCTGCTGGGCCTAACCGCGACCCCAGAGCGCACGGACGGCGGTAACCTGCTCGCGCTGTGCGAAGAGAATCTGGTCTACCGCTGCGACTTTTGGGATGGTATTCGGCGCCAGCAACTATGCCCGTTTCACTATTACGGCGTCCCCGACCTCATCGACTATCGCAACATTCCCTGGAGAAACCGACGCTTCGACCCCGAAGCCCTAGAACACGCGGTCATCACCGAGGCTCGGGCTCAAAATGCGCTGGAACAATATCGAAAACGCGGCGGTCGAAAGACGCTGGCTTTCTGCTGCTCCATGCGCCACGCCGACTATATGGCGCAGTTCTTCGTCAACCAGGGCCTGCGGGCTGTATCTGTGCATTCCGGCCCCAACAGTGCCCCCCGCGCCACCTCTCTCGAGCACTTGCGGGATGGCCTGCTGGACGTTGTCTGCTGCGTCGACATGTTCAACGAGGGCGTGGACCTGCCGGGCGTGGACACCATCTTGATGCTTCGCCCCACGGAGTCGCGCATTCTCTGGCTGCAGCAGATGGGTCGTGGACTACGCAGAGCAGAGGGTAAGGACCGCGTTGTCATTATCGACTACATCGGCAATCACCGCAGCTTCCTCATCAAACCCCTGACCTTGTTGGCTGCTTCAGATTCCTCGGACCTACGCCAAAAATTGGACAAAGCACTGGCCCAAGAACTGGCTCTGCCACCCGGCTGCTCTGTGACATACGAGCTGGAAGCGGTCGACATCATCCGGGGCATCATGCGTGCGAGTGACATCCAGTCTAATGCGCTGCAGAACTACTTCCAGGAGTTCACAGAGCTTCACGGGGTACGCCCCAAAGCCAGGGAAGCCTACCACGACTTTCGCAACCCTCGCTCCGCTAAGAAGGCCTATGGATCGTGGCTAGGATTTGTCGCGAAACAGAGCGACGGTCTTAGCCAGGCTCAAAGACGGGCATTCGAGGAGCAGAAAGACTTCCTGGAGTCCTTGGAAAACTGTCGCATGCAGCACTGCTACGCAATGCTCATGCTCGAGGCAATGCTGGCTTGTGACGCCATACCTGGAAGGCTGCCCTCGGACCGTCTGATCAACGAAATGGTTCGTCTGGCTCAGCGAAGTCCGGTCCTCAAACAAGAGCTGGGGGAAGCGTCTTCCTTGCCCCAGACTGTGGGCCGATATCTTGCGCAGAATCCATTGGAGCACGAGGGCATCCAATTTGCGTCGGAATTTGTCGAGACTTCAATTATTGTCTCTGACCGGGAAGCTTTTCAGGAGCTGGTCAGGGAGGTCGTGGAGTGGCGACTTGCCGAGTACGTCGAGAGTCGACGTTCGGCCTCCTTTGAGTGCAGAGTCATTCACAACGGCGGCAGACCCATCCTTTACTTGCCAGACCGGACCAAGTTTCCTGGCTTGCCCGAGGGCTGGACCAAGGTTTTTTGCGACAATCAAAGCTACGATGCCAACTTCGTCAAGATCGCTGTCAACGTCATGCAACCCGAAGGATCGCGAGAGAACGTCTTGCCGAGGGTTCTCCGCGGCTGGTTCGGTCCAGATGCCGGATTGCCAGGCACCAGTTTTAGGGTCTCCCTAGAAAACGACTCAAAAGCCGGTGGGTGGCAGCTTCGCCCAATTGGACTGCAGGCCGGACAACTGACTCTTTGGAAACGCTACAGCCGCGAGCAAATACCTTCGTTCTTCGGGCTTCAGTTTAATCCGGCCATTTGGAATACCGGCTTCGTGGTGCAGAAACCGCATATCTTCTTGCTTACGACGTTGGACAAGGCGGGGCAGCGCGAGTCGCATCAATATCAGGACCACTTTCTTTCGCCGGATAGATTCGCTTGGCAGAGCCAAAACCGCACAACTCAGCAAAGTAAGGCCGGGCAGTTACTTCGGCACCCAGACTCCGTCGTCCACCTCTTTGTTCGGCCAGCCAAGCGAGAGCCGTTCTACTATTGCGGTAAGCTACAATTCGCGGACTGGCAGGGCGAGCAGCCCATTAACGTCATTTGGACCTTGCTCAATGCGGTGCCTGAGGCTCTCCACAAGACCCTCGGAGTCCCGAAGACGGTGGGGTGATCGTTAATTGGCCGTCCAACCCCTGGGCTACGCAGGCCGCGCAACGCCAGCGAGGCTGGGGCTTCCGGGCCCATCGTGTGGCCTGACAGATGGGGCACCGGTGTTCATAGAATTTTGGAGCGCATGGCTCGGGTGCAGTTACCACCATACGCCGGGGGGAAAACCCCGCCTCCCGGACTAAAGCTGCCCACTCCGGCCCGTGGGGGCGCACGGTCCGGCCATACCTTCGAAACACAGCGAGATGGGCCAGCTCGTGACAGAGCACCTCCTCTTGAAGGTGGGACAGATCGCCTTGGAGACGCGTGTGTAGCCGAATGCGACCCTGCTCAGGTAGACATCGCCCCAGCGAGCTTCTCAGCCTTGAACTGTAGTCTACCTGGTAGCTCCCCCCCAACTCGGATAGCCACTCTGGTTGCTTGAGGCTCACTCACCCTCTCCTTCTCTTGGAAGATTTCTTGACTACAGAGGGGTCCATTCACCGAAGGGGTCGAGATACTCAACGCTGGTGCAGCCACTATCGACTTTGGCGAAATCGAGCGGAGCGAAGGCGGCTTCATCATCGCAACTCTTTGACCGACCGTAGTAGCAGATTCTGCCGTCCCCATCCAGCAAGCGAAAAGGGTGTGGATACAGCTTCACCAACTCGGGCGTTGTAGCCGCGCGGGTGCAGCAGTCGAGGGCATCAAAGATGAAAATGTAGGACAAAATAATCTTTCTCCGTCTGCAAAATGTGAATGGAGATTGATGGTGCGACGCCTTTCTTTGACAGGCTTGAAGCTCCCCGGGGTGGTAAATCGGGTGGCTTTTCTGGCCCCCCGAGAAAAAGCCCTGGTGATTCGACGCCATCCCCTCGGACAGCCGACAAACGACGACCGAGGCAGCACGGCCTGCTGATCGACCAGCACAACCAGCACAGTCAACCTATTCGGCGTCGGGGCGGGTGGCCTCACGATAGAATCCGCCGGCGCTGGACTGGCGCTCTTTGTCGGTAAAAAAGCCCCACTGCTCGCTGGCGCGCTGGCTCCACTGACTCTCGAAGCTCGAGGAAACCTCCACCGAGTTGCCCGAGGGCGGCAGCAGCGGAACGCCCTGCACGCCGGCTCCGGAGCTGGCGAACTCGAGCGACTCCCATTCGGAAATCGGAGACGTGGTGTAGATGACGCGTTGAGTGCTAGACGAGCGACTGCTGGATTCGGCCACGTTCCAGCCACCGGTGAACAAGCCGCGCTCTTTGCTGGCGCTGGAAGAACTGGAGGTGGCGGAAGACCGCGACTCGCTGGCCAATCGAGTGACCAGTTCGAGGCCCTGCCCCTGGTCGAGGCGCTCTTTGATTTCCATCGGGTCGGCCCGACGCAGGCCCTGCTCTTCGCGCACAAACAGTCGACCCTGGCTGGCCAGCGTCTTCACCGTGTCCTTGTATTCGGCTCGGGTACCGGCGTCAAAATCGCGAAAACGAGCGGGGGCATCGGAGCTGTCCACCTGGCCCAGCACAACCTGATCGGCAGAGGCCACAGCCTCGGTGACCTCAGCGGGTCCCTTGGTGAAGCGCATTTTCGAAGTGGTCTGGGTGGCGAAATGGCCGCCGCTCTCGATGGTCGTTCCCATGGGATCCTCCGGTTTTTTTGTGATTCTGGGTTCAGTCTAGCGAAGTGGGCTGAAACAAAGTTGAAGGCTATCGTTCAATGATGGCGCGGCCAGTTGCCCGGCCAGCCAGAAAACCTACGGTAGCGGCCATCAACGCCGGTCCGGGAACTCCCGGGCCGGTGAAAGCCATGGCCGTGACCAGGCCCGCCGCCGTACCGGCCAGGCCGAGCAAGGCTGGGTAGTTCAGGTGATACTTGGTGGTCAGGCCCGACTCGAACTTGAGCTGGCTATTTTGCACCCGGCTGCGCTCATCACGGCTGCTGCGGTCACTCTTTCGGATGGGGGCGGTGCCAAACTCGGGCGAATAGGTTTCGGCGCTGGCGAGGTTCTGCCCGGCGTGAACGATCTCGGCGTAGTGGCTGGCGTTCTCCAACAGCCCAAACATGCCCTCGGGTACCCCTGCGGCCTGCCCAAGGTTGCCAATGTCTTCGGGAGTCTTCAGCGGGGTCAGTTGATAGTCGACCCCGCGCTCTTTGTAGCGAAACTCCTGAGAGTCGCTCTGGGTTCGGGCCACGTTGAACCCCAGCATCGTCAGCGAGTGCTCGGTGTCGCGCGGGGGCTGAGCGTTGACGACATAGACCGCCTTGCCCTGCTGGGCCAGATCGGCGGCGGTCAGGGCATCCACCAGGTGAACGGCTTTCTGACCGTCGCCGCTGTCCTGGCCGAGTTGGGCCACCAGGCGGCGCTGCTCGGCAAGTTGGCTCAGAGCGGCGGCGTGGGGCTTCCAGGCAGCCGTATCGCCGGAGAGCTGAATCTTTCCCTGGAAAGGTTGAACTTGAGACGGGTCCGCCCCGCGGCTCCTGTAGATCGCCAGGGCTTCCTGGGGGCTGAGTTCCACCTTGCTCGGATGCCCCACGAAGGGCTTGTCATAAGTCTTGCCGTCGTGGGTCACGCTGACTTGGCCGGTCTTCTCGCGGTGCAGGCTTTCCCAGGCCGTATACAGGCCGACACCGGCACCGAAGGTGGCCCCCAGCACAAATCCATAGGGCATATGATAAGCCCCACCCAACAAAGCGGCCCCAAGCGCTCCGCCGAATACCCCACGCTCGAGGCTGCGTCGGCCCAGCTCGCGTCGATATTGGGAGCGGGCTACCTCGGCATCTTCGCGGCGGTCCTCAAGAATGGTTTGGGGCGTCTCGGGCTGACCCGAGAGCAGACGCCGGATGCGAGGACTGGAGTCGAACGAGCGGAGCGAAGTGACTTGCATGGACCCAGGGTAACCCGCCCGTCTGAAAGGGAGCTGAACCGAGCCCCCTGAAGGCCGCCTCGCTGGCTGGGGCGAACCTCGGGCGGTGTCGGACGGCCTCGCCCTGACCTGCGCCTTTCTCGCCTTTTGCGGACACTGGCTCGAGCTCGGCTCGGCCTGGCAAGGGCTGGTAGCCGCTGGCGTGGCGCTGAGCCTGCTCAGCCAATTCCGCAGCCCGTTGTTTTTGCCAGCCCTGGCCTTGGTGGTTTGCGAGGGATTGTCGGCAGCCTGGAACCAGCGCTCGCTGGCCGACCTGCTGGCCGGGCCCTTGCCCTTCGTCTATTTCGCCGTGGCCGGCCATCGCCGATTCTTGTCGTCGCCGGCCTGGTGGCGGCGTCTGCAACTGGCCGCTACCGTCCTTGCTTTACACGCCTTGATCGCTCTGCTGGCCTTCCGGGCCGCTGGCGGGGGGCACCGTATCCGCCCCCCCATCGAGTCGGCCTGGCTGCAAGCACTAGTGTGGCCCTATTACGCGGGCCACTACAAATACGGGGCCCACGCCGTGGGTCTATTCCTCAACGACAACATGCTGGGTCTATGGTGTGTGGCGCTGGTTCCCACCCTGCTGATGAGCGGCCACAGGCTGTCGACGGCCGTCTTGATGTTGACCACCGTCTGGACTTACTCCCGAGGGGCCGCGCTGGCCTGGATGGGCTCCTGGCTCTACCTGGCCGTAGGCCTGCCCCAGGCCCAGCGTCGTCGACTGGCGCTAGGGGCCCTGCTGCTGCTGGCCATGGCTGCACCGATGGCCACCTGGTTGGACCATCAACGCTTTCTCAACCCGACCCGTCGCGGCATCTGGCCGGCCGAGCGCATCGTCAACCTGCAACGAGGCCTGCACACCCTGGCCACGGGAAATGTGCTGGGCAGCGGGCCCGGTTCCCAAGGTCTGGTCGATTCGCAACTGGCCAAAACCGCGCTCGAACTCGGATGGCTCGGAGTGCTGGCCTACGCCGGCTTCTTCTGGCGTGCCCTGAGCCAGCCGGCCCATCGCCATCACCGCGCCGGGGTCATCGCCCTGCTGCTCGGCTGCCTGGGAGCAGACCTGCTCTACTCGCCTCATCTGGCGGCTACGCTGTTCTGGCTGGCCGGGCAGAGAAAAAACTCCCCAATGGATTCCCACCCCGGTAGTTAAAGAGTTCGTCAGGGTGCATGTCGACACGACCTGTACCGCCCGGCGCCGGGCACACGGCAAAGTTTCAAGATACTTTCAGGACCCTCCGGTTTAATCTCCATAGAAGACTATGCGTATTCAACACCACAATATCGCCTCGAACCCGGTTTGGACACCGAAGAGCACGGTCTCGACAACAAAGAGCCCGGTGGCGACTGCCGCTGACCCCGAGGACTGCGTCTCCTTGAGCAGTTCTCCAGCCTCAGGCTGGACACAACGGGTCGTAAGGCTGGCCGGCAAGGCTCTGGCCGCCGCCCACACGCTGTGCAGTCTACCGGGAAACGTAGCCGTAGGTCTGGCCGTAGCCGCCAGCAAAGGCGTCGAGGTTCAGCGTTCACGGGCCGCCGTAAGCTATGCCGCCAGCTCGGCCGTGGTTGGTGGGGCCCTGGGTTCACTGGTTGGCGGTCCAGTGGGGATGGTGTGTGGAGCCTTCGCTGGCTATATCGCGGGCAACATCGGCAATCATTTGAGTCAGCGATCGGGAATGCTGGAGCGCCAGTTGGAGGCCATCAACGACGGCGTTCAGCCCGGCCAGAGCGGAATCAAGGCTGCTTTCAGAGCCCTGACGAAAGGTATGGGCATCACCTGGCAAGACGGCCAACAGGCCGGCCAACTTACCGTGCGCGGCATGCTGGACGGCGCCGCCAATCTCCCACCAGCGACCTCCCCACAGTCCGAGTCGAGCACAGACCGGGGAATCTTTAAAAAAACGATGGGGGTGGTTTGCGGAGCCACCGGCGTGTTGATCAATGCGCCTGGGGGCGCGGTATTGGGGGCGCTAGAGGCTCTGCGCGAAACCGATGAAGCAAAGCGTGGCGAGATCGCTCGGCCGTTGATGCTGGTGGCAACCAATGTTGGCAAAGTAATCCCCGGTGCTTTTGTGGCCGCGCTGCTGGGCGGCCCGGTGGGTGTGGCCGTTGGCACGGCGGTGGGTGTGGTTACTGCCAGCCTGACTTCGATCATCGATGGCAAGTCCGGAATTCACTCCGGCATCACGCGCCAGGTGGAGAAGGCAGTGCAGGAGGCCCACCAGGGCGAACCACCCGCTCAAGACCTTCGGGTGTTCTATCGTGCCGGCAAGGGCGCGGTGGTTGGAGCCGTCAGTGGAACCCGACAGGGCTGGTGGCGCGGTTATGCTGGCGGCGTGAACATCGCCGACGACCTCGTGTCCGTGCCGGGAGACGCCATCAAGTAATTTCCAGGGCCCTAAAACTCCGACAGAATGCGACGAGCCGCCTCGTCCGCCGAACCCCGAGTACCCTGCCAGTGAGTCCCCGGCCACAGCGCCCGAACAAGGGCCGCAGTAGCCCGTGCGCCGAGGCGGCGAGCAGCCACCGTATTGTCGAGCAGCGCCATGACCGCACCGCCTGCCGAGAGAGCCTCCACCGCCCAGCCGGCTTGTTCATCGTAGCCAATCCTGGCAACTTGAATGAAGGGTAAGACAGGAGGCTGAACCCGAGTCAGCACCACCCGGCGGGTTTCCGGGTAGCGCAGCTGGACAGGCCGGGCAAAAGCCCCCAGACTGCCGTCCGGCCGAATCACAGCAAACTCGTCCGAGTAGTAGGTGGCTCCTGCCTGGACCAGGGCCATGATCAGCGTGGACTTTCCCGCGTGCGACCGACCGGGAACCACCAGGGCTCTGCCTCCCAGGCCGACAACGCCGGCGTGCACATAGACATCGTCAGGGGCCCGAGCGGCAAGCTGGTGGTGAGTGTGCAATTCCAAACAGCTCTGCAGCTCGGCCAGCGTTCGGGCCCGCCCCACTTCCTGACCCTGTTGGAGCAAGGTCAATTCCTCCTGGCAGTGCTCCACTCGCAGCTCGATGTCACCGGGTTGCCAGGCCTGTCGGACCCAGCCTGGAATGCAGACCACTTCGGCCACTGCATCGAGCAGCTCGGGGCTGTCGGAACTCAGCGACAAGATCAGACCGCTGATGCGCAGGCTGAATCCATTAACCATCTCAGCGGCTTCGGCGCGGCAGGAAGGGCTGCCCTCTTGAGGAACCCGTCGGCCGTGTTGCTCCCATTGCTGCAGGAGTACCTGTGCTCCCAGCAGGCACCCACCTGGGACTGGGCTCGCTGGCAGGGCCTGGCTCGCCAAGAGGGGCTTCTGGGCCTGCTGAGCACCCGCTGCCTGGCTCCGGAAGCCCGCGACTTTGCCAAGGCCGAATTCACCCGTCAGGCCCACTATTTCTCTGAGCTGACAAAAATCGACACCGAGCTGGCCGCGGCCAACCTACAGGCCGTGCTGCTCAAAGGTCACGCTCTGCTCGACTACTATCAGGGTCAGGTGCTGGTTCGAGGCATCCGCGACATCGATCTGCTGGTGCGTCCCGGGCAGAAACGACTTGTGCAACAGGCGCTGGGGCTTGACGCCGCGCTTGACCGCGCCCTCCCAGGGGGCCACCGCCTCAACCTGGACGTGTCGGAAGATCTGGTGGGCGCCAGCCGAATCCGTGCCCGGGCCCGGGTCTACCGTTTTGCTGAGACCCAGGTCTGGCAACGTTCTCTGCCTTGGAGTCCGGCCAGCCAGAGCCTTCGCAAACTCGACCCGGTTTACAACTTCCTGCACCTATCCATCCACGCGCTCAAGCACGGCTACAGCCGACTGATCTGGTTGCTGGACCTCGCCCTGGTGCTTCCAACTCTAAACCCCGAGGAAGTCCATTTGGCCGCCGAAGAGACCGGAACCCTTCGTCCCGCCGCCCTGGCTGCCGAGCTGGTGTGGCGAACCAGCGGTCACGACTCACCGCTGCGCTTGGGACTGAATCGTTGGGAACTGGCCAGTGTGGCGCAAATCATCGAACGACGCTTTCCGGCCGAAGCCGGCGAGCTTCTCTGCCTGTTCTCGGTCCCCAGCTGGCGCGGCAAGCTCGCTCTGCTGAGTGAATTCGTCTTGCTGCGTCCGGAAGTGGTCCGGGCTCAATACGGGGGAACCCTGCTACAGGCCTACCGGGCCCGCATCCGCCACATCCTGCGGCTACTCTGGCAAAGGCTGAGCTAAAGGCTCCAGGAGAACAGGCTCTGGCCATCCTCCTCAAAAGGCAACGTGAGGCAGTGAGCTTCACACTCGTTGCGGCCGAAGCTCAGCCACAGCCGATTGTCACGCAGGGCCAATCCTGCACAATATTCGACACCGGGCTCGAAGAAACAGAAAGGGTCGCTGCCTGCCACCAGGCGAAACGAGCTGTCGAAGCGCAGCAAACGATGCAGGTAGTTGCGGCTACCGTCTCCGGGAAACACGGCGTGGCGAGCCACGCTGAGCCAGCCCCCGGTAGGCAGCGCCAGAGCCGGCGAACCGCCGCGCAGCCCGCTCAAAAACTCAGGTGTTTCCTGGAGATGCACGGTTTCCAACTGTTCGTCGAGGATACGCAAGGGACCACCACTGGTATAGATGAAAAACAGCTCGCTGCCCCTCAGTAAAGGGACCCAATTCTTCTCGCACTGTTGCCCCAGAGCCGGCAGCATTCGCAGGTTTGACAATCGCCCATCGTCTGCCAGGCAAAACAGCGCAACGCGACCCTGACCCGAAACATCTCGATCCAGGCAGGTGGCGGTGCACCACCACCTGCCCGAACGACGGAACAGCCGACAGTCTTCAAAGCCTCGGACAGGGCCGTCCAGGGATGGCTCCAGCGCCGACTCGTCGAGGGGCCGGCAGTCCAGCGCCCGCAAATCATCGTCCAGGCGGCAAAGATAGCTACGGGTGCGAAAAATCCCGTCGGGGTCACGACTGACAAAGCGATGTTCTCGATAGTCATAGTTCGAGGTTCTCAACACCGCAAAGAGCTGGCCGTCGTCCACCGCCAGCGACGGGTTGTAAGCCTGCAATCCCTCGGCCTGGATGGGCCGAACTTCTGCTCCAGCGAAGAGCCTGTGTGCCTGGCAAGGATACTCCAGCAGGTCGACCAGGGCCCGGCTTATGGTTGCAGAGTCGCTGGCGGGGTCGCTCAAGAGCTGGCGACAGGCGGTTGCTCCCCGCTCCCTGCGCCAGGGCAAGGCGCTTTTTCGAGCCGAAGCCGAGAGTTCACTCAGGGGGTCGATGCCCCCGTGAGGGCCGTAGCCGGTATCGGTCACAAACAAGCGGTCCTGGCTCGGGTAGGGCATCGCCGCACTTTCGGCATAGAGACTGGCCGCCTCTGGCATTCCTTTACCTCGGTAATAGCGCGCCAGCTCCAACAAAGGCTCGTTCCTCCAGGGTCGGCGAGAATAGGCCAGCATACACTCGGCCAGAAAACGACGCTCATCCGCCATGGCCAGGTAGCATAGGGCTCGCTGGAGGTGGGAATACCAGACTTCTTCTTCAAAGCCCCCGCCCTGGATGCGCAGCGAATACCAGGCCGCGGCCTCGGCCCAACGACCGGCATAGCGACAGGTTTCGCCCAGATAGAACATGGCGCGCACGTCTTCGGGGTCGTCCTCGAGTTGCCGTAGCAGTAACTTCAGGTCCCTTTCCAACTTATCGCTGCGGTTGGAGCCATCGGCATGGTCGCGAAAGCGCAACCCGTCCAGGCGCCCCACTTCACCCTCTACGCGTAAATACTCGTGGGTGTAGCCCACATAGCAGGCCGAGGCATCTCGCCGCAGCAAGCGAATGTTGTCGTAGCTCAGGTTGGCGCTGGTTTGTCTCAGATGATAAGCCGGCAGGTCCAGCCTTTTCAAAACCGCTGCGTCCTCCACCACCAGTTCCATGTCGGCATCGGCCAGCAGCAGATAATCGAAGCCAAACGACGAGGCCCGCGCCTTGTCCAGGGCCAGGTTGCGGGCCTGGGAGAAATCCTCAAAGGTGGTATGGTGCAGTTCACCCGGCACGCCGTGACGGGCTAACCCATTCTGAATGCGCTGCCAGGTGTCGTCGTTCGAACCGGTATCGCAGACCACATAACCACAAATGAAGGGAGCCACCGAATCGATCAGGCGGTCGACAATGGCGCCCTCGTTGCGCACGATGAGATTGAGGCAAATCCTCACCCAGGTCTGGTCAGCAAATCATCCTGGCCCGGTCGGTCCGGTGGCACCCGTCGGACCGGTGGGCCCGGTGATTCCGGTAGGGCCGGTAGGGCCGGTGACCGTCAAAGACTGCGCATCGGCCGGTGTGGGGAGCAGCAAAATGCTGACGCCGCCCAACACAAGCGCCGCACTTGCCCCCAGGCCCGAAAACACCTGACGGCGGCTGACCAGGGGTTGGTCGCTCAGCCGCTCGAGAAGCCCCGCCTTCTGGAGCTCTTCCAGTACGGCCAGCACCGCCGTTTCATCGCCCGGCACACCGAATTGAGGCAAGATTTCGGTCAGAGCCTCAACCCCCGTGCGCCCATCGCAGCGCTTCCAGATGGCCGCCGTCAAAGGATTCAGGCAAACTGCCTGATGGGTTCGTTCGTCATGGACGATCAGTTCATCAACAACGGCTTGCACACGTAAGCCCGAGATTCTCTTCTGTGGAAAAAGCATAGGGCGCGATTCGAAGGCCCGACCTGCGAAACCTGCTACAGCACGGTCAATTCGTCGTGACCCGCTTCCACGGCCAGCTGCATGGCCGTCTTCCCCTGATGATCCTGAGCTTCTCGGTCGGCGCCTTTGGAAAGTAGCATCTGTACCATCCGCAAGCGGGCCTGACCATCGAGCCGAGGGCTGGGAACGGCGCAGGCCCAGTGCAAGGGGGTGCGTCCGAAGTCGTCGCGGTGACTCAGGCTGGCTCCTCGCGAGAGCAGCAGCCCAACGAGGTTGGCGTTGTTGTTCTGAATGGCAAAATAGAGAGCCGTAAGCCCGCCTTCACAAGGAGTGTCGACGACGGCGCCCTTTCTGATCAGCAGATCGGCGACCTGCATCACGCCAGAGATCGCCGCTACCTGGAGGGGGGTCAGGCCGCCCGGGCCGCTTTGGTCGATGCGTCCAGGGCGTAACTGGCTGGCGACCTTTTCGGCATCGCCAACCCGAACCGCTTCGTGAAGCACGGGAAGTTCTGCCGGCAGCTGAACGCGCTCCTCATTCTCGAGGTGAAACTCGGACCGAACTGGCTCCCGAGCAATCCGAGGGCTGGCTTCGGCCAACCGGTCGGCGGCAGGCTCGAAAGGTGTAAAGCCGGTGGCATCGGTGAGCTGAGCTCCCTCCGCCTTCAAAGTGTGGGCCTGAACTGCCAGAGAAATGATGGTCTGGACGTAACGGGCGAAGGAAAAGAGCCCGAGAACGAAACCTACTGCCCAACCCAGCATCGCCAGTGGGCCAACCAAAAAGACGGCGAAAATAGAACCGAACCAAAATAGGATGGCCAGTAATCCCATAGAGGCGGAGGAATTGAGTTGCGCGGTGAGATGCGGAGCCCGCAGCTCGTTGCACAGAGCATAAAGGAAAAGGAGATAGGCGATCAGCGAGACAAAGCCCATCACGAAACCAACCAGTGGCACGAAGCTGAGAACTCCACAGAGCATGCACACACCCAGCTTCATTTTGGTGTCCTGCGAGAGCGGCGAGAAGAAGCACAACAGTTGGCCCACGAAGGCCCCCAGGCTCAACAACAAGCAAGAGAGACCCAGCAGTCCAGCCCCCGCCTGGGCGGCGGCGAGGCCGGGCAATCCCTTGGAGAACATGAATAGGCTGGCAAGGAGCATAATCGCCAGCGGGCCCACAGTACCCACAGCGATCAGGGTCACCGCCGTCGGGAGAAGCCCCATGTTGGAGTTGGTTGAAGTTTGCATTCTCCAGAGTTTGGCCGTGGCCAGAGTAGCCCTTTTAGAAAATCCGGCTTTGTTTGCACTCTACTCTCCGCCGTTGACATCAAGATGCTTCCAGCACTATGCTTTGATGCATGAGGACGACGCTTACCCTGGATGATGACGTGGCAGCTCAATTACGGCGCGTTCAGAACGAAAGGAACGTCGGCTTCAGAACGCTGGTCAACGAGGCGATCCGAGCCGGATTGGCTTCTTTGGAAAGAGCCTCCGCGACCCCAACCCCGTTTCAGGTTCAGACCTTTGATTGTGGCGCCTGCTTGCTCGGCGATCTGCGAAGCGTCAGCGAAACCCTGGCAGCGGCCGAGGGAGACTGGCGGGGTTGATTCTGGTCGACGCCAATCTGCTCGTCTACGTCACCGTGCAGCAAATGCCCCAACATGAGAAGGCCCGAGTATGGCTGTCCCAATGGCTGTCGGGAAGAACCCAAGTGGGCCTGCCCTGGGCCAGTTTATTGGCCTACGTGAGAATCGTTTCTAACCCCCGAGTTTTTTCCAAACCCGTAGCCATCTCCGAGGCCTGGGGCCAGGTGAAAGCCTGGCTCTCGCAACCGCCAGCCTGGATACCAGCTCCTACGGAACGCCACGAGCGTATTCTGGAAGAAATGTTGCGGGCAATTTCCTCAAGCAATCAAGTGCCGGACGCTCACCTCGCGGCTCTGGCGGTGGAGCACGGGTTAGAAATGGCCAGTGCAGATCGTGGATTCGCCAGATTTCCTCGCCTGCGCCTGAGCAATCCTCTGGATTGAAAACGCTAAGATTGGAAAGCTAGGGCTCGGAGCTGGCCGAAAAGTTTCCATCAGCCGGCGCCTTCTCAGGAACTCTGGGGCCGAGCAGATCGCCCACAACAACTTCGCGTCCGGCGGCGAACAAGGGCGCAACCCTTTCGGCTTCGGAGTGCAGTCGAATCGAGCGATAATGAAAACCGAAAGGCGACTCTTCGTCCGAGGCCGGGTCTCGTCGCACCTCTAAAATGCGACGCTGGACGTTCAAAATCCAATACTCGGGCACCCCGGCCCGAGCGAAGAGGCCCACCTTTTCTCCCCGATCATATCCCAACGAACGATCGGAAATTTCCAAAATGAGGTCCGGGCAGGTGGGATGCTTGCCCTGCAGGTTAGACTCCCTCATATGCTCGGCCGTAACCAGGGCAAAGTCGGGCTCCGGTTCGCAGTCGTCGGCCAGGGTTACGGGCAGCTGACAGCGCACCGCATGGGTTTCGAAGTAGGTCGAGGTCAGTATCATATTCGAGGCCGTCACGGCATTGGCATGGGGCAGGTTCTGAGCCGGCATTGTGACAATCTCCCCGTCGATGAGTTCGGTGCGCTCTCCGGGTTTGAGAATGCCAAGATCAGACATTCTGTAGTATTCGGCGCGGGTGAAGCGTCGGTTCCTTGCGTGAGCCAGAGCCATGGCATGGTTTTCGGCGACATCGCGAGGCGGCCCTCCAGCGGACCGACCTGCCTCGCTCACTGCTCTGTGGCGCGAAAATAGCCCTCTCGACCCCGCCGATACGACTGTTCCTTCAGAGCACGAAAGGGCTGTTGGAGTTCGCCTTCCAGGCAGTGGGCCTCGACCCAGTCCGCCAGCACGTCGATGACCGCGTCCAATCGGCAAGCCCAGTGATAGTAATCCAGGCGCTCCATCGCGGGGTCCTGGACGCCGAGAATGGCCAGGTCGAGCGCCGGGTCGCCCAATTGCAGATCGTCCCAGTCCAACATCCACCAGTCCGTGGCACCCACCAGCACATTGTTTTGCCAGGGGTCGCCGTGAATCGGACGGTCGGCAGGCCGGGCGAAGAGCGGCTCTGCCTGCACGGCCCGGCAAAGCGCCTCGAGTTCCCCCTGCATCCAGCGCAGCTCGTCCTGGTTGACGAAGGGGGGAGGTGCCTGCGTGATGAGCGCCAGATCCTCGCTCAGGCGCTGCTCAAAAGTCTCCTGAAAGAACTCCAGACAGCTCCTTTCCACCTTCCAGCGCTGGGCCAGAGAAAGGTCGGAATGCAGTTGCTTCAGTAAAGCCGCAACCTCGTGGCGGGGCGGTCGACCCAAATCAAGCTGAGCGGCATCGCCCTCGAGATGCTCAAAAACCAGCCCCGCCGCCTCGGGCCCGCAATCAATCCAGCTCACCACCTTGGGAGCCCGATAGTGGCCAGCCAGAAGGTCCTGAAGTTCCCACCACTGGCGCAAGCAGGACACCCCGTCACCATCGGTGGCCAGTTTAACGTGGTAGCGGCCGCCCTTTCCTCGAAGGCTGAAGTTCTGGTTGGAAAACCCTCCCAGGTTGACGACCGGCTCTACCTCGGCAACCCCCAGCCCCATCCGGCTGGCGGCCAGCAGAACCTGGTCGGCCCGCTGGCCGAACTTCAAGGGACTGCCTGCCGGTCCACGGCAAAAAACTCGCCCGCGTCAAAGTAGCGCGCCCCCAGCCCGGCGGCAAAGCGAGCGTCGCTGTCCATGTCGCCCACCACCACCAGATGCTCCTGGCTGAGTCGATGGCGGCGCTGCAGCCACACCCCCAAGCCCGGCATGGGCTTGCGACAGAAGCAGCCCACCGGGAAGGCCGGGTGGGGGCAGAACACGATCTCCTCGACCGCCAAGCCCAGCAGCTCCACGGTGCGCTCAAAGCAGGCTCGGGCGGCCTCGGCGCTCAACTGGTTGGAGGCCACACCGCTCTGGTTGGAGACAAAAAACAGTTTGTAGCCACGGGCCATCCACTCTTGCAGCACCGCCTGCCGGCCGGGCAGAAGCTCGATGTCGTCGGGATGACGGGGGTAGATTTCGCCGCTTTTGGTGATGCGCAGGGTGCCGTCGACGTCGAGCAACAGGCCCTTTTCGGTGAAGGTCGGGTCGTGGCGGCGCACAAACGGAATTTCGTCGATCGCCGAAAATCCTTCGTCGAACTCGGGCGGTTCGAGGCTGTCACACCACTTTTGCATGGCTACCGGAGGTGGCAGGTTGGGGTCGGTGCGTGCCAGTTCTTTCATGTCCGCCGGCCCCAGCAATTGTTCATAGCGGTCGAGCATCCGTCCCACCACGTTGCGCCGAGCCTCTTCCAGCGGCGTCTTGACCCAGCGGCAGCGCACCGGCACCTTGTGGCGGTGGGCCACGGTGATGATGCGCGAGCGCGAGATGCGGGTGGGATAGGTGTTGTCCAGCACCACCCGACGCTCGCCCCCGGCCAGGCGCTGCTCGAGCTCGGGCACCAGGTCATCGAGCTTGCCGCCCGCCAGATCTCGATTCAGGCGCGCATAGCCATGCTCTACATAACTCTCGACCAGTTGGCTCTTGCCCGCTCCCTGAATGCCCATGAGCAACACCACTTCCGAGCTGGCCCCTGGCCCCGGGTCTGCCGGCAACTCGGGTAAATCGTCGGGAATGGTGCGGGGCTGGATGGCTTCCAACGCCTCAGCGTCGGCCTGCAGTGACAGCTTCTCCCGCAAGACGGTCAGTTCGGCCTCGCCCAGCCTCAGCTTCAGGGCCGCCAGCGAATCTTGCAGGCTCTCGGCCCGTCGGGCGCCCAACAGCGGCACTACCTGGGGAGCCGCGTCCCAGAGCAGGGCCAGAGCCACCTGGTGAGGGCTTACTCCCAGCTTCTTGGCCACCGGGTTGAGGGCGCGGTTCTTGAGCAGGTTCTCCACCTTGGCATAGCCCCCCAGGGGTCGGTGAGCCAGAAACGGAATGCCCAGCTGACGGGTCAGCTCCAACATGCCCTCGCGGGCGCTGCTGCGACTGAGGGCGCTGAGTTCGTTTTGCACACAAGCAACCGGAAAGTGGCGCTGGGCCTGGCGCACTTCGGCCGGGCCCACGTTGCATAGCCCCAAGTGCTGCACCAGCCCCTGCCGCTGCAACTCGGCCAGCGCCGCCAGCTGTTCTTCAAAAGGCACCTTGGGGTCTTTGGCGTGCAGCTGCAGCAAAAACAGCCGTTCGACGCCCAGGGCTCGCAGGCTGCCTTCCACCGCCTTGCGCAGCTGCTTGGGACTGCCGCCCGGCATCCACTTGCCCTTGGGCCGAACCAGCCCGGCCTTGGTCAACACCCGCACTTCTTCGCGGGGCCCCGGCCAGCTGGCCAGAGCCTCGCGGGCCAGAGTTTCGCCATAGTGCAAGTCGCGCTCGTCCAGCCCATAAGTGTCGGCCGTGTCCAGCAGTCGAATACCGGCGTCGAGGGCCAGCTGAATCAGGTGAATCGAGTCGTCTTTCGAGGGGCGCCCTTCGGTGGTGAGCCGCAGCAGGCCCAGCCCCATCCGAACGCTCAAAGGCTCTAAAATCCCCAGGGTGCTCATCGCAGGCCGTTCGCCTCCCCCTCCGAGGAATCCCGTCCGGCCGTTCGAACCTCCCCCAATGGATCCTTTGCAACGCGCTCGACGCAGTCTTGAAGGTCTCTCCGTCGGCGATGCGCTGGGGTCGCTGGCCACCGTGGGCAACCGCGGAGTCCCCCCGGGACCCTGGCCCTACACCGACGACACCGCCATGGCCCTGGCCCTGGTCGAAGCTCTGGAGGAGCGCGGGACGATCGACCCCGAGGACCTTTTCCAGCGCTTCGCACGTCGCTATGAGGCCCAGCCCCATCGCGGCTACGGCATGGGGATGATGTTGCTCTTCGACCAGGTCCGCCAGGGAACTCCCCGGGCCCAGGCCGTGGGCGAACTCTTCGGCGAAGGGTCTTTCGGCAACGGCGCGGCCATGCGGGTAGGTCCGCTCGGCGCCTACTTCGCCGACGACTATGAGCAGGTGGTGCAGCAGGCACGCGCCTCGGCGCTGGCCACCCACGCTCATCCCGAGGGCATCGCCGGAGCCATCGCCATCGCCGTTGCAGCGGCCGCGGCCGTGCGCGGTGAGGCCGACCTGATCGATGTGGCCCTGAGATATACCCCCCCAGGGCCCACCCGTGACGGAATCGAGCGGGCTCGCCTCCCCTGGACTTCGCCCCAGCAGGCGGCCCGAGAGCTGGGCAACGGCCAGCAGGTCACTTCCCAGGACACCGTTCCCTTCTGCCTGTGGTGCATCTCCAACTATCGACACAGCTACGTGGAGTGCTTCTGGGCCACCCTGGCGGGGCAGGGCGACCGCGACACCAACTGCGCCATCACCGGCAGCGTGGTTTCGCTGATGACCAGCGACCTGCCGGCCGAATGGGTGGCCGGTCGTGAACCGCTCGGCGCCAGGACGCCCCGAGACATCGCCGTGCAGTGGGCAACCGCCTACAATCGTCACGACCCCCAGGCTGCCACGGCACTGTATGACGCCCAGGTGAGCAACTTTCAGCTGCCATGGGGAAAAACCGTCGAAGGCAAAGAGGCCATGCGACAAACCTACTTGCGCATCTTCGCCGCTTTTCCCGATATTCAGGTGGACATCGAACGACTCTCGGAAGACGGGCCCCGAGTGGCGGTGGAGTGGCGTTTTCGAGGCACCATGCTCGGTGAGTTTGCCGGCCACCCGCCCAACCACCGGACCTTTGACATGCGGGGCTGTGAAGTTTTCGAGGTGAAGGACGGCAACATTGTGTCGCAGCGGGGCTACTGGGACAAAGCCACCATGTTCTCGCAGCTCCAGCTGCCCCTCTAGGCCGTGGAACAACTGCTTCAAGTGAGTTTTCTGCTGCCCTCGACGCTATTCGCCGGGGTCGTGGTGTTTCTGTCCACGGTCTTGAGAACGACCTTCAACGCCTTGACCCTCGAGCATTGCCGAGCCGTGGTTGCCAACGTTATTGTGGCCGGGCGAGCCTCGACGGCCATCAACCTGCTGGTGCTGACACCCCTGGCGGGCTCGCTGCTGGTCGCTCTTTCGCTGGCCTTATAACTCTTCGGGACCCAAGGTGAGCCAAAGACTCGGAGACCCCCTCAGGAGAGCCAGGCATCGAGCTGTTGGTCGGTGAGCCCCAGAGCGTTGGCGATTTGCTCGCGCCCCAAGCCGGCTGAGGCCATGCCCAGGGCGGCCATCCGGAGACCCTCCTGACGTCCCTCTTGAAGCCCCGCCTCACGTCCCTCTTGAAGCCCCGCCTCACGTCCCTCTTGAAGCCCCGCCTCACGTCCTTCATGGAGCCCCTCTTGACGGGCGTGGTGCAATCGGGAGATTTCGTCTCGTTCGGCCTTCTCGCGCGCTTCGATCATCTCTCGGACTTCGTCACGTGCGTAGGCCTTGCGCATGGAATCGATGGCCATGGGTATGCCCTCCTCTTGAGCCAGGGTTGTGGGGAGCGATGGATCGTCGACATTGTAAAGATCGGCGAACTTCAGAAAGTAGAGCCAGCGTTCAAATCGAGTGCGGAGCTCCTGGGGTTTGCTGGGCGTAAACTTCCTCAGCTCGATGTAGTGAAGCTCCAGGAGGTCGAGCAGGGGAACGCCCAGGTTGGGCTCCCAGAGGCGGTAAATGCTGTGCAGCTGGTCGCGTTCGGGGAACAGGTTGAAGTCGAGCAGGGAAAGCGAAACGGTCTTTTTCAGACTCTCATAGGGTTGGCCTCGCTCGAGCTGTTCACAGAAAAATTTGGCGGTGTAAAAGATGGAGCGGGCCGCGTAGTCGCCCAGGCCGGGGTTGAGCTGCACCTCGATGTTAAACTGGCGACCGCCCTGATCGCGGGCCTTGACATCGAGGATGGCTCCCTTCTCGGCCAGGTATTCCTTGTCAAATCCGGGATTGAGAATCTCCAGAGCCACGATGGTCTCGCTGTCGACTCGATTCAAAAGAGCGTTGAGCAGAGCCCGCAGCACCGGCTCGCTGTCGCGCGAGCCGAAGACGATTTTGAAGAGAATATCGTTCAGCAGTCCGGGGTGCTTCACGTCGGTATCATAGCCCAAGAGGCCGAGGTTGCCAATTCGCCAGTCCCCTGGTCGGGGCCCCCTTGACTCTGGAGTCTAGTCCAGGCTTTAGGCTCGATTCATCAACCGAAGGAGCCTGACCCATGTCTGAATGTTGCCACCACTCTACCCCATCACAACCCAAGCACGCCGAACCCGGCTACTACTTCTGCCCCATGTGTCCCGGAGTCCGCCAGTTCGGCCCGGGAACCTGTCCCCGTTGCGGCATGGCTTTGGAGCCCGAAGTGCCCGATGCTGCTTCGGATCGGGCCCACCAGGCTGAGCGTCGTGAACTACAAAAGCGCCTGGCCTGGGGGCTGCTCTTCGGGCTGCCCCTGCTGTTGCTGTCCATGGGCGACATGTTCGGCTGGTCCACCCTGCCGCGGCTGCAGTGGCTGCTGGCCACTGCCGTTGTGCTCGGGGCTGGCTGGCCCTTGCTGCAGCGCGCCTGGCATTCGATACTCAGCCGTTCGCTCAATATGTTCACTCTGATCGGCCTGGGTACGCTGGTCACCTACGGCTACAGCAGCCTGGCCGCGCTGAAGCCGAACTGGTTCCCTCACACGATGATCGACCATCACACCGGCCTGACACCGGTCTATTTTGAAGCGGCCGCCGGCATCGTCATTCTGGTTCTGGCGGGCCAGTGGATCGAGCTGACAGCGCGCTCCCAAGCCGGTCAGGCCACACGAGAGCTGCTCAGGCTGCTACCCCAGAAAGCCCATCGCTTGCTGGAGAGTGGACAAACCGAAGAGGTCAACCTTGCCGACATACGACCGGGAGATGTCGTAGCGGTCGCTCCCGGCGAACGAGTGCCGGCCGATGGCCGAGTGGTTTCGGGTCAGAGCTGGATCGACGAATCGTCCTTGACCGGCGAGCCAGAACCGGTCAACAAGCAGCCGGGCCTGACTGTGACGGCCGGCAGCCTTAACGGCCAGGGAGGGCTGCTGGTTCGGGTCGAGGCCGAACGCGCCGACTCGGTTCTCCACCGACTGATTCATCAAGTGGCTGAAGCTCAACGCAGCCGCGCCCCGGTGCAACAGCAGGTCGACCGTATCTCGGCCTGGTTCGTGCCTGCAGTTCTGGCTGTGGCTCTGGCCACCTTCGGGGCCTGGTATCGCTTCGGCCCCGAACCGGCTCTGCCGCTGGCCCTATTGCACGCCGTAGCCGTGCTGATGATCGCCTGTCCCTGTGCCCTGGGACTGGCCACCCCGATGTCAATCATGGTCGCAAGCGGTGCTGGAGCTCGCCGGGGAGTGCTCTACCGTAACGCCGAGGCCCTGGAAGAACTGGCCCGAGTCGATACCGTGATGTTTGACAAAACCGGCACCCTGACCGAAGGCCGACCCCGGCTGGTGAGCCAGCGCTCGTTACGGGAAACCAGCGATTGGATGTCACGAGTGGCGGCCCTGGAAAGCCAGAGTCAGCATCCCCTGGCTCGGGCTCTGGTAGAAGACTTGCCCAGAGTCTTTGGAATGGTTTCGGAAAAGGTCCAGGCCATTCCCGGCAAAGGACTGCTGGGAAGCGTGGACGGACGGCAGCTGGCCGTGGGCAACCTGGGGCTGTTGCAAGATCAGAATATCGAAGTTTCTCCACCATTCCTGGAAGAAGTCCGACAACTCAGCCAGCAGGGCCAGACCGTGGTATGGGTGGCCGAAGACGGCCAGTTGGTGGGATGGCTTGGGGTGACCGACCCTATCCGCCCTTCGGCGGTGTCGACGCTTCAGGAGCTCCGCCAGCGGGGACTGCGCCTCGTCATGCTGACCGGAGATCGCTGGGAAACAGCCCGAGCCGTAGCTGACAGCCTGGGGCTCGAGGACGTGGTTGCTGAGTGCTTGCCCACCGAGAAAACTCTAATCGTCCGTCAATGGCAGCAGGGCGGAGCCCGAGTGGCCATGGTCGGCGATGGCGTCAACGATGCGGGAGCCCTGGCCGAAGCCCGAGTTGGCATCGCCCTGGCCCAGGGCAGTCCGGTGGCCAGCGAGGCCGCCGGAATCACTCTGGCTCGCCCCGACCTTCATTTGCTGGCCCAGGCTCATCAGCTGAGCCAGCGTACGCGGAGGAACATCCGGCAGAATTTGTGGCTGGCCTTCGTTTATAACCTGATCGGCGTGCCCCTCGCGGCCGGGGTGCTCTATCCACGGTGGGGACTGGAACTGAGCCCGATGTTTGCGGCCCTGGCCATGAGCCTGTCTTCAGTGTCGGTCATTGGCAACGCGCTTCGTCTGCGCTCCGGGTTGCCCGGGAGTGGCCCAAGCCCGTCGCGAACTCAACCCCCACCCCACAACCGTCTGGAGGCAGCATGAAGATCGGTCAATTGGCAGAGCTGTCGGGAATGTCCATCGACACCATTCGTTTCTATGAGAAACAGGGGCTGATTCCGGCTCCCGAGCGGACTCGCTCCAACTATCGTAGCTACCCCGATGGAACCGAGCGTCGACTGGTGTTCATTCGCAAGGCACGTAACCTTGGGTTCACCCTGCAGGAGATCGGCCAACTCCTGACCCTCTCGGAAGACTGCCATGCCGAATCCCGCGACGTTCGTGAGCGGGCTGAGCAGAAACTGCGCGACATGGACGCCCGAATTCAGGAGATGGAGCGCATGCGCCAGAGCCTGGCCCGCCTGGTGCAGGCTTGCTCCGGTCACGGACCGAGAAGCCAGTGCCCCATCCTGGAAGCGCTCTCCGACCACGAGTAGTTTTTTTCCTCAAAACCCTTGACTCTGGACAATACTCCAGACTTTAGGATGGGCCCGAAGAAGGGAGGATAGTTTTCAATGAAACCTCGATGGTATATAGGCTGGCTGGCCGCCTGCCTGGCCTGGATCTCACCCGCAGTAAGCTCGGCACCGCTTAGCCTTCAGCAAGTCCTGGACGAAGCCGCCCGGCACAATCCGACCCTGGAGGTCGCCTACGCCCAGATGCGCCAGGCCGAGGCCGACGTGATCAAGGCCGAGCAGTTGGAAAACCCTCAGCTGGAAGCTCGCTGGCTCTGGCCCTCGGGGGCCGGTGGCGGCACTCGGGAAGTCAGTCTGAGCTTCAACTTGATCGACCTGTTCAACCGGGGCGGTCGAGTTCGATCGGCCGAACAACGCCAGGAAGCCGCCTGGAAACGCACTCTGGAACGAGCCCTCGAGCTCGAAGCCGAGTTGAAGGCGAGCTACTACACCGTGCAAGGTCATCTGCAGGCACTGGACGAGCAAAAAGTGCTGTTGCAGCTGGCCGAGTTGCAGGCCGAACTGGCCGGCCGCCAGCGCCGCGCCGGCAACATCCCGGCGTTGTGGCTGGCCCAGTCTCAGGCCGAACTGATTCGCAGCCGGACCCAACTTTACGAACGCCAACTTGCCCTTTTCCGCGCCCGCCAGGAACTGGCTCGACTGATGGGCCAGCCCGAACGCGGCGAAACTCTGGAAGTGGAGGCCCAAATGGCCGAGCTGCCGGCCGGTGACCAGCGCACCGCTTCAGAACTGGCGGCCGAAGCCCTGGCGGGTCGCCCCGACCTACAGGCTCTGAAGTTCGAGGTGCAGGCCCTGCGCAGCGACCGCGATCAACAAGACTGGCTTCTCTTTGACGGCACTCGCCTGAGTTACCACCTCGAAAGCGAGCCGCAGCGAAGCTGGCAAGGAATAGGGCTTTCCATGCCCCTGCCACTGCTCAACCAGCGACAGGGTGAAAAGGCAAGGCTAGAAGCCCAAGCCGACGAGCAACTGGCACGTCAAAAGCAACTGTCGCAGCAGGTGCAGACCGAGGTCAAAACCCACCTGGTCCAAATGGCCACGGCCCGACTGCGTGTGGAACAACTGCAGCAAATGGTGCCCTTGCGTCAGGAGATGCTGCAACTGGCGCGCCAACAATACAACGCCATGCTCAAGGGCAACTTTGAACTGCTGGGCTTTCGCGGTGAAGCCTCCAACGCCCTGATGACGCTGGCCGATGCCAAAGCCGACTACTGGCGCGCCCGCACAGAATTGGAGCGAACCCTGGGGCGCTCGATTCTGGCCGACTCGCTGAAACCCGAACAATGGAAAGAGAAGGAGACCCAACGATGAAACTCAAGACTGTATTTCTAGCCGCTCTGATCTCGGTGGCCGCAGCCGCCTCCCCGAGCCCCTATCCCAAAGACTGGCCCTATCCCCCGGTGGTCACCCCCAACGGCGCCTCGCTACCATGGACCGTGAAGAACGGAGTGAAGGAATTTCGTCTTCGCATCGAGGAGTTCGAGCACGAGATGGCCCCCGGTATGAAAATCCGGGCCTGGGGCTACAACGGGGCTACGCCCGGCCCCACCCTGGAGGTGGTCCAGGGCGACCGGGTGCGTATTATCGCCGAAAATCGGCTGCCCGAAGAGACCTCGATCCACTGGCACGGCGTAATGCTGCCCAATGGAATGGATGGCGTCAGTGGACTGAATCAACCCCCGATTCGCCCGGGCGAGACCTTCGTCTACGAATTCACCGTCGACCAGGAGCCGGCCACCCTGATGTATCACTCCCACGCCGATGAAATGGTGCAGATGGGTATGGGGGCGATGGGGTTCTTTATCATCCATCCCCGCAATCCGAAGGCCGAACCCGTCGACCGCGACTTCGCCATTTTTCTCAACGAATGGGACGTTGAGCCCGGAAGTTCGCGTCCCAATCCCAACGAAATGACCGACTTCAACATGTTTAGCTTCAATGGTCGTATCTATCCGGGCACGGCTCCGCTGCTGGCCCGTAGCGGCGATCGGGTTCGCTTTCGCTTTGCCAACGTGGGCCAGGACGTCCACCCCATCCATCTGCACGGGCACCGCTGGTGGATGACCGCCACCGATGGTGGACCCATTCCTAAAACGGCGCGTATTCCCGAAACCACCGTGTTGGTCAGCCCTGGACAGACGAGAGATGTCATTCTGGATAAGGCGGTGGCGGGCGACTGGGCTCTGCACTGCCACCGACGCCATCACCCCATGAACGCCATGGGCCACGAGCTGCCCAACATGATGGCCGTTCCTCAAAGCGATCTGGAGGACAAAATTCGTCAGCTGGTGCCCGGATATATGGCGATGGGCGAAGCCGGCATGCATGAACATGCCGAACATGCCGAACATATGGAACTACCCGAGAACACCCTGCCCATGATGACTGGGAAAGGTCCCTTTGGCACGATTGGGATGGGAGGGATGTTCACGGTGCTGAAGGTTCGAGACCGCGGGCAAACCAGCTTTGAGGGCTGGTACGCCCATCCCAAGGGAAGTGTAGCCCACAGAGTCGGGCCCAGCCCGTCGCCCTCTCCCAAAACCCGCCCCTCGCCCACACCCGCCCAGTATCAATGTCCGATGCATCCCGAAGTCAGCGCTCAGAAACCCGGCAACTGTCCCAAGTGTGGCATGAAGCTTGAACCGCTTCCCGAGGACCATCACCCCAAGCATTGACCCAACTTTCGCGGCGGGCGCGTCTGCCAGGAGACCCGCCCGCCGACCAGAAAGTAGCTCTAGTGAGGACCCGATGGAGTCGCTGGCTGCTGCTGGCCTGGTGGTTGCTGCTGCTTCCTCTGGAAGTGCGCCCGCTGCTGCATTCGGCTCAACTCGAGGGAACTACCCATCTGGCCAGCCAGTGTCCGCACTGCCAGCCTCAATGCTGCAGCCACGAGCCCGTCTCGAGCTGCGACTGCAGCAGTTGGACGGCCGATGAGCAGGCTTTCCTGTTTGCTTACCTCGAGCTGGCCCCGCCGCCCACCCGCCTGCAGCTACCCTGCTCGCCCGCGGTAACGGTTTCCCCACCTGCGGCCGCATCTTTCCAGCTGGCCCCTCCTCCCCGACCGCCGCCTCGCAGCGGCCCGTCCCGCGCCCCTCCCCTGCCCCTCGTCCCAACAGCCTGACGGACGAGAGGGGTTTCTATGTACATACTCTGGTGGTTCTTACTGCTCATGTTTCGGGCAGAAGCCCAGATTCTCACCGAAAACGCGGGCACGGTGTCGCCCGAATCGCCCGGGCTGCGAGAGGTCATTCAGGTCAATCGCAGCCAGGGGCTCAACGAGGTGCGCATCACCACCCAGGGGGCTTTCTCCTGGGAGCCCGGAGAGGAGCTGCGCATCTCCCTTCCCTATACCTTTCGCAGCGGCAGTGGCCTGGGCGATGCCTCGCTGCGCTATAAGAAGCTACTGCTCAAAGAAGACGAGGTGATGGCCTCGGAACGTCTCTCGCTGCTGGCCGAGCTGATGGTTCCCAGCGGGCGGTTCGAGGCCTCGGGGCCGCCCCGAGAGCTGCAAAACGGCATGGGCAGCTGGCAATTGGGTGTTGGGGTGGCCTACACCCAGATTCAGGACCGCCACCGCAGAGCGTTGGAGGTCCTCTTTCGCCAGCCCCTCAACGGGCCCATCCCCCAGCAACTCGACGCCAACTTGGCCTACTGGTACCGGCTCACTCCGGCCGAGTTTGGCGACGAACCCGAAGTCGAGCTGCGCGGGGTGATCGAGCTGATCACCCAGCATCGCTTCGGCGGACAACTGCCCGCGATGCGGGGCAGCCTGGTGTGGCTGGCCCCCGGCCTGCAAATCTACGCCTCGCCCGAGGTGCAGTTTGAAGTGGGCCTGCAAATCCCCATCGCCCAATCAGTGGGCGATGCCCTGGGTCGCCGGAATACGGGCGGCCTCTTCTCGGTAAAACTGGCATTCTAGGAGGTCTTTATGTGGTTCAAATCAAGTCTGTTCGCACTGGCCCTGACGCTGGCGGTGACGGCCGAGGGACTGGTCAAGGTAGAAATCCTGGCCCTGGGCATGGAGTGACTGCCCTGCAAAAAGGGCGTGGAAAACGCCCTGCGGCGCCTGGATGGCGTCGATCAGGTAGACATCTCTCTGCAAACCAACCGGGTGGAACTCAAGCTGCGGCCCGGCCACGCGCTGCGACTGCGCGACGTGCCCCAGGCCATTCGCGAGGCGGGTTTTACCCCTTCGACCATGCACATCTGGACCGAAGGCCTGGAGCCCGCCTGGGAGCTACCCACGGCCCTGCCCTCGGGTTCCCCTGCTCGCCGCTTTCGGGTAGAACCGGAGGGCTTCGTGGAAGACTGACCAGGGTCTCCAAGGGCAGCCGCTGAATCGGCCAGGATGCAATTCTCCAAGTGGTTACCCTGGCTCTGCCTGCTGGCCTTGCCCGGCTGGACCCAGCCCGTCTTCGACGAGGCCCGGGCCAGCCAGCTGATGCAGCTGCCGCTGAAGTCGCTGACGCGTGAATATCCCAACAAGCCCGAGCATGTGATGAACGGGCCTGCGGACCTGTTGACTCCCAGCCAGCTGCATCCGGCCTTTTATGGCTCCTACGACTGGCACTCTTCGGTGCACGGCCACTGGATGCTGGTGCGATTGCTGAAACGCTTTCCCAGCATCCAGGGGGCCGGCCAGGCCCGAGCCTTGCTCGAACGCCACCTGAGCCCGCAGAACATCGCCCTCGAATGTGCCTACTTTCAGGCTCCCAATCGCCAGAGCTTTGAGCGCCCCTATGGCTGGGCATGGCTGCTGAAGCTGGCCCAGGAACTGCGTGAATGGGACGACCCTCAAGCCCGGCGCTGGGCAGCCAACCTGCAGCCCCTGGCCGACCTGATCGTGGAACGCTACCTGAACTACTTTCCCAAGCAAAACTACCCCATTCGCAGTGGCGTCCATTCGGACACGGCCTTCGGGCTGACCTTTGCCTGGGACTATGGCGACCCCCAATTGCGCCAGTTGGTGCGCGAGCGGGCCCTGACATACTATGCCAACGACCGTCAGGCGCCGGTGCAGTGGGAGCCCGGCGGCGACTGTTTTCTCTCGCCCAGCCTTTGCGAAGCCGACCTGATGCGACGCGTGCTGGGGGCCGACGAATTCGCCCGGTGGTTCGACCGCTTCTGGCCCGAAGTCGACCTGCAGCCAGCCCTGGTGAGCGACCGCAGTGACCCCAAGCTGGTGCATCTGGATGGTCTCAATCTGAGTCGCGCCTGGGCCCTACAGGGGGTGGCCGACAGCCTGCCCTCGCGGCACCCTCAGCGGGCCCGATTTCAGGCCTCGGCCGAACGCCACGGTGAGGCCGGATTAGCCCAGGTGCTCAGCGGTGACTATGCAGGCGAACACTGGCTGGCCTCGTTCGCAATGTACTGGCTCACCGCTGCGAATCGACTCGAAAACCCTCGAGATTGAGAGCGAAAAGGGGCCAGTCCTTTCCCATACGACGAGCCCTTGGTATCTCGAGGCGAAGGCGCAGCGGAATCCCCGGTGGGACGCCCTTCAGCGATATCCCTACCTGAGTAGTACCGCCTGGGGTTAGTTCCGAGTTCCAACTTCGCCCTCCGAGTTGCACGACAAGTTCTTGCTGTTGTTCTGAATCTCTCGAACTGAACTCCAACAATAGTCTTTGCGATGGCTGAGGAAGCTTCAGACAAATTTCAGCCGAACGGCCAATGGTGGCGATTCGGCCGCCATCGCGTTGATTGAAGCCGTGACCAAGATAGGGCCAGCAGGCCGAGGAAGACAGCCACTGGTCCACCGGGCAAACTTCGGCCGACTCCAACGGCGGGGGTTCCTGCTGAACTCGCAAAGCGCATAAGAGAGTACCTTCCGACCTCCGGATCGTCGTCCAGGCAACAGCGGTGGGCTCTACTCCCAGCGAGCTTGCCTGCACCTGCAATTCAAGCCAATCGTCTGCATCCGTTAGCACCAAAGCCCCCCGGGCCAAAAGGGGCGAGAGTTCGCTGCGCAAGGCCCGACTCCGGGCAGCGAGAGCGTCCACCCGAGCACCCGGCAACAATCGACTGAGAAAGGCTACCTTCCAGGAACTCTCAAACTCCGCTCCGATGAACGTGGCGTTCCAATCGCGTGCCAGGCGAACCCTGTCTCCGGACTGTTGAACCCAATAGTCGAGAAGCCCGGCTGGCGACTCAGGCCTGAATCGAACCAGCAAGAGAGCGATGGCCATGGCGGCTAACACTGCGACGGTCCTGGGCCTGTCAGACAACCTTCGAGCCAAAGGTTCCGCCAGGGCCGCCGAAAGGAGCAGCAAGCCGATGGAGACGTAGCGAATATGGAACTGGTTCGCCTCGACCCAACCAAGCAAGAAAAACTCTGCCAATGCCACTCCTGCAGCTGCCAACAGGCGAAGCGACGAAGCTGAAGGGAAATGGGCCAGTCCCAAGGCGAGCGGCAATAGCGTCCATGCTCCGCTCTGAACGAGTTGCTGCGTGCCCTGGCCTACAGCGGCGAACGATGGCAAGCGAATCCATTCCACCCGAGCTTCATAATAGGGGGAAGTCCGGGTGCATATCCCCATGGCTAGAAAGGCCAGGATCAGGGGCAGGTATCGGCGACGACCGGGTGCCACCGCCACCATGGCGATGGGAAATAGTGCTGAATTCACCCAAAAGCAGAGGAGTGCGGCAAAAAACAAACCGAGTGAATACCCCCGACGAGCCAGCACACACACCCAACCCAACAAGGCCGCTGAGGCGCCAAAGGGAAGCTGGATGCTGGTCAGCGACCAGATCGCTTCATCGTTCCAACTGAGCAACAGCACCAGCAGCGTGAGCCAACCCCAACCATGATCCGGCGCGTTGCCACAACCTTGGGCCAGCAAAAACCCTGAAGCGAAAAGCCCGAGAGCCGAGAGCCAGTCTTGCACATAGTAGTTCATCAACAAGTCTTGAAAGGGGCTGGCCAGGAGCGGCACCAGCATGCCAAAACGAGCCTGGCACCAGAAAAACCATTCGTAATGTTCGCAACTGCACAGCACAGGAATCACCGCATCGCCCCCGTCCAGTCGACGAAGCGTGGAAGCAGTGATCATACGGCGCAAAGGCTCAGCGCCACCCACGAAAAGGCATGAAGTGATGAGATGCGAAATTTCGGCACAGTCCAAACTATCTCAAGTCGATGAAAAATCGCTCAACGTCTCGCCGTCGTCCCCAAGCAGGGCTGATCGGGACATCCCCAGAAAACCGCTAAGATTGCCCCAAAGACGGGACAAGATGGAAGGATTTCTTATGAAGATTCGTACGCTTATCCTCAGTGGCTTGCTCCTGGCTGGAATGGCCCTCTCAGCCTCGGCCGATGGCAAGTGTTGCAAGAGCAAGACCGGCTGGTTTACCGGCCAGGCCTCCGCTGCTTCCTCGTGCTGTAGCAGCGAAAAATCGCAGTGCGCTGAGACGAAGGCTGGTTGCTGTAGCGACAATAAAGCCGGAGCCGCCGGCTGCTGCCAGGGCGCCGAGGCCGACAAAAAGACCGGGTGCGAGTGCGGCGACACCAAGAAGGCCCAATGCGAGTGCAGCGGGCAAAAATCCGACACCTGCAAGTGTAAGAAAAGCTAGTTCTCGCCGGAAAAGCGTGCCGTCGAAGGGGGCCGGGCTACCGGTCCCCTTTTCATTCGATCTCGGCCAGAGCCCGCAGGGGCGAGTAGCCCTCCAGCGCCACCTTGAACAGTGCCGGGAAATAGCGGTCGGCCATGAAGGATGCGGCCTCGACCAGCGGCGCCGGATTAGGCCGCGCCTCCAGGGCCGTGCCGATGCGAAAGCGCACCTCGCCATCTTCCCAGTCCATCTCGAAATTGCCGATCGGCAGCAGGTAGTTCACCCGCCCCATAAATTCTGCGATGGCCGTGCGACGGTGATCGGGCACCTGCACCGAAGTCGTCACATAGAGCACCATCCAGCCCGACTCGGGTCGCAGCGTGAGCAGACCCTGCAATAAATGGTCGCGAATCTGCACGGGAACGACCAGGGAATGGGCATCCACCTGAGAGGCCTCTACCTGAATGGCGTGAAAATATTCCCGGCAGAGGTTCAGTGCCTCGCTCATCGATCGCTCGAATACTGGATCCACTTTTCCCGCTCCCCTACTTCGCCAACCGCGGCCGTTTCGAAGCAAATCGGCAAATCGCCAAAGACCTGGCGCAGCGTTTCCCGCAACTCCTGCTCAGAGACTCGAGTGTCTCGATAGCGGAACCGCAGGCTTAGATCCTGATTCTGATGCAGGCTGAACTGAATCAAAGCAAAGTGAGCCAGCGCGTGGGTCACGTCGATGTTGTTGAAGCGGTGGCCTTCTCGAGTCTCAAACTGCACCGGCGAGCGCCCCTCGAGGCCCATCAAGAAGGGCACACCCTGGCGCACTTCCACGCGGGCGTGATCGCGGGTACGGTATCGGAGCAAAGGCAGATAGGGATTGCGTCCGCCCGTCAGGGCCACTTCGCCGCGCTGTCCGTGGGGTACAGGCTTACCGTGGTCGTCGAGCACCTCTACATACAGGTCGTGCGAGAGCACCCGGTGGCCGGTGGACTCGTCGCGCTTGAGCGCGATGGCCATGCACTCGGTCATGCTGTACATATCGAAGACCGGACACCCAAAGTGACGCTCTAACTCGAGGCGTGCTCCGGGCATCAAGGTCATGGCCGAGGAAACCAGTGCCTTGGGTTGGTGCTTCAGCGGCAACCGCGCAAGCTCGGCGAAAGCCAGCGGATTTCCCGTCAGCACCTGGGGTTTGCAGTCGTTGATATAGCGAGCCCGATGCTCGGGCTCACGCCACTCCTTGGGATTGAGATTGAGCTTGGCGAATCCCGACTGATCGAGAAAAGAGCTGATCATCGCGTAGGTCAGGGTGCTCTGTTGCAAACCCACCTGCAGGAAGGCCACCCGCCCTGGCGTTGGCTCGAGGTGCACCCCATGCAGACTCAGTCCATAGCAGAGCAAGGGCAGATAGCTGGCCGATACGGTAGGCGCAGAGGGAACCAGCATTTTGTTACCCGTGGTTCCTGAAGTGTCGTAGACGACCATGTCGTCTAACGAGACATCGTCGGGCACCAACATCTGAGGTTGGCGCCGCAGCACCTCTTTATCGAGGGGCGGAATGTCGTGCCAGTCTGAACCGGAAGCGGCATAGCTTCGATAATGGGGAACCCTCTCCAAAGCCGAGCAGGCATAAGGCCACACCCAGGAAGGAGGCCCCTGCTGGGGCCACTGAAAGCCCTTACGCAGCAACCCCTCGAAACCCTTGAGCCAGGCCCAATGGTGAAAAGCCAGATGGTCGCCGCACTCAAAATTAAAACGAGGGGCGCAGGGGTGCTCCCGCATCCAGCGGAGCAGCCGACGACCCTCGTCTGTGAGTAACGGGCTGTGTTCGCTCTCGTCGCTCGCCTGTCGCAACATTAGCCTTCGCTGTAGGTGGGCGGCGCGCTGTGGGAGGTCTGCTGCTGAATGCGGCGCTCGATTTCGGCGGCGCGGTCGGCCGAAGCCGATGCCTGACGGGCCGAGTCGGCAGCCGAGGCGGCCGAACGCTCGGCGCGATCAGCAGCCGGGTTGCTGTTGACGGGGCCAGCGCCGATGCCGGCGAAGTTCAGGTTGACGGGGGTGCCGTTCTTGGCCATCTGGCGGATGAACTCTTGGATGTTGCGGTCGTTAAGCTGCTCAGGGCTGAGGTTCAGCGTAACCGTATCGGTGGGGTCACTGCTACCGGCGTTGCCGCTCTGGACGTTGCGGGTCTGGTAGTTGCCTCCGGGGGTGGTGCTGGTGATGTGCATTGGGGTGTTCCTCGCTCTCTCAACTCTCTGAAGCCAGAATACGAGAGACGCCTGAAAAGAATCTCAAAGCCCGGAATCGCGTGCTACCCGGAAGCCAAAGCCTCCGTAAGCCGAGTTCGGAAGGTCAGTGGAGTGTCGTTCCACGGTGAAGGGCTTGAAGCCGCCATTAGACCAGGCGCCGCCTTTGAGCAGCACCGAGCCCGGGCGCCGCTCGCTCTGACCTTCGACCCATTCGAGAACATTGCCGATCAGGCCCTGAACACCGTATCCCGACTCGTTTTGAGCCGCCTGAACCGGCTCGATACGGCCGTGGTCGGCGATGATCTGCTCGGGCTGAAACTCTTCCGGCCCCGAGTCTTGCTGGCCCGGACCGCGGGCAGCTTTCTCCCACTCGGACTCCTCGGGCAGTCGGCAGCCTGCCCACTCGCAGAAAGCCCTGGCGTCGAAAAACGAAACGTTGACCACGGGTTGATCCGCCACTTCTTCCAGGGCATAGGCCCCCGCTGAGGGGGCGCTCCAACCGCCCTCAGACTGGTGTCCCGTGGCCTGCACAAACTCGAGATACTGCTGATTGGTCACCGGATGCTTGCTCATTTCGAAAGCCTCCAGGTGAACCTCTTCCCCGTCGCGTCCCACCCGGGTTTTCCCGGCCGGGATCTCCACCCATTCAAACATGCGGTCGGCCGGTTTGGGTCCGCTCTGTTCCACCTTGGCAGTGGCCTGAGCCCCTTCCAGCACCGCCAGGGAGCGAAACAGCCCCTTCTCCAGCTTGTCGAGCTGAGCCAGAGCCACGGAGCTGGAAGCCGAACCCGTGGCCAGGGCCGTCATCATCATGGCGATACGGTTGGCATTGGAATGAACTTCGGCAGCGGCCTTGCGGGTTTCCGAGGTATCCTGCGGACCCAGCACCGGCCGCAAGTCTCGCGCCCGGGTGGAAAGGTCGGCCAGGGTTTGGCGAATGGATTTCTCCAGTCCGCTTTGGGCAGACCCCCCTCCGCTCTGAATATGGTTTCTCAACTGCACCAGGGCCTCAGGGCGATTCCCTGCCAGGCCGGCCGTGCCCACACCAGGCCCGATTTGGAAATCCAGCTCGGGGGCCGGAGCCTCAGCCTGCTGAGCGGCCAGCGTCTTGGTAAGGTTCTGGGGGGGAACCTCTTGATCGGTAACGATGCGGAAACCAAAGCCCACGTAGGTGCTGTCGGGATACTCGGAGGTGTGGCGAACGGTGCTAAACGGGTCGGAAAGCTCATCGGCGCCGGCCGAGCGGTAGTTGGTCCAGGCCCCACCCTTGAGCAACACGGCGCCCGGTCGGCGAGGGGTTCCTGAGTCGACCCACTCCAAAGCGTTGCCCACCATGTCGACGGCCCCAAAGGGGCTGACGTTGCCGGCCGCCTCGTAAGCGGTAACCGGCGTACGGCCCCCGGCGTCGTTGTTGCAGGCCTCGGGGCGCCATTCATTACCCCAGGGATAGGTGCGCCCGTCGGTGCCGCGGGCGGCTTTCTCCCATTCCTGTTCGTTGGGCAGCCGACCGCCGGCCCAGCGGGCATAGGCCTTGGCATCGTGAAAGGTGATGTTGACCACCGGGTGCTCGCCCAGCGAGTCCTTGCCCTGAGGATACCCATCCGGCGGCAAATCCCAGCTGCCCTGGGGATCGTAGCCGGTTTTCTGAACAAACTCCATGAACTGGCGATTGGTAACCGGATACTTGGAAATGCGATAAGCCGGCAGGTCGACCGGCTTCTTGTCGGGCCCAAACATGAAGGTGCCGGCGGGTACCTCGACCCAGGGGATGTCGGCCGGGGGGTTGGGCTTTTCGACCGCAGCCACCGAAGAGGTGGTGGCCGCCTGCAAAAACTGGCTGCGCTGCTCCTGCAGTTCGCTCAGGGCGCTTTGGACCTTGGCCCCGGCCGTCTCGGCCGTCAGCGCCACCCCGGCGGCACCCGTCAGCCCGGCCGCGATGGCCGAGTAGGTGCTGATGTTGTTGGCCAGGGCCAGAATGCGCCCCAGCTGGCGGCGCAGCTCGGGGGTTTGCTGCATGCCCTCGAAGCGCACCAGCACATCGCGGGAAATGCTGGAAAGGTCCTGGTTGAGCTGGGAATGACCGGCCTTGTCGAGCGGACCCTGGGTCAGCCTTTGGGCGACCCGCTCCATCGGCTGGAGGCGGTTAAACTGGGCAAGATTCGGCTGGATATTCATAGACCTGTTTGTTAACTTCTCTATTCAGCACCCTCGAGCCTTCGGGGCAGCTGTGAATTTCGCTTAACGAAAGTCCCGGCTACCGACCTTCACCAGGGGACGCTCGAGTTCGGGTTCAAAAAAGCGCTCGGCCACCAGGTGAACCACCCGCTCGCGCGATTCCAGCCGCCCCTCTACTCCCAGCAAGCCGGCACTGCGGGCCAGCAGCGATTGGGCCTCGAACACCTGGGGTCGCACCACCACGTTGACAAAGCCCGTTTCGTCCTCGAGGGTGAAAAAGGTCACGCCCCGGGCCGTCTCGGGATGCTGACGGCAGATCACCACCCCGGCATAGCGCAAAAAGCGCCCATGGGGCAACAGCTGGACTTCCTCGGCCGTGGGCAGCCCCTGATCGGCCAGCTGCTCGCGAAAGCTGGACAGGGGATGCCCGGCCAGCGAGTGGGAGCTGTAGAGGCAGTCCCACCTCAGGCTCTGCTCGGCGGTCAACTCGGGCAAAGGCGGCGGGGGTTCGCCGGGCAGCCAGGGGCAGTCGCGCAGGTTGGGATGCAGGGCCGCCGCCGCCCAGAGCTGGGCCCGACGCGACTTGCCCAGGGCCTGCAGAGCCCCCGAGCGAGCCAGGCAGTTGAGAGCGTGGCGCTCGAGGCGGGCCCGACGGGCCATCTCTTCCAGGCTCTCAAAGGGCCCCTGCTTGCGAGCCTGCAGCAACCGGGCCGCGCTCTTCTCGTCCAACCCCTTCACGTAGCGCAGCCCCATGCGCACCACCCCCCGTTCCATGGTGCAATCCCACTGGCTGACCTGAACATCGATGGGCAAAAACTCGACCCCCTTGCGCTTGGCGTCGTTGATGATGGTCAACGGCGAGTAAAAGCCCATGGGCTGGCTGTTGAGCAGCGAACAGCAGAATTCGGCCGGATGGTGGCACTTGAGGTAGGCGGTGGCATAGGCGATCAGAGCAAAGCTGGCGGCGTGGCTCTCGGGGAAGCCATATTCTCCAAAGCCGCGAATCTGCTCAAAGACCCTCTCGGCAAAGGGCTCGGGAATGCCCTTGGCCACCATGGCCCGCACCAACCGCTGGTGATGGCGTTCGATTTTGTCGCTGCTCTTCCAGGCCCCCATGTCGCGTCGCAGCTGATCGGCCTCGCCCCCGGTGTAATCAGCGGCCACCATGGCCAGACGGATCACCTGCTCCTGAAAGAGGGGCACCCCCAGCGTCTTCTGCAAGATGGGCTCCAGACAGGGATGAGGATAGGTGATGGCCTCCTGGCCGTTGCGACGGCGCAGAAAGGGGTGCACCATGCCTCCGCTGATGGGGCCGGGGCGCACGATGCTGATTTGAATCACCAGGTCGTAAAAGCGCCGGGGTCGCAAGCGGGGCAGCATGCTCATCTGGGCCCGACTCTCGATTTGAAACACCCCCACGGTGTCGGCCTTCTCGAGCATGTCCCAGGTTTTCGAATCCTCGCGAGGGATTTTGGCCATGTCGGCCTCCCAACCCAGCAGGCGCAGGCAGCGGTCGACCAGCGACAGAGCCCCCAGCGCCAGCAGGTCGACCTTGAACAGCCCCAGAGCCTCGATGTCGCGCTTGTCCCACTGGATCACCGTGCGCCCGGCCATGCGCGCATTCTCGATGGGTACCAGCTCACACACCGGCTCGTGCCCCAGCAAAAAGCCCCCGGGATGAATGGAAAGGTGACGAGGAAAGCCCATCAGTTCCTGAGTCAGGCGCAGCCAATTGCGGTGCAGCGGCAGCTTCAGGTCGAAACCGGCCTGCTCCAGCAATTCCTGGGAAGGGGGCTCGTAATAGGACATCAGCCGGGTGAAGCGCTCGACCGTCAACACATCGATGCCCAGCGCCTTGCCCACGTCGCGCATGGCCGAGCGCGGTCGATAGCGAATCAGGTTGGCCACCATGGCCGCCCGGTCGCGCCCGTACATACGGTAAACGTACTGAATGACCCGCTCGCGGTCTTGATGGGCGATGTCCAGGTCGATATCGGGGGGCTCGGCCCGCTCGAGCGAAAGAAAACGCTCAAAGAGCAGGTCGAGCTGAATGGGGTCGACGGCCGTGATGCCCAGGCAGTAGCAGACGATAGAGTTGGCGGCCGAGCCACGGCCCTGGCACAGAATTCGCTCGCGCTGGCAGAACTGCACGATGTCATAGAGGGTCAAAAAGTAGCCCCCATAGTCGAGCTGAGCGATGATCGTCAGCTCTTTTTTCAACTGGGCTTCAATAGCCCGGGTCAGGCCCCCAGGGTAGCGCCAGGCCGCCCCGGCCCAGGTCAGCTCTTCGAGCCGCCCCTGCACGCTGGTTCCGGCGGCCAGCTGTTCGGCCGGATACACATAGCGCAGCTCCAGCATGGAAAAGCGACAGCGCCGGGCGATTTCGCGGGTGGCCTCGAGCGCCTCGGGCAGATCGGCATAGAGCTCGGCCATTTCTTCAGGCGAAGCCAGCCCGTATTCGGCGTTGGGCCGCAGCAGCCGGCCCGCGCTGGCCAGGGTAACCCGGTAGCGAATGCAGGTCAGCACGTCCTGTAAAGGGCGCCGGCTGGGCTGGTGATAGAGCACCTCGGGAGCCGCCACCAGCGGCAGCCCGCTGGCCCGCAGCTCGTCTTCCTGGGCCGCTTGCCGGGCCAGCCGATGGCGGGCCACGCGCGCATAAAGCCGATCGCGAAAGGCCTGGCGCAAAGGCCCCAGGGAAACCCCGGGGGCCCACAGGGCCAGCAGACCCCGATGACGCTGGCAGACCTCCTCGAGCGTGACCTGGCACTCGCCCTTGGGGCTGCGCAGGCGCCCTGCGGTGAGCAGCCGACACAGGTTGCGGTAGCCTTCGAGGGTCTCGACCAGCAAGACCAGCTGGCCCGCGTCGACCGTGACCTGGCTTCCCACCAGCAGGCGAAAGTCCAGCTCCTGAGCCCGCACATGGGCAGCCACGATGCCATACAGGCCATCGCGATCGGTGAGGGCCAGGGCCTCGAGGCCCAGCACATGGGCCTGCTCGACCAGCTCTTCCGGGCTGGAAGCCCCCTCGAGAAAACTGCCGTTGGACTTGCACCACAGGGCGGCGTAGCTACTCAAGGCGGCCCTCGCGAAACCAGGCCCGGCGGCGAGCGTCGAAGTAGCTCCAGAACAGCTCGCCTCGGGGCCCCTCCACATAGTAGTAGTCGCGCTGAATTTCGCGATGCCACCAGCCGCCGGAAAGGCGATAGGGCCCACCCAGGCGCTGTTCGGGTCGGGGCGCCGACTGGGGTTGTGGTTGCCCCCAGATGCGCCTCAGCACACAGGGCTCCAGCCCTTGGGCTGCGGGAGCCGGGCGCCCCCGCAGCTCGCCCAAAGGCTCCCAGCGAAAGCTGGCCGACGGCAGGTGTCCCTCGCAAAGACGGGGCTGTACCACCGCCTCGGGCCCCAGTTCGGCCCGCAGGCGGTCGAGAGCGCGGTTGGCCGCCTGCAGCTCGCGACGCGACTGCTGGCAAAACAGCTCGAGCTGCTCGGGAGGGCCCTCGCTGTCCTCCAGCCAGAGCTCGACTTCGACCACCCGACCGGGCGGCTGGGACTCCAGGCGCAGCCTCAGCAACTCGAGCATTTGGGCGGGTTCGAGCCCGGGTGAAGTCAGCCCCAATTCGTGTCGAACCGGGGGAGCGCTCTCTTCGGCCGTGTGAAAGGTCCAGTGCATACGCCGCACCGCCCGCCGCCGCAGGTAGAGCTGGCGCAGCAGCGGCAACAACATCTGTTCGCACACCAACAGCAGCCGCTGGGCGTCGCGCTCGCCATAGTCGAGGCCTTGACGGGCCTCCCAGAAATGGGGCTCGGGCTGGCTCTGCAACGGGTCCCAGCGCTCGTTGCTGGCGCGCCGATGAAACTCGAAGGCCTCGCGGCCGAAGCGCTCCAGTAAACTCTCGCCCGAGAGCTTGAGAAAGGAGCCCAGCTGCTCCACCCCCAGCTGTTGCAAGGCCTGCCCCAAACGAGGGGGGACGCCCAGCTGCCAGAGGGGCACCGAAGCCGCCAGTTCGTCTTCCTGGGAAGGGCTGCCAAGCAGCCTGAAGCGCAACGGCGGCTGGCTGCGAGCCACCGCCAGCGTGCCGATGCGGCTGAAGCCCAGCACCAGCGAAGCCAGGTAGCCGGCCCGCTGCAAGCCCTGAAGCACGGCTTTCGCCCAGCTCTCCCAGCTCGGATACAGACCCAGCAGCCCTCCCAGGGCGGCGTAAAAAACTCCGGCGTTGCGCGTACAGGGCTCGATGGAAGGCGAATAGGCCCGCAGTCGCTCGACCATTTCGTCACGGATCTCCGCCCGACGCTGAGGGGGAATGGGACGCGCCTGTAGCTCGGGAACCTGAGCCAGCGCCTCGGCGTAGCGCATGCCCGGGCGCAACCCCAGCGCCTGGGCCCGGCCATTGACCTCCAACAATAGCGCCGTGGGCTTGTAGTTCTTGACCAGGGCCAGCGGCTGCTGAGCCCAATCGGGCTGCTGACCGACCATCCACTGGAAGAGAAACTCGGGGATATCGATACAGGCCATCCGGGGCGCGGACGGGCAACCAGAAACGCGCCCCAGGGCCGTGGCGTTTGTCCTTGAGGACATCGAGAGAAACGCCCCCTTCATAAGATTCGCCTTGAACACGCAGCCCCACCAGCTCCAGCGAGCGTTCCTGGGGGGACTTATGGGTCAGGGCCAGCAGCACGCTGTGATGCTTTCGAGTCAGGGCGGCCAGCCGCGACTGCAGGGCCATCGACAGCCCTGGGGGCGGCGACCACCCCCCCAGGTCGAGCACCACCAGCGAGAAGGCCCCGCTTTGCAGCAAACGCAAAGCCGCCTGAGCCGCCTGCTCGGCCTGCTGACACAGCACCACCGCCAGATGCTCGAGATCGACCCCGGCCTCGGCCATGTCGGGAGGGTAGAAGGGGGCCTCCGCCGAGGCCGCCCAACCCACCCAGCCCCCCTCGTGCTGATACTGGAGCAACAGCCACAGAGCCAGCGTGAGCCCTCCCCCACGGGCGCTGGAAACCTCGACAAACCGGCCAGAAAACAGGGCTACGCTCATGACGTATACACAAGAATACGCGCAGACAATTGTCTGCGTCAAGCCATGAAGTTCTTGTCGACTACGATTGACACTTTAGAAGTGTCGAGTGTGGTCTACACTTGCCGGACTCCGAATTGGTGCTGGCCATTCAGGGGGTGAGGCGGTGCGGCAAGTCGACGTTGCTGGCGCAGTTGATGGCTCGTTGGGACATCCCTCGAGACCGCTGCCTGTTTTGCTGTCGAATGGTGACTTGAGTTTGCGCCAGCAGTACTTCCTGGACATTGTGGAGCGCGATATCACCAACCGGGTGGGTGCACGCTCGAGTGTTCCGGTCCGGGCTGTGATTCAGAGGGTATTCGAGAGTTGCGCTTCAGAAATGAGCTTACGTCGCGTGGCGGCAGCCTGTGGACTCAGTGTCGAGACCGTGAGTAGTTATCTATCGGCTGCCGAGTCGGCCTATTTGCTCTTCTCTTGTGGATTTTTCGGACATTCCAGCCGCCAGCAGTTGGTTCGCAACAAGAAATACTACCCGGTTGACACTGGACTGCGCAAAGCCGTGGTGGCAGGGGCGGCTCCCGACCTGGGTAAGGCTCTTGAGTGTGCGGCATTTCTGGCGCTACGCAAACGATTTGGACGCGTGTTCTACTGGCGGCAGGTCCGGGAGGTGAACTTTGTCGTGGTTCAGGAGGGGCGTCCGCTGCCGATTCAGGTCAGTTGGGGTAGCCCTCAAGAGCGTCATGAACTGGCCTTGGATGAGTTTTACCAGGCCTTTCCGGCTTCGCACGAGGGGCGGTTTCTCAGTGGCCACGACCTGGTTGAGAATTTCGCGGTCGGTTGGTCCCAGACATAAGAGGGGCGATGGACTTGGTAGGTCTTCATCAGCCAGGCTGCGAAGCCGCTTCGATGAACATTGGCAAACTCGGTGTCTTTCATTTTCTCGACGCTTTAAGCGCTGCCGAGATGGTGGCTCTGGCCCGTTTGTCGGAACAGCTCGGCTATGGAGCCCTGTGGTACCCGGAAGCCCTGGGACGCGAAAGCATGGCCTGTGCCGCCTGGTTGCTGGCCCACACCGACAGGCTGGTGGTGGCCAGCGGCATCGCCAATATCTACGCCCGTGATGCCCAGGCTACCGCGGCCGCGCATCTGGCCCTCAACGAGATGTCCAACGGACGCTTTCTGCTGGGCCTGGGCGTATCGCACGCGCCACTGGTGGAAGGCTTGCGAGGGCACGATGCCAGCCGACCGCTTCAAACCATGCGCAGCTACCTGCAGAAGATCCAGCAGGCGACCTACCGCGCTCCCCAACCAGCTCGGGTGGGAGAATTGATTCTGGCGGCCCTGGGCCCCAAAATGTTGGAACTGGCCGCCTCGCAGAGCGACGGCGCCCACCCCTACAATGTCACACCCGAGCACACCCGGCGAGCCCGCCAGATTTTGGGCCCCGACAAGAAACTCTACGTGGAACAGAAAGTAGCCCTGGTGACCGATCCCCAGCAGGCCAGAGATCTGGCCCGTCAGGCCATGGACTTCTACATGGGCCTGCCCAACTACCGCAACAACTGGCTGTCGTTGGGCTTCCATGAGGACGATCTGGCGGGCCCCTCCGACCGGTTCCTCGACGCCATGGTGGCCTGGGGCGAACCGGGTCAGGTGCGCAGCCGTCTGGACGAGCACTACCAGGCAGGCGCCGACCACGTGTGCATTCAGGTGCTTGGAGACCTGGAAGCCGGGCTCAAAGCACTGGCGCCTTCCTGACTGCTGCTCCCATGAGTGCGAAGGCCTGTGAAGTTGAAGAGTTCAAACTGGCCTGGCCACGCGCCCGGGTGCCGCGCTACATCAGCGCCTCCGACGCCCGCCCTGGCCCCTGTCGAGGGCCCAACTTCCGCACCACCGCGGTGAACCACTCTCTGCGACGACCCTATCGATCGGTTGGCCTGCTCGTGGAAGGCGCCTCGGGCACCGCCACTACGGGCTTTCTGGTTCATCCTCAGGCCATTCTCACGGCCGCTCACTGCCTCACCCGCAGTTCCAGCGGCTTTTACTTCGGACTGCAGTACAACCGCGCCGAAGGGGGCCTGTGGACCCGACTGCGAGGGGCGTTGCTGCTGAGCGGCTGGCAGCAACGCCGTGACCCCCGCTGCGACCTGGCCCTGGCCTGGCTGGAGACGCCCTACGACGGAGAACAGCCGCTGGCCCTGACCCGGGCCCTGCCCGGCGAAAGCGCGCTGATATTGGGCTACGCCTTTGGCGCCCCCCATCTATGGCGCAGCAAAAGTCTGGCTGTAGACTGGCACCCTCGTAGCGAGAGCCAGGCCGCCACCAACCTCAGCGAGGGCAGCAGCGGCGGGCCATGGCTTGTCAAGCGCGGACGCGACTACGCGGCAGCCGGGCTAACGACGCGCGGAGGTCCGGGGTTTCTGCTGTCGCCGGCCTGGGCCAGGGGACCTCATCTGCTGCTGGAGGCCTTCCGGCAGGTCCCAACCTGAGCCAGCGGCGAAGGCGGACAGCGGCATGGTAGAGGAAGTCTTCGCCAATCTCGTCGACCAGTTCAGCGACCCCTTTACCTTTTACCGCGAGCTGATCCAGAACGCCATGGACGCCGGCTCCAACCAGGTCGACATCAGCTGTGAATACGATGCCGAGAAGCAGCGCGCCGTGGTCACCGTGGCCGACAGTGGCGAGGGGATGAGCGAGCGAACCATCGATGAACAACTCACCAAGCTCTTTTCTTCCACGAAAGAGAACGACTTCACCAAAATTGGTAAATTCGGCATCGGCTTTGTCTCCATTTTTGCCATTCAACCCGAGGTGGTCATCCTGGACACGGGTCGCGATGGCAAGTACTGGCGGGTGGTCTTTCCCCCTAACTCTACGGCCTGGCGCCTGTATCGCCTGGAGTATCCGGTAGAGGGCACCAGCATTCGCCTCTACAAGCGCCTGCCGGCGGTGGGCTGGCCCGAGTTTCTCCAGCGCTCCCGCGACACGATCCAGTATTGGTGTGGCTACTCGGAAACCCGGGTCAGCTTGAATGGCGAAGTGCTCAACAAAGACCTCGAAGTAGACTCGCCCTGTTCGGTGCAGGTCAGCGGACCAGGAACCCGGGCCGTGCTGGGAATGACCACCCAGGCCTCTCCCGAATACGGCATGTACAATCACGGGCTGACCCTCAAAGAGGGCCGCGAGGCTCTGTTGCCAGGGTTGACCTTCCGCATCAAATCCAACTACCTCGAGCACACCCTGACCCGCGACAACGTGATCCGCGACAAGAACTACGACAAGGCCATGGCCATCTTGCGCCAGGCGGCCACCAAAGAGCTGCCCCAGGCACTGACGCGCCGACTGGGCGAGTTACAGGCCCAGTTGCCAGCTCGCCTGGACGAACTGGAAGCCCTGCTGGCAGCCGCCTCCAACTGGTTGGCCCACTGGCCCAAGGTGCTCAGCTCCCTGGCCGCAAGGCCGCTGTTGCCCACCCACCATCACGGTCTGGTCAGCCTGCGCCAACTCAAATCCAAGGGTTTTCTAGAGGGAGCCTGTTACTACGATAGCCAGAGCGGCCCCGTGACGCGCGCCCTGGCCAAGGAGGAGGTGCCGGTGCTCTGGGGCCAGGAAGTTGCCACTCTGCTGTCGCTGTATTGCGACCGTCCCTGCTATCGGGCCAACGAGGTGGTGGCCTGTCCCTTGCCCCTCGACAAGTCTCAGATGCCCCCGGGTTGGTCCAAGGTGGAAGACAGCATGCGCGAATACCTGCGCTTGGGAGAGCATCGCCTTTCGGGGGTTCAACTGGCCGACTTCAATTATCCAGGCTCGTGTGTGCAGCACGTGGCCTGTCTGGCCGAAACCCGTCCCGGCCAGGCCACCCGCCTGTTTCACCGCGGCATCTGGCGCAACCTGAGCTTCTATCCGGGCCGACTGCTGATCAACCAGCAGCACCCGCTGGTGCTCGAGGCCCTGTCCAAACAGCAGGACCACCCCGAAATCTGTGCCTACGCCCTGAGCAAAGCGGCTCTGTTGCAGGACGGCTTACCGCAAGACCTGGAGTCGAAAATGCTCAAGAGGTGCTGGGGCTGATGCTGACTCAGGATCTGCTCGACATCGTCGAGGACGGCGCCACCCTGGTACGCCAGGGGCAATTCACCCTGGCGGTAGAAAAAGCACAGGAAAAACTCAAGAAGTTTCAGCTTCCCGATCCACGCTACTATATCGCCCAGGTGATGCAGGCCCTGCTGGCCAGCGGAGCCACCACAATCGAGGTCAAGGCCAACGAGAACCGGGTAGAAATTCACTTCGACGGCCCCGGCTATGAGGAACACGAACTGGCCAACCTGGCCGACGCTGTCTTCGAATCGGGCAAAAACCGCAAGGTCGACCACATGCGCGAGATGGCCCTGGGATTGCTCTCGTTACAAAGCCTGCGCCCCAAAGACATCAGCCTGACCAGCAATGGCTACCGCTGGCACAAGCAAAGCGGCCCCCCCAGCGTGGCCAAAAGCAAGTCGGGGGCGAGCCACCAGATGGTCATTGTGCACAGCAGAAACAACACCGAGGAAGTCCGAATTCTCCGTGAGGTCTGCCAGAGTTGCCAGGCCGATATCGTGGTCAACGGGGCAGCCCTGTGCGCGCGCGGCCGCCAACGCTCTACCTCCTGCCCCTGGCCCAACGCCGGCTTTCGAGGCAATGGCTTCCAGGGCGCCTTTGGCATTGCCTATGACAATATCGACGCCTCGTTCCTGGTGCTCACGCGCTATGGCGTGGTCTTTAGCCGACGGCGTGAAGCGCGCATCCAGCCCGCACTGGTGGTGGAAATGGAACACGACGGGCTGCGCAAGAACGCCAGTCAGAGCGACGTGGTCGAAGATGAACACTATGCCCAAATGCTGGCCGAGCTGCAGCGGGTTCAACTGGAGTTCGCCATCCAGCTCGCCAAGCAACGGGTGCCCAACTATCAGGCCGAGCAGGTATTTCTCTACTGGCGCCAGGTGGTGGCCCAGAACGTCAGCCCGGCCATGCTGGAGGTCGCCCCCGATGATTTGCCTCCGCTGGAGCGCCAGTTGCTCGAAGCCTCGATTCTGGCCTGCCCGGGCTCGCGTCGTTGCTCGATTCGCCAAGTCTGGCAGGCTTATCAGAGCGGTGGCGTTGTCTACTATCTCGAGGCTCGCGGAGCCCGCCTCTCTGAGGAATTTCCTCCCGGATCGGCCCTGCTGCTACCCGACGGTTCGGCCTATCAGCTGCGTCCGCTGATTCCCAACCTCAAGCCCGCGCACGGACACTATACTCCCGAGCCCCCCCCAGAGCCGGCGGTGCTGGCCCAGAAACAAATCAATCAGGACCTGACGCTGTTGCTTCCCGATCGCCAGCCCGATGGCCAGCTCTTGCTCTATTTCGAAGGCGAAGCCAGCGTACTGCAACCCACCCCACTGCAGTTCGCCTTGAAATCGTCGCGCATGGTGCGAGCCCAAAGCCCGGAAGGGCTGCAGCAAACTCTGCAACGTTTCGTCGAGCCCCTCTATGCAGAACTCGTGGAAGGTCTGGACCAGCCCGGGTCCTCGGCGGCCCCGCGGGCGGCCGCCTTGAAGGCGGTACTGCACTACCTGGAGTGGAAATATGGCGACTGTACCCGGGCCCTCGCCATGCCTGCCTGGGCGCGGCGCGGCCTCTTTACCACCCAGCAAGGGGCGCCCGTAAGCCTCGACGACATGCGAGCCTGGCTCGAGGCCTATCCGACCATTGTAGGCACCTACGGACGCAGCCTGGGACCCGAAGACCATGCCCTGCTGCTGACTCCTGCAGTGCTGAAGTTGCTGCAGCAGCTGCTCGGCCAGGAAAAGGTTGTACTGGCCCAGCTGGCCGACCCGCAAATCCAGGCTCGGGGCCAACAAATGGGTCTGAGCAAGGCCTCCACGCTGGGCGTTAAAGTTCAAGAGGTCGTCGACGAAGACGAGGAACTTGCGGCCATTCGACGCGAAATTGAACAGGCCTCACAGAGCGGATTGCAGGTGGCGGCCGAAGAGCAGCCCCTGGATGAAGCCCGGGTGCTGGAGCAGCTGGGCATCAAGGCCACGCCCCAGGTCGACCCGCTGATCAACGTTCAGCCCAGCGGACTGCCCCGCTTTGCCAACGATTGCCTGAAAGCCACCAAAACGGTAGGCAGCCGCTGGCTCATGCGTTTCCATCTGGAAGGGCTCGAGGGCCAGTTGCTGGTGCACGACGGGGTGCTTCCCAAGCCGTTGCTGCCCGGCAGGCTGCTGCTTCAGGTCGGCGATGCCGACCCGGTGGCTCTGCCTACCGGGGCCCTGGGAGTGTGCGGCTGGCTGGCCCTGCCCGCCGACTGGCAACCCCAGGAACCTGACGGACTGGTGGCCATTCGTCCCGATTCCGAGCCCTGGGAACCAGGCAACAGCTGGGTAGAACCGGAGGTCAAGCTTGACCTGCCCCATCCTCTCATCGCCAGAGACTATCTCTGGTCGATTCGCCGGCTCTTCAAATTGGGAGCCCAACACTACGCCAAAAACCCCAACAGCGTGGGGCTGCGCTCCCTGTGGCACAAACGCCTGTGCCAGTTCCTGTTGTTCGACGAAGACTGGGCCTTGAGCAGTCCCGATAGCTGGTTTCTGAAAATCCCCCTGTTTCGCCGCCTGGACGCCCGCATGGTCGACCTGCTCTGGCTACGCCAGAGCCAGGCCCTGAGCTGGGCCCCCATGGGACCGGGTCATTCCTTGAAGCCCGACGAAGTGCTGGTGGTGACCCCACCCTTTCAGTTGGCCGACCTGCAGCGCTGGATCGGACGCTCGTTGCCAGCGGCTTCACTGCTCACCGATGAGAAACCCGAAGAAGTTCTGCTGGCCGAACTGAAACAGTGCCTCGTGCGCATCTGCCAGCAGGCCGACTGTCCGCTGGAGCCGGGCTGGCTGGAAGGGCTGCGGTTCGGACCACCCACCCGCTGGATCGGCGGGCCACGCAAATACTTCATCGAGCACAAAGACGAAAGCTCTGCCACGCTGCTCAATCCGGCCGACCGTCTGTTCTTGCGACTGTTCCGCCAGACCGACCAATGGAACGAACGCGTGCCGGTGCTATCCTCAGCCATTTACACCGCCATCAATCGGGCCCTGGACGAGGTCGATGACCATCACGAACTGGACTACCTGAGAACGATGTTGAGCCAGTTGTAACAACTCGACAGTCCCGGACGTGATAGGAACAGGCTATGAAAGTGCGCCCGTCCATGTGGGACTTCGCCCCCCGCCAATTGCAGTCGGCCAAGCCCCGGCCCCAAGAGGGGCCGCAACCCGATGAAGACTCGCGCTCAAGGTTGCGTGCCGAACACCCCTGGATGTCGCGCACGGTGGAAGTCCTGGAGAGCGCCAGCTGGATCGCCCACGGCCAGTCCGTGCAGCCGCCCTGGGGCGCAGCCTCGGGTGCGCTGTCGGCGGTCACGGCCGTGGCCGCCGGGGCCTGGGGCATCAACAAACTGGCCCGGGCCCAAAGCGGTCTGGACGCCATCGAAGGCGTCGGTCATCTGGCTCTTTCCCTGGATGCATCCCTGAATACCTGGCAGCAACTGGGCCGACAAGGTTCCCCACTGCTCAGCAACACCGTGGGCGCACTGGCCGCTGGCAGCGAACTGATTCTGGGCGGCGCCGACCTGATACGCGGCCTGCGCGACAAGGACCGATTGCGTACCTGGGTGGGTGTCAGTCAGGTACTGTCGGGTGCGGCCCTGGCCACCAGCCTGGCCTTCCCGGGCGCCACCGGACTGGCTCAGGCAGTGGCTCTGACGAGCCTCACCACCCGCCAGTCGATTTACGGCTTCAACGTTTGAACTTCAGCAGCATGGCGCGGCTTTCATAGTCGGTGGCCTCGCCGTAGCGGTTGGAGGCCTTGAGAATGTCGGCCAGCAACTTGAGGTAAGGGACCAGAGCCTTGCCCTCGCCGTGCAGTTTCTCGGCCAACTCCAGGGCCTTGCGGGCCTGCAGCTCAGCCTCGGCGTGACGTCGGTTAGCACGATGGCGGTCGGCCAGCTCAAACAAACTTTGAAGTTCCAGTTCGGGAGAGGCGTCGGGCTGAACCCGCCTCAACGCAATAGCTTTCTGGAACAGCTCCTCGGCACCCGGCAGACGATGCTCTTTCACCAGCACGGCCAACTCGTGATAGCGCACGTGAAGATTGTCGGGCGGATCGGGAAGCTGCTCTTCCAGCTCCAGAGCCCGGCGCAACAGCGCCGTGGCCTCGGCCACGCGATGTTTGCGCAGGTGGTTCTCGCCGCTGGCCCGCAGCAGGGGAATCAAACGCTCCTGGATCGGCATCAGAGCGGCATGATTGCCGATTCGGCGGTTGAGTTCGAGCAACTGGCTCCAACCGTCGACCAGATCGGGGTGAGTAGCCCCCAATACCTGCTCTCGCAAAACCAGGCTTTGCTGCAAACACTGCAGAGCCAGTTCCTGCCGCTGCTGGCGCTGATAAAAATGACTGAGGTCTTCAAAGATTCGGGCTGCCACCTCAGACTGGTCGAAGCCGATCTGTTCGGGGCGCGCCATCAGGTCGGTGGCCATGCGCGCGCCCACCGTGTTGAGAATCTCCAGAATTCTTTCCAGGGCGGGGGTGGTGCGCAGGGTGTTAAAGTGCACATCAGCTTCGATTTCCTCGGCCGAGACCAGCACCGAGAGGTCGCGAAAGGCCAGCGGCACAGGCTGGGGCACCGAAACCCCGTGCACTACGGCCCGAACCCCGTTCCAGTCCCAACTCTCCGAGCCAAAAGCCAGCAGCGCGTAGAACGGTACCGGCGGCTTTTCCTGTAGTTCCAGGCCGTGACGCGGACGCAAACAGCGCAACTCGACGTGAGGGCGGGCCGGTTCGGGAGCCAGCATGGCCCAGGCCAGACAGCGTCCGGCCGCGGCCGACTCGGCAATGGCAAAGCGATCCACCTGAATGTCGGGCCCGGCCCAGCAGCAACGCTGACGTACAGCCGCCCCTTCAGGCCCCCCCGACTGGCTGCTGAGATCCTTGACGGCTCGGGCCAGCGCCCACAATTTGGAGCGCTCTAAACAGCGCACCCGAACGGCCAGGGGCAACCCCCCAAAAGGCTCCGCCTTGAGCATCTGGTGACTCTGGTTGTTGGGCGAAAGCGAGAGCCGAACCCCTTGGCGCCCGTCCCAGGTGTCGACCTGCAACTGAGCGATGCCCGTGGCGAATGCGGCCGTGAGGCCCAGGGCCAGGTAGCGGGTCCTTGGGTCTCGGCTGGTCGCTTCGAAAGACGCATAGAGATCTACCAGCCCGGCCACTGGAGGCGGGGTGCCATCCCACTCGACGACGAGGTCGAGTTCGTCGTTGCGTACCTGCAGGCGAGAGCAACGACAGGCCACGGCCGAAGCCACCAACTGCAGGACAAAGTGGCTGGGGTCCTCGCTGCGGGCCTGATAGAGCATTTCTCGGGCGGCCTGACCCGTGTGCCGGCCCACGGCCTGAATCAAGGATTGGAGACTGGGGTTCTTCACGCCCGATTTTTCTCAGCCACAGGCTCTCAGCCCTTCAGTCGCGGCGAATCAGTATTCCGTTGCGCTGATTTCCGATGGTCACCACCCCGGCCAGGCTCTTACCCGCCTCGATGGGGTAACACTCGAAACGGTAAACGCGGGGCTGCACGCTGCCCACCAGTATTTCGGCTACGTAGGCCTTTTGCTCGGGCGCCCGGCGAGCTTTGAAAGCAATCTTGTGAAGCTTTTCGTCCGGGTTGGGCTCGCGACCCTCGGGGCCAAGCCCCAGGTCGACCTCCACTGTGCCTTCCATCTCTTCATCGGTGAGGGCCGTGATTTCCCAGGCGCACTGATGCCACTCGGCGTCGCCGCTGAACCACAGCTTGTAACGTCCCGGCCAGGGATGGTCCTCGGCGCCCAGAGCAAAGCTCAAGGCCAGCCAGCAAAAGCCCCCCAAAAGCAGCCGCCGGATCATCGGCAGCGACGATAGCGGCGGGGCCGCACAGGAGCGCAGGGGCGAGAATAACCGGGCACAACCACCTGGCCACAGTTGGCGTTGGTATAGACCGGATAGGGGTTGTGAACCGGATAGGCATTGTACACCGGATAGTTCTGGTACACCGGATAGCTTGGGGCGGGATAAGCCACCGGCACCGGATAGTTGGCAGGGTAGTAGTTGGGGCCGTTACCTACGGTGATGCCCCACTGAACCCCATTACCCCAGCCATTGTTGCCCACCGACACCGAGATTCCGGGTTGGGCCCAGGCGGGCACCAGGCCCAGCCCAACGACCAGCAGACTGAGCAACAAACACTTTTTCACGGCCACAGATCCTCCAGGGAAATTCTGACCTCAGCCTAGTCCCTGGACAAAGAGAAATCATGATCCAGAATTTGAACTCCTGGTCATTCTCCGTAGAGCCAACCCTCCCAGCGTTGCCTGAGGCGGGCCCAATCCTTGCGCACCAAAGGATGCAGTTGATCCAGATGAAGCCCCACAAGATATCCCACCGCCACCGGCCGGTAGTCGCGATCGCTGCTGGCGATCAACTGACCCAGCATCGTCAGCATCCGGCGCTGACGCTGAAGCTGCTCGTCGACAGAAGGGCACGGGAGCAGTGACCAGTCGAGCAAGAAACCCAAACAGTCACTGTGGGTCAACAGGCGTAGCCGATCGGGGTAACTGTCCTGCAACCCCAGGACGTTTTCGGCCAGATCGTCGACCAGGGGCAACTCGCTGAGTTCCGTCTGCTGCAACAACCCCCGTCCCGAGGTCCACAATGGCATCGAGCGATGCTGGTAGCTGTCGCCCCCACGCCAGACGCCTTCGAGCCAGTCCTTGATGAACTGCCAGCAACGCACTCGCAAGGGACGCCGCAGTGCCAGGTCGAGATCGGGACGCAAAGCCAGTTGTCCTAGCAGCTGCAGGGCCAGATCGCGCTGCTGTGCATCCCAGCTCTCCGGGTTCAGCACTCCGTCGCCCTCGGTCTCGCGCGAAAGAGCCCAGCGCAAGCGAGCCTGCGGCGTATCTTGGGAACGCAGCCAGAGCAACCGCAGGCTGAGTGCCTGGATGAGTTCCTGCATCTGATACCAGCGCGGCAAACAGCGTCCCAGCGCTTCCAGCAAACTCTGCAGGGTGGCCCGAGCCGGCTGCTGCTGAGCCAGTACCTGCAGCATCACGTTTTCGGCGCGGCGGGCGATGTCTGGATCGGGGCTTGACTGCACGATTTCCCACCACAGCGGGCCCTGTTCGGGAAAGCGCCGACAACCTTGTTCCAATTCCTCAATCAAGCGCTCTCGCCAGTTCGGGGCCAGGTCGGCGCAGGCGATGAGCCAGGCCCAACTGCGCCAGATCTCCAGCCGCTCGCCTCCCTGGGCGGCTTGCAAGAAGCGCTCCAACACGGCATCGGAAGGGGCCCGCGCTGCGGCAAAGCAGTGTTTTGCCCAGCTCTCCAGCCGCGACGGGAAGGCCCGCGAGCCCATATCAGCATCGCGCTGGACTCGAGCCAGCAAGCGCTCGAGCACTCCGGGGTCGAGGCCTACCAACTGCGCGATGGCCCAGCGGTCGTCGGGCTCTTCCAGCAGCGGAATTTCCTGCTCCAGAAAGCCGATCAAAGCATAGTGCAGGTCCTCATCGTCCTGACCCGCATCGTCAGGTTGGAGTTGGCGATCGAGATGGGCCAGCAGGCGCAGCGTGCGACGGGAGCCCGCCACCACTTCCTGCACAGCCCGGCGATGCCCCCGCAAGCGCACACCGTCGTCGACCTGCTGCAAGGCCTGAGCCAGAGTCCAGTGGCGCAGGTCGGGGCCCAGTTGGGGCCACCAGGCTTCGTCCAGCAGCTTTTCCAAGGCTGTTGTGCCCAACTGCCCCAGAATTTGCTCGACCCTCACCAGAACCTGACCGCTGAGCAGGGGTTGGCAGGCCAACCTCAATGCCTGGTCGAGCAACTGGCCATCGGGCTCAGGGGGCCCGCCGGGCAGTTGGACCAGCAACCAGCAAGAGAGCAGGCGCTCCTCCAACGACAGCGCCCGCTCCAGGCGTCGCCGCAACAGTGGCTTGAGGTCGACGCCGGCCCCGGCCCACGACAGCGTCAACTGAGCCAGCTTTCGAACCACCTCGGGTGAGGCGCCTGAGACCTCGGCCAGGCACTCTTCCCACCAACCCAGAATCAAAGTCGGCTGCTGTAACCAGCGGGGCGTAAGTTCCTCGACCAGATCGAGGATCTGTGACCGCAGCCCCTGGCTTTCCCAGAGAATCTGCAGCAGCCCTACCAGAAAGGGCAGGTCCCACGACCCCTGACCGCCCTGACCAAATTGACGCCGCAGTTCCTGCAGGGCCTGCTGGGCCTGAGCGACTTCGCCGGAGAAAAGAAACTCGAGGTGGCGGCCGATGTCAGCGTCGAGGTATTGGTGGACCAGGTGAGCCACTTCGCGTGTCACCTCGCCGCGCCGTCGACGCAGGGCCAGCCACAACAGCGGCCCGGGATCTCGGCCCTGTTGGCGTAACTGGCGAAAGGCCGAACGCAAATGCTCCAAAATTCGCGAGGTATCCTCGGCGTCAGCTACGATGCGCCAGGACTCGGGCCAGTTCTCCGGTGGGCGTTCCGCCATGCCCACCATCGCCAGCGACACCGACTGGGCAGCCACCGGCAGCAACCCCTGCTCCTGGGAGTCCATCCATACTTCGTCGGAGCTGAGCACTTCCCAGCCCGAAGACCCCGAGCCAGGGCGCAGAGCCAGGCCCAGCGGGGCCAACTCGCGGGCCAGATCGGGCAGGCTGGACGGCAGCTCCATCCAGCGCGGAGACATCAACAACTGTGGAGCCTCGCTGAGCAGGCCCTCGAGCGCAGCCCAACTGAGCTTCAGGCCGCGCTGGTGCAAGGCCAGCAGACGCGTTAAATGGCGGGGACCGGCCTGCAGACCGGCCTGAGCCAGCCGCTGCTGAACATCGGGAAGGCTGAGGCAGCCTTCCAATTCGCAAAACGACTCGTGCAGCATGGGCGATGCTTCGCCACCCGTGCCCATCTCCCGCCACTGCAGGGGAAACCCCGTGGCCTCGGGAAACCGGCCGCATGTCCACCACGCTTGAAGAACAGCGAAGTCAACTTCTGAACCAGGGGGGTGGGCAACTCACCTCTCTACAACGAGCCGTCCTGCCCTGGCTGTATGCCGCCTGGTCCGAGGGCTCCCTTAGCGCCGAGCGACGCCGCGAGATCGCCGACACCCTGGCTCAACGCCAGTGGGCGCCGGACGGTCTGGAAGTGGTTCGCCTGCTACTGGTCGATACGCTCAGTCCGCAAGAATTCTTACAATTGCGCACCCTGATTTTGAACCTGGCTCAACAGTGCAGCGACGTTGACTGGAGTCAGGCCCCCCGGTTGCTGGACTATTCGCGCAACCTGGGTCAACTGAGTCAGGATAGCGCTGCCCTGGGTGCTTTGGCCGTGCTGGAGGAACACCTGGAACTGAGCGGCGCCGGCATTCCAGCCGAACTGCTGATGGGTCCACTGCGAAGCGCCACCGGCGAAGCCCCCCGACGATTCAACCCCCGTCCCTTGAGGAAAATGCTGGCCGGGCCCCGACCCGAAATGCGCGAGCAAATGTTCAAAACCCTCGAGCAATCGAGGTTCCGCCACGACTATGGCCTGACCACCGCGGTGTTTCGCGATCGCGTCTACAACTGGTGCTTCGACCTGTCCCAGATGGGCATCGGCGGCCTGGCCTATCCCGAGGAAGTTGGCGGGGGCGGCGACATGTTGGGTTTTCTCACGGCTATCGAGGCCCTGGCTCACTTCGACCTGTCGCTGACCATCAAATTCGGGGTGCACTTTGGACTTTTTTGCGGCAGTATTTACCACCTTGGCACGGAACGCCACCATAAGGCTATCCTGCCTCAGGCCCTGAAGCTGGACCTGCCGGGCTGTTTCGCCATGACCGAAACGGGCCACGGCTCCAACGTGAGGGCCTTGGAAACCACCGCCACCTACGACCGCGAGCGTGAAGAGTTCATCATCCACACCCCCAACCTGGCGGCGCGCAAGGACTACATCGGCAATGCCGCCCTGCACGGGCAGATGGCCACGGTATTCGCGCAACTGGTGATCGATCAGCAGAACTTTGGGGTGCATGCTTTCCTGGTGCCCATCCGCGATCGCAACGGGGCCCCCTTGCCTGGCATTCAGATCGAAGACTGCGGCGAAAAGATCGGACTGCACGGGGTCGACAACGGACGTTTGCGCTTTAGCAAAGTGCGCGTGCCCCGCGAAAATCTGCTCGACCGCTATGCCCAGGTATCCGCCGAGGGCCGCTACAGCAGCCCGATCACCAGCCCCACCAAGCGCTTCTTTACGATGATCAGCACCCTGGTGTTGGGTCGAGTTACGCTGGCCGCGGCCTCCACCAGCGTCAGCAAGAACGCGCTCAGCATCGCCCTGCGCTACGGTGAACAGCGCCGCCAGTTCGGGGCCGAGGGAGCCCCCGAACAACCGATTCTCGACTATCAGCAGCATCAACGCCGACTGTTGCCCCGTCTGGCGGCCACCCTGGCCCTTAACTTTGCCTTTCAAGACCTGGCCCTGCGCTGCGTCGACAGCCTGAGCAGCGAAGAAGGCAGGCGTCGCATCGAAAGTCTGGCCGCCGGCCTGAAAGCCTGGGGCACCTGGCACGCGCTGGAAACCGTGCAGGTCTGCCGCGAATGCTGCGGCGGACAGGGCTACCTGGCCCCCAATCGCTTTGGCGACATGCGGGACGACATCGATATCTTTGTCACCTTCGAGGGCGACAATACGGTGCTGCTCCAACAGGTGGCCAAGTCGCTGCTGACGGAATATCGCCACCAGTTCTCCGAAATGGGCTTCGTGGGTCTGCTGCAGTATCTGTCGCGGCGCGCCACCGAGGCCGTTTCCAGTTCCAACCCGCTGACCACGCGCAACGTGGACCCCAGCCATCTTCGCGACGGTGAATTCCACCTGCACGCCTTCAAGATGCGAGAAAACCACCTGTTGACGAGGGTAGCCGGGCGACTGAAGCGCAAAATCGAGTCGGGCACCGAGCCCTGGAATGCCTTCAACCAGTGCCAGGACCACCTGCTGGCCCTGGCCAAAGCCAACGTGGAGCGTTATCTGTTAGAGACCTTCCAAGATACCATCGCTCGCTGCCAGGACGCCCCAACCCAGGCGGTACTTGCCCAGTTCTGCAGTCTCTTTGCCCTTTCTCGCCTCGAGCACGACCGCGCCTTCTTTCTCGAGAACGGCTATTTTGAAGGGGTGAAGTCGAAGGCGATTCGCGACCAGGTGCTCGAACTGTGCAGCCAGACCCGCATGATGGCCTGGGACGTGATGGCCGCCTTCGGCATTCCCGATCACCTGCTGGCTGCTCCTATCGCGCTGGGCGACTATCCTACTCCTCCGAGCCACTCCCAGCCGAGCTGATGGAAGACCAGCACATCCTTCTCGTCGCCACCCAGTCTCTCGGGGTCTTGCTCGGGGGGCTGGTGATGCACTACCTGGTGCTCAGCAAGGTGCAGCTGCCCTGGAAAAGCTGGTCGCGCTTCCAAAGCCGCCTGCGGGTTCCCAGCCTGATTCCGGTATTTCTCAGCGCGGTGCTTTTCCTCACCCAGCATCTGCCCCAACTGACCGACTATTCTCGTGGCGTTGAGCTGTTTCTCTATTTCGGGCTGCTGATCACGCTGATCGAGGCCATGCTCAGTCCCATGCTCGACGGGCCGGAAGGCGGACCGCTGCACGATTCGGCCCTGATCTGGATCCGCGTCTTCGGCTACGGTGCCTTGCTGTGCGTGCCGATCGCCATTCTGGCCGGGGTGCCGCTCTTTGAGGCCGAGTTTCGCGCCAAGCTGTCTTCGGTATTCGTGCTTTACCTGTCGCTGCACCTCAGTTATCACTATCTGGTAAAGTGGCTCCCCTGGCAGCACCCCCTCACGCTGGCGCTGCGCCAGCGCCTGCGCCTGCCGCTCTTCTTGCTGATGCTGGCATCGGTGGGATACTTTGCCCTGATCGATTTCGAAGTCTTCGCTGGCGACGCCAAGGAACTGGAATATGCCCGAGCCGTGCTGTTGGTGATTCTGGCTTCGCTGCTCTTTGAAGGTCTGCTGGTCAGCCTGTTCGACTACTACTTCGCCTTGATTCGGCGCTGGGACATCCCCACGCTCTTCCACGACCTGGCCCGAGGCATCGGCTATCTGGCCATTTTGGCCCTGACCATGGTAACTGTTTTCGAGAAAGACCCCAGCTCGTTGCTGCTGGGTTCGGCCGTGCTCTCGGTGGCGCTGGGCTTTGCGCTGCAGGAAACCCTGGGCAATTTTTTCGCGGGCCTGGCCCTGCGCCTGGCCCGGCCCTACTCGCTGGGCGATCGGGTGGAGGTCATGGGGTTCAGCGGTAACGTCTTCAAGATCGACTGGCGTTCGACGGCCATGGTCAACAACCATGGCGATATGCTGATCTTTCCCAACTCCAAGCTGGCCCAGGAGGCGATCAACAACCACTCCAGCCCCACCGGAGTCACGGGTCGCTACATCGACGTGGGGGTGCACTATCGGCATCCCCCCAACCTGGTGAAGAAACTCATCCTCGAGGCCTGTCAGTCGGTTCCCGAGGCTTTGCGCGAGCCCGCCCCCGAGGTTTACCTCATGCACTTCGGCGACTACGACATCCAGTTTCGACTGCGCTACTTCATCCACGATTTCGCCGAGCGCTTTCGCATCGACTCCAAGGTGCGCGAAGCCATCTGGTATCGCTTCAACCGCGAAGACATCGAGATTCCTTTCCCCATCCGCACCATCCACCACGCGCCTCCCAAGCAAGGGGTGGATGTCGAGCGCGAAGTGCGCTCGTTGCTCGACAAGGTCGACTTCTTCAAGGTGCTGGGCGAGGATCAACTGGCGGTGCTGCGCCGCCGAGCACGTCACGAAATGTACGCGGCCGGCGAGAAAGTCTGTGTACAGGGCCAGCCTGGCGACACCTTCTACATCATTCGCAGCGGGCGCCTCAAGGTCACCGCCGTCGACCAGGATGGTGAGGTTTTCCTCAGCGCCGAAATGAAACCGGGTCAATACTTCGGCGAAATGGCCCTGCTTACGGGCGAGCCCCGCTCGGCCACGGTATCGGCACAGACCGACACCGAACTGCTGCGCCTGCGCAAGGAAGATCTGCGAGCCATCTTCACGGAGAATCCCCAGGTAGAAGAGATGATTTCCGAGGTTCTGGCCGAGCGCAAGCTGAAAACCGACCAGGCCAGGCAGGAAGCGGCCGAGGAACGCAGCAGCCGCGGCGCCTCACTGGTCGGCCAGGAGGGCCTGAACCTGTTGAGCAAGCAAATCCTGGCCAAGATTCGCGACTTCTTCAGCTACTGAGGCGGGGGGCGGCTGGTTCGGGTGACAATCACCACCCCCAGCGTGATCAGCAACGTTCCCAGCCACTGTCGAACACTGACCTGTTCGCCCAGGCGCAGGTGCACCAGCACGGCATTGAACACGTAACTGCTGGCCGTAAGTGGAACGGCCACCGAGAGTTCCAGACGGGTGAGCACGTACAGCCATAAGAAAAAGTGCCCGGCCAGCAACGACAGAGCCAACCAGAAAGGGGGGTGGACAAACATCCCCAGCCCCCCTGCCTCGGGGCCCAGGCTGCGCAGAGCCCGGGCCAGTTGAATGTCTCCCTCGCTGGCCATCCAGATGGCCAGCAATGCCCAACCCACCGCCCGATTCAATGGACGATCACCAGAATTCCGCTCACGATGAGCAGGGTTCCGCACCAGCGCTGGGGCGACACCATTTCACCCAGCAAGGGACCCGCCAGCACGGCGTTGAGAACATGGGTAAAGGCCGTCAGCGGCACAACCACCGACAGGTGGGCGGTTTTCAACAGGTGGCACCAGGTGAAGAAGTGCAACGCCAGCAGCCCGATAGCAACCGGCAACAGCGGACGCTGAGCCAGATCGAGCAGGCGCTGGCGCCAATCGTGCACCTGTTTCCAGCGTTTCAAGCCCAGACTAAGGGCAAAGTTGGCCAACGTCTGGGCCGTGACGGCCACCAAAGTCAGAATCCACTCGCTGGCGGCCACGACTCAGTCGAAGTAGCTCTGCAGAGTTCCCCGGCGGCGAATGTCCAGCGTGGCGCAATGAAAGGCCCCGCCGAAGGGAGCAAAGTGGGTGAAGGGCAAGGGGATAGGCTCAAATCCCCAGTCTTTGAGGGCCCGAATCATCGACTTCTGGTAGTACTCAACAATGACCCGTTTCTCATCCAGCATCAGCACGTTCATGCTGAGCCAGGGACTGCACAGTGACACCATGGGTCCGGGAGCCTTGTCGGGATAGGGGGCCACCAGCACATCCCATTTCTTCAGAATCGGCGGCAGCCGATCCATATCGATGAAGTCGGGGTTGACCAGCACCTTCCCCGGCGCCAGAGGCACGAAGGTCGAGTCGATATGCATCGGCTGTCGACACTTGCTTTCCACCAGATGAATGCGGTATTCGTCACCCAGGTGTTGACGCAGCCAGTCGATTCCCGACAGGTTGGTGACGTTGCTGCGAGTGACGAAGATGTCTTTGCCACAACGGGTGAAGTCGGCCGCGTCGAAGACCGGCTCGGCCTCGGTAAGAACGTAGCGCATCGGCTCACCTGGCTTGGGCATCACATAGTTGTAATCGTAGAGCTCGTCGCGCAAGCGCGGTCGGGGCGCCGCCGTCCAGCGCGCACCTCGGCGATGATAGTCCTTGAACAGCGTGCGGTAGGCCACCCCTTCGAAGTGGCGACAACGCCAGGGCATGGGAGTTTCGATGATCTCATCACCGACCACCAGAAAACCGTCACGCGGGCAGGCCGTGCAAAAACCGCGCGACTTCCAGTCGGGGGTCTGAATCCAACGTCGTCCGTCCAGGGCATCGGGCTGGCGCACCGTGACTCCCTCGGCCTGAAGCACAGAAATAAAATAGTCCAGTTCGCGCTGGGCCGGCTTGACCAAAAAGCCCGGATAGCGCACCCCGGAAAACAGCGCAAATAGGGGTATGACGCGTTTGGGAACGCTGATGTTGATGCTGATGTGGTTGCTGGGCACCACTGCACCGTCGAGCCGGCCGACGATGACTTCTTCCAGAGGATCCCACTCGTTGTACGTCTGGACGGGACCTGCCAACGGGGTGGCCGGGGCTGGGGTGGCGCCGGGCGCGGCTTCGGCCTGCTCTAACATCGCTCTGTCACCTTTTCGTCAATCGTGTTCTCTCGGGGAATTCTCACCGGAGCCCCCCTGGAAGGCGCTTCCAGGTGACCCAGCGATCCCCTGGCAGGATTCGCAGGAACATAGGAGGCAATTCTCTGCCATGGCTGACCTGCACATTGGAATCGTAACGATTTCCGACCGCGCCTCCCAGGGCACCTATCAGGACCGTTCGGGCCCGGCCATCCGGGAGTGGCTACAGAGCGTGCTCTGCGTACCCTGGTTTGAGCATTATCGACTGATTCCCGACGAACAAGAACAGATCGAGCAACACCTGATTGAACTCTGCGACCAGCTGGGCTGCAGCCTGGTGGTCACCACGGGCGGCACGGGTCCCGCCCTGCGCGATATTACTCCCGAAGCTACGGAAAAGGTTTGCCAGAAGATGCTTCCGGGCTTTGGCGAGTTGATGCGAGCGGTCTCGCTGCAATCGGTGCCCACCGCCATTCTCTCGCGTCAAACCGCCGGTGTTCGAGGTTCCTCTCTGATCCTCAATCTGCCCGGCAAACCAGCCGCCATCGCCGAGTGTCTGCGGGCCGTTTTTCCCGCCGTAGGCTACTGTATCGATCTCGTGGGTGGGGCCTATCTCGACACCGATCCCACCCAAATCAAGACTTTCCGACCGGCCAACCCGCCGCCGTCGGAACGTTAACCTTTCGGCAGCCCTTCCGGTTAGCGGTGGGCTTATGCTGGTGTCTCTGGAGGCAAGCATGATTTTGACCAGCAGCAACCCCCGTCCTCGAATCGAGCGAATGCTGACCGAAGTAGGAGAACTGAAGCGCGACGTGGGCCGCCTGGAAAGCGGTTACCAGGACTGCTATTACGATTCCCAAGACGTCGGCCGCAACCTTCAGTCGGCCGAATGGCCCCTGCGCCGAGCCCAGAGCGACAATGGTCAGCGCGACTCCAGCCACGAAGGCCGCCAGGCCGACATGTATCTCAGCCAGGCCGAGCGTAGCCTGCAAAACAACGAGCGAGATCTCTCTCGCATGGATATGGATTCCAACACGGCACACCGCGACTTCGAATCGCTCAAGCAAGAACTCAATCTCTCGATCCAGGAATGCTCCTCGCATGCCGATGCCCAGGCCACGCTACAGCAAGCCCGAAACACCCTGGAAGGGGCCCACAACAACCACCAGCAGGCCGACTCAGAGGCCAGCTGGGCCGACAATAAGACCCGCTCGGCGATGCGCGAGCTGGACTGGGCCGACCACAATGTGCGCAACATTATGTACGACCGTCCGGGTCAAGATGTAAGCAACGACGCCTATCAAGCCTCCAACCGGGTGAATCAGGCCCAGTGGTCGGTTCGCGACTGCGACAGCAACCTGTCGCGTGCCACCAGCTACGAAGACCGTTCGGAGCAGGGTTTGGGTCAGTTGGAGCAACAGCTCCGCCAAGCTTTACAGCAACTTCCCCCGGGTTGACCAAAATCGTCAGCGGAAATCTCTAAAGCTGCGCGAAGGCCGCTGCAGTGAGTGGCCCTTCTGACATCAGCGATCATCCCACCCGAAGCCCGAGCCGCAGCCCGAGCCGGACTCCCAGTCGCACGCCCACCCGTGCCGGCAAAGGACCGGCGCGCAAAGGTCCCCCGCGCGTGCCCCTGCCCCCTGGCACGCTGCTGAAAGGCGGCGCCTTTCGCATTGTCGATGTCCTCGGCGAGGGGGGGTTCAGCATCACCTACGTCGGCCTGGAAGGCAGTCGTCAGGTCAAAGTCGCTATCAAAGAGCTCTTTCCCCTGGGTTGCGTTCGCTCGGGGATGAAGGTGACCCCGGCCAATCACTGGGATCCCAAAAGTCTGGCCGCAGCCCTGGAAGACTTTATTGCCGAGGGCAAAGTTCTCAAGTTCTTTACCCACCCTGGCATTGTCCAGTCCTACACTCCGTTTGAAGAAAACGGCACGGGCTACCTGGCCATGGAATTTCTAGAAGGCGAAAGCCTGCTCGATGGGTTGACCCGCCGAGGGCCGATGAATCAACACGATGCCCTCGAAGTGGCCCGACAGGTAGGCGAAGCCCTGGCCTACGTCCACGACCGGGACATCATTCACTCCGACATCAAGCCCGAGAACATCGTGTTCACCCAGGGTTCGCGCTTCGTCATTCTCGACTTTGGCGTTTCCAAACGCTATGTCCCCGGGCGCTCCTCGCGAGCCGCGGTGGTGGCCGTAAGTCCGCCTTACTCGCCCCCCGAACAATACCTCGCCTCCAAGCCGCTGACCGACGCCACAGACGTTTATGGCCTGGCAGCCACGCTATATACCATGCTGGCCTGCCAACTGCCCCCCGACGCCCAGGCCCGCCAGAAGGGAGCGCGCATCACGCCACTGCCCGAACTCAATCCGACGGTGACGCCGCAGTTCTGGAAACTGTTGGAGACGGCCCTCGACCTGCGACCCGAGAATCGGCCCCAAAAGATGCGCGATTTCGTCTATGCGCTTACCGGCGATCCCGGCTTGCCGGGCAGCCCACCCGCCGCACCCACCGAACATCTCAGGGTGGAGAAAGTGGCCGAGTTCGAGGCCCATCGCGGCGGTATTTACGCTCTAAGAGTTCATCCCCACCGTCCCCTCTTGCTCTCGGGGGCACGCAACGGGGGCGTCGGGCTTTGGAACTGGCCCATGGGTGGATCGGTAGGACAGTTGAAGGCCCACGACACGGCGCTGGCCGGCTTTGCCCTTTCACCCGACGGCAGCCTGCTGGCCACCGCAGGTGAACCCGGAGAGGTCAAGCTGTGGCACACCGAAACCGGCCAGATGCTTCGGGTGCTGCGCAACGGGTTGCCCGCAGTTTCCAACCTCAGTTTCTCTCAAGACGGCCAGGCGGTAGCCGTGGCCATGAGCGATGGCAGCGTTCACCTCTTTACGTCTCAACAGGTCGAACCGTTGATGCTGGCCGGTCATCGAGGGCCGGTCAACGCGGTGGCCTTTTCTCCCGACGGAACCTTGATCGCCACGGCCGGACAGGACGGGCAAATCAAGGTGTGGGACACCCAGACAGCGGGACTGCTGCGCCAGTTGGAGGGGCACACTCGCACGCTGCTGGCCATCGATTTTTCGGCCGACTCGCGCCTGCTGCTGAGCGGAGCCAGCGACTATACCACCCGCTTGTGGGAGATCGACGCAGGATTGGAGTTACGCCGATTTCGCGAAGAGGGCGCCAACGTATGGTCGGTGGCCTTTTCCTGCGACCCCGACCTGGTTTTCAGCGGCAATGCCGACCGCAAGATCCGCTGCTATCGGGTGAGTAGCGGTCGTCAGGTGTGGACAAGCGAAGCCGACAAGAACTACCTGCGTTGCCTGGTCTGCGATGCCCGGCATCCCTTGCTGGCCAGCGGTGGGGGCGATGGACGCATTCGAATCTGGCGATTTCATCCACTGTAGTTCGCTATCTGGCAACATTCGCAACCAGCTTGTTACAAATGCCCCCTGGTCGGCCGAGGCCGCTCTGCTACACTGTTCCCAGAGGCGCACCTGAGGGGTTCGTCCGGCAGAGGCAGCGAAGACACTCGAAACCAAGGAGGACTCGCTGTGCATCCTACCACTCCCCTCAATTCACTCCTGACTCACTCCAATGCCGCCCCCAGTGCTCTGCCAGCCTTTTCGACCGGAGCGGCTCTTGACCGTCTGCAACTGCAGCAGCCCTCACTGGCCTTCCAGCCCCCGCAACCCGGTGCCGCCGTAGACCCCACCCAGGTCATGTTGATGCAGAATCAGATGCTGACGAGCATGATGCAAATCTTGCTCATGTTGATGCTCAATCGCCTGGATAGCAGCACGGGCTCAGGCACCGGCGCAGGAGCCTCACCTCTGGAGGCAGGCAACTCGACCTCTGACGGTGGTGGTGCGGGCGGCGCCTCCAGCTCTGGAGCCACGTCGTCGAGCGCCAACAGCGGGGCAGCCAGCCCCGGCGCCCAGGGAATGCTCGACCGGGCTCGTGGCATGCTGGGCCTGAACGAAGACCGAAACACCGCCGAAATCCAGAAGATCACGGGGAAAAGTGGTATCAACCCCTCGACCACACCCTGGTGCGCGGCTTTTGCCATCAACTTGATGAAAGAGCACGGCGTGCTCGACACCGAAGGGCTCAGCAACCCCAATTACTGCCCGACCATCAAAAGCTGGGCCCAAAAAAAGGGAATCTGGGCGGGCCGAGGCCACACCCCCAAGCCCGGTGACGCCATCCTGTTCGACTGGCAGAAGGACGGCACCAGCGACCATATCGGCATCGTGGAAAAGGTGGAAAATGGCAAAATCATCACCATCGAGGGCAACAGTAGCGACTCGGTGAAACGCAACACCTACGAGCTGAACAGCCCAAAGATCGACGGTTTCGTTCAGTCCAAAGGCTAGAATTGCCCGAGGCCACTGGCGCAAAGCCCGACCGTGGCGTAGACTGAGACCCACAATGTCGTGGAAACTCATCGCTCGTGCCGAACAACGCCTGGCCCAGGAGATTCGCCTGCTTCGCCCCCCTGCCGGTGGCCAGCTGCGCGTTGCCCTGGGCTACCCCAACACCTACCACGTTGGCATGTCCAATCTGGGCCTGCAGGTCGTCTACGGAATTCTGAACCAGACCCCCGGGGTCAGCTGCGAGCGATTCTTCCTGCCCGACCCCGAAGAAATCGAGGAGTATGAACGACACGGGCGCCAGCTCTTCACTCTGGAGAGCCAGCGCCCGGTGGAACAGTTCGACCTGGTGGCGCTGACCTGCGCCTATGAGAACGACTATGTGAACGTATTGCGCATTCTGGAACTGGCGGGGCTACCCCTGTGGAGTCACCAGCGCGACGATCGCTATCCGCTGGTTCTGGTCGGCGGGGCCGTAACGTTGCTCAATCCCGAGCCCCTGGCCGATTTCGTCGATCTGTTTGCCGTGGGCGAGGCCGAGGGACTGGTAGAAGCGCTGGCGGAGGGGCTGCGCTCCAGCCGAGACCTGACCAAGTTGGAGCGTTTGCAGGCCCTGGCCCAGATCGAAGGGCTTTACGTGCCCTCGCTTTATGAACCCGAATATGCTGACCAGCGTTTTCTGGGTCTGCACCCCAAGGCCGGAGCCCCGGCCACCATTGCCAAGAACTACCTTTCACGCGATCAGTTTGAGTCCACCTCCAGCGCTTCCTGGATTATGACCGAGCAAACCGAGTTCGGCAAAACCTTTCTGGTCGAAGTATCGCGTGGTTGCCCCTATGTCTGCCGTTTCTGCACCGTGGGCTTCTCCTACCCCAAGGTGCGCTGGAAGCCGCTCGATCGCTTGTGGGTCGATATTCAGTCAGTAGCCGAACACCAACCCCGCATCGGCCTGATTTCGGCCACGGTGGGCAACCATCCCCAGATACGCGAACTCTGCCAGAAGCTGCTGAGCGCCGACATGAGCGTCTCGTTTTCCTCGCTGCGGGCCGACCAGTTGCCCGACGAGATTCTGGAAACGCTGGTCCGAGGTGGCTCGCACAGCATGACGCTGGCCCCTGAATCGGGCTCGGAGGCGTTGAGAAAGTCGATCAACAAGCGTTTCAGCGATGAGCAGTATTTCGAGGCCGCTGGTCGGGCTTTTCGCAAGGGCATCAAGAATCTCAAGATGTACTCGATGGTGGGCCTGCCCAACGAACTCGACGAGGATATGGACGCACTGGTGCGACTGGTAGAAAAAACCCGAAAACTGCAGGTTTCCGAGGGCCAGGGCGGGGGGCGCATCACCCTGACACTGGGGCTTTTTGTTCCCAAGCCGCTGACCCCTTATCAGTGGAACGGTATGGCCACGCTTGAACTGGCCGAGGCACGAATGGCCCGGGTGGCCAACCAGCTGGCGCGTGTTGGCGGCGTAAAAGTCAATCCCGAGGTGCCCAAAACGGCTCTGATCGAAGGCCTGCAGGCTCGGGCCGATCGCCGCATGGGTCGCGTGTTGGCCCGAGTGTATCGCAAGCCCAGCTACAAAAACTGGATCAAAGCACTGAAGGCCGAAGGTTTCAGCCTGGAAGAGCTGCTCTATCGGGATCGAGCCCAGGAGGAGGCCCTACCCTGGGGACACATCGCCAGTTCCTGGCCCAAGGAAAGACTCTGGCGTGATGGAGAAAGGGCCCGCCATCAGCGAATTTTGGGAGATCAACGCCTTGCAACTCTGCCCCTCTGAATTGGAACGTCGGGGAGCCACCCAGCTCATCACCTTTCCTCACCTGACGGTGCCCCATGCCAGCAGCACTCGCCTCGGGGGCAGTAGCCAGGGACCCTATGCCAGCCTGAACCTGGGCCGAATGAGCGGCGACCAGCTGGAGGTGGTAGAGCGCAATCGGAAACAATTTGCGGAATGGGTGGGGTTTCCCATCTACCAGAACCTGCAGATGGACCACGGGGTCGAGGTGGCTCACCTGGAGCACCCCTCGCAAATGCGCCAGAGTTGGCCCGCCGATGCCTGTATCACGGCTCATCCGGAAGTGACGTTATCGTTGACAACCGCCGACTGTGTGCCGCTGTTTTTTCACGATGCCGAAGCCGGAGCGCTGGGACTGGCCCACGCGGGCTGGCGCGGCACCGTAGCTGGCATTGCCGCCCGCACGGTTCAGGCCATGGTCGAGCGGCTGGGAGCCCGCCCCGAACGCATTCGTGTAGGCCTGGGTCCCTGCATCGGTCCGTGCTGCTTCGAGGTGGGACCCGACGTGGCCGACCAGTTTGAACAACAGTTCGGAGCCCAGCCCTGGATATCCCGGCCCGAACAGCGTCAGCCCCGCATCGACCTGCATCGGGCCAATCTGGAATGGCTGCTACGCCAGGGGATCTCGCCCGATCGCGTGCGAGCCTGCTCGCTGTGCACCAGTTGCCGAGGCGATCTCTTCTTTTCCTATCGACGCGACCGGGGCACGACCGGGCGTATGCTCAGCGCCATCTCGCTGCAGGTAGAACCCATCTCGTAAGTATTGTCCACAAGTCGATTGAGATTGGGCATGTCGGGCCAACGGGGATAGTTCGAAGAAATCTGGCAGGGGAACGCGACACCTTTTTGGAACAGCCTGCTATGACCGCCGATGTCCGCATGTCGTTAGAAGAAGAACTCGACCACCTCAGCGAGGAGCAGGTTGAAAGTTGGGTACGCCGTTGTTTCGAGGCCTGTGACCCCCGTTATGAAAGCGACTGGCTCAACGGTCTCTTTGAACTGGCCCTCATGCAGTTTCCCGACAATTACGAGGTCAGAGCCGCGGCGTCCAAGGCCGCTACCCTGGAGGCCCAGCGTCTCTACGACGAGGGCGACACTCAGGAAGCCGTTTCCCGTTTGGAGCGCCTGCTGGAAAGCGACCCTTACTGCACCGAAGCTTTCGAAATGCTGGAGCGCTTTATGCAGGGAGGCTCCTCGGCCGTGGAAGACATCGTGGCCGAACCCGTGGTTGCCGCTCCTGCTGCGCCCATCGAACCTGCGCCAGCGGTTCCCGAATTGCCCGACATGCCCGATCTCGACCTCGACCTTTCCGACCCGATGGCCTCTATGGAGTCGCTGGAGGAGCCCATGCCGGTGCTGACGCTCGAGTCGCACCCCGAACCCGAGCCGGTTGTGGCTGTAGAGGCGACACCCGATGCGGGTCTCTCCTTCCTCGATGAAGATTTGCTGCTGGAAAGCACAGAGCCCGAAGCCCCGTCGCCCGTGCTGGATCTGGCGACGCCAGAACCGGTTCCCCCTGAGCCGGTCGCCACTGCAATCCCCGTCGTTGAGCAGGCGCCCCCGCCCCCCCCCGTGGTTGTGGAAGCTCCCGCCCCGCCTGCCCCACCTGCAGTTCCAGTAGCCCCAGCGGCTCCCGCCGCACCCGTAGCAGCGCCTCAGGCACCGGCCCCCAGCCGCGGCTTTGAATGGCGCAGCCTGATCGGTTTGCCGGCTCACTCCCGCAATTCGCTCGAGCCGCAGCTGGAGCAGATTCTGCCCTCGCTCACCGAGCGTTTTCGCCAGGTAGGCAACTTCCGCAGCCTCGTCTTCCTGCTTACCGACCTCTACCAACGAGAGCCGGGCCACACGGGTGTAGCCAACGCTCTCAGCGGCATTCTGCGCGACTGGTGTATCCAGCTCGAGCAACAGGGTCGGGGTCCCGAAGCCGGACAGGTCGCCGCCTGGTCGGCTCAGCTCCTCGGTCCGGCTGCGGCCTGGTCGCAGAGCGTTATTTCAAAATACCCTGCCCAGCTTCCCAGTCTGCCCGATCTCGGCCCTTCGGCCCCTGGCTCGCCCGCCTGGATGAGCTGGGTAGCTCCGCTGCGGGAACAGCCCGGGCGTTACGAAGAGGCCGGCAAGGCCCTGAGTCAGGACCCGCAGTCGTTGCAAAGCCTGTTTCGCCATCTGGCAGTCCACCACCCCAATCATGCCGAGCATGTGCTGAACCTGGGCTGGGCCTACTCCATCACGGGCCAACACGCGCTGGCCATGGTTCACACCCAGCGCTCCCTGCAGCTACAGGCCTCGGCCCGGGGCTATCAACTGCTGGAGGCCATCTACCACGACCTGGGTCAACCCGACATGGCTCAGCGAGTGGCCCAGCAACTGGCTCAGCTGCGAGGATAAAAAAAGACCTCGCCGGAGCGAGGTTGAGATCGGATGCCACTGGGGCTGTTTGCCACCCCAGTTCGAACCCCTGTTCTATTGCCCGGGAGAGTGGAAATTCTTGCGATCGGCGTCCATTGTCGTACCGGTCAGGTTAGCTCCCTGCAGATTCGCTCGATCCAGACTCGCTTCGGACAGGTCGGCGCTGGAAAGGTCGGCACCCGTCAGCACCGCACCCCGGAGATCTGCCTTGGAGAGGTCGGCATTCACCAGATTGGCCTCGCTCAGGTCGGCCCTGGAAAGCCGGGCCGATGACAGGTCCGAGCCATCGAGCTCGGTTACCGAAAGGCGAGCACGATTGAGGTCGGCCCCCGAAAGGTCGGTGCCGCTGAGACGAGCCCCCTCGAGTACGGCCTTATCGAGATGGGCGTCGGAAAGATCGCAACCGCGCAAATCGGCACCCGTGAGGTCAGCCTCGGTGAGCCGGGCGCTACACAGCCGAGAGCCGATCAGGCTGGCCCCCGTCAGATTGGCCTTGCGCAGGCTGGCCTCGGTGAGGTCGGCCCCGCAAAGTCGAGCCTGGGTCAGCACCGCCCCGCTGAGACGAGCGTGAGAAAGATCGGCACCGGTGAGCAACACTCCGTGGCCCATACTGTCGCGCAGATCGGCACCCGAGAGGGCCGCCCCACGCAGGTCGCCGCGGGACAGATCGGCCTGAGAAAAATCGGCGCGGGGGCCGTTGGCTCCGGTCAGTTCAGCGCCATTGAGCTGACAGCCTCGAAAACAAGCCCGGGTGAGATCGGCTCCGGTAAGGTCGGCTCCCGAAAGATCGGCTCCCGAGAGATCGGCATAGGAAAGATCGGCACCCGTGAGCGTGGCCCCTGAGAGGTTGGCACCGCTGAGATTGGCTCGCGACAGGCAGGCGCCCGGCAACTCGGCATCGGCCAGTTGGGCGCCACGCAGGTCGGCGGCAGCCAGATCGGCACCCGACAGGTCGCAGCCCTCGAGACAAACCTCGCTGACGCCGGAGAGCTTGGTGAGTTGCACCCCGGCCAGATTGGCGCCCTCCAGGCGCACGCCCTGAACCAGGGCCTGATAGATGGCGTCCTGTAAACTCTCGCCCTCGAGAGTCAGAACGACATCGGCACTGGTGCGACCCAGGATATCAAAACGCATGATGAGGTGATATTGACACTGCTGGGGATAAACTCCTGGGCACGAACGGCTGCTTTCTCAATTCCTTCAATCTTCGACCACTTCGAACTCGACGGGAGGAGCCAGAAACATGCGTCCGCTGGAAGCGGTGGCTTCGACTTTCAACACGTGCTTGCCCGGCTTCCAGTCGTCGCCGCCCTTCCAGCTGATCTTTTCGGGATTGCCCCGCTGGCTGACGAGCAGACGGTCGTCGAGGTAGACTCGATAGTAGGCCCGCTCATCTGCTGGCTGCAGCTGCACGGCGAAATCAAACTCCGAAGTGGGCTGCAACCGGGCGCCTGCGGCCGGCACCAACAGGCTCAGCTTGCGGTCGAGGTCTTTACGAACCGGCCCCGGGCGAACCACCGCCGTGTCCCGAGACACATAGGCCGAGAGCAGCGTGCCGGGGGGAATCTCGACCTCGGAACCGCTCATGAATACGAAGAATACCGACAGCAGCACGGCTCCGGCGATCACCCCGCCGGTGTTATCCTGGCCCTCGTCGCTGCGGGTGGCTCGCAGGGGGACCTGAGTACCGTCGACAGCCACCACGTTGCGCACGGCCAGGTCGAGCACCCCGGATTTCCCAAAGAAGCCGCTGCCTTCAGACTTCACCACTTCCCCGGTAGCTTCGGCACCGGCCGCGATCAACACCCGACCATCCGCGGCCAGCACGTCGCGGTCGACCTTGAAGCGCACCGGCGAACCCTGAGGGGTTTCACCCGACACCAGCTTGTCTTGAGTGACCAGCAGCACGGGCGTACTCTCCTGAAGGTTGACCTGTCGCGAGGTGACTTTCACCTGCACCGGGCTGGCCGCCAGCTTTGCCCCGGCACGTGTAAAGGCATAGGCCTCCAGCACATAGTTTCCGGACTTGAGCCCGGCGGTGTCCCAGGTACAGGTGTAGGGGGGAGCATGGATCAGATCAATGCCCTTGCCGTCGCAGAGCAGTTGCACCGAATCGACCTGGCTGCTGAGGTCGCCCCGCAGCAGCACCTGGATTTCCAGACCCTCACCGGCGGCCACTTCAACACCGGAGAGGGGCGCCACAATGCGCAGCGGCGGAGCAGCCTTGACCGGGGGTTTGGGACGTGCTCCAACCGCTCCCCCACCCAGGGCCACCAACAGCAAGCTGAGCAGCAGTCCCAGAACCCTCATCGCGGGTGCAGGTGAAAGCCCTGGACGAACTTCCGATTCAGGGCCGTGTCATAGGTGACCGAGGCGCAGAGATAATCGTGATGGGGGCCCTGGAACACCCGAGCGACAAAGGGAACCCCGGCCTCCGTCATGCCTTCCACTTCGAGCCCCTTGAAGGTGCCCTGGCGAACCTCGACGCCCTGGCTCAGGCTGCTGCCGCGAGCCAGGCTTTTCGACAAGAAAGCGCGCAGGTCGTTCAGGGAAGCATGGCGCCGCTTCAAGACGATCACGATCTGGGATTCCAGTGGAGTGGTCTTGCCCTCCCATCCGTAAGCGGTGCCCAGGCGATCCTCAACGCGCTTGTGAGGACGTTCGAAGTCGGCACGAAAGTCGGCCCCGGTGTGGGGGCATTGGGCCGTGGGTCGGGCCACTGCCAGGCTGGTGAACAGCAGGAGCTGTAAAGCTACAAGGTTGCATCGCATCCTGGCTGGTTTGCCAGGGAAGGCTCAGTTCCTGGGGCCCCGACTTCGCCGGTTTGGATGGCCCACAGTCGTGCGTAGAGGCCGCCGCGCAGCAGCAACTCCTCGTGCCGGCCTTTTTCGACCACGCGACCGGCGTGCATGACGTGGATGCAGTCGGCGTGACGCACGGTGGAGAGCCGATGGGCAATGATCAGCGCGGTGCGCCCCGCCGACCACTGGAGCAATGAGCGACCGAAGGCAGCTTCGGTCTCATTGTCGAGGGCCGAAGTCGCTTCGTCGAGGATCAAAATGGGAGCCTCTCGATACAGAGCTCGCGCCAGAGCCAGACGCTGGCGTTGACCGCCCGAGAGTTGCCCGGCCCGCTCGCCTAAAGGTCCGTCCAGCCCACCCGGCAGCCGCTCGATAAACTCCAGCGCTTCGGCCATTCGGGCAGCCTCTTCCAGGCGCCGAGGGTCGGCCTGGGCACAGCCGTAGGCAATATTGGCACGCACCGTGTCGTCGCTGAGAAAGACTTCCTGAGACACCACCGCCACCTGGCTGCGCAACCAGCGTCGCGAGAGCTGCTCGAGCGGTTGACCATCAAGCCAGATGTGACCGCGATTGGGCTCCAAAAAACGCAACAACAGCTTGACTACGGTACTCTTGCCCGAGCCGGTAGCACCCACCAGAGCCGTGGTCTGACCCGCGGGCAGGCTCAATTCAAATCCCTGCAGCAGAGGCTCCCGGCCCGGATAAGCGAACTCGACCGCCTCAAAACGCAACTCTCCGGCAACCGACGGCAGCGTCCGCCCCTCTTCCAGATCGACGGCGGGCAATTCGAGCAGGTCCAGGATACGGCTGACCGAGGCCATGGCCCGCTCGTAGAGGTCGCTGGTGGCGGCCAGACCGGTTAATGGCCACAGCAGCCGCTGGGTCAGGAAGACCAGCACACTATAGGATCCGGCCGAGAGTTGACCGTCCAGGCACTGCTGGCCTCCCAGCACCAGAGTGCAGAGAAATCCGGCCAGAATGGCCATGCGCAAGACCGGTGTAAAAGCCGACGACAATGCGATGGCGTCGCGATTGGCCTGCTGATAGAGCAGGCTTTCGCGTTCCACTCGGGCGGCCTCGAACTCCTCGCTACCGTAGCACTGGATATTCAGCAGGCCTTGCAAATTCAGGGTCAGTCGCGCGCTAACCCGGGCCGCACGTTCTCGCACCTCGGCATAGCGCGGTTGAAGTCGCCGCTGGAAAGCAAAGGCACCCCACAGGATCAGCGGGATGGGGAGAAAGGCCAGCACAGCGATGAGCGGAGAGAGAAAGAGGAAGGCGCCGCCGACCAGCACCACCGTCGTCAACACCTGGATCAGCGAGTTGGCGCCGCCATCGAGAAAGCGCTCGAGCTGATGAACGTCCTCCTGCAGCAAGGCCAGCAACGAACCCATGGAGCGATCTTCCAGGCGCTCGGCGGGCAGTCGTTGCAGGTGTCGATAGGCGTCCATCCGCAACTGGTGCTGAATCTGCTGGGCCAGATTTCGCCACAGCACCAGATAGAGGTACTGAAACACCGATTCAAAAAACCAGATGAAGAAGGTGCCCAGGCCCAACCACAGCAACTGATGCTGCAGATCGGGCACCCCCCAGCGGGCCAGCAGCGAATGTTGTCGATTGACGACCACGTCGACAGCCATGCCAATGAGGATCTCGGGCGCGATGTCAAACAACTTGTTGAGCACCGAACACAAGCTGGCCGCCGCCACCCGTCCTCGATGGTGGCGAGCGTAGCCCAGCAGTCGTCGCAGCGGAGAAGGTTTCATGCGCGGAGGAAATCGTCTTTCAACAGTCCTCGTGCGGCCAGAATTTCCTGAGCAGCCCGCACGCCGTGAAAGCTGGCTTCCTCAAAAATCGATACACCCGACAGGTCGGAATGGGCAAAGTGCAATCCCGACCGGGGCTGTCGGGCCTGGCGCAGGGTGTCTCCCCAGATCGTGCCGGGCAGCGGTGACACCATAGCATGCCCGAAATTCATGACGTCGAGGCGCTCGCACACGCCAGCCAGGTCGGGATGGACTCGCAGCATCTCCTCCATGACCAAAGTCACCACGTCTGCCCAGGAACGCTCGAGCATGCGACGGCGAGCCTCGGCCGGCTCGAGCTCGGCCCAGGGTCGATAATAGGTAAATACCGAAGGCCCGCCAGGATGGCTCGAGAGCTGGTGAGTGGCCACCACGTAGCCCAGGCTGGGACTTTGGTAGAGCACGTTGTCCCAGCACAACCCCACCTCGGCTTCGTGGGCCGAAGGGGGGATGTGCGAAAGCACCAGGTTACACACGGTCCAGGGCGCGTAGCTGAGGTCTTTGCGGGGCGCCTCGCCCAGCAGGTAGGGGCGTTGAAAAGTGGGCAGGGCGAACAGTACCGTGGGGGCTCTCCAGCCCACCAGGCATTCACGGGCGGCGTCCCAGGCGTCTACGTGCCATTCCCCTGCCTCGGCCTGAACCCGCAAAACCAGATGTTTCAGGCGCCTGCGCTCGGCCAGTCGGCTTTGCAGGTGCCTCACCAGATGCTGATTTCCCTCGGGCCAGGTCAACTCGGCCTCAAACAGGCTGTCTCGACTGGCAAAATAATGAATTCCGGCCCAGGCCGAAGTCCTCTCGAGGGAGGTTCCGTAGTCGTCGCGGCAGCAGTACTCCACGTACCAGCGCAAACGCGGGCTGTTCCAACCCTTGCGGCCCAGATACTCGGCCATCGTGATGCTATCCAGGGCGCGAATCTCGGGCTCGGGCGAACTGAACACCAGGGGTAAGGCGAAGGCCTTGCGGCCTTGCCGATCGCGGCGCTGCTTCCAGCTCTGCATATCCTGTTGAAAGGCCTGCCACTGGGCCAGTTCGCTGGAACTGGCCCCGCTGCGAGGGAAGAGCCCCTCCTCCCAGCTTCCGAAGGCGAAGAGACGCTCGTCCGGGTCGTGCACCACCTGGTCGAGGTCGAAGCGGGGCTGCCCCTGAGCGTCAAAACCCAGCAAAATCTTCATTTCTTCAAGAATGCGCAGCACCACCGTCGACTCTTGAGTGGGCAAGGGCAGGTAGTGGGCCCCCCAGGGTGCGGCCGAGCAGGCGTAGTTGGCGCAGCGACTGTTGCCCCCCAATTCAGCCTCGAGTTCCAGCAGCAAGAAATCCTCGAGGCCCGCGTGAGCTAACCGCCAGGCCCCGGCCAGCGCCGCCATGCCCCCACCCAGAATCAGCACCTCAACCCGCGGCCTGGGACCCTGGAAAGGAGCCGGGGCACGCAGTTGTTGCAGGCGATGGCCGAGTTGCCAGTTGGCGCCCACGATCTGGCCCTGCAGCTGCGGACTGAGACCCCAGCGACGGCAGGCCGCCAACCAGCCACTGGCTGCCGCTCCCAGCAAAAATTGACGACGCTGCATCACTCCACCAGGGAGCGCCAGTCGCTTTCGTAGTAGCGAACCAGCACCTGATCAAAGAGGCGGTTGATCTGGGTGGGCACCGGGCTCATGTCGAGCGGAAAGCGAAAGAGTTCGTCCACGGTTTCGGCCCCCAGATAGCGCATCCCATCGGGCAACCTGGTGGCCGCGGGGCGGGGCTCGTTTTCCAGGCCGGCCAGCGCGAAACCCCATTCTCCAAAGCTGGGAACATAGACGTGGTAGGGCCGAACCTTCCATCCCGCCGCCCGCAGGGTGGCCTGAATGCACCAATAGGACTGACGGGCGAACAGGGGACTGGTGCACTGTACGGCCAGCGCCCCTCCGGGCCGAAGCAAGGGCCGCAGCCCGGCGTAAAAGCTTTGGGTATAGAGCTTGCCCACGGCATAGTTGGACGGGTCGGGAAAGTCGACCAGGATGGCGTCATAACGTTCTGTGGCCTGGCGAGCCCAGATAAAGGCATCGGCATTGACCACCCGGAGCCTGGGGTCGGCCAGTGCCCCCTTGTTCAATTCGGCCAGTTGGCGGTGTTCTCGGAACAGCGAGGTCATCGCCGGGTCGAGGTCGACCAGCGTCACCGTCGATACCTGCGGGTAGCGCAGCACCTCGCGGGCGGCGAGGCCATCGCCACCACCCAGAATCAACACCTTGGCGGGACGCTCCAGGGAGCACAGAGCAGGATGCACGAGCGCCTCGTGATAGCGGTATTCGTCTCGTGAACTGAACTGCAGGTTACCATTGATATACAGCCGGGTTTCCTGATGGCCCCGAGTGACGATCAGCCGCTGATAGGGAGTGGTGCGAGAGAGAATGATGGGGTCGGCGTACAAACCCTCTTCGGCAAAGCGCGTGATGAGATCCGAGGCGGCCACGCCCGCCACCAATAGGGCGGCAACCAGAGCGGTTTGCAGCCGCATGGCCAGGCCGCGAACGCGAAACAACTCAAGAGACACCCAGGCAACGGCCGAGTTCACCAGGCCGCAGGCCAGAGAAGTGCGGATCAGGCCCAACTGGGGGATCAGAACCAGGGGAAAGATAAGGCTGGCCAGCAGCGCCCCCAGATAGTCGAGAGCCAGCACCCGCGAAACCAGCTGGCGAAAGCCATAGTGCTTCTTCAGCACGGTCATCAGCAGAGGAATCTCGGCGCCTACCAGCAGCCCCACCAGAAAGACCAGCAGATAGAGCACGAAGCGGAAACTATTGGTATAGCTGAAGGCCAGATGCATCAAAGGGGCAGAAAAGCCGCCGATGAGGGCGATGCCGTTTTGCAGCCGCACAAAGTCCACCTCGGGACCTTTACGCCCGAGATACTGAGCCAGATACGAGCCCACCCCCATGGCGAACAGATAGTCGCCGATGATGGTGGAGAATTGGAAGATCGAGTCGCCCAACAGATAGCTGGCCAGGGCTCCGGCGATCAGTTCGTAGATCAGGCCACAGGTGGCCACCAGGAACACCGAAAGCAGAAGCAGTCCCGGAGAGCCGGGCGGGTCGCTACTTTCCTCCGATGTGGACATAGTGGGACCGATAGTGGGAGCGATGACTGCCCGGGTTATTGCGCACCGAATGAGGACCCGGTCGCACCTTCTCTTTGAGGCCGTCGTTGGGGCCGCCGCCGCTAAAGTGCACATAGCCGATCCAGCCGAGCAGCCCGACCATCATCCAGGTGTACCAGTCTTTCACGCCAGCTCCTTCAATCGTCGCTCCAGCTCGATGCCGGAGCGTGGTCGCTCTCGGACCAGCGAGAGGTTTCGAAACTCGAACTACGCCAACCGCTCCACAAGGGTGGAATCAGCCCCAAAAATACCACCATCCAGAGATAGCCCCAGTGAGCCTGGGAAAGGCTGGCCTGCAGGGTATAGCCAAAAAGGGTGTTGGGAAAGGACTTGGGCGTGCCCGGCCCCTCGGGCTGGTCCTGACCCACCACGTTGGAGAGCGGCTCGACCTGAAGGTCATATTCGCCCCCCGGCACGTGGGCAAAATGAATGGTGGAGCGGGTCACCGACTCGCTCCAGGCCTCGCCATCATCCACCCCGCTCTGGTGATACAGGCTGGTGGAACCACTGCGGGCTTCCTGGGTTTTCGGGTCGACCAGGGTAAACACGAAATCGGCCCAGCGCTGCGACAGCGAGGGGGCTATCACCGTGATGGCCAGGTTGTGCTGACCGGCAGGCACCTGCAGCTTCTTCTGTTGCACCCGGTCGGGCTCGTAATCTCGATAGTTGAAGGTCTCGTCGAAGAACTTCCCTCTTTCGGTCAGCGTGCGTACGGTGAGAAAGCCGAAGGTGGCCAGCAACGCCACGGCATAGGTGGTCCAGCGTCGTTGCGCAGCCGCCTTATGGGGATTCACCTGGTTGTTGGCAATGCCCCGAGGGGCGGGGGGCGAGCCGGACAGACGAAAGGCCTTCCACAGCGCCGCTCCCTCGACGTAAGTTCCAAGGCTCCAGTTCACTTCGCTTTGCGAGCAATCGGCAGAAAGCACCTGGGGCGGGGCCACAAAGTCGCTGACTTCGGAGCTTTCTCCAACCCGCACTCGCCAGTAGAACTCGCCGGCGACATACTCCACAGTGGCGGTGGTTTTCTGGAAGTGTTTGAAGGTGGTGGCGCCCAGCTTGACCTCGGTATTGGGCGGATAGCCCACGGGCTCGCTACCGAACTTGGTGGGCACCTGGCGCAGCGGAGCCAGCAGGCTCCAGTGGCCGTTGCTTTCGGTCAGCCAGCGGTAGCCCTTGGACGGTTCGTACAATAGATATTCGGCCCAGCGATAGATGGCCCCGTCTACCCGGCAGAATTTGCTGAGGTAGCCAATACAGGTGTACTCCGTGTTGCTGCCTGGCGGTATGCCCCGAGAGCCCAGCGGAATTTTGGCGGGAATCTTGGCCTTGGATTGCTCAAACTGCACCACGCTTTTGAAGGTTGCGTCCTGATTGAGGTCCATGGCCGTGTCGCAAAAACCGCACACCAGGGTTTGGGAAATCCCTCCGGCCTGCAGTTCGTGGGGCGCGCCGCAGCTGGGACACTTGAGGCTCTTGAGGTTGGCTTCGCGAATTTGAGGCGCCTGAAGTTCCTCACCATCGCTCGAGCGCAGCCCGCGAAACTTTAGTTCTTCGAAACTGCACCAGTAACCCTCGAACACCAGAGGAATCGACTCGGAATAGTCGATACTCGCCGACAGGCCCGAGGGCGTACTGACGTCGGCAAAGATGGCGGTGTAGCCCGGCTCGGCCACAAAGGGTAGCTCGCCCTCGAGGCTCAGGGCGGTGGCCTGACTTACCGACGTCACCACGCCCCTCTCTTTGCCTACCGTGACCACCTGACCCAGGTGCAGGGCACTGGGAGCCGGAACCGACATACTGCTGGATTGGAAGCTGACGAAATACTCGCCCTGGGCTTCGCCAATCCAGCCATTGGTGCCATTGCTGAAACTGGCATGCCACTCGTTCCAAATCACATCGGGGGCAGCGGGATCGCCGATGGCGACCTGAATGCGGCCAATGATTTCAAAACTCTTGCCCTGATAGACGCCCTGGGTACCCACCCGCAGCAGCGAGCCATCGGGCTGTAACGCAGCCACCTTGCCCACGGCCTGAAGGTCGACGTCTTTGCGAACCACCAGGGTCTGACAGGCCGAACAGACCTGGTAGGAGGAGAGGCTCGACTTGAACTCGAGAAAACTCCCGCAAGATGGGCAGCGCGCTTGCATAATCGCGGCAAACTTTGCCCCGAGACCGGCTTTTCCTTCGGGAAGAAATCTGCTCGGCTCTCGACCGATAGGCCATGCTGAGATGGATGTTCCTGTGCCTGTTCCTTTGGGGGTGTGCCCCTACCCCACCCCCGGCCTCCCCGCCGTTGGCCTTTCACTACGCTGTGCTCGATGGAAATCATAAGCCCAGGGCTGACCAGCCCGCCCAGCGGTTATGCCTGTGGGCCGAGCCTCAAGAGCAGAGCCTGACGGTGGCGTGGGCCGCCTTTAAGGAAGGGCGCCTGCTGCCCCAAATAGCTCCCCAACTGGTGCAGGCCCGCCCCGGCTCGCCGGCCAGACTGGAGATCCCCTCGCTGGCGGCCCAACCGGGGGTCCGACTCTTCGTGGCCTTTGTCCATCCCCAGTGTGGCGAAATCGGCCAGCTTCAGGCTGCTGTCAGCGCCCACCAGCAGCGCGAGGCGGCCCTCTACGATATACTGGCGCGCTGGCACGGCCAGAGCCAATCGCTGGCCCACGGTGGCGAGGAGCAAATCGAGGTAGGGGCCGTGCGTCTCGGGCCGGCGGCCAGTGCCAGCCAGTGGAACAACGAGGAAAACGCCAAAGCGGGGCATGGCAGGCAACAAGCCCCGGGCCTCCCTCCCGTTCCAGAACCCAAATTCGACTGGAAGAGCCTGGCAGAAAAGGGCGAATGTTCGGCCACAATGCAGTCTGTAAGAATTATCGAGTTTCGCTAGTTGCTGGAGAGGCTGGCTTCGCGCCCGGCACTGCTGCTGGCGCTGTCGCTGTTATTGGTAGCCTGTCAGTGGCTGGCGCCGCCGCTGTGGGTCTGGGATCGTTTTGCCTACGACGCCATGCTGCGACTGCTTGCTCCTCTGCAACCGCCAGCCTCGCCGCGGGTGGTGCACCTCGACCTCGACACGGAAGTAAGCAGGCGTTGGACCTCCGATCGCCAGGTCTTTGACGCTCTGGCCCAAGCCCTGCGCAGGTTGCAACAGCAGGGGGCCTCGCTGGTTGTGCTCGACCTGCTGCTCACCGGCAAGGAGCCCCAGGCGTTCCAGCGCCTGTGGAGCGGCGTACCCCGGCCCCAGGCCGTGTTGCTGGCGCGCACACTCAAAGAAACCTATCCGACGGTAAGCCCCCACCTTCAGGGGCTGGTCGAACTCCCCAGCGACTCTGACGGGGCAACCCGCAGCTACCGCCTGAGGCACCGACAACAAAACTCGTTAGCACTGGCCGCTTACCTCCAGGTGCTGCATGGACCGGCGCCTGCAGAAGCCACGCTTGCGTTGCCCACGCTGCGGGGCCCGACGCGGCTGCACCCCGAAGCGATCTGGGTCAATCAGCAGGCGCCCTGGAGCGACACCAGCAGGCGCAATTTGAGACATCTGAGCTGGCAAGACCTGGAGGGGTGGACGACTCATCCTCCCCCGCCCCACCATCTGGAAGGCTGCGTGATCTGGGTCGGCCAGGTGGGCGCGGGCAGCGTCGACCTGACGCGAACTCCCCTTGACGCTCGATTTCCCCGGGTGGGGGTGCACGCCTGGGCCTTTCACGATTTGCTCCAGCAGTCGTGGCGCAGTCCGGCTTCGGCAACAACCTGCGCCGTGTATCTGCTGGCTGCTCTCTGGCTGGGGGGCCTGTCCCGCTCAACCCTGCAGTTGCTGGCCCTGGCCCTGACATCCCTGGCCCTCTGCGCTTTTAGCTTGTGGAAGCTTCATCTGATCTTGCCAGCCTTCAGCGGTTGTTTCTCGCTGCTGTTGGCCCGCAGCCTGGAGCAACGAAGGGCGACCTGGCTGGGCGGCGTCCGACGCCAGCGCTGGCAGCAGCACAGCGACCCCGCCGACCCCTGGTTACAGCGGGAACTGGGGCCGTATCTGCTGGTCGAGCGGGTAGGCCGGGGGGGATTTGCCACCGTGTATCGAGCCCTTCTCCTCCCCGCCCTGGAGCCCTCACAGGCCGTAGCCGTGAAGATCGTCCACGAGTCCGAGAGCCACAACCCCGACTTCCGCCGACGATTTCTGCGCGAAGTGCGCATCTGCATGCAGCTGAATCACCCCCATCTGGTTCGGCTGATCGATTCGGGTGAGCAAGAAGGGGCGCTCTACCTGGTCATGGAGTTCCTTCAAGGCGAGAGTCTGCGAGAACTGTTGGAGAGTGGCCGCCGTCCCGACCAGCCCTACCGTCTGGCCCGTCAATTGTTCGAGGGACTGAGTTACGCCCATCGCCTCCACGTGCAGCATCGCGACCTGAAACCTGAAAACCTGATGCTGACCCCGCGCGGGCTGAAAATCGTGGATTTCGGTCTGGCCCAGGACGCCCGTTCGAGCCGCATTACCAAGACCCACGAACTGGTCGGCACGCTGGACTACCTGGCCCCAGAGCGAATTCAGGGGGTGGTATCGGACCCCCGTTCCGACCAGTATTCGGCCGGCGTGATTCTGTATGAAATGCTGACGGGGAGAACCCCCTACCAGGGGGCTTCCAGCACGGCCGAAGCGCTGCTCTGGCGACTGACTCGCGAGCCCGCACCGATAGCCGAGTACCGCCCTGATCTGCCCGCTGCAGTGCAGGCTCTGATCAGCAAGATGATCGAGCGCGACCCGGAGACTCGCTTCCCAACCATTGACGAGGCTTTGGAGGCCCTGCGCACCTTGGAAAAGAGCGGCCTAATCCGAACGTAAGGCATCCACCGGATCGAGGCGCGAGGCTTTCCAGGCGGGATAGACGCCCGAAACCAGCCCGATGGCGGCCGAACAGGCGAAGCTCAGCCACAGCGAGCGCAGGGTGACCACCGGAGGCCACGAGGCCAGTTCGGCGGTCTGTAGCGCGCCCCAGAACCCCAGGCCCACCCCCAATAACCCCCCGAGGCCGCTGAGCACCAGAGCTTCCAACAAAAACTGAACCAGAATGTCGTTGGGCGTTGCTCCCAGCGCCATACGCACTCCGATTTCCCGGGTGCGCTCGCTGACCGACATCATCATGGTATTGGTAATGCCAATGCCGCCTACCAGCAGGCACACCGAGGCCGTCATCAGCGTTAGCAGACCGAAGGTCTTGGTGCCCTCTTGATAGGTTTTGAAGGCCTGCTCGGCAGTGTAGGCCTCGTAGGCGTTCTCCTCCTCGATGGGGATGCCGTTCTTCTGCTTGAGCACCTGCTTGAAGTGAGCAGCCGCCGACTTGAGCTGGTCGGTGTTCTTGGCCGCCACCAAAATCATGTGTATGAAGCGCGTCTTGCGCAGGCGTCGTTGACAGGTGGTGTAGGGCACCAGAAAGGTGTCGTCCTGGCTGCTGCGTCCCATCGACTGGCCTCGCTCCTCGAGCACACCGATGACTTCAAAGGAAAACTGCTCAATGCGCAGCGTCTTGCCCAGGGCCGGGGTAGCCCCGAACAGCTTGCGAGCCGACATACTGCCCAAGACCACGACGCAGGCACCAGAGCGCACCTCGTCCTCGGAAAAGACTCTCCCCTCGCGGATGGCCCAGGCTCGCACGCCCAGGTAGTCGGCGGTGGTGCCCAGCCCATCGCTGCGCCAGTTGGCCGATCCATAGACCATCTGTCCCGAAGTCCAGATAATGGGGCAACAAAAACGCACGCTGTCGAGCCGCGACAGTACCTCCCAGTCGGAAACCTTGAGGTCGACCGACTGGGAGGCGCCGCTCTGGGCACCCGACTTGCGCCGGTCGCCACCGTAAATCCAGATCGAGTCTTTGCCAAACTGGTCGATTTTTTCTTGCATCTGAATCCGTGCACCCTGGCTGATCGACCAGGTGGCGATCAGCGCCGCCACTCCGATGATGATGCCCAAGATCGTGAGAAAGCTGCGGAATTTGTTGGTCAGCAAAGCTCTCAGAGCGATGCGCAGGGTGAGCAAGAAGGGCACCGTCAGGCCTGCGAGAGCTTTTCCTTCAAAGTGCGCAGCAACTCCTGGGCACGACTCTTGGAAGACACTGCGAACAAATCCACCTTACGACCGTCCTTCATCTCAGCCTGAAGGCTGTAGCGCACATTCTGCCGGGTATCGCTAGAGGTGACCCGGGTAGCCATCCTCAGTTCCTTGAGTTGAGCCAACGTCAGTGTCCGACCTCCAGGCCACGGACAGGGGGAATGACGCACTCTGAGCCTTTGTCCGTCGCTTTCCACATAGGTCGTATTCAGACTGATGGCCAAAGCCGCATACCCCGCCCCCACAGCTACCAGCCCGAAAGGAATCAGCAGCAATTCCCAGGGGCTGCTGCCCAGTTTTCCAGTGACCGCCTGCACCAGACTGTGCCGAAGTAGCCACATCATCGACAACGAAACCGTCAGAAAAAGATATCGCACCGGAGATTGCCAGGCGATGCTAAGAACGGTCTTCATTCGGCCACCATAGCACAGATGTCGGTGCAGCGTCATGGCACAGGCCCCTTCGTCACCAACGAGAAGAGATCGAGATGCAAACCTCGGCCCTCGGCCACCATGCCCTGCTGATTTTGCTGCTGCAAATCTCATTGCTGTTGGCTACGGCCCGATTTCTGGGCGAACTGGCCCGCCGCTGGGGTCAACCGGCCGTGGTGGGCGAGTTGCTGGCCGGCATTCTGCTTGGGCCCACCATTCTGGGCAAGCTCTGGCCAGAGGCCCAGAGCTGGCTGTTTCCCAGCGAAAGCGCCCAGAACGCCCTGCTTACGGCGGTGGGTCGGTTGGGTGTGCTGCTGCTGCTGGTGGTCACCGGCCTGGAAATCGACTTCAATCTGATTCGCACTCGCGGCAGCCGGGTACTTCTCATCGCCTTTTGGGGCACGGTGGTGCCGCTGGCTTTCGGAGCTTCCCTGGGCCTGGCCGCGCCCGACATTCTGCTGCAGGACCCGGCCAAGAGGGTCGTCTTCGCCCAGTTCATGGCGGTGGCGATGAGCATCTCGGCCATGGCGGTGCTGGCCAAAATTCTGCTCGACATTCAGTGCCTGAGCCGGCCACTGGGGCAAACGATGGTCGCCACCGCGATGACCGAAGACCTGGTGGGCTGGGTGCTGCTTTCGGCGGTGGTCAGCCAGGCCACCGGCGAGGCCAACCACGCCCAGATTGCCCGCGCCCTCATCGGCGCCGTGGTCTTTCTGTGCGTGGCCTTCACCGCCGGTCGTTGGGCCGTAGATCGACTGCTGACCTGGATCGACAACCGCGACGGAGGGGTTTCCAGCCAGGTGAGCGCCACCATCGTCTTGACCATGCTCAGTGGCGCCACCACTCACGCCCTGGGACTGGAACCCATGCTGGGCGCGCTGGTAGCCGGGATGTGCGTGGCCCAGTGCCGGCGTTTCCATCACGAAACCGACGCCGCTCTGAAAGTGCTGGTCAGCTCGTTTCTGTCCCCGATTTTCTTCGCCAGTGCGGGTCTCAAGGTCGATCTGCTGCGGGTGATCAATCCGACCGTGATTATCTGGGGCATCATCATCTTTTCGGTGGCCTGCAGTTGCAAGCTCATCGGCGTGGGCTTTGGCGCCTGGAGGGCCGGCCTGCCGCCCTGGGAACGAGTGGCCTTCGGCCTGGGCCTGAACGCCCGGGGTTCGATGGAGATCATCGTGGCCACCGTGGGGCTGAACCTGGAAATCCTGGCCGTGGAAACCTACTCGATCATCGTGATGGTGGCCCTGAGCACCTGCTTGTTAACGCCTCCGCTGCTGCGCTGGGCCTTTTCCAAAATCCCCATGACGGCCGCTGAACAGCAAAACCTCAAGCGGCGACGCAGCGACACCTTCTTGGGTCGCTTGCGACGGGTATTTATGCCGCTTCGCGGTGGACCCAATGCAGAAGCTCTAACTCGGGTGGCCAGCTGGATTCATCAAGTGCGAAGCTTCGACTGTACCTTGATGCACATCGACCCCCCCGAAGGCGGCGAGGGAGAGTTCAAGCCCGACTTCAGCGAGTTGTCTGAACGGCTGCAAAAGAAGCTCGACCCTAACCTGGTGATCAAGCGAGCCCGGAGTCGCCACGCCGTCGAACTGATTGTGCGCGAGTCGCAGCGGGGTTACGAATTGATGATGCTGGGAGCCAGCCAGCCAGCCCAACGCGAAGGCAGCCCCTTCCCCCAGGCCGTCGACCGAATTTTGCTCGACAGCGGCTGTGCCGTGCTGGTGATGCGCGTACCCGAGGAGGGCCTGGTCACGCCCCGCAAGATTCTGGTTCCCACGACGGGCACCCCCCGGGGAGCTCCGGTCATTGAACTGGCCAGCGCCGTGGCACTCTCTACGGGGGCCAGTCTGACCGTGGCTCATGTGGTCGAGATCCACCTGCCGATGGCCGATCCACTGGTCTTGGAACAGCGGGCACGGTTGGCCCAGAATTTTCTCGACCAGAAGGTCCAGGTGGCCCAGCGGCTCTGTCCCGAGGCCTCGACTCGCCTGCTTCAGGGGGCCAATATCGAATCGGAAATCCTGCAACTCGCGCGCGAGGAAGGCTACGACCTGATTTTCATGGGGGGCGTGCTGCGTCGCACCACCGATCGGGCCTTCCTGGGTCAACGGGCCGAGCGACTGCTCGACCAGAGCACCTGTGCGGTGGGCGTCCTCTGCACCTGAAGGTCCCGAACGATTGTCTGGCGAGAAAAGTTTACATGCTTTGCCTAGACCGTAGGGTTCCACCACGTGAAATCCTCCTCACACACATCCAGGAGCGGGGAGCGTTTGACACCATGGGAATCCGCAAGCTACTTGAATCCAAAAACGGCAATCGGCGCTGGCAAGAACGCTACCACTGGATTCAGGAGGTTCGCTTTCGGGTGGGCTATGGCACATTCCGCAAAGCCAGAGTGTTGGATGTGGGCCCCGGGGGATTGCGCCTGATCCTGCCGCTGCGAATGGAGGCGGGCGTTCGCCTGCAGGTTCTCTACAAGACCGTCGACGGTCGCCAGCAACACTGGGTTGAAGGCGAAGTTCGCTGGTGCCGCGAGTATGAAGACCGTTTTCTGGTCGGAGTCGAGGTGGAACACTGCTCGGCCGTTGACCAACGCCCCTTTGAGCAACTGCTTTCCGACCTGGCTCGTCTCTCGGCTTGAACCCAATCTACCGCTTCAGTCTGGCAGCGCTTCAGCGCTTGCTTCTTCCCTACTGGATTCCTCAGGTTGAGGGCCTGGAGCACCTGCCCCGAGAGGGCCCGGTACTGCTGGTAAGCAACCATCCTACGGTGCTGGACGGTCTGGTGCTGGGTTCCATCCTGCCTCGTCAGGTGCGCTTCATGGTGTCTCGCGAGCCGCTGAAGATCCCCCTGGTGGGACACTGGCTCAAGGCTCTGGGGTTCATTGCTGTAGGCGGCAAGAGCGGATCGCTGCAGCGGGTGGCCCATCACCTGTCCCAGGGGGCCTGCGTGGGCATCTACCCCGAGGGCAACCCCACCCACAGCTACCAGTTGCAGGAGTTTCACCCCGGCGTTGCCATTCTGGCCGAGCAGTGCGGAGTGCCGCTGATTCCGGTCAGCACCTATGGCAGCGAGGCCCTGTGCCCGGAAAACGCACGCTATGTGCGCGGCGGACCGGTATGGATTCATTTCGGGGCCCCACTGCTGTGGCAGCCCGGGCACACGCGGGAGAGTTTTCTGCAAGAACTCAGGGAGCGAATTCAAGCCCCGCTGCGCCTGCCGCCCCAACTTGTGGCCCGGCGCGGTTGGGGGTTCTACGCCTGCGCCGCTCTGTGGGTTCCCCTCAGCTTCGCACTGCTGCAACTGGCCGACTGGATCCGGCCCGGAGGGAAGCGCTAGCCCTCCCCGAACCTGCCCCGATGGCCATTGCTCAACATCTTACTCACTGGCTGGGGTATCCGCTTGTCGATTTTCAGGGCACCCTCGACGACCCCACCGGAACGGCCTGGGCACTGCGAGTCGCTGACGGGGATCGTCCTTTTTCAGAAGCTCTGGAACAACTGCTGAACACGGCTGGCAGCGAACGCTTGAAAACCCTGGTCATCGGCACCTGGCACGAAGAGATGTACGACTGCGACTCCTCGCTGGTGGTCGACCTGCTGGTGCAGCATCGCCAACGCCTGGCCGGGCTGCGCCATCTTTTCCTCGGCGAAATCACCTACGACGAATTTGAAATTTCCTGGATTGTCCAGAGCGACCTGGCTCCCTTGCTGAGGGCCTTTCCCCAGTTGGAATGGCTGACGGTGCGGGGCGCCTCCTCACTGGCCTTCACCTATCTCGAGCACAGCAACCTGCGCGGGCTGGTGGTGGAAAGCGGCGGGCTTGCGGCCACCACCTTGGCCCAAATCGCCCACGCCGAGTTGCCCCAGCTCGAGCATCTGGAAGTCTGGCTTGGCTCCGACAACTACGGGGGCGACAGCAGCGTGGCCGATCTGCAGCCCATCCTGCAGGATCGTTTTCCTCGCCTGCGCCGCCTGGGGCTGTGCAACTCGGAGTATGCCGCCGATATCGTCGAGGGCCTGGCCCGTTCGGCCGTACTCGACCGAGTGCAAGAGCTCGATCTGTCCCGGGGCAACCTCGACGATGCCGGAGCCCAGCCGCTGATAAAGAACGCCCGATTTCATTTGCTGAAGCTGCTGGACGTCAACGACAATTATCTCAGCGACCGGTGCCTGGCCGAACTGAAGGCCCGCCTGCCCCGAGTGATCTCCGAGGAGCAGCGCGACCCCGACGGCGACGATGGCGACCGCTACTGTTCCGTCTCTGAATAGTCTCTGGATCGGCGACCGCAATTCGAACCGGGCTCAGCATTATGCCGCCGCCCGCAAGCGCCTGGGCCTGCCCCCCGCTCACATGGTGGACTATCGGGAGTTGCTGAAAGAGGGCAACTTTGCCCACCCGCTGGGCGACGGGTCGTGGAGCGAGATTCGCATCGAATCACCCGGCAAAGACCTCGAGGTGGAAGCCCTGCTGGCCGGAAGACCCGAGCCCCTGGAGAAAGGCCGGCTGGATCAACCCGCCCGCTGGTTCGAGCGCTACCGCCAATGGCTGCGCACTTTGCCAGGGCAACTGCCCTATCACAATGCGCCGGCCGAAATCGAATTGCTCTTCGACAAACCTCGCTGTCATCAACATCTGCAGGACTGCGGCCTGGCCGTGCCCCCCCGTCTGAGCCACCCCGGCCAGGCGGCCCGCTCGTTCGTCAAGCTGTACTGCGGCTCATCGTGCAGCGGCGTGGTGGCCTACCTGCGCGATTCCCACAGCTGCTTCGCCCCAATTGAGCGTCTGGGGCCAGGTCACTACTATAACAGTCGTCGGGTGAGGCGTTACCAGGGGGCGATCTGTAGCGAGATCCTCGACTGGTTGCTGGCTCAAGGAACTCACCTGGAAGAGTGGTTGCCCAAGGCTCGCCTCCAGGGCCTTCCCTTCGATCTACGCCTGGTGACTATCGGAGGCGAACCTCGCCACCTGGTGGTGCGTCAGGGCCGAGCGCCGATGCTGGGGCTGCAACTGGGGGCCCGCCGCGGCGACCCCCTGGCCTTGCGGGCCTGGCTGGGCCGAGCCGGCTGGGCTCGCTTGCAGAACACGGCCCGCGCCGTGGCTGCTGCCTTCCCTGCCTGCCTGTACCTGGGCATCGATCTGCTGATCAGCCCCGACCGTCAGCCCTGGGTCCTGGAGGTGAACGCCTTCGGCGATCTATTGCCCGGGGTGCGCTGGCGGGGCCAGGATACCTACTCGGCCGAACTGCGCTGCTGGTCGAGAAGAAATTCTGCATAGGGCACTTCCCAGATGGCTGGATGAGCCCAACGATGTCCCCAGCGCCCCTCTTCGCCAAAGGCCGTGCCGTGATCGGAAAAGGCCCAACAACAGGCCCCACCGCGTCCTTGCAGCTCGGACCACAAAGGCTCAAGCTGGCCATCGGCAAAGCAAAGGGCCTCCAACTGGCTCTCGAAGCTCTCGTGCAGGGCCCCCGGCAGGTAGAAGTGGGTGGGTTGGTGGGTGGCTGAGACGTTGAGGTAGAGGAACAGACGCTGCTCCTTCGGGAAGTGCCGCAAGCGCTGCAAGGCCCGTTCCACCTGATGGCGAGTGGATTGGGGGTCGGTCACCCCCATCTCGGGGCCCCAGTGGCTTTCGCAAAACAGGTCGGGCAGCACACAGCTGAGCGGCGTCTGGCGATTGAAGAAACCCACCCCACCCACGCAAAGGGTGTGGTAACCGTGGGCCCGCAAACCCTGACAGAGGTGGGCACCGGGCAACAGCAGCGTCGAATCGTCGACACTGCTGCTGCCTACAAACTCCAGGGCCCAGTTGCGGACCGCCGGGGACTGAGGCCCTGCCGGGGTGGGCAGAAAGCCGGCGAAAAACGCCTGGTGGGCCGCATAGGTGAAGGTGGCAGGGGTATGACGTCGCTCCCAGCCGCCGATGCGAGGACCCAGCCCCGGCAGACGTCCGCGGCGCAAGGCTTCGCAGGCCACGTCGTAGCGCAGACTGTCAAAGACCACCCAACAAAAGTCGCGCCGGCCCAGCTGGGAACGAAGGTCCAGGCTCAGGACAGGTCGTCTCCCGCATCGTAATCGCTGAGGCTATCGGGCGGCAGGGCCACGCGCAAAGCATTCAGCACGGCCAGCAAGTCGATCAACTCCTGGCCGATGGCCCCCTGGACCGGGGTGAGATGTCCGGCCGCGGCCACCAGCATGCCCACCACCGAGAGCAACATACCGCCCACTGCGCTTTGCAGCGCGATGCTGCGCATGCGATGGCCAATGTGCAAAAACTCGTCCACCCGCCGCAGCGTACTGTCGAGAATCACGGCTCCGGCGGCTTCGGTGGTGATGTCGCTGTTTTGCCCCATGGCCAGGCCCACCGTGGCCGCGGTAAGGGCCGGTGCGTCGTTGATGCCGTCGCCCAGATAGACGGTGCGCACCCGAGCGGTTTCGCGGCGGACGATCTCGACCTTCTGCTCGGGTGATTGGCCGGCATGCACCTCGCACTCCACGCCCTTCAGCCCCCCCTCGACCATACCGACCTGATCGGCCAGATACTGGACCTCTTCGCGACGGTCACCCGAGACGATCATCAGCCTGGAAAATCGGTGCTTGTTCTGCAGATGTTGAAGAAAACTGCGGGTATCCCGGCGTGGTCGATCGTGAAAATGCAGGCAGGCTGCCAGCGCGCCGTCGACCGTCACCATGGCCTCCAGGCCCGAAGCGGTAGCGGGCAACAAGGAGCTTTCCTCGACCGACAGGCTCTTGCGGCTGCACAGGCCGATGAGCCGGCCCTGCACCTGGCCACTCATGCCTTTCCCGGGCAGTTCTTGGATTTCGCTGGCTTCTTCATTGGGCAGCCCTTCACGGTCGGCGGCCTCGACCACGGCCGTGGCCAGCGGATGGCGGGAATAGCGTTCCAGGCTGGCCGCCCACTTGAGCACGTCCTGGCGCGCGTGACCCGCCACCAGATCCATTCCCGTGAGTTGCGGACGCCCGTAGGTCAAAGTGCCGGTCTTGTCGAGGATCATCGTGCGGCACTGTCCGACCTGTTCCAGCACCCCGGGATCTTTGATGATGATGCCACGCCGAGCGGCCAGCGAAATGGCCCCAATGATGGCCACCGGAATGGCGATCAGCAGCGGGCAGGGAGTGGCGATGACCAGCACCGACAGAAAACGTACGGGATCGCCGCTGACATACCAGGCCAGCAGGGCGATGGCCACCCCGATGGGGGTGTAGACAGCTCCTAACTGATCGCCCAGTCGCCGCAGGCGCGGGCGCCGTTGCTCGGAATCGTGCATCACCTTCATAATTTTGGCATAGCGCGAATCGATCGCCTGACGGGTAGCCCGCACGACCAGCGATGTGGCTCCGTTGATCGCGCCGGAGAGCACGCTGGAGCCGGGAACCTTGGCACTCTCGTAAGGCTCGCCGGTGAGAAACGACTCGTCCATGCGGCCGCGCCCGTCGACCACCTCGCCGTCGACCGGCGCGATCTCGTGGGGCAGGATGACCAGCAGATCGCCAACCGCGACCTGCTCGATGGGCAGATCCTCCATGCCCCCTTCCACCTTGCGGTGGGCCCGCGTGGGCATGCGCCGAGCCAGTGCCGCCAACACCGATGAAGCCTTGCCCACGGCATAACTCTCCAGGGCCTCGCCCCCCGAAAGCATCAGCACCACCACGGCTCCAGCCAGATACTCGCCCAGAAATAAGGACGTGATGATGGCGATACCGGCCAGCAGGTCGGAGCCAAATTCGGCGCGCAGCGCCTTGCGCAGCAAATCCCAACAGAGGGGCACGCCGCCCACGGCCAGAACGGCCCAAAGAGGCCAGTTCTGGTAGGGGCCCAGGGAATCCGGACCCCAGCGCATCCCCAGGTGGGCACACAATCCGAGTACGGCCGACAGTGCGATCCAGAGTTGAGAAGTCATCTTCTGTAACAGTAGCGGGTCAAAGCCGAGCGGCGATGATCTCGCTCAGTCCGGCTGCGGGTCTTTCTCTACCCGCAGAGTTCCTGGCCGCGAGGTGATGCGATCGAGCTCGAGCTCCAATCCGGGCGGCAAAAACGGCTTCAGATCGATGCGATAATCATCCCCTTGCTGGCGCACATGCATCGCGGCCATTTCGCGGCTGGCCAGAGAGGCGAAAAAATTGGTCATCAAGTTGGGAACCGGCAAAAAGCCGGCCACCCGCGTCCGTTGCAACTGAAAGCGCAGCGCCGAGCCCTGGGCGCTCAGGCGTCCTTCCACCTCGAAGGGCACGGGAATCAACTTCTGAGCGATTCCGCTCAGGCGAATCTGACCGCCCTCGCCGACACGCACCCGGAGGTCCGACATTCCCTCAACCTCGCGCCTGGCGAGCACCTGATTGAGGGTCGATTCGGAAATCTCCACGCGCAACTGCTGAACCTTCATCGGATAGCGGCTGAACTGAGACAGATCGGGCATCGAGAACGAGCCATCCTGGCCCACTCGAGAACCCACCTTCAGCAACTCGGGCAGCGCCTCGGCCAGCCCGGGCATGTGAATTTTGGCGCTCTGCAACGAGAGTTCGTCGGATTGAAGGCCGCGAATCTGGACGGATTCGCTTTCGAAGTCGACCTCCAGGCCGGCACGGGGCCGGGCCTGCAACTGCTGACGAAGCCGCTGGTTCTCGGCCAGCAACTGCTCGTAGCTCGGTTTCCCCACGGGCTGCATGAAGATCCTGGTTCTGGCATCGCGGCGGATTCCCTGGCCAGGCAGGCACCCGACCTTGAGGGAAGAAAGCTCCCTGCTTATTGAACCGCTTGAGGAGGTGTGAAGGGGTCTCCCTTCCCAAACTGCCATGATCCGACTGTTAGTATTGTTCTTCATTCTCACCGGCTGGGCCGCCGCCCAGGAACCGTTCTTAATGGTGGTGGTCGACGTCTTCCGCGTTCCCGGCCAGGGCACCGTGGTGCAGGGCAAGGTGCTGAAGGGTCGCCTCGAGGTTGGACAGCCGGTCGAACTGGTCGGGCTGGACAAGCATATCGCGGCCGAAGTGACAGGCATTCGCAAGTTCCGCCTGCCGCAACAGGTGGCCGAAGCCGGCCAGGAGTATGGCATCGTGCTCAAGGGCGTCAACAAGGACGACGCGGGGCGCGGGCAGGTACTGGCCACTCCGGGCAGCGTCAAGGCTGCCAAGACCTTTGTAGCCGACACCAGCTGGTTGTCCCCCGGTCAGGGCGGGCGGGTGTCCCCCGTAACCACCGAGTACGAACCCGAATTGGAGATTCGAGGCACCGGTATTCACGCTCAAATCGTGGACCTGGGCGGGCAGAGCAGCCTGCCCCTGGGTGGCAAAGGTCCGATCAAGTTGCGTCTGCGCCAGAGCCTGGTGCTGGAAAAGGGGCTGGAGTTCACGGTAACCGAGTCGGGCCGGACGGTAGGCAGCGGCACGGTCGTTGAAGTCCTTGGCGAGTAGCCTGCCTCTGGAGGCCCTGCAGCAACCCGCCGCGTCGCTGCCAGCTAAGGCGCTTGAGAATCTCTCGGAGAGCCTGGACTACCTGGCCTCCGCTGCCGCCACCTCCAGTATCGACCAGGATGCCTACTGGCCCAAGTGGGACTCGCCCTGGTGGCGCTTCTCCTTGCTGGAAGAAATGGGCCGCTTGAAGTCTGCCCCGCCCGATAGCCTAGAGCATCTGGCTCAGGCGGTGCTGGCCGCGCCCGAACGCAGGTTTCCCGTGCCCCCGGCGTCCGATATCGATCCGCTTCAGGCCTTCTGCCACTGTTGCCTGGGCAATCTCTACCGCATTCTGGCCAGTTCGGGCCGCCCTATGCAGGATTTCGACTGGGTTTTGGGGTGGTTTCGTGACTATCAGATGGCCGATGGCGGCTACAACTGCGATGAAACCGCCTACGCGGCCAGCGACGAGTGCCCCAGTTCCATGGTGGCCACCGTGGCCGCCCTGGAAACCGCCTTACTGCATCCTGAGGGGGCCGAAGTCGCCCGCCGGGCAGCCCATTGCCTGCTGGGCCGCGAGTTGCGCCTGGGTAGCCACACCCAACACAATCGCGAAGAGCGCGAATCGCAGTCGAAGTGGCTACAGCTGGCCTTCCCTCGCTTTTACCATTACGACGTGCTGCGCGGCCTGGACGCCGTGACTCGCTGGGCTCTCGCCAGCCGACAACCACTTCCCTGGGCGCGCATCCAGCGGGTCGTAGAGCATCTTCTACAACGCTTTCCCCAAGGGGTCGTGGCGCCCGAGCGGCGCGCCTACGAACACCACCGCAGCCGATTTCCCGACGGCACCAGGGGACCGGCCCGCAGCTTTCCTTTACTGGAAGAAGTCAGTCAGCCAGGTCAACCTTCAGCCCCGCTGACGGCCCAGTGGAATCGGGTGCGGGAGCAGCTGGTTGAGCTGTATCAACGCCAGCAGATCGCCCTCTGACCCCTGGGGTCAACCATCGGGAGGCCGGTAGGATTCGTCCTGCTCGATCTGCGCCAGCACCCAATCGAAGTCGCCGCAGGTGATGTGGCTGCCGCAATACTCGCAGAGCCCTACCTGATTGACCCGGTCGAGGGGGCCGCCACAGCTGGGGCAGCTCCCGGGCGCACGCTCCGGGCCGGGCTGAAAACCCACTTTGCGAATGAACGTCCAGTATTCCGAAAATCTCCGCGGCTTCTTGGGATCGCCGCCCAACAGCTTGCCACTGGCCTTTTCACGGTTGACGTCGATCATCGAAGCGAAAACCCTCACGGTAATGGCGTCAAAGTAGGGGTCGGTAGCCAGGTTGGCCAGTTCGATACTGCCGACCTGGATTTCCGACAGTTCGTTCACCACTCCCTGGGCACGATAGGCCTCGATCCAATATTGATGGGTCTGAAAGAGGGCATCGGTTTCGTAAGGACGAGCCAGACTCCAATTTTGCTCCGACCAGGCCTGCTGCAGGGCCAGAAAACTCTCACGCACGCGGCTCTCGAAACTCTCCCAACGAAAGTTGGGATAGCGAGCTTGAAAGGTGCGCCAGCGGGTGGCCAGTTGAGGATGCTTGCGGGTCGGCTGATCGGTGCCCCGCTCGACAGCCTGCTGGCCAAAGCTCAGAGCCGGCCGTGATTCTCGTTCGAGAACCTGCAGATGGGACACCACCCAGCCATAGTCACCGCGGTTGACCACCTGGTCACAGTAGGGACATTTGCCATCCTGGCTCACCTCGCCCGACTGGCCGCAATTGGGACACCCCAGCCGACGGATCCCCTGGAGCAGGGGCTGTGGTCCGGGGCTGAGCACCCCCTCCTTGCGCACAAAGGTCCAGCGTTCGCGGGTGTAGAGACGCTGCTGCTGTGCTCCCCGAACCTCGGTGAAATTGGTTTCCAGCGTCAGCGTCAGGCGCACCTGGCCCTGGACTCGAACCTGACTGAGAATGCGAGCCGAACCGACGACCGGCTGCAAGACCCGGTCGACTCCCTGATTTTGGGTCAGGCGCAGCAGCTGCTGGCGCACGCCCGCGCTCAGGTAGTGGCCCACCTGGGCCAGGTCACCGCTGCGGCCCTGCTGTACCTGGGAGAACAGCAGCGAGACAAAGTCGAGAAAAAGAAAGTAGGAAAAATTGGGGTCCGGATTCTGATCGTGGTGGGGTTTGACGTGGAAGAGGTCGGCGTCGGGCACCTCCACGGGCACATAGGCCGGCCTGCGGCCTCCCATCTCCTGGCCTCGAAACACTTCGCCCTGCTGCTGGCTCTGGCTCAGCGCGTAGATGCCGAGCGCCACCAGGCTGACGGGGATGCCCACGGCCGGATAACGAATGATGAGCTCCAGCAGGAAGAAAATCAGATCGGCTTCACCGCCACCCGACGAAGACGAACCGCCCGAGGAATAACTCGGCGAGTAACCTCCCGACGAAGAGCCCGAATAGGTTTCCCCCCCGCCCAGTCGAGCCCAAACCGGGGCCGCCAACACCATCAGGCACAGCAGCCCGGCGAGGTGGCGCGGCTTCACAGCTGACGAACCTCGTCACTCAACTCGTTGACGTCGTGGCTTTCTCGTGGCACCGCACGGGCCAGCAGCGGCTGCAACTGTTCGAGCACCGTACTGACGGCCGCCGCCAGTTCCGCCCGACTGCGAGCCCCGTCGAGCAGCTGTTGCAAGCGGTTGAACTCGGCTCCTGCCAGGCGCGCGGTGAGGCCCAGATCGGGCTTGATAGCTGCTCGGCATTCCAGCCACGAGACCAGCACCAGCAGCCCGGTGCGTTGGCGGGTGTGGCTGAGCTGCAAGCGCTCAAAGGCCAGCAACAGGCTCTCGTCAAACTGGCGTTGGCGCCGCCCCGAAGAGGTCAGCCAGCGCCGCGCCACGGGCAACCGCGAGCCTAAAAGCCCGCCCAGGACCCCCGCCAGTGCCAGGTTCATCCACAGCCCATCGGGATGGAAAAGAATCGGGCTGTGAACCATGAACACAAGGCTGAGAAAACCGCTCAGCGCGGCACACTTCCAGGGCACGTCGGCATAACACCCCGCCTGCTGCTGAACAGCCACCACCACCTCGGCTGCGGAAGAGGCCTCGATCCGGGCCACTTTGTCCTGCCAGCCGAAAGGGTCAGCCAAGGGGAAAGCCCCTCACCGCCACCGGTCGCAGCTTCTCCTCGGGCCGGCGTTGGCGCAGCTCGCTCAAGAGTTCCCGGAGTGGCCGTTGATGGCTCGGGTGAAGATGGCCCGGAACCAGGTCACAGAGGGGCTGCAGCACAAACAACTGACTCTCGACCTGAGGATGCGGCAGCTTTTCCCCCACCTCGTGCTCGTGCAACACCAGATCCATATCGATGTTGCGGGGGCCATACTTGTTCTCGGTGCGCACTCGACCCAACTCCTCTTCAAGCTGGCGCAGCAAGGTCCTCAGCTCCAGCGCTGAAAGCTCGGTTTCGATCTCGAGGCACACATTCCAAAAATCGGGCTGGTCGAGAAAGCCTACGGGAGCGCTCTCATACACCGGGGACGAGCGAATCACCTGAACGTGACGAGCCAGCGCAGCCACCGCTGCACGTAAACTCTGCTCCCGTTGCAGATTGGTTCCCAGATCCAGCCAGGCGCGACTCACCCTCTCAGCTTCTGGAACCCAGGGGGCTCGCCTCCCGGCTGGGCGTGACAAATTTGAGCGCGGTTTGGAGAGGCTACCTGGACTTCGCAGGCAGCTTCATTTGCCGGCCCCCTGGAGCACGGCCTCGCGAACGCGCGGACTGAAGAGCATCGGGCCCAGGGCATCCGAACGAGCCACTCCCGAGGGCGTGAGGCGCCAAGGGGCTTTGCGGCTCAACCAACCGTGCTCCTGCCAGTCCAGCAGGTTGGGAAAGTCGCCGCTCAGCGAGCGACCGAAACGCAAGGCGTAATCGGTCGGGTCGATACCCGCCCAGGAGAGCACCGAGAGCAGCACGTAGCGGCGCCGCTGCTCCTCGTCGTCCAACCAGGTGCCATAGCTGGCCTGAGTAAAGTCGGAGGTGCTCAGGTAGCTCTGCAGGATGCGCTGCACCCCGCGCGAGCCCACCGCGTAGTCGCACGAGTAATGCAGGGCGCGGGTATAGGAGCGAGCCCCACAGCCCAGGCCCACCATGGCGTCGCGCTGGCAGGCATACTCCAGATCCTCCTCCCCCTGCACCCGGCTGTAGTGGCGAAGCGAGCGCGCCTGATAGCCCTTAGAAAGCAAGAAATCGCGGGCCAGCTCATAGAGCTCGTCGCCGCCCGAGGCGGCCCCCTCTTTGAACAGCCGCGTGAAGGGCCGCACGTAGAGCGGATAGACATAGATTTCTTCGGGCTGCCAGCGCAGCGCCTCGCGCAGCGAGAAGTTCAGACTGTCGAGGGTCTGCCCCGGCAAGCCGATCATCAGGTCCAGGTTCAGGCGAGGAAAGCCGCAAGCGCGGATGCGCTCGAGCGCAGCCAGCAGCGTTTCCCGAGGCTGGGGCCGATGAACGGCTGCGGTTTCGGCTTCGCAAAAGCTCTGCACCCCCAGGCTCAGGCGGGTCACCCCGGCGGCTCGCAGCAGCTGCAGCCGTTCCTGGCTGGCGGTGGCCGGCGAGCATTCGCAACTGAAGGGTGTGCCCGGGGCAATCGACCACTCGGCCATCAGGCCCAGCAGTTGCTCGAGCAACTCCAGGGGCAACTGGGTGGGGGTGCCGCCCCCCAGAGCCAGCGAGGCCACCCGGTGGCCCCCCACAACTTGCAGCATTTGACGCGACTGGCGTTGGAAGGCCTGCACATAAGCCTGCATGGGCTCGACCTGATGCTGAACCGAGGTGAAGAGGTTGCAAAATCCGCAGCGCACTTCGCAAAAGGGCACATGTCCGTAGAGAAAGAGGCGCTGGCGATCTTCGCCCTGCCACAGCGGGGCCAGATCCACGGGAGGGTCCAGCCGGGCATAGCTCAGCTTGTGGGGATAGCTGTAGGCATAGGTGCTGAGCACCGGGAGAACTTGGCCGGGCGGGAACCGATGACCTCCCGCCGAAACAGCCGCCCCATGTTGAATTCACCCTACCAACACGGCTTCATTCGGGCGGCGGTGGCCGTGCCGCGGGTGCGCGTGGCCGACCCCGAGCACAACCTGAAGGCCACCCTGGCCCTGGCCCATCGGGCCCACCAGGCCGGGGCGGCGGTGGCGCTCTTTCCCGAACTGGGACTGTCGGCCTATTCCAACGAGGACCTGTTCTTTCAGGACGCGCTGCTCGACAGCGTGCGCCGCTCGCTCGAGCAACTGCTCGAGGCCAGCCGCGAGCTGTTGCCCGTGTTGCTGGTGGGGGCTCCCCTGCGCTTTCAGGGGGCCCTGTTCAACACCGCCGTCGCCCTCTATCGGGGGCGAATCCTGGGGGTGGTTCCCAAGACCTACCTGCCCAACTATCGCGAGTTCTACGAAAAACGCCAGTTCACGTCGGGAAATCTGGCCGCTTTCGAGCGCGTCCAGCTGCTAGGTCAGGACGTGCCCTTTGGCAACGACCTGATCTTCCAGGGCAGCGAGCACTTTTGCCTGCATGCAGAAATCTGTGAAGACGTCTGGACGCCCATCCCCCCCTCGACCTACGCGGCCATGGGCGGAGCCACCGTGCTGGCCAACCTGTCGGCCAGCAACATCACCGTGGGCAAAGCCGAGTATCGTAAGGACCTGTGCGCCGCCCAGTCGGGCAAGTGTGTGGCCGCCTACCTCTATTCGGCCGCCGGTCCGGGCGAATCGACCACCGACCTGGCCTGGGATGGCCACGCCCTGATTTACGAAAACAACGAGCTGCTGGCCGAATCGGAGCGATTCAGCCAGCAAGAACAAATGATCCTGGCCGACCTCGACCTCGAGCGCCTGGTTCAAGACCGGGTACGACTGTCGAGTTTTCACGACTGTGCCGGCCAGCACGCCCCGCGGGTGCGTAGCCTGCGCCGAGTGGAGTTCGACTTTGAGGCCCCCCGGGAGCCCCTGAAGTTGGCCCGTCCGCTGGAGCGCTTTCCCTTTGTGCCCAACGACGATCGAACCCGTGACCAGCGCTGCTACGAGGCCTACAATATTCAGGTGCATGCCCTGGTGAAACGTCTGGAACAGAGCGACACCCGCAAGCTGGTCATCGGGGTCTCGGGCGGGCTCGACTCGACCCACGCGCTGATTGTGGCGGCCCGCACCATGGACCACCTGGGGTTGCCACGGCAGAACATTCTGGCTTACACCATGCCCGGATTTGCCACTGGCGATCGCACCCTGGCCAATGCCCACGCCCTGATGGCGGCCCTGGAATGCAGCGCCCACGAGCTGGACATCAAACCCAGCTGCCGCCAGATGCTGGCCGACCTCGAGCACCCCTTTGCTCAGGGAGAGCCGGTTTATGACGTGACCTTCGAGAACGTGCAGGCCGGCGAACGCACCTCGCACCTGTTCCGATTGGCCAATCACCACGGCGCGCTGGTGCTGGGCACCGGCGACCTCAGCGAACTGGCTCTGGGCTGGTGCACCTACGGTGTGGGCGACCATATGTCGCACTACAACGTCAACGCATCGGTGCCCAAGACGCTGATTCAACACCTGATCGCCTGGGTGATTCGTAGCGGCCAGTTCGCCGAGTCGACCAACCACACGCTGCAGTCGATTCTCGACACCGAAATTTCCCCCGAACTGGTGCCGGGCGGGGCTGAGGACGGCCAACCGGCCCAGAGCACCGAGGCCCGCATCGGACCCTACGAGCTGCAGGACTTCAACCTCTACTATGTGACCCGCTACGGTTTTCGACCCAGCAAAGTGGCCTATCTTTCGCACTGTGCCTGGGGCGAGAAATACCCCTTTGAAGACATTCGCAAGTGGCTGCGCGTGTTTCTTTACCGCTTCTTCCAGATCAGCCAGTTCAAGCGCAGTTGCGTTCCCAACGCCCCCAAAGTGGGCTCGGGCGGCTCGCTGTCACCGCGCGGCGACTGGCGGGCCCCATCCGACTCGGAGGCCACCGCCTGGTTGGCCGAATTGGACTCGATGGACCTCCGGGGGGACTGAGAAGGGCCATGCCCGTGAGCTGGGCCCCTTGGCCACCCTGCTCAACCTGCGAGCGGCCCTTGAGGTTTGCCGCGAGGAACAGCTGCCGACAACCCCGAACTTCCAAGTATGGAAGAAGCTTGGGCATTGCACCGACCGGGGGCCAGGATCCGCGAACTTCCTCCCGACCCCAGGCCGAGACGTCGGCGTCGCCCTGGAAACTTATGGGAGCGCTGGGGGGTCGGGCTGCTGGCGGTGGCCTGGGTCTTTCCCTTGCTGCTGCTCACCTGGCAACTGGCCCAGATTCCCGCAAACTCTTCCTTTGAAAGTGCCGTACATCGCCCCAGCACCTGGCTGCTGGCTCAGGCGGGAAAGCCTCAGCGCATCACCCCCCACCCGGGTGGAATCTCGGTGTGGTACTACGACCGTGGCCACTTTCAGGTGGAGGCGGCGGTGGACCCTCACGGCAAAGTCCTGGCCATTCGCTATCTCCATCAGCGGAAGCCCGGCAACTGAGAATGGCGGTAGCCCAGCAGTATTCTTTCCTCTACCGAATTCGCTGGGGCCAGCCACCGCAAGTCACCCTGTCGGGAGAGTTCGGTGTTGGGCTTGACCCACGAATTTCAGTGGAAGGCGACTTTCTGGTGCTCCGCCCCCGCAGCGGTAACTGGGGGTACAGGGAACTACGCGTGCGACTGCCAGCCGATGTCCAGCAGGGGGACGAGTTTCGCCTCGAAACCACCCCGCTCGATGCTCATCGTTCCTTTGGCTGGTGGCGCTGGGGCAAACTTGTCGTCCACCTGGGACACCTCGTATCGCTTTCGGGAACCTGTCTTGGAGGCAGGCTCGTGGAGGTGGTCAATGAGCACGATCAGGACGGCTGCCTGGCCCTGTATCAGCGCCAGCTGCAGCTGAGATTGCGCCCGGGTGAGAGAGCTCAACTGGGCGAGTATCAGATCTTTTTACAAAGCCTGGGCGGGTCGGTCACGGGCCGCAGTTACCGCGCCGACGGATGGGTAGGTCAGCAAAGTTTTCAGCCTGAACAACTGCAGGCCTGGAGCTCACTCTTTCTACCGGAGGGTTCAGCTTGAGCAGCACCGTGGAGAAAGTGGTTCTCTGGGCCACCGGCATGGAGGTCGTCCAGTCCGGCCAGCAGAGCTGTACCTATCGGCTGGTCGATCTTCCCGAGATTCGCGACCTGGCCCGACAGCTCACTCGCAGCCTGGCCGAGCGCCACGCCCTCGACTGGTTCGGGCAGGTGTGTGGACGCTGCGGCACCAGCTGCCAACGGCCCGACATTCTGGTGCGCGAACACGAGATTTTCTCGCTGCAAATGCGTCTGGGACTGACGGAGAAAAAGTTTCGCAAAAAGTATCTTCGCGCCGCCGATACCTGGAACGCCGGAGATGCCTACCTGAAAACCGCGGGAGGTCGCTGCCCCTTCCTGGAGGGTCAACCAGGAACCCCCATGGGGACGGCTTGCAGCCTGCACGAAGTAAGGCCCCAGTCTTGCCGCGACTACATGGCCAACCAGCCCGGTTGTCGCAAAGACCCGGGGCTGCTCGTCGAGGAGATTCGTCGCATCGACATCGATGCGGTGACCACACGCGTGTCGCTGAAGAACGACAGCGCCCACGAAGAGGCCACCGACCCTCAGTTATGGCAACAACTGACCGACACACTGGGCACCGGGTCGCGCCTTCCCAACCATCGTCTGCGCACGATTCTGGGCTCGATCAAGGATATCGTCGAAGAGCGTATTCTCGACTTTCACCCCAGCAAGGTGGATGAAGCTTATCAACAGATTTTCGAGCGGGTGCAGAAGATGCTGCAACAGGCGGCAGAACTGGTGGACATGGGGGATGAGGCGGCCGAGTCGCTGCTCGACGAAAGCTGGACCCGGCTGGCCACCTGGCAAGAACAGATCCACGGGCCCCCACGGATTGTTGACCCGATTGCCGAAGCGCTTCCGACCCGGCTGGCCTGGCAAACCCTGCGACTGGAGGAGCGGTGTATTGAAATTGAGCTTTCCAGCGGCCAGCGGCAGACTCTGGAACGTGGCGCTGTGTTGCCGGAAGTTCAGCAGTTCTTGGAAGCATTGCTCTCGGTCAACGATGATCTCGTACAACAGGCACTGACCATCGAAGAGCCCGACTGCTACATGTGCGGCGAGTGTTGCCGAGCTTACGCGGTTGAAATCCACCCCAGCGACATCCAGCGTCTCGGCCAATTCCTGGGGTTGACCAGCCGACAGGTGGTCGAGCGCTATACCCTCGAGTCGCGCTTCAGTTGGAACGGAGGAGACCGAATTTTGCAGAAAAAACCCGTTCCAACCTACAGCAAAAGCCTGCGCGAGTTGCGCCTGCTGGGCAACCGGGGGGCCGAGCAGTGCGTCTTCCTCGAGCGACGTCAAGACGGGCTATTCTATTGCCAGGTTCACTCTCACAAGCCCTCGGTGTGCCGAGCCTACCAGCCCACCCACGCCCTGTGCCGAACCACCAACCAGCGCGAGAACGCCGGACGCCAGGCCCAACAGTTGGCCTGGGTTGAGCTTCAAACCGACCGGCTCAAGCTGCACACCCGCAGACGTCTGGCGCAGGGGCTGGAACCCCTCGATTTTTTACGCGCCGAGTGGCCCTCGCTGCACGAAGCCGCCAGCCGCCTGGAGCAGGCGGTTGCTCAGCACCTCCACCCGTGCAGCCGCAGCTAACCCTGATCTATCGCGGCCCGCTGTCGTCGTGCAACTACGCTTGCCACTACTGCCCCTTTGCCAAGCGGCGCGAAAAGCGTCGAGAGCTCGAACTCGACCGACAAAGCCTGCAGCGCTTCGTGAGCTGGCTTCAAGCCCAGAGCGAATTTCGCTTCCAGGTGATGTTCACACCCTGGGGTGAGGCGCTGATCCGCCGCTACTACCGAGATGCGCTAGAGCAGCTCTCAGGTTTGCCCCACATCGAGAAGCTGGTCGTTCAAACCAACCTCTCGGGGCCACTGGGGTTTGCCCGTCGCTGCAGGGGCAAGTTACGCCTCTGGGCCACCTACCATCCTCAATGGACCTCGGGGCCCGATTTTTTGCGCCGTTGCCAGAAACTCTACGGCTGGGATATCCGGGTTTCGGTGGGCTGTGTGGGGCTGGAGGAACATCTGCCCGCCATCCTCTGGATGCGTCAGAACCTGCCGGCCGACGTCTATCTGTGGATCAATGCTGTTAAGGCAGCCCTGCCCGGCCTGAAGCCCGAAGTGCGGCAGCGCTTCGGCGAACTCGACCCGCTTTTTGAGCTCAACACCCAGGCCTACCCGAGTCGAGGCCGTGCCTGCCGGGGAGGCCACGAAGTTCTCTCCATCGACGGCGAGGGCACTATGCGCACCTGTCATTTCCAGCCCGAAGTCCTGGGAAATCTCTATCAACCGAACTGGAGCCAGGCATTGCGGCCCCGCCTCTGCCACACCGAAAGCTGTCGCTGCTACATCGGCTACATTCACCTGCCCCATCTGCAACTGGAGAGAACCTACGGGGCAGGATTGCTCGAGCGCATCCCCAACTCGGGGCCGGCCAGGGATCGCCTCTAGCCATCCCGAACGCGCGGCGATGCGAGCTTTGTTCTTTGTCGGATTGTTTCTTCTGCCCCTCGCCCCTGCCCAAGTCAGGGCCCAGTCGACCAGCGAGACCGCCTCGGCCAGCGAACAGCGGCGCCGTGACCTGCTGCATCGCTACGGCTCCCGTCTTAAGCACGCCGTGCAGACCCACCGCACTTTCGAGCGCCTGTGCCAGGTGGCCAACGACGAGCAGGTGGCCGTTTTCGAGCGCCTGCGCATCAGCCCCAAGCAGGCTCGCGACCTGTTGAAGCTTTTCAGCGAAAACATGCCCGAAGGCCCCCTGGACGACGCGGGTTGGAAGGCCCTGCGGCGAAAGATCACCCCTCAGGCCGAAGATATTCTGGGGTCTGAACAGTTTGACACGCTGCTCGAACTGATGCCTTCTCCGCAGCAGCGCGAGCGCATCAAGGTGATCTTCGGTCAACTTGGGCAAACCCCCGAAGGCAAGTTGGCCCTGCAGGCCGCCGACGAACTGGCGACGGCGCTGAGCCCCGAACAGGCAAAATGGATGGACCCCGTCCTGGGCCTGCTCAAGCACAAGGCCCCGCCCCTCAAGGTGGACAAGAAGAACGGCGCTCGCCCCAAGTCGCCCAAACTGGAGTACCAACGCCGCCTGGTGCACTTGCGCAAAGACTCCCTGGGCGACTGCTACGCCGAGGTCGACCCCGAGTTTGACTACGCACTGGCACTGCCGCGCACCTATCGCATCGCCGGGGTCGACCCCGCCGTGCTGTCGGCCCTTTCCAGCAGCGAAGGCCTGCCGGCCCGCGTGCTGGCAAACCTCAAGGGCGACCTGCTAACGGTAGCCAAAAACAGCCTGTTGGGGCCGCCCTCCCTGCTGGCCGTCGAAGCCGGCCGTGACTCGTGGCACGGACGACTTCCGGCTCGAAAAGTTTCCGACACCCCCCTCAAAATCGAAGTGGAGCTGGGGGGCGGAAAGAAGCTGGAAAGCGAGATCGGCCCGGATGAAAGAGGTGCCCTTCCCAGCTTGCCCGGCAGCGAGGTGTGGGCCGAGGGCAACTGGATCGTCAATGCCGGCAACGGCACGCTCGTCGATGCCCGATTCCAACCTCTGCAGTGGCCTCAAGACCCCAGCGCGGCCGACTGTCTGATTCAGCTCTCGGACGAGTTCTTGCACCGGGCTGCCCGCGAATACGTGGTCGGGCACCCCGATCAGCTCAGCGGAGGCAATCAGGTCAAGGTGCGGGTCTCTGACCTGGGAGCCACCTTGCTCGACTGCGCTCCGGGTCAGGTACGCCTGTTCGGGCGGCTGAACCTGTCGCATACGGGCCTGGAGGCGGCCGAGGTACAGTTCGAAATGCTGGTCCAGCCCGAATTCGAAAAAGACCGTCTGCGAGTTCGCCCGCTGCCCGGCAGCCTGCAGGCGCGCACCAGCTTTCCGATGTACGCTGCGCTGCCGGCTTCCTGGCTGGCCCGCGCCGAGAAAATTCTGGGCCAGGAGTATGCCCAGGGGATCAGCCTGGAACTACCTGCGGAAATGCGCCAAAAGGTTGTCGACTCGGGCATCCTCGATCAGGCCCAACTGGAGCAACTCAAGCTCTACACCTGGCCGAGCGGCGACCGACGCACTGGACTGATCACGCTGGCCAGCCCTTCCAACGCCAGCGTTGCGGCCGAAGTGCTACGCCCTCGCCTGAGCGACCCGGGCGAGTATAGCCTGGTGCTTTCCGAAGCGGCCATCAACACGGCATTGCAAAAGAAGATCCCGCCGATGCTGCCGATCCGCCGACCCATTCCTGAGCACCTTCGCAACCAGGACGGAGTGAAGCTCAACGAGGTGGAGATTCCCGAACTCGAACTGGCCTTTAAAGACGGCCGGTTTGAGATTCGCAACTGCGTGGTGCATGTCCACTGGTCCTACGCCCTGTTCTCGGGCATTGAACCGGCCGCCCGACTGCGTGGCACGGCCGAGGTCAAGGCCGAGGGCACCCCGGCCAAACCCAAGATTCACCTGAACATCGAAGAGGTCGAATTTCTGTCGACCCGGATCAGCGAACGTTCGGCGTCGGAGCAACAGAAGCTCAAGGACCGACTGATTCAGGCGCTGCGTGACAATCCACTGGAAGCCGCCGAAGTGCCCAACGAACTGGAGATCAAGCAACTCAGTCCGCGAGCTCGTCTGCAAATCACCTCGATCGAGGGTCGTCGTCAGCCCTCGGAACTGGTGCTGCAAGGGAGACTCGCTCCGTAAGTCAAAGGGGGGGACCATGCGTTTCTTTAGATTTTGCCTTTTCTTGATCACACTGACCTGGGTCGCTCTGGCCGCCCCGGAGAAAAATCCCATCCCCGAACCCGAACTAATGGTAGAGGCCGACAGTTTCTCTATCGCTGTTGTCTCCCTGCGGGAGAACGACGAGGCCATCAAGTCGCTGCTCGAGGCTGCCTTGAAGAGCATCAGTTCGGGAGAAACCAAGTTGCCCGCTTCAATGGCCGACGTTTCCGACTATCTGAGTCGCAACAATCGCGCCGACCTGCTGTTCGCCGGGTTGCCGTTCCAGGGGGTGCGGGTCGATCGCATGCTGCCCAGCAACAAGACCTCGCCGTTCTACGCCATGACGCTGGCGGGCTGGAAAGGGCTGCAGGTCAACGTTTACAACAGTCTGTGCGCAGGCTCGGGCGGGGCCTTCCCCTCGGCCCGTTACCGGGTGACCGACCTGGTGTCGCGCGACCACGCCGACGACCCCACCTGGGCCGGCACGCTCTACAAGGTGAACGGCAGCTTTCTCTTTTCCCCCACGGCCGAGCACGCGAAGAAGACCGTTGACAAGCTGGTTCCCAAAGACCGCTCCAAAGCTCCCGCTGCGGAGAACGGGGCCTTGCTGGCCGCCTATCGCGCCCTGCCGAAGACAGCTGACGCCTACGGAATCGCCCTCAATCAGAAAGGTGCCTTCAGCGCGCTGCTCAAGTCGCTGAATAACGAGCACATCCAGAAGCTGCGCGACAAGGTGGGGAACGACCGTCTGGAAGCGGCCGTGGCCAACACCAAAAGCGCCACCTGGAAGGTAGAGATCATCAGCTCCGAACGAGCCGAATTCGAGGTGGTGCTCGATGTCGACCCCGCCAAGACGGCTGAGGTGGTGGCCACCATTGAGGACGGCAAAGGGGCTTTAGACACCACCAAAGTGACCGACATCACCGTGACCCAGACTCCGGGAAATGTCACCGCGCGTTGCGCCGTCATCAACCTCAAGAATCTGATGCTGGAGTCGATGACGAAGGCTGGCAAGTAGCTTGGGTTGCCCCGCCTGCGGGTTCGACAACCCGCCGCGCTTCCGATTCTGTGGCCAGTGCGGTCAGCGTCTTGACGAAGAAGAGGCAGAACGCCGCCAGCTCACCGTGATGTTTTTCGACCTGGTCGGGTCGACCACGCTTTCGGCCCAGCTGGATCCGGAGCATCTGCGCGAGCTGGTACGCGACTACCAGGCCACCTGCAATGAAGTGGTGCGGCGTTACGAAGGTCACGTCGCTCAGTTTCTGGGGGACGGCATCCTGGTGTATTTTGGCTATCCCCAGGCCCACAGCGACGACGGTTGGCGGGCCGTATCCTGTGCACTGTCGATCCTCGAGGCCATGGAGCAGCTCAATCAGCGCCTGACGGCCCAGGGGCAGCCGCGTCTGGACCTGCGAGTAGGCATTCACACCGGCCTTGTGGTGATCGGCGAACTCGGCAGTCACCAACATCGCGAACGCCTGGCGATCGGTGAGACCCCCAATATCGCCGCGCGGCTTCAGGGGGTTGCCGGCATCAACGAGGTGGCGTTCAGCGAGGCGACCTGGGAACTGGTCCAGGACGAGTTTGAACTGGTGCCCCTCGGACCTCAGGCCCTCAAGGGGGTCAAAAGCAGCATTCAGGCCTTCCGAGCCCTGGGCTGGATCGAGCGCAGGGCTCGTCGTCAACGCCAACGAGAACGTCGCGAACTGCTGCCGCTGGTGGGACGGCAAACCGAATTGCAACAACTGCTCGAGCACTGGCAACTGGCCTTGCAGGGCCGGGGCTCGTTGCTCCAGCTGGTGGGCCAGGCCGGCATCGGCAAGACTCGACTCTTGCAAGAATTCAAGAACCAGGCCCTGGAAACCGACTGCCTGTTCTTCAGTTGCTACCCCGAGCCCACCCATCAGTCCGAACCCCTGGAAATCGCCAGTTCGGCGCTCGAGCGCGAGTTGTCGTTTCTAGACCCACGCTGGACGCCCGGCGAGCGCGTCGAGCACTTCCTGCAGCAGCGTGCGCCCGAGTTGGCGCCTCAGGTGGCCATCCCCATTCTGCACCGCCTGCTGGGATATTCACCCCACCCCGACTTCCCCTCGCCCATCTGGAGCCCGGGGGCCTGGCGCAAGCTGACATTCCAATTCCTCAGCGAGCTCTTTCAGGCGCTGCAAAAGCAAAAGCCGTGCCTGATGGTGGTCGAAGGCGCCGAGCACCTCGACCCTTCCAGTCTGGAATGGCTGCAAAGCTACCGAGCCGGCCTTGCCAGCCAGCGCGTGTTCGTGGTTTTAGCGGGCCGCCGCGAGGCCCTGCCGAGCGAGCCATCGATGCAGCTCGGACCGCTGTCGCTGGACGAGTCTCTACAGCTCTTGCGTCAGCATTACCGAGACGGCCACATTCCGCCCGAAACCCTGGAACGAGCCGAAGGCATTCCTCTGTTCCTTGAAGAGCTTGCTCACTTGCTGCAAAGCCCGGGAGAGCAGCCTTTGCCACGTCGCCTGCGCGATTTCTTTACGGCCCAACTCGACCAGCTGGGCGAAGCCCGCAAAACGGCCCAGCGCGCCTCGGTCATCGGACGACGTTTTTCACGCCGCCTGCTTCACGCGCTCGATCCTCAGCCGCAACTTCAGCCCTTGCAGGCCGGCAACATTGTGCGCACGACGACCGGCCGTGACGAGCTTTTCTTCACCCACGCACTCATGCAGGAAGCCAGCTATGAGTCGCTGTTGATCGCACGCCGCCAAGAGCTTCACGAACGATTGGCCCGAGAATTGCAAGAGCGCTTCGCTCACTGGAGTCGACAGCATCCGCAACTGCTGGTCCATCATTGGGAACGCTCCCGCACGCCGGCCGAAGCCATACCCTGGAAGCGCCAGGCCATGGTGCGCTACCTGGCCATGTCGGCCCTGAGAGAAGCCATTGGCATCGCCGATTCTGCCCTGAAGCAGCTCGACGAACTGCCGGCCGAACATCCTTATCAGGCCCACCGACTGGAGTTTCTCAGCCTGCGCGGCAGTGCCTGGATCGGACTGCGCGGCTACGCGGCACCCGAGGTGCAGGAGAGCTTTCAAAGGGCTCGCCAGGTGTGTCAGTTGTTGGGCGACGGTCCGGCCCTGTTTCCTATCCTGTCCGGTCTGTGGGGATTTTACTTCGTGCGGGGCGACCTGGCCCAGGCCGAACAGACGGCCCTGCTGCTGGGTACCCCCGAGGACCCCGGACTGCAAGGGGTTACCCGGGCGCTACTCGGACAAACCCGTCTTTTTCAAGGGCGGATTCTCGAGGCAGCAAACCTGCTGGAGCAGGCGCAGCAAGCCTACCGTCCTGAACTGGACGATGGGCGCACTTTGACGTTTCTGCTGACGCAGCCGGCGATTGCCTCGGGCAGCTACCGGGCCATCGCCCTGTGGATGCTGGGACAAGGCGATGATTCCATCCGACAGGCCAGCCAGGCGGTGAACTGGGCACGTCAACTGAACCATCCGCACACGCTGGCCCACACCCTGTTCTACGATGCCTGGCTGAAGCACAGTTGGCAACAATTCGAGCCGGCTCTAGCCGCAGCTCAGGAATGTCGGGCGCTGGCCAAACAACAATCGTTTGCACTTTGGGAAACGATGGCCCTGGCGCTGGAGTCGCTCATCTATTTAAAGCAAGGCCAACTCGAGGCCATGCAAACCTTACAGGAAGCCCTTCAAGCAGCCGCGCAACTGGGCACCAATCTGGGCTCCAGTTGGTGGCTGTGTCAACTGGCCGGGCTGCTGCTGGCCAGCGGCCAGCATTCACCCGCTCAAATGTTGCTGCAACAGGCGGCCGGGCTGCAGGAAGGCTGGATGACCCCCATCATCCACCTCTTACGAGGACAGCCCGAAGTCGCCCGACAACTGGCCAGTGAACAAGGCACACACAGCTACCTGGAGGGTTGGGCTGGCGGCGAAGATGGCAGACACTGACCACAGTCGCCGGCGGACTCTTTTTGAGTACAGCTCACCGACTCGGGAAGGCCCAGCTGAAACTCGCGAGACCGGGACAGCCGAAGCTCGACCCACTCTTCCTTTTGTGTGCCGGGGCAATAAACGGGTTGAACCAGAGTATGTTTTTCCATGGGCTCATGGTAGCGAAAACGGGGCCAGCTGCCGTGCGCTGGATCATAGTCGAAGTCAAGGAAGGAAATCGCCATGCTCGCAATCGTAGGAGCCGGAGTTGCCGGCAGCACGGCAGCTCGAGTGTTGCAAGGTTCTGGTCGTTCGGTTGTGCTCTTTGACAAGGGTCGAGGCCCAGGAGGCCGAGCTGCCTGCCGAAGAGGAAAGTTTGACCACGGCGCCCAGTTCTTCACGGCCCGCGATCCACGATTTCACCGAGTAGTCCAGCAGTTGGCCCAGCAGCACTGGGTGGCCCCCTGGGAGTGTCGCAGCGGCATGTTGGGAGCCCAGGGTTTTCACCCCCTGCGGCCCGAGGTCGCGCGCTGGGTCGGAACTCCCGGCATGAGCCAGCTGGTGGAAGGGCTGCAGGCAGGCCTGACCGTACACTTTGAACACACCGTTAGCGGCCTGCAAAGGCAGTCGGACGGCTGCTACCTGCAACTCGGCGAGCGCCGGGTAGGCCCCTTTCAAACGGTGATCCTGACGGCTCCCGCCCCCCAATCGCACGCGTTGCTGCAACCCGTGGCTCCCGGCCTGGCCAATGAACTGAGTGCCATCGACTACGACCCCTGCCTGGCGGCCATGGTCGAACTGAAGGCGCCGTCGGCCTTAGACTTCGATGCGGCTACTGTGGCCGAAGCCGAGGACGGCCTGGGCTTTGTGACGCGCAACACCTCCAAACCCCATCGCCAGGCCGAGCCCGAGCGCTGGATTTTGCACAGTTCGGTGGCCTTTGCTCGCGAGCAACTCGAAGCGTCACCGGAGAGTTGGACCGACAGGCTTTGGCAGCAGTTTTGCACTCGCACCGGCCTCTCCCCCGACCTTGCCGGCGAAATTAAAGGCCATCGTTGGCGTTACGCCCGCGTGAGCAAAACCCTGGGCAAGCCCTTTCTTTGGGACCCGGACCTGCAGATCGGTTGGGCCGGCGACGGCGCCCTGGGGCCTCGCCTCGAGGCCGCCTTTCTCAGCGGCCTGCAGCTGGCCGAGGCCCTGGTCTAACTGGGAAAGCAGCGGCCGAAGGCGGGCAACAGCGAAAGCTTGCCGCGCAGACGGATCTTGCCCGTGACCAGGGCCCGAAACAGCGACATCTCTTTGCGCAGGAAAGCCACCCAGGCCGAGCCCTGGCCGCGCACGACCAGGTCGGCGACCCCCTGCAATCCGTCCTGCACCGTGAGCTTGCCTTCGTCGATGACCACCGTGGCACGGCCCGACTGTTCGCCCGAGAAATCGAAGTGATAGGTGGCTCGCAAGCCGCGAGCGGCCCCCCTTTGGAAGACCAGGCGCAGGCCCATCAAGAAACTCTGCAGGTTGGAGGGGCGGATGCCCGCCACGTAGCGCGGCGACTTGGCGGGAAAGCGCTTCTTGACCACCGCCTCGGCGTCGCTTCCCGGCACCACGTAGATGTTTTCGGACTTGCGCTGCAGCGGTCGCAGAATGTCGTTGAGAAAACCCGCCTGGTCCTGGCGAAAGGGTCCGATGACGTCGCTGCCCGCCGGACATACCGCGATGCAGTAGGCCGCCTTGTAGTTGGCCCCAAAGGAGAGGCTCTGCCACATGCTGGCCGACTCGGAGTCGCTGACGCGCTGGCGATAGTCGTGGGCCGAGCGGCTATCGGCGATATGCTCGACCCACTGGGTGAAGCCGCCCATGAACTCGCGATAGTTGTGCGTATAGCAGGCGCCGAAATTGAAGTAGCCATCGGGCTCGATGGCACCCACCGGACAGGCGGCCACGCACAGCTTGCAGCTAAAACAGGGGCTTTCGGGCAACACGGGAGGGGTGGATTCGACCACCTGGTCGATCAGCACGGTAGCCAGCAGCACGAAACTGCCGAATCGCGGGTGAATCAGGTTGCGGTGCAGGCCCATCTGTCCCAGTCCGGCGGCCTCGGCCACGGGCTTGTGAGATACCGTCCAGCCTTTGCCGGGAAAGCGATCCATTTCCATGGGAAAACCCATGGCCGGGTTGAGAGCCCGAATGCCCCGGTCTTCCAGGGCGCGCACGATGCGCCGGGCCACCAGATTGACCTCCTCGCCGGTGCTGTGAAACTCCAAATTGGCCACCGAGCGCTGGGTGGCCCGAATGGGCTCTCGGTTCATGCGCAAAACCAGGCTGATCAGGGTTTTCGTGGCGGGAAACAATTGGCGAATCTCTTCGGCCTGATCGGCGATGTGCCCGTGCTCGAGCGGCACAAAGCCGACGTCGTCGGCCCCCGAGTTCATACAGAGTTCGCGTAGTTCGGCTTCCGTTATTGGTATCATCATAGAACCACTTATAGCACGACATGGTTCTATTATGCAACCACCAGCCAGAAAGATAGTTCAGCACCCGTTGCAACCGAGGCCGGTCGCCGGGCTGATTGATGGGGTCGCCGAGGAAAGCCGAGAATCCTGAGCGTTCCAGAGGCCAGGACTCGAGAAGGTTG
>CAZYPN010000004.1:4349-201727 GCA_964649085.1 uncultured Burkholderiales bacterium | reverse complement strand
CCAGGACCGTCAGCTGTTGACTCGGGCTCGGCTGGCTTCGAAGCCGGTGAAGGGTAGGACGGACGCGAGGGCATCAAGACCGGCGGCCAGTGGCACTGGTATCTGAGCGACGCTCAGGGCTCCATCCTGATGCTGACCGACGCCAACGGCCACCCGGCCGCCACCTAAGACTACAGCGACTACGGCGAAACCCGCCAGACCAGCGGCTCCACAGCCCTGTATAACCCGTTTCTCTACACCGGCCAGGAGCATGACTTTGAGACCAGCCTCTATCACCTGAGGGCAAGACACTACTCGCCGGCCAGGGGCCGGTTCTTCGCGCGCGAACCCATCGGCTACGCGGGCGGCAGCAACATGTATGCGTATTGCGGGGGCGATCCAGTCAATTGGATTGACCCGAGCGGGCTTACTGGAGAGGGTTGTGGTGGTGGTTTCAAGACTCGGTTGCTCAGAGCTTTGGCGCAACGAGGTATCACTGGGGCAGGGGGGAGGCTGCCGCTGAATGGATATTGGCAAGAGAATTCCAAACGTTTGGGGGCCCGGGTCTTAGGTGGTCCCGCTGGAGAAGCTCTGTGTGCTTTCGGCAACTGCACCTAGATTTGTAGGCGGCCCCTCAGTAGGCTCCAGGGAGCATTCCCGAAGGAGTTACATACCGTGCCCTCTGCCGAAACCCTCCACCACCAGACACTGGAGCGAACCCGAAGTAAGCTTGCTGCCTGGAGACAGCGCAATAAGGCCCCCAAGCCGATTCCCCACGATATCTGGCGAACCGCCGTTGAGCTCAGCCACCAGTTGGGCCTGGGCACGGTCTCGCGGGAGCTGAAGCTGGACTATGGATGCTTGAAACGGAGGGCTTCCGAGCCTTCAGCCCCCCCAGTAGAGTTCTTCGAACTGCTGGCCGAGCCATTGGGTCTGGTTCAGTCTTGCGTGCTGCAGCTGCAGTCAGCGCGCGGTCAGGCCACGGTTCAGCTTCAGCAGGTCAGCCCCCAGGCTGTCGGCGCCATTTTGCGCGAGGTGCTGTGCTGATGCTGCAGTTGAAGAGGCGGACCTGGACTGGTGGTTGCAAGCCCCTCACGCCGTACGCGTCGAAGGAATGCAATCGGCGCTGGACGACTCGGCAGCCATGTCGGGAGAAACTTTGTCCAACAATACCGGAGACCCTGATCATCGTCGGAGTTCCGCCCAACCGAGTCGACATCCTGACTCACCTGGAAGGACTCGACTTTCAGTCCGCCTGGGAACGCCGCTGCCAGGGCTCCTTCCGCCAACAGCCGGTGCCCTTTCTGGGACTCGACGACTGGATCCACTCCAAGCGCCAGGCTGGCCGGCCTCAAGACCTGGCCGACCTGCGTCGGCTCGAACGCCTTCGGGCCCGAATGACAGAGTAGCATCAGCAAAGGGTCGGTCGGCGCCACACGATTTGGGATCGAGAGTAAACCCAGGGCCTGGCTTAAGGTCTGGCGAGGCGGCAAGTTCCCTTTCTCTTCATCCAGTCGCACAAGGTATTCGATGTCGTCACTCAGTTGAGACTGCGGACCACGCTTTACCCGCCTCCTCGCCAAGAGCAACTGCGCTCCGCCAAGTTGGGCGTGCGCACTTGAGAATGGGTCGGCTTCCTACCTTGCCACCAGTGGGTTCCACACTCTGGTGAATCCGAAAGCCTCAAAGTCCTTCGTGTTGGCGGTGGCGAACTCGCTTACGCCGTGATGAAGCAGCGTCAGCGCCAACCGTGCATCGATCAGTCGGCGAAAACCTGCCGTGGTCGAGGTGGCCCATTGCCATAAAGAGTCGGAGACTTCAGAGCAGTAATCCACATGTTGCCAGGTAGGGTGATTCTTCAGGGCCTGACACATCCCGGCAGCGTCACGGCCACTCAAGGGCTTTGGCATGACCGCAGGGTTTCGAAGTTGCATATAGACTTCCAGTAGTACCAATTCGCAAACGACGAAATCGGCGTCGGCATCCACGGATTTGAAAAATCTTCGGGCTGCCTGGTGGTGCTCACTGGCCGGATTCGCCGCATACAAAAAGAGATTCGTATCGGCCGCCGTCACTTCGAATACCGGTTTGCGATGCCTTCTGATTCGGCATTCGTCAAAGCCGGGTCGACCAGGAAGTCGCCCCCAACATCGACCACGGGAAAATCCCAGCCTTCCTCACGTGGATAAGAAGGAAACCTTCCTACATACAATTCAGCCGCCCGACGAATCACTTCGGCCAGGGACCAATCGTTGGAGGCCGCAACCTCCTTTAGGCGTCGATACAGGGGATCCGGCAGCTGGATTTGAGTTCTCGTCACGACGAAGATCATACATTGATGTAAGATTGGCGTCAACCCGAGCTTCCAGGGCAAAGCGATGCCACCGTGGCCCTGGTTCAGCTGCAACCATAGACCAGGAAGTGGCCAGGCCTCGGGGAACGCTCCGCGATGCTGAAACGCTGTCTAGTCCTTCTGATTTCGCTGGCGACCGCGGTGTCAGCCCAGCTGCCCCAGGTGCTGCCCACCAACCGGCCCCATCTTCGCGACTGGCCCGACCTGATCGGGCGCGATCCGGTGCTGGCCCGCGGCCTGGAAGCCATGCGCCAGAAGGTGCGTTGGCCTCGGCCCCTGCCCGTTCGCTTTGCCGACACTGGCAAGGTCAACGCCTGGTATCAACCGGGCGACCACTCGGTGACGGTGGACTACAGTCTGTTGGACTTTCTCTACAAGACCTTTGACAGCGACGCGCGCTATCGCCCTCAGGCAGAAACGCTGGCTCTGCGAGCCGGGCGCTTTATCTTGCTGCACGAGCTGGGACACGCCCTGATGGACGAGCTGAACCTGCCCTACACCGGCAAGAATGAAGACTGCGCCGATCAGCTGGCGGTGCTGCTGGCCGATGCCCTGGAAGGGCCCGAAGGGCGGCTCGATGCTCAGGCCGGTGCCCAGTGGTTCTTGCTGATGGGCTGGAACAAGCAGCAAGACGTCAGCAAGGTGCATTTCTGGGACGAGCACTCTTTCGACCTGCAACGCTATTTCAATGTGCTGATCTACCTGGAATGCGCCCATCCCGGCAGCCTACCGAACACGTTCCAGAGCATTTCCCCCGAGCGACTGGAACGGGCCCGACGCCGCTGGCCTCGTAAGCTGGCCGCCTGGAGCCACCACCTGCAAGGGCGGGCCACCCTTTGGGCCGCGCCCGCCCAACCCCCTCCCCCACCGGCTGCGGTAGCCCCTCGGCGCATCACCATGGCTTTTGAGGACACCGCCGAGAGCGACCTGCAAATGATTCGCAGCGAGATGATGCGCCATCCCTTCGCCCCCCACCTCAACTCCTTTGCCCAGATATTCAAACTGCCGCGCGATCTGGCCGTCGATTTTGTCGATGGACGCAAGCCGGTCTTTCGTTATCTGCCGGAGCAGCATCGAGTGGTGGTCAGCTACGGCTGGGTGCTGGACGTGGGCACATTCTTGGGCAGTCAGACTCAAGATGGCCAGACGATCATGAGCATGCTGGGAGCCATCATGGTCCTGGAACTTTCGGAGCGAACCCAGCAGATGCTGCTCGAAGAGCTGCAGGTGCCGATCACGGGTGAACCCGAGGATGCGGCCGTGGAACTGTTGACGCTGGCCTTCGCCGACAATGCCCAGGTGGTCCCTCTGCTGCGCGATGCCGCCGAGTATTACCGCTGGAAAGCGCGGGCCAACCCTCATATGCTGACCTACGACTACTCCAGCGAGGACGACCTGCACCACCAGCGGTTTCTCGACCTCTACATGGCGCTCTACGTGGCCCGGCCCCAACAGTTTGCCTGGGTCAAAAGCTGGATTCCAGAATCGCGACTGCGGCGAGCTCAGGCCGAGTGGCCCCGCAAAAACCAGAACTGGGAACGCCTCATTCTGCCCTACGCCCGCACCCAGGCGGGGTCCTAGGGCACCACCCCGAAGCCGAGAGCCCCGGCATTGTCCCGAACTCGGTGATCGAGCGAGGCGACCTGGAGGTCTGGAATGGATTCACGCAGATCGAGGGCCGTCACCAGATGAATCGCGTCCAGTGTCCTTACGGGCTCAACCGGGAAGGCCTGGCCGACCAGAGACAGCAAGCCGGATTGAATGGGCACGGTGTCCCAAGTGGAGAGGAAAGCGGCTAAGCGGTCGCGCTCTCGCCCATCAGGAGGGGCGCCCAAGCGACGCAAAGCTCGCAGGCACTCGGCCTGAGTTAGCTCGGAAGTGAACAGGCCACGGGCGGGCCGCAGCACTCGTTCCACCAGCGCAGCTTCGGGCTCCTCAAGCACCCAACGCAGCACAGCACTGGTCTCGAGATAGACGTTCACTTGTCTTGCCGGTCTTCATCCAACAAGCGCCTTGCCGTGCCACTGGGGCTGCCGGCCGCGCAGGGATGCGCCCCCCAAAACTGCTCAGAGGGGCGTTGCCCGGCCAGCTTAATTTCCCCGCACGAGACTTTCTCCCAAAATCGTGCCGAATAGCCCTCATAGCCGGGACGCAAGGGAGAAGGCTGGCGAATCTCGGCCACAACGCGCCCGTGATCGGTCACCTGGATCACCTCTCCAGCCCCAACCTTTCGCAGATAGGCGCTCAGGTTGTTCTTCAGTTGACGAATGCCCACAACTTCCATGTGGCCACAATAGCCACTTTGCTCAAGAGAGTCAAACGTTCTTGAGTTCTATGCTGAAACCGGCTAACCTGAAAGGGTGGAACGCAAGCGTTTTGACCAGCAGCCCTGCCCCATTGCGCGCGCCGTCGACCTCTTTGGCGACTGGTGGGTGCCCCTCATTTTGCGCGAGGCCCTGTACGGCGTCGACCAGTTCAACGAATTCGCCGAGCGACTCGACATCAGCAAGAACATCCTGCAACAGCGCCTGCAACGGCTGGTCGAAGAGGGCATTTTTGAACGCCAGCTTTACTGTGAGCGGCCCCAGCGCTTTCGCTACCGACTCACCGAACGCGGTCGCTCGGCGCTGCAGTTGCTGGCCGTTATGACGGCCTGGTCGAACCGTTGGGTGTTCGCCGAAGGGCAGCACCCCATCGAACTGGTCGATCGACGCACCGGCCAGGTGGTGGAGCCCATCGTGATGGATGCTCGCAGCGGTCAACCTCTGCAGGCCGAGCACCTGGAGATGCGCCCCGGCCCCGGTTTTCCCAGCAACCCGGAAGTGCGTGCCTGGCGCTTTGGCGAAGGCGCGTGAAGATTGGATTCTTCAGCGACCTACACGGCGACCTGGAACGCCTGGATCGCTGCTTGCAGCTGCTGGAGGATGTCGACCAGCGGGTCTGTCTGGGCGACGTGCTGGGGGGACGCAACGACCGCGAGTGCTGGCAGCGCCTGACCTCAATTCCGGGCCTGGTATGGGTGGCTGGCAACCACGACCTGTGGGAATACGAACAGGTGAACCTGCCCGCGGGCGCTCTCGACCATCTGCCGCTCACCTGGGAACGGGGCTCGGTGCTGGCTCTGCACAGCCGATTTGACGGTCAGCCTCCGCGCTTTTCCTACATTTTCGCCGCCAGCGAAGCCGAAGAATTAGGCCAGCGCTACGCCCATCGACGCATCTTTTTCGGCCACACCCACCTGCACCAGCTGCACAGCCTGCACCCCGACGGCCAGGTGGGCTTTCGCAAACCTCGCCCGGCCGCATTGCCCTGCAGGCCGACGTGCGCTACCTGGTCAACGTGGGTCAGAATGGGGCGGTGGTCTACCACGAGGAGGAGGACGAGCTGGAGGTTCGCTGGTGACTTTGTAGACGGGTAACAAATCGCTAAACCCCCTTCCTCCCTCCGAAGGCAACATACAGAGGTGAGGATCCAGCAACTGCCAACGAGCGGGTGGACACGCCGACAGCCACCGCCCGGCCCAGCGCCGGTGCCTCCCGACCCGCCGGGAAGTCACGGCGAAGACAAAGCCTTGGGCCCGCAGTTGCCCTACTGGCGAGGCGACCTGGTGCCGGGGGGTCGGCTGCCCAGCGGCCTGGCCCGACTCACCTCGATCTCGGGCCTGATCGATACCGGCTCGAACGTCATCGGCATCGGCGGAGGTCTTTACAACTATTACACCGCCTCGCGCTACTTTCGTAGGGGCCAGTACTTCGAGGCCGGCTGCGATTTTGTGGGCGGAACCGCCAGCATCCTCGAGGGCTCACTGGCCTTTCGCGGGGGCCACCCCAGCCTGCCCGTGCTGGGGGGCATCACCGCCCTGACCGATGCGGCCAAGGACACCTACTGGGGGCTGCGCTTCTCCAACCGCGAAAAGCTGACCCTGGGGGCCATCAAAGCCAGCGGCGGCGCCTGCCTGATCGGAGGCGGCCTGAGCGTCAGCCCGGCCCTGACCATCGCGGGAGCCGCCCTCTATACCGGCGCGGTCGTCTTCGACAATCGCAAAGAAATCGCCGCCTTGCCCGACAAGGTCAGCCAGTGGTGGAGCGGCAAGCAGGCCTGAGGCTCAGTTCCAGTCGCCGATCAGCTGGAAAGGCGCCCAGAAAAACGGATGGCGACACTCGGGCAGCTGCATCACCTTGAGCTGAGCCTGACGAAGAGCTTCTGCCTTGCTCTTGCCGGCCACCAGCTGTCGATAAAACTCGACCATCAGGGCCGAAGTCGAATCATCCTCGACCCTCCACAGGCTGGCCAGCATGCTCTTACTGCCGGCCACGCTGAAAGCCTGGGCCAGGCTGGCCACCTCGGAACCGGGATTGATCTCGCCCAGGGCGGTCTGGCAGGCCGAAAGGGTCACCAAAGACACGTTGTCGAGCTCAAGACCGTAGATTTCCCCGGTCGTCAGGCGACCGTCTTTGCCTGCCAGGGTCAGATAACTCTCGTTGACGTTCTGGCAGTTGAGAGTGCCGTGGGTGGCCAGGTGGATGACGTCACTTGAAGCCTGCAGCTTGTCGCGAGTGGCATTGGCCTCGAAATAGCAGGCCGCCCGGGGAAACAAGCCTGCCGACTGCTCCACCTCGCGCCGCGCACCGGGCAAAGTTCCATCGGGATTGGCCAGGGCCAGCAAGGAAGCAGGTGTGGCCCCGGCCCGATAGCTGCCCACCGCCGGTAACTCGGTAGCCGTCACCGTGCAGCAGGCCACCTGCTCCACCACATGCCGACCTTGAGCGTCTTGCAGGGCGGCGAACGGCAGATAATAGAGAATGCCCGACGGGATGACCACCAGCAGCGAATGCTGCTGCAGCATGGGCTGCAGTGGTTCCACAAGGGCTGCGTGGAGAGCTTGCGACTCCCGAACCGGGTTGTCGCGACCCACGATGTTACGACGCAGGTCGCGCACCAGTTGCTGCAAGCGCAGACGGCTCAGGGGCGTGCTGAAAATCCTGAGTTGTTCTCGCGTCATGGCGAAAAGGTACAGCCGGTCCTGACCGCTGTAGTATTCCACCACCACGGCCTGGGGGGGTAGCAGCGGTTGCAGTTTGGCGAAACTGGAAGGACGCACCGACAGCAGCTTCTCAAACTCGGGCTCGCGCTCACGCAAGCGCATCAGGGTGCGGGCAAACTCGGCCCGATTGCTGGCCAGCAGGCCCTCCAACTCTTGCGAAGCCTGTCGGTCGCCGGCCACCTGGGCCGACTGCAACTCGGCGCGCAGTTGTCCCGTTCTCTCGCGGGCCTGCTGCAAGCTGCGCAGGTCCTGGGCCAGAGCGGCATTGGGTGTGACGATGCTTGCCAGATCGACGCCGGCCACCTCCGACTGCTGCTGAAAGGCCTGACCGGCCTCCATGGCCTCCTCAGTGCGTCCATCCTTCAACAACAACTCCACCAGGGTGTCGCAGAAAAGCCGCACCTCGGGCCGTTCCAGGGTCTGGCTGCGGGCCTGGGGGCTGGCGTTGCTCTCTCGCTCCCAGTCGCTCATCTGTTGCAGGCTGCCGCGCAAAGACTTTTCGGCCTCGGCCAACTGTCCCCGCCGGCTCTGCAACACGCCATAAAAACCCAGCCCATAGTAGCGTCCACTGGCGTAGCCATAATCCTCGGCCAACTTTAGCAGTTGCTGAAGGTTGGCCTCGATCCGGCCTTCCCAGTTCGCCGGACCCTTTTCCAGAAGGTAAACATAGGCGGTTTCCAACAACACGTCCATCTGATCGATGGCGTAGCCCCCTTTGGCAAACCAGGACAGGGCCTCGTCATATTCGCGCATGGCCGCGGCGGGGTCTTTGCGATTGAAGAACTGCCAACGGGCCCAACTGCGATGGTAGCGGCCCAACAACAGGCTGCGCTCCAGCGTGGGCGTGGACTCGAGCTGGACAAAGAGTGGCTGCAGCTGTTTGAGCAGCTGCTCGGTATGGGGAGCCTCGGCCGAGGCTTCGGCCAGTTCTAAGGTGGTGTGCAGGGTGGCCGAGACGTACTCGTAGTCTTGAGTCCGTTCATAGGCCTGCCAGTAGAAGCGGCCAGATTGGGTGGCGATGGCGTAGGCCACCCCATACCACTCGGCCACCACCGCCTGATCCTTGCGGTGATAGGCCAGAAACGAATACTCCCAGGCCTGCCACACCCAGTAGCGAGTCCACATCAAACTGCGAAGAATGTCCATCGCCCACAGAGGTCGCTGGGCGCCCGGGGGATGGCTGATGCCCGCCTGATGGGCTGATAAACAGGCCTGTGAGTACTCCTGACTGGCAGGACGCCCCCCACGGGCGAGCTTCTGCAAATATTCGTAGCTCATACACTCATACAGTGCCAGCGCCCCTCCCGGGTCGCCCTGGGCCACCAGAGCCTCGGCCAATGGTCGGGCCTGGGCAAAGGCCTGACGCGCACCCGAGAGGTCCCGGATACGAAAGGCAATGGCCCCTCGAACCAGGTGAACTCGCAGAGCGACCGCCGGTTCAAGCCTGGATCGCAACAGTTCCTCAGCGAGTTGTCGCGCCACATCCACACGATTGCGGGCCTGAGCCAGAGCCAGCCGGGCGTAAAGCAGCCGTTGACGCTGGCCCGAGGGGGGCGACTGCGCCAGGGCCTGCAAGTAAGCGCGTTCGGCCCGGTCATAGTCGCCCAGCCGGGCCATTTCGTCGCCCAGCGCCCAGGGGGCGGGAGTGCCCCAGGCCAGTTGCACCAACAAAAAGAGCCACAAAACGAGGTTCGGGAACCAGCCCATGGGGTGAGCTTTGACCCCTGCTCTGGCAGGCCTGCAGCAGAGGAACACTCCGAGGCTCTGGGAAGGCCCGGCCACTTCGATCCAGATGGGGACAGCAACGTGAAAAAGAACCTATCGGGTCAACTCCAATTTCTTACTCTGCCGGCTTTGTTCTTCTCCTGATGCATTGCCCTGAGCAACGTCCAGGCTCAACGGGGCCCGCAGCTCGGCTGCGTGCCCCGTTTTTTTGCTTACTTGCAGGGTATTCCCACGCATTTCCAACGCTGATAAGGAATCAGGCGGGCCAGCCGAGCAGCCTCGCGAGTGCTCAGGTAGCGCTCGTCGGGCACCCTGGCCACCCGGTCGAGATCCAGACGATCGGCATCCCAACAGGCGCCCACCGTAGGTTGCGTGCTGGTCCGGCCACGCTCGTGATCTCGGCAGGCCTGCACCAACAGCTCGAGCCGCTCGGGCTCGAGCTGAAACCAGCTCCCGCAAAGCTGCCGGGCCAGTTCGGCCGCCCTCGGGCCATGCTCGGGGTCGTGCCCCTCGTCGTGGCGCTGGCTATCGTGCAACCAGGCGAACAAGCGGACCACTTCCAGATCGGCCTCCACCGTTCGGCCCAGGTGCATTCCGTACAGCTCTACCCGACGCCAATGCTCGTGATCGTGGGCCGACCAGCGGCCCAGGCGGAACTGGCCGATGAGAAAATCCTGCAGTCGAGTCCAGTCTTCTGAAGTCATCGATTTCATCTTTGTTTACAAGCGGAAGGGCCCTCTAAGGTCCATCTGAGCCCGTTGGATACACTGAACCTATTCTGCTTGACTTCGGAGGATAGAGTCTTTGAACATTCATAGTCGGGTAAGCCGCGGGTTGATGGCCATACTGCTTACCAGCGTGGCTGTTGCCCAGCCCACCTCCACGGTTCAGGTGCAGGGCGAGCGCGGCACGGTAGAAGCAGGCCCGGCCGGCACCATCATCCGCCAGACGCCCGGGAGCTCCGGTCGCCTGGGGAAAGGCCGCTGGAACAACGCCACTTTGACACGCGGGGCCAACGGCGAGTTGATCTTGAGCGACCCCGAACAGGGCCGTATCGTCGTGGACCGAGGCCCTCAGGGCAAAACCTACCTGCAGCTTAAGGGTCAGAACCTGACCATCGATAATGATCTGCTGTTGCAGTGGAGCGAAGGGCGTGACGTGTTGCTCGACCAGCTGCGCGGTCGCTGATCAGGCCCGATCATAGGGGTGGGTTCCCGGTCGCAGCAAGATCTGCTCGATGCGCTGGCTGGACAGGTGCGACTTTTCCAGGGCCTCGCGGCCCATCTGCAGCAGCTCGGGCTGGTTGCGGCTGCGAGAGAGTGCCGCCAGACACAGGCCCTCCTCGAGCGGAAACTCCCATTTGCGGGCCAGCCCCAGCGCCGGCTCAAGCTGGCCGCTGAGACGCAGCGCGGCCACCCGAAACAACGGATAGACTTCCTGGGAGTCTCGTAAAAGTCGCTTCACCTCGCCGCCACCGGCGTGAACCTTGAGCAACTCGACCTCGAACTGAGCCAGTCGCTCGAAACCGCCCCCATCGAAGGGCTGAGGCAGCTCCAGGGCCTGTTCACGCCGACCCTGGAACAGGTCCAGATAAGCCTGCAGCAGGCTGCGTTCGCGCTGCAGACGGGGCACCAGGTTGGCTCGCGCCAGCGAATCCAAAGTTTCTTCCGCGGCCGAAAGTTCGCCGGCCATCAGTTGCACATGACCTCGCTGAATCAGGTAACGCCAATGCTCCAGAGGGTCCTGAGCGTAGTGAACAGCCTGCTGCAACTCGCCCAGCCAGCGCCGGGCCAACCCTAATCGACCCGAGAGTCGGTGCAAATACGTGAGCAGGTTGGAGCTCTCGACCAGGGCCACCATCGAGCCCTGCTGCTCGGCTCGCAACCAGGCCGTACGCAACATCTCTTGAGCCTGAACACAGCCAGCCAACAGGGCCAGAGTTCCCAACTCGACCAGCAGTTCGCACGACCCTCGCGCGATCGCCTGATCGCAGAGAGAGAGCAACAGTTTGCGGGCCTTGGGGGCCGAGGGGCGAGGACAGAGCAGCAGGGCGAAAATACGGCTCAGGCGGGGGTCGAAGGCGCCAAAATCTCTCCAGCACAGCGCCAGCACGTCCTCCTGCCAGCCAGCCGGTCGTGTCCAGCGCAGATTGCGCCGATACCAGTTGTGAATCCGCAATTGTAGGGCAGCGGGCGGAGCCGAACGCGGCGGCCAGCCGGCCGAAGTGCGCCAGCGACAGAGCTGTAAACAGAGCCGCTGCCACGTCGAGGTCGAAGGCAAAGGCGACAGCAAGGTGGCCAGCACTTCACGGCTGCGCTCCAGGTCGCCCCGCAGCCAGTGACAGCGCGCCTGCTGCAAGACAAAGCGGGCGTGGTTGCCCAGCTGCTCGTAGGCCTTCAAGGCTTCGTCGACTTTCTTGGCTCCCATCAGGGCCTCGGCTTTGAGAGCCGCCAGGCTTTCCGGAACCTCGCCGGGCAGCTTTTCCACGCGACGGTACATTTCCAAGGCGCGTTGATAATTGTAGAGCCGGGCCTGAGCCACAGCGGCCAGCATGAGCCAGGGTCGGGCCCGCTCGGGCTGATCGGCCTGCTGCCAGTGCAGGGCGATGCGCTCTTCGGCCGGCGGCTTCAATGTCTCAAGGCCAGCCGCAATGTCGGCGTGCAGTTTGCGCCCCAGTTCGGGCGGCAAACTGGACATCACCACCCGGCTCACCTGAGGCAGTAAGAAATAACCCTTACCCTCGCGAATGACGAGTTGATGGCGAACCAGGGCCTCGAGATCGTCGACGAGCTGCTCGCGACTGCGCTGACCAAAGAACGAGGTCAGGGTTTCGAACTCGGCCCGGCCCTGCCAGCCGGCCAGCCAAACCAGCAACTGCTTTTCCTGAGGCTGCAGGGCCTGCATGCGTCGTTCCAGAGCCTGCTCCAATCGGGTGGGCAGGGGCGATTGCTCGGTGTAGACATAGGTCTGGTCTTCCAGCCGAAGTTCGCCTGAGAAAAACGCGCCGCGAACCAGTTCGCAGAGAAACAGGGGGTTGCCCCTGGAAGTCAGCCAGAATCGCTCGAGAGCCTGGGACTGAAGTCGACGGCCCAGCATCGACTCGGCCACCATCTGCGCCTGTGCCTGAGTAAAGGGCTCGAGCAGCGAGGTGGGAAACTCGGAAAGCGGCCACTGGCTCTCGATGGTAGCCGCCACCACCAGCCCGGGCAGCTCGGTGGCCAGCAGATAGGTCAGCAACTCGCGAGAGACTTCATCCAGATACTGGATGTCGTCGAAGAGAATCATCAGCCCCGGGTTACGCTTCGAGAGCGCCTGACGCACGCTGCGGAAGAGGCGCCACTTTCCACCTTCCCCCAACTGGGCGGCCGGGCCCAGCTCGGGCAGCAGCAGCGCCAGCGTGGCCCGCTCGCCCTCGAGGTCTGGAGGTAGACCCATTTCAAAGACGGCTCGCAGCACCTCGATCCAGGGCCCGTAAGGAATACCTCTCCAGGCACCACAGCGAGCCTGGGCCACCTGCCAGTAGGTGCGCACGCCCAGACGGGCCACCTCGTCCAGCCAGCGGCTTTTGCCACCTCCTCCCTCGCCGCGCACCACCAGAATGCCACGCCGCTTTTGCAGCAGCCCTTCAGCCGCCTCGAGCAAAGACTGCTGGCCTTGATAGCTGGGGTGATAGAGTTCGCGATTGCCGCCCGAGCGGGCCACGCTGAGGTGAGGAAAAATGGTCAACCAGTCGGTCAGGGCTTCCTGGCAACTGGCCGGGCGGGACCCGGGGTCGCGCTCGAGCATCTGCATGATCAACGCTTCCAGACGCTCGGGCAAGGGGCCAAAGGGCAGCAGCGGCTCGGCCGACTTGGTCAGCAAATGAAAGACCATCGTGCGCATGTCCTGGGTGGGGTGCGGCAAACGCCCCGACAGTAGTTCGTACAGGATTACGCCCACGGCATAGAGGTCGCTGCGGGCATCTACCTGGCCCACGCCCCATTGCTCGGGAGCCATATACATCGGGGTGCCCAGAATCATGCCAGTTTTGGTCATTCGGGTATCGGAAAGCGTGTCTCGGGCCAGCCCAAAGTCCAGAAAGCGCACCTGCCCGTAGGCATCCACCAGCAGGTTCTCGGGCTTGAGGTCGCGGTGCACGACCTGCTTGGTGTGGATGTATTCCAGCCCGGCAAGAATCTGCGCTCCAATGGCGCCAAGGGCCACGATCCAGTTGTCCCAGGGCAGATGGCGCGATTTCTCCTGGAGGTAGCTGCGAATGTCGGTGCCTTGCACCAGTTCCATCGTGTAATAGGGGCGACTTTGCCAGTAGCCCATCTCGTACACCTTGACCAGGTTGGGGTGGTCGAAACGCGCAGCCAGACGGAACTCGCGCTCGAAGCGAAGCCGATCGATCTCCTCGCCCAGGTTCTCAGAAATGGCCTTCAGTGCCATGGGCTGGCCGTTGTGGGGGTCGCGCACCAGATACACCGAGGCCATGCCGCCCTGGCCGATCAGTTTTTCGATGGCGAACTCGCCGATGCGCTCGGGGTGTGTGGGCACCGAACTCAGTTCTGTTCCCGCCAAATTAGGCCTTCTGACCGAGATCATAGATGGCTCGTTCAGGGGGCTCTATGCTTCGGCCGTGAGTCGGTTGCCCCCCAGCTTCTTGAAATGTTTGGTGGCCCTGGGTGCTCCCACCCCTGAGGGGGAGGTGCTCTGGACAGCCACCGGCTTCTGGTATGCCTATGTGCCGCCCGAGGAACCCGGCACCGGAGTGATCTACCTGGTCACCAACCGTCATGTGGTGGAAGACGTGCCCTCGCTGTATCTCAGGCTCAACCCGGCGGTGCAGAGGCATCGGGCCAGGCCCTATTGCTGCCCCCTGATGAACTCGAAGGGCAAACCCCTGTGGAAAGGCCATCCCAATCCGGAAGTGGATCTGGCTGTGTTGCCCTTCGACTTTGCCCGACTGCGCACCGAAGAACGCCTGAGCGAACTGATCTTTCACGGGGTCGACAGTGCCTATCGACTGGAGGAGATGAAGTTGCTGGTCAGCGAGGGCGACGACGTCTTTATCCTGGGATTCCCACTCGGGGCCGTGGGCAGTTTTCGCAACGCTGTGGTTGTTCGCAAGGGTTGTCTGGCTCAGGTGCAGGAACTCTTTTCTGGACACAGCGACTGCTATCTGGTCGACGCCGAGGTCTTTCCGGGAAACAGCGGCGGACCGGTAGTGCTGGCTCCAGAGGCGCTGCACGCCAGCGACCAGCTGCCGGTGCGACCGGCCCTCATCGGCGTGGCCTTCGCCTATCTGGCGTATCAGGATGTCGCCACCAGTGGCCAGACGGGGCACGCGCGCGTGTTGTTCGAGGAGAACTCGGGGCTGACCCAGGTCTATCCCGTGGACCTCATCGACGAAACCATCCGCGCCCATCTCAGCGGCGAGCGTCGCAGCCGAGCCCGCAAAAGCCGGAAAGCCAAGCAATCGGAGAAATTTCAGCACTCGCCCTTAGACTGAAGTCGATGCAAGTGGGCAGAATTCATTGGCGCAACGCCCAGACCATCTCCGAGCCGCAACGGGCCCGCCTGGAGGCTCAAGTAGAACACGCCCGGGCAGTCTTTGAAGAACACTTCGGCCGGCTGGAACAACCCCTTCGCATCGACCTCGACCAGGGCTTGAGAACAGGCTACAACCTGGAGACCGGCTGGTTGCAGTTTCCCGAACTCGAGGGCGTGGTCGAGCGTGGCATCGAATCCGAGGACGTCGTGCACCACGAGGCCTTCCACGCCATGGTGGCGCAGAAGTTTCCCCACAGCCTGCCACTGGACAAGCCAGAGAAGGAAATTCTCCATGAAGCCCTTGCCGACTGGTTCGCCTACCAGCTGCAACCCGACGAGGCCTTCGGCGAGGGCTATCGTGAGGACGGCACTCCTTTGCGGCAATATCGAAACGATCTTCGCCTGCCCCTGGTCTCGGGTGCTCACGCCTCGGCCAACGCCATCACCGATCTATTGCTCGAGCATCAGGTGGGCTGGTCTCAGATCCGGACCTTCCTGCAGCAGCCCGACTTCAGTCTGGAACAACTGGCTGTGCTGACGCCCTCGCTGCGACAGGAACAGGCGATGCACCTGGAAGAGCGGGTGCTCAATTACCCCCCCTCCACCCGTCGCCGCTACCGTATCGAGCCCGAACGTCCGCTGCAGCTGGAACTGCGCCCCAATGCGGCCTTGCGTAAGGCTCATCCACGACTGCAGGTCGAGTGGACCAACAGCGGTCACTTTGAGGTGAAGCCCCAGGGCCCGGAACTCTTCTCCATCGCCCCCAAGAACCGAGGCGAGGCCAGCAAGATGCTGGCACTCTTTAAGGAAGATGGCAAGGTGCTGGGCTTTCGCCCCTATTATTTCTCCACCGACCGAAAGGCCGAAGCAAAGCCCGCCATGAGGTCCGACACCGACTCGACCGAGTCGATGCCCTGAACGCTCTGGCCAGCCTGCCAATAGTCCTGATAGCGCGATCCTTCCAGGCTGGCCTTTTTCAGCTTCCAGATCGACAGTAGGGAGTAGACCATTCGCATCCAGTGCTTGAAGCGCGGGTGGCGCAAGAAGAACCGCGCCAGCCAGCCGGCTCGAGTGCCCACCCGCTCGATATAGGGTGTGCGGATGACGGCCACCGGCACCCCGCTGATTTTTTCGGTCAGGACGATGTCCTCTTCCCGGGCTCGAACGATGGCCTGCTTGTAGTCGTCGTGGGCGCGACATTCGTGGGTGGCGATGAAGCGCGTTCCCATCTGCACGCCGGCATAGCCCTGGGCCAGTGCCGCGGTAAAGTCTGCGGGCGTGGAAATCCCCCCGGCCGCAACCAGCGGCACGCCCAGGTCGGCCAACTCCGCCAGCAGGGCCTGCTGCCCGCTGGGCCCCGCATGGCCACCGGCCCGACGGTTGACGCAGATCAGCCCGCGGGCTCCGCTGGCCAACCCCTTCTCGGCAAAGCGTCGTTCGGTGACATCGTGGTAGACGACCCCGCCCAACGGTTCCACTCGGCGCACCACCCAGGCCGGGTCGCCCAGTGAGGTAACAAAGAAACGCACCCCCTCTTCCAGGGCGATGTCGAGCCAGCTCTGCATTCGCTCCTGGTACTTGCGCGACGATTTTTCGGTGATCACGTTGAGACCGATCGGTTTCGAGGTCAGGCGCCGCATCAGGCGCAGCCCTTCGCGAAAGTCGTGGCCGTGCACATACACCAGCGAGAGGGGCTGAACGATGCCCAGGCCCCCAGCCTGCGAGACGGCTGCCACCAGTTCCGGGTTGCTACATGGATACATGGCTCCGCAGATCAGCGGAATCTCGATACCGGCATCGCGGCAGAGCGGGTTGGACATGGGCCATCTCCTTCCAGGGCTGTCGCAGGGGATACAGTCGCTTTTTGTAACGCCGCTCGTTGGCATACTTCTGATCCATGCTTTTCATGAACACCGGCGTCACCAACAAACTGAGAAGAACGCCGAGCACGGCTAACCACCCTGCCCTCGAAGGGCCGGCGATGGCGCCGATGAAGGCCCCCAGGGCCGCCAGAGCGGAGGCGATCATGATGTAGATCACCGCCACCAGACCGCCGACGATCGAGAGCAGCAGGCCGGCCATGAACAACGACATGATGCCTGAGTTGTTGTTATAGACGGCGGCCCCAACCAGGATCAGCACAATGGTGATGGCCAGCAGAGTGAGATAGGCCACCAGCGTCGACTTTCCGGCACCCACGGCTGCGCCCACTCGCGGGTCTCGTCCCTCGTAGAGCGCCTGTTCATAACCCGCACTGGCTCCCCCATAGGCAGGCAGCCCGATCACCATCGCCGCCACGGCATAGAAGAGCCACGGCGCCAACATCCTGAGCCACGAGATACGAGCCCTGGGCTCGTCTTCTTCCTCTTCCTCATCTTCACGATCGGCAACCGGAGCGGGGGCAGTCGGCTGCGGTCCCTGTAGCAGGGAGCGATCGGCGACCTCGGCGACGGTCCTCAGCTTGGAACCCGCAGCCTCAAACCAGGCCTGACTCTCGCCACGAGTATCGAAGCGGAAGTTGCTCAATTCGATACCCAGCAGCTGCTCTCCGCACTTGACATACAGTCCGAAGGAAACCCCGCCCTGAACCAGCAGCTGGCTGCTGATAGCGGGCTGCCCCTCGATCGAGAGCATCTTCCACTCGCCGACCGGTCGCCGTTTCAGATCGTTCAGCTGCAATCGCAGCTTCATCCACTCACCGAAATTCTCGGTTTTCCAGGCTTCTTCGGCGGCCTTAAACCAGGCCACCAAACTTTTGCGGTCGGACTGCTGACACCATTGCTCAAGCCGAGAGACCTCGTGGGCATAAAGAGGCTGGTTGCGAAGCGCGTTGAGGGCCGGCCGCAGGGCCTTGAGGTCCTTCTTCTGGCAGAGGGCCAACCATTCGGGCCAGCGCGGCTTCAACGGGTCCAACTCTAGCGAACGCACCGCCAGGGAACCCAGGCGTGGGTGTCTCCAATACCGACCATTGGTCGCCTCCTGGGGTAGCCACAAAGAATCCAGAGGAAGCTCAAAGATCTGCTGCTGCAACTGAAAATAGCCGGGGCTGGGGGTGGCCACGGGAGCGGTTCTTTTCTGCGGTAAGGGGGCACACCCCACCAGCAACCACAGGCAACAGGCCAGCCACAGCAGCCTCACAGTAAGCGAAATCCCTTCACGATGCGATCGACGTGAGCGCGCAACTCGGGCTCCCGCACTTCGGGACACTGGAAGTTCAAGAAAGCCCAGGCCTCCTCGTGGCCCACAATCCAGAGCCGCACCGCGCGTTGTGCCTCGTCATCGCGATATTGCCAGGCAAATCCGATGGCCTCGGGCCACTCCAGCTCCAGCAACTGGTCGGTGGCCACCGGCTTGTGATGCAGGGTGACGAATCCGGCCAGCATTCGCGAAAGGTTGTGCAGCTTGCTGGGGTCGACCACGGCTTCGCAATGGATGTGCAGAACCGCGTCTTTCTCGGGTGGGATAGCGGCTCCGCCCTCGGTGTCAGGAAGATAGATCCAGTCGTCGGGGAGGTCCAGTTCATAGAGAGGGTCAAATCGATGCTTCATAGCTCCACCGCCTTTCGTCCCCGCCGCTCGTCCAGGGGCAGGGTCAGCAGCCAGCCGGCGGCGATAAAGCCCGCCAACACGAGCAGAGCCGCCCCGCTGCCGGCCAGGTCACGCATCCAGGCAAAGGGGAAAGTGAGTAAGGCCGATATTTTGTAGGTCATGCCCCAGATGCCAAAGACTTCGCCTTCGCGGCCGGGCGGAGCCAGATAGCCCACGAAGGCGCGATTGGCCGTGCCCAGAGCCCCCAGACCAAAGCCCAGCAGATTGCCGATCACCCACAGCGGCCACGCGGGCATGCCTGCGTGGCTTTCGTGCAGATAGGCATAGAGCGCAAAGCCCAGAGCGGTGAAGAACCACACCGTCAACATCGTCAGCACCGAGCGCCGGTGACCGAGTCGGTCTTGATAGAACATCGGCAGCATCGTTCCTACGATCCCCGACAACGTGATAACGGCCACGAAGAGCACCAGATGGACTTGGGTGAAGCCATACTCAGCCGCCAGCTTACCCGAGAAGAAGACCACCACGTTCATGCCGGTGCCGTAAAACAGGCTGGCCAGCAGCAGCAAGGCCAGATCGCGATACTGGGTGATTTGCTGAAAGGACTCGCCGAGACGGCGCAGCCCGGCGCCCAGCGGGTTGCTGACCACCTCTTGCCCGGCTCTAGGCGGCTCGGGCAGCCACAGCAGCGGTGGCAGCAAGAAGGCCAGGAACCACAAACCTGCCATCACGAAAAAGGGGCGCCATTGAGCCGGCTCCTGCCAGTGCATCAAGGTCATTCCCAGGCCGGTGAGCACCAGCAGCAGGAAGGCCGAAGAGTACGCGCAGGCCCAGGAAAACCCGCTGACCCGGGCCATTTCCTCGGGCTCGGCGAGGCTGGGCAGAAAGCTGGAAAGGAAGTTCTCTCCCAGTTGAAAGGCCAGATTGGCCGGAATGTACAGGGCCACGGCCAGAGCCACCTGACCGGGCTGAATCAGCCCCAGGGCGCAGGTCAGCACGGCGCACAACCCACCCGTGCCCAGCAGCATTTCCTTTTTCCACCCCCGCGCGTCAGCCACGGCCCCCAGCAAAGGGGAACAGATGGCCGCCAGGGCCATACTAACCCCGTAGGTCAGGGCCCAGTAGCGGTCGTCGACGGCGTCGTTCTGGACCACCACCTGACCAAAGAAAAGGGCGAAGAGCAGGGTGTTGATCAGCAGGGTGAACGACTGGTTGGCGACGTCGTACGATATCCAGGCCCAAATGGCGCGTTTGCGGATCATGGCAGCCCCTTCCACCCGCTGGTCAAATTCTCTTTTCCAGCCTGGGGAGGAGCCCTGGGCGGGTGGCGAACCCACCGGCCATGCACAGTCCTCTGCCCCTGCGCACGCGGCTGCTCCTCATGCTGCCCGTGTCCCTGGTCGTCCTCCTCGTCGACCAGATGACCAAGGCCTGGGCCGTCAGCCACCTGGCCGGTCATCCGCCGCGTACCTACCTGGGCATCCTCACCCTGACCTATGCCGAGAATCTGGGAGCCTGGGGCAGCCTGGGAGCGGGTTGGACCCCCACCCTGCGCTTTGCGGCTCTGACCGCCTTTCCAATGCTGCTGCTGGTGGGCGTGGGAATTCACATTCTCAGAGACCGCCTGGCCACCCGCACCGACCTGCTGGCCCTGGCGTTGGTGATCGGCGGCGGCGCCGGCAACCTCATCGACCGGTTGCAACTGGGCCACGTGCGCGATTTTCTCTACCTGGGTTACGGACCCATCGGCACCAACATTTTCAACATTGCCGACTCGATGGTGATGCTGGCCCTACCCCTGTTGCTCTTCGGCCGACGCCCCGAACCATCCGACGACTGACGCCCACAGCCGGCGCCAGCCGGAGTGGCACCTCGCGCCCGGCGCCAGCCGGGGTGGCACCTTGCGCCAGCCGGAGTGGCGCCCGCGCCCGGCACCAGCCGGAGTGGCACCTTGCGCCAGCCGGAGTGGCGCCCGCCTAACGGCGCCGCCGGCGATGTTGCTCCAGGTCCTGCATGAGGCGGGTGGCGAAGCCAGTGGCAAAAATATCCCGGGGCGTATAGTGCAGCACGGGCAGGTTGAGCTGGCTGTCACGCCAGGCTCGATTGGGGTGAACGGTCCCGTCGAACTCCAAAGCAACCCATCGGGGGGGATAGGCGGCCAGGGCGTCCACTCGAATTTGACGATTGGGCAGCTGGAACGTGATTTGTGGCCAGAGCAGCCAGCGTGTAGGCAACAGAAAGGCGGCTCGCAGACTGAGCCCAAGTGCTCCACCCGAACTTCCCACCAGATGATGGTGAGGAAAGTGTAAAGCTCCGGGTCGAGCAGCAACGGGAAAGGAACCTGCCTGCAACAACTGGCTGTATACGCAGGCCTCCAGCGAGGAGTCCAGTCGAATGGCCCGTCGAAAGGTCAGGGACGGTAAGGCGAAGGGCCCGAGCTGGCGATAGAACTCGTCATATCCTGCCGGAGTATCGGCCCAATTGGGGCCGGGCTCGATGTCCAGCTGCCAGCGGTGGTGCCCGGACCAACGTCGATGCTGGCTCCAGGAAATGACCTCCAGCCCCTCGGGTTCACACCCGAGCAGCCTGCAGGCCCGTGTCAGTAGCTCGGGGGGCCAGCGGCGCAGGCCACGCTCGTAGCGGCTCAGGCACTGATGAGAGATGCCCAATTGCTCGGCCAGTTTCCGTTGGGGTAAACCCAGGTTGAGTCGTCGCTGCAAAATCACAGCTGTAGTGTAGCTCAGGCGGGCTCCCACGCGAGTTGCCATTCCACGAGCAAAGGATGAACTTTGCTATTCCAGAAGGGCGCACCCATGCGCAGTTATCAGCCGGAAAAGTTGCAACAGCTGGAAAATCCCGCCTGTCTTCAGCGCCTCAAACCTTTTCTGAGTGAGCCTTTCGACACCATCAGCCTGGAGCGCCCCGGGTTTCTTCAGGAAATCGGCCTGCAGCCCGAGGACGAGGCCTGGCTGCGGGCCAGCGCCTATTTCTGGAGTTGGGCCCCGTCACCGGTGGTGGCTCGGGCACTGTCGGAGGAAGCTCGCAGCCGAAAAGAGACGCCCGGCGGTTTTCTCGAGCGCGCCCAGGGGCTGCTCGACGAGGCCCTGTGGCGACAGGCCGAACGCCTGATGCTGCGCAGCGAACGCCTGCTCTTTCATCCTGAAGCCTCCCGGGCGGCCAAAAGTATGCAACTGCCGCTCAAAGAGCTGGAAGCCCTGCGCACGCGCTGGCGCCAGGAAAAGGAATCGAGCGACCAGCTGTTTTTGGACGGCTGGCTCTTGCAGTTGCGGGGCCAGATTTTGAAGCCGGCCGACCTTATCAAGCGGATGGACGCGCAGGCCAGCCAGAAGTTCTGGTTCTTCTTCCGCCGGGCCCGCCCCATGTTGACCGATGTGCGCGATGAAGAAATCGAGGTGACGGTGGCTCTGAGCAGCCCCCTGGACGCCTCGCGGCAGTATGCGGTTGCGGCCTCGTTCCAAAAGGAACTGCTGGAGAACCAGGAACTCAGCCCGGAACTCTGGGCCAAACAATGGATCGACTACCTGGGCAAACGACAGCGCGTCAGCCGCGACGAATTCGTGGCCCTGCTCGACCACTTCAGCGACAAGGAGAGGTTTCGCTGGCCCAACCTGGTGGCAGCTGGCGGCACCAAGGCGCGCCGAGCGGTGGCTGCGGTGGCGCTGAAGGCCCTGGAACGGGTAGAGTCCGCCGAAGACACGGCCTCGCTGGAGCGCCTGTGGCAAATGATTCCCGACTTCTCCGAACGCTACGAGCTACAGCAGGTGCTCAAGAAACGTTTCGGAGTCTAATGTTTGCGCCTCCATTCGAGCGGGAAAACCAGTGGGGCACAAAAGGTAACGGAGGTAGGATGGAGAGCAAGGAACTCGCCCAGCACTCGACAGGGGACATGCGGGGCGAACACTTTTTGACCCTGGAATCCAGCCTGAGCGTCGCTCAGGTGATGGACAAACTGCGCGACCACCAGTCGGTGGTGGCAGTATTCGCACAGGAAGAAGCCTGGCGATATCTTTCCGGGGAACAGCTCCCTGAACTCCTGCTCCAGGGACCCGAGGCTCTGCAGCAACCCGCCGCCCAGGTGGCTCAACCTCTCACTGTGTTGGCGCCGGCTGATGGCCTGGACAAACTCTACGCCATGCTCCAACAGCACGGCTGGGTCGGCGTGGGCGGGCAGGGGCAGTTGCAGCACATGCTCAACTGGACCAGCTGGGCCCGCTTTGCCGCCCAACGGCGATTGACTTCGCCCTACGTATTTTCCCCCGAATGGGGTCGCAACGACGCCTCGGTAGCCAAGGTGTAGGAGACAGAGCCCGTGACATTAACCGCTCCCAAGATCGAAGAAATCGAATCCGTCATCATCCGTTTCTCGGGTGACTCTGGCGACGGTATGCAACTGACCGGAACTTTGTTTACCAACGCCTCGGCTCTGGTCGGCAACGACATCAGCACCTTTCCTGACTTTCCCGCCGAGATTCGTGCCCCAGCCGGCACGCTGGCAGGCGTCAGCGGCTTCCAGGTCAACCTGGCCAACACCGACATCTTCACCCCGGGCGACGCCCCCGACGTACTGGTGGCCATGAATCCGGCGGCGCTGGCCGCCAACCTGGCCGACCTGAAGACAGGCGGAGTGCTGATCATCAACACCGATGCCTTCACCGACAACAATCTGAAGAAAGCCCACTACTCCAGCAATCCGCTGGAAGACGGCAGCCTGGACAAGTTCCGCGTTCATCGTATTCCCATCAGCACCCTGAATCGGGAGGCACTGGAGGGCGTTGAAGGGCTGAATAAAAAGGACGTAGACCGCACCAAGAACTTCTTCGCGCTCGGCCTGGCCTTCTGGATCTACGACCGGCCGGTGGAAAGCCTGGTGGACTGGATCAAGGCCAAGTTCAAGAAGCCGGAAATTCAACAATCCAACATGCGGGCTTTCAAAGCCGGCTATCACTACGGTGAAACCACCGAAACCTTCCAAACCCGCTATCGCATCGCGCCGGCCCGGCTACCCGCCGGGGTGTATCGGAAGATCACGGGCAACGAAGCCGTAGCGCTGGGACTGGTGGCCGCCGCCAACCGCTCGGGCAAGCCGCTCTTCTATGGTACCTATCCGATCACGCCCGCTTCCGACATCCTCCACTTCCTGGCAGGGCTGCGTCACTTCGACGTGCGCACCTTTCAGGCCGAGGACGAAATCGCCGCTATGGGCGCCACCATCGGCGCGGCCTTCGGCGGTGCCTTCGCCGTCACCGCCTCGAGCGGCCCCGGCGTGGCCCTCAAATCGGAGGCCCTGAACCTGGCGCTGGTGCTGGAGCTGCCCATGGTGCTCATCAACGTGCAGCGTGGCGGCCCTTCAACCGGCTTGCCCACAAAAACCGAGCAGTCGGACCTGATGATGAGCTTCTTCGGACGCAATGGCGAGAGCCCACTGCCGATCATCGCGGCCGCCACGCCCGGCGACTGCTTTACGATGGCGGTCGAGGCCTTCCGTCTGGCGGTGCGGGCCATGTGCCCGGTGATCTTGCTGACCGATGGCTATATTGCCAACAGTTCCGAGCCGTGGCGCATTCCTCACCCCGATCTGATCGCCCCCATCGACTGCGACCATCGCACCAACCCGGAGAATTTCCTGCCCTATGCTCGCACCGAAGCGGGCGGACGACCCTGGGTGCTGCCCGGCACCAAGGGCATGGAGCATCGAATCGGTGGCCTCGCCAAGGCACCCGAAACCGGGAACGTCAGCTATAACCCGCTGCACCACCAGCAGATGGTCAACGAGCGGGCGGCCAAGGTGGAGAAACTGAGTGAGGTCATTCCCGACCAGGAAGTCTTTGGCCCCGAGTCGGGCGATCTGCTGGTCGTGGGTTGGGGCGGCACCTATGGCGCCCTGCGCTCGGCCGTGCAACAGGCTCAAGCCGAGGGCCACAAAGTGGCCCACGCCCACATCCGTTACCTCAGCCCTTTCCCCAAAAATCTGAAGTCTGTACTGGGCAACTACAAGAAAGTTCTGGTCTGCGAACTCAATGCTGGCCAGCTGTCACTGTTGCTGCGCGGACGCTTCGGTGTGGATCTGGAGCAACTGACCAAGGTCCAGGGTAAGCCCTTCAAAATCGCCGAAATCCACGCCCGCATCGTCGAAGTGCTGAAAGGAGCACGCTAATGCAGCTGTTACAACCCCCGGTTCCGGCCCAGAATCGCAAAGACTATAGCAGCGACCAGGAAGTGCGCTGGTGCCCAGGCTGTGGCGACTACTCCATCCTGGCTCAAGTTCAAAAGGTGCTGCCCGAATTGGGCCTGCCCCGCGAAAACTTCGTGTTTGTGTCGGGTATCGGCTGCTCAAGCCGATTTCCCTACTACATGGACACCTACGGAATTCACTCGATTCACGGCCGCGCGCCCACCCTGGCCACAGGCCTGAAGGTCGCTCGCCCCGACCTGCACGTATTCGTTATTACCGGTGACGGCGATGGTTTCAGCATTGGCGGCAACCATATGCTGCACGTGCTGCGGCGCAACGTGAACCTCACCGTGATCCTGTTCAACAATCGCATCTACGGGCTGACCAAGGGGCAATATTCTCCCACCTCGTTGCCCGGAGCCAAAACCAAATCGAGCCCGATGGGCACGGTCGAGCAACCGCTCAACCCCCTGAGCGTCGCCCTGGCGGCCGAGGCCACCTTTGTAGCGCGCTCGGTCGATACGGAGATCAAACACCTGGGCGAAGTGCTCAAGCAAGCCGCGCTGCATCCAGGTGCAGCCTTCGTCGAGGTATTCCAGAACTGCAACATCTTCAACGATGGCGCCTGGGATCACGTTAAGGACAACGCCACCAAGAAAGACCACACTCTGCTGCTCGAGCACGGGAAACCCATGGTTTTTGGGGGAGGCTCGAAGGGCATCCGCCTCAATCACCAGACGATGCTGCCCGAAGTGGTGTCGTTGGGCGAGGGCATCAGCGAGTCGGATCTGCTGGTGCACGACGCCCACCGCAGCGATCCGGCTCTGGCCTACCTGATGAGTCGCCTGACCTTTCCCGAGTTCCCGGTGCCGCTGGGCATCTTCCGGGCGGTACATAAACCGCTCTACGAGGAGGGCCTCATGGCCCAGGTCCAGCAGGCCCGACAACTCAAGGGCAAGGGGGATCTGCGAGCCCTCTTCTGCTCCTCCGACCTCTGGTCGGTGGGCGAGGACGGTCGCGAGAACCACTCGCTCAGCGCCTCGTCGCCCGAACTGATGGAAGAAATGCTGTCGGGCTGGAGCGCGGGCTATGGCGATCTGGCCCTCAAGGCCGCCCGCACCCCGTTGGCCCAAGTGGCGTTGGCGCCGGTGCCGTCGGTATCGGCTCAGGCCACTCTGGCCGAAGGCCTGCCGCACATGAAGAACGGCTTTCTGGCGTTGGTCGACGCTCAGGGCTGCTTTGCCGGCAGCCTGACCAGCCAGGACCTGATCCGCGTGGCGACTCTCGTGGACCAACCCGAACAGATAAGCCTGGAACAGGTCGGCATCCAGAAGGAAGCTTTTGTGTCGGCCAAGAGCAATCTTACCCAGGCCGTGTACGAAATGGCCAGGCTCGGAGTCTCCTGCCTTACCGTCGTCGACGGCGACCTGAAACCACTGGGTTGTCTGACGGCGGAAATGGCCGAAGCCGCTCTGGTCTGAAGTGCAGCTGGGCAAAAACAGCGCCCGCTGGAAGCACTGGCTTCAGCTGGACAAACCGGCCCGGCGCCGGGAACTGGGACTCTTCCTTGTGGAGGGTCCCAAGTTGTTGGAAGAGGCACTGCGGGGTCACCACCCGGTGCGCCACCTGCTCTACGACCCCAACCGCTTCCGCCCCGACCCGAAGACGGGGGCGGAATGCCTGGAAGTCAGTGCCGAGATGCTGGCCCGTCTTAGCGATGCCGAAACCTGTCAGGGGGTGGTCGCGCTGTGTGAGGCGAACGCCTGGCCCGCGCTGCAGCAGTGGCACCACATCGTGCTGGCCGACGGCATTGCCGACCCCGGCAATCTGGGAAGCCTGATGCGCACGGCCCGGGCGGCGGGTGCCCAGGCCCTGGCCTGTCTGGGGGGGGTAGACCCGTTCGGCCCCAAGGTGGTGCGCAGCAGCGCTGGAGCCGTATTCCACCTGCCCTGTTACCGGCTGGAGTCGCTGGCAGAGTTGCCCCAGGGCCTGCCCTGCATCGGGCTCAGCCCTCGCTCCGCTCAGTCCCTCTACCAGTTCAACTGGCCCGAGGGCTGGGTGCTGGCGGTGGGCAGCGAAGCCCACGGCCTCAGCCCCGAGGTGAGTTCGCAATTGCAGGCGACCTGCACCATTCCCATGGCCGATGGCTGCGAGTCACTCAATGCCGGCGTCAGCGCGGCTATTGTGCTATTCGAATGGCGGCGCCAGCGACAGCCCGCAGCCCACAGCTAGCTCGGCAATTTTCTCCAGGTCGGCGAAGGCCAGCCGATCAAAGTAATCCTGGCGGAGCCTTCGATCCAGATAGAGTGCCCCGATCTGGCCATGCCGGTCTCGAATACCAATGCAAAGCACCGAGCGCAGCCCTGACGGCACAGAATCCCGATGAGGGATGAATCTCGGGTCGCCAAGCGACGAAGTCAGGTTCGGTCCGCGCCCTTCTTCGATCGCAAGTTCGAGCAGATTGCGAGTGGACTGAAAGCTCTCAAGGGCGAGCTGTTCTTGACCGATTTCCAGACCTTCGACCAGTTCCAGGCCCAGGCTACTCTTGCGAAACAGGGCGGCTCTTTCAGCCTTGAAGAGTTCCTGTAACTTTTCCAACAATCGCTGCTGCAGCGGCCTGCGGCCTGAAGATTCTTCAAAGTAGCGTTGCAAGCCCCAGTGCACCCTGGCCGGAAGGGAAGGATAGCCCGGCTTGTCCACCCACACCTCGGCGAAGTTCCGGGCCAATTCTTCCAGTAGGGGGACCTGCTCCGGTCCGTAGAGCCCTTGGATGATTCTACGATCGGCGTAGAGCAGCAAGCGACGTTCGGTTAATTCTACCGGGCAGGTCAGGATCAGGCGAATGGGGTACCAGGGGGGCGTGGTGGCCGAGGGTTTTACCTCAACCCAATTCTGGTCGAGCGCGCCCCGGTCTCGGTGCCAGGCATCGTGCACCGCCCTGACACAGGCCTGAGCATCCGGTTCCTTCATTCTGCCTTCCAATCCGCGTCCGGCCAGGACCATCGGCGCACCGCTCGCCCACTCCAATACCGCCACGCGCTCAGCCTGAAAGGTGGACAGCATTTCGTCACAGAGCACCTCCAGAAGATGAAAGCGATTGCGGGCATCGCGCAGAGTCTGCATCGAGTGCTCTTCGTGACGACAAGGTTGCGATCCGTTCATAAGTCGGCAAAAGCTCGTTCACGACTGTCCACTAGGATGAGCATGCGATGAGTGTGATCTCTTCTTCCATCGGTCAACTCCCTCGCTCCACCGGCAATCCCTGGGGAGCGGTGGCTCCTCGTGCCACGATGGGAAATACCGAATACAAACTGATCCCCGATCAGGTCAGCCTGAGCCCCAGTTCTCCCCAGGCCGAGGTGAAGGCCAAAGACGGCGGCAACATGGTGCCGGCCCATCTGGAAAACCTGGCCCGCCAGAGCTCGCTGACGGCCGCCGGTGTGGCGGCTCAAACCTCGCCACTGGCTCTGCTTCTTCTCGGCGACGATCAGTCCAGCAAAGAAAACCAGGCCCAGAAACTGGCTGAAAACCTGGGACTGGTCCACCTCAACATGGGCGACTTGATCCGCCAGGAGGTCGCCAGCGGTTCCCAACTGGGGCAAGAATTGAAGCAGTCACTGGACTCGGGCGACCGCTCGCCAGCCGTACTGCTGTATGAACTGGTGGCCCGGCGGGTCAGCCAGGACGACTGCAAGTCGAGCGGCTTCGTGCTCGACGCCTATCCCGAAGACTTCAAACATCATAGAGCGGAAGCCCTGCTGGAAGAGTTGGAAGGCCTGCGCATGATCCGCCTGGCCGACGAAGACAACTGTCCCAACTGCATTCCCGTCGTCGAGTCGGCCCGAGCCAAAGGGCTCTATTTCGAAGTCGACGATGAAGAAGACGAGCAAGACACGGCCGACGTGCTCGAAGCTCTGGTCGACAACTTCCAGTCGACGCCGATTCGCCTGCTGGCCGTCGAGTAACTGTTTATCCCGCTTCGGGAAAGGGCACACTGAGGTGTGACTCTTCAAGACATTCTCCAGCAGCGTATTCTTCTTCTCGACGGTGGCATGGGCACCATGCTCCAGCGGCACAAACTTGAGGAAGAGGATTTCCGCGGCCAACGCTTCCGCGATCACCACCGAAATTTGCGCGGCAACAGCGACGTGCTGTGCCTGACCCGCCCAGACATTGTGCGCCAGATCCACCTGGAATACTTCCAGGCCGGGGCCGATATGGTCGAGACCAATACCTTCGGTGCCAACGCCATCAGTCAGGAAGACTACGACCTGCAGTCGTCGGTGGTCGAGATGAACCGTGAGGCTGTGCGCCTGGCCCGCGAAGCCGCCGAGCAAGCCTCCAAAGAAGACGGCAAGCCCCGCTTTGTGGCGGGTTCGCTGGGGCCCACCACCCGCACCACCTCGCTGGCCTCCGATCCGAACGACCCGGGCTACCGCGCCACCAATTTCGAACACATGGCTGCGGCCTATCGAGAGCAGGCGCTGGCCCTGGTCGAGGCCGGCGTCGACGTGCTGCTTTTTGAAACCATTACCGACACCCTCAACCTCAAGGCCGGCCTGTTCACGCTGGAAGAGGTCTTTGCCGAGGCCGGACGACGCGTTCCCCTGATGATTTCGGTGACCATTGTGGACAAGTCGGGGCGCACGCTTTCCGGACAGAACGTCGAAGCCTTCTGGACCAGCGTGCGCCACGCCCGGCCCCTTTCGGTAGGCATCAACTGCGCGCTGGGCGCCGAAGACATGCGCTCCTACGTGGAAGAACTCAGCGGTCTGGCCGACTGCTACTTCAGCTGCTATCCCAATGCCGGGCTGCCCAACGAATTCGGCGGCTACGACGAAACCCCCGAGCACATGTCGAAGGTGCTGGCCGACTTCGCCGAGCAGGGCTGGATCAACATCGTGGGTGGCTGCTGCGGCACCGGTCCTGAACACATTCGAGCCATGGCCCGCTGGGTGGGGCAGATCGCCCCTCGAAAGCTGCCCCAACATGACGGCCTGATGCGGCTAGCCGGGCTGGAAGCCTACACCGTGAAGCCCTCGACGGGCTTTAGCATGATTGGCGAGCGCACCAATATCACGGGCAGCCCCAAGTTCGCCGAGATGATTCGCCAGGGCGACCTGGAGAAGGCGTTGGGTGTGGCCCGTCAGCAGGTGGAAAGCGGAGCCAACCTGCTGGACATCAACATGGATGAGGGCATGATCGACTCGGTGTCGACCATGGTCCGTTTCCTGAACCTGCTGGCCTCCGAACCCGATATTTCTCGGGTGCCGCTGATGCTCGATAGCTCCCGCTGGGAGGTGCTCGAAGCCGGCCTGCGCTGCGTGCAGGGCAAGTGCGTGGTCAACTCGATCAGCTTGAAAGACGGCGAGGCAGAGTTTTTGCGCCGGGCGGCTCTGCTGCAACGCTATGGGGCGGCCGCCGTGATCATGGCCTTTGACGAGCAGGGCCAGGCAGATACGCGCGAGCGCAAGCTGGCGGTTTGCAAGCGGGCCTATAATTTGCTGCGAGAAAAGCTCGACTTCGCCCCCGAGGACATGATGTTCGACCCCAACGTGCTGACCGTAGCCACCGGCATGGAAGAGCACGACCTCTACGGGCTGGCCTTCATCGAGGCCGTGGGCGACATCAAGCAGCACTGCCCCGGAGCCAAAACCGTAGGTGGCATCAGCAACGTCAGCTTTTCCTTCCGGGGTAACAACCCCGTGCGTGAGGCCATGCACGCTGCCTTCCTGTATCATTCGATCCAGCGCGGTCTGGATTTTGGCATCGTCAATGCCGGTATGCTGAGTGTCTACGAAGAAATTCCGCCCGAACTGCTGGCCTACGTAGAAGACGTGCTGCTCTATCGACGTCCCGACGCTACCGAGCGGCTGGTGACCTACGCCGAAGAGCTCAAGGCCCGTAGCGGGCCGGCTCAGGCCGCCCAAAAAGAGCAGGCCGAGTGGCGTGGCTGGCCCGTGTCCGAGCGCCTCAAGCACGCGCTGATCAAGGGACTGGTGGAACATATCGACCAGGATGTCGAGGAATGCCGCCAGGCCCTGGGCAGCCCGCTGCTCGTCATTGAAGGCCCCTTGATGGACGGAATGAACGTGGTCGGCGATCTCTTCGGAGCCGGCAAAATGTTCTTGCCCCAGGTGGTGAAAAGCGCCCGCGTGATGAAAAAAGCCGTGGCCTACCTGGAGCCCTATATGGAGAAAGAACGTCAGGGCGGCTCGGCCAAAGGCACCGTGCTGCTGGCCACCGTCAAGGGTGACGTCCACGATATCGGCAAGAACATCGTGGGAGTGGTGCTCAAGTGCAACTCCTATGAAGTGCTCGACCTGGGCGTCATGGTTGCGGCCGAGACCATTTTGCAAAAGGCCCGCGAGCACAACGTGGTGGCTGTTGGACTGTCGGGGCTGATCACTCCGTCGCTGGACGAAATGGTTCACGTTGCCAAGGAAATGCAGCGGCAGGAGATGCCCATGCCCCTGCTGATCGGGGGCGCAACCACCAGCAAAGCCCACACGGCCGTGCGCATTGCCCCTCGCTTCCAGCAACCCACCGTCCATGTCAAAGACGCCTCGAGGGTGGTTCCGGTGCTGCAAAAGCTGCTCGACCCTACGCTGCGCCCCGGCTTTCTCGAGGAACTGCAGAAGGATTATGAGGAAATGCAGCGCCGCCACGGCGAAGGGCAGACCCGCGACCGTTACCTCAGCCTGGAGCAGGCCCGCCAGAACGCCCCAACCATCGACTGGCAGGAAGCCGAGTTGGCCCGGCCCGAGTTCTTTGGGGTTCGCAGCTTCGAGCCGGCCCTTGAAGAGATCGTGCCCTATATCGACTGGACCCCATTTTTCGCCACCTGGCAACTGCGCGGGGCCTATCCCAAGATTCTCGACGACCCCGAGATCGGACCCCGGGCTCAAGAGTTGCTGCAAGATGCGAAAGCCCTGCTTCACACGATGGTGGAGCGCAAACTGCTGAGGGCTCGCGCCGTCTACGGATTCTTTCAGGCTCAGTCGGAGCAAGACGACATCCTGGTCTACGATGAGCAGGGACAGCCACTGGGGCGCTGGGGCTGTTTGCGTCAGCAAATGGTCCGGGCCGAAGGCCTTCCGAACCTGTGCATGAGCGACTTTATCGCTCCCCGCTACAGCGGCCGGATGGACAGCCTGGGGGCCTTTGCGGTAACCACGGGCTGGGGCCTGGACGAGTTTGTGGCCGAACTGGATGCCCAGCACGACGAATACAACTCGATCATGGCCAAGGCCCTGGCCGACCGCCTAGCCGAGGCCCTGGCCGAGATGCTGCACCAGCAGGCCCGACGTGAGTGGGGCTATGGTCGCGAAGAACACCTGGAGATGGCCGACCTGATCAAGGAGCGCTATCGCGGCATTCGCCCGGCGCCCGGCTATCCGGCCTGCCCCGACCATCGCGGTAAGCGCCTGATCTGGGACCTGCTCGAGGCCGAGAAGCACACCGGAATTCGGCTCACCGAGAGCCTGGCCATGTGGCCGGCCAGTTCAGTGAGCGGGTTCTATCTGGCCTCGCCCGAAGCGCGCTACTTCGCCGTGGGCAAATTGGCCAGGGACCAGATCGAAGAATTCGCGAGCCGCAACCAGTGGCCGGTGGAGGAAGTGGAGCGTTGGCTGGAGCCCAATCTGGCCTATGAACGCGATCCCGTCATGGCCTGAGCTTCAGATTTCCTTCAGACCCCTGGGGTAGCCTGGGGACATGAAGATTCACAGCACGACCCCTGCCAGCAATCACTCCGTGGCCCGCCGCAGCCCTCAGGGCGCCGAAGGCACTGGGAAAGACGGGGTCGACATCTGTTCGGATGACGATCTGAAGGCTACCCGCTGGGGTGCGAAACTGAAAGAACTGCGCGAGATGGTCAGCAAAGAAGACAGCGTTTCGATGCGCATCACCCCCGAGAAGATCGAGCGCAATCAGCAGGTGTCTCAGCTGTTCTTCGACCTGGGCATCGAACTGGACGAGTTACTCAACCGTCAGGGCCCCCCTTCCGGGGCGAACTGGGCCCTTTGGGGTAGCCATGCCTCGGAACGGGCCGGGGCCTTCCTGCGTGGCGAGTCACAGGTGATGGGTATCAAAGGGACCGGCCGCAATCACCTGCATCAGGCCAACGGCATCGCCATGGGCGACATCGGCATCCCGGTGGCCCGATTTGTGGAAACCTTTCGCCACGACACGGCACCCAATGCCGAAAAAATCCAGGCCTTTCTGGAATCTCTTCCGGACGAACCCCTGCGTCAGGTCTTCCGCTCCTACTATCAGGCCATGTGGGAAAGCGACCCCCAGACCAAGCAAGAACTGGTATTGCTTGGCAATATCGCCTACGGAGGACGGGAACAGGCACGTCTGGACCCGTTTCTAAACAAGGCCATGCAGGAACTGCCGGGGCCCAACTGGCTGATGGGCCTCGGATTGGGCGCCTTTGCCGCCCTGAGCGGCGCCCCCAGCGCCGAAGCCTTCCTGACGGACAAATTGCGGATGCGCTGGCCCGGCTTCGAGGCCAACCTCAATCAGGACGTGCCCCGCAGCCAGAACGAGGAGAACCTGGCCCAAAACAAAGTCCGCGACTTCCACGCCTTGAAGAACCCCGAACTGAAAACCATCCTGAGCCTGTGGCGCCAGACCGGCGGCAACCCTCACGCCGACCCGAATTCGATGGAGGGTACCGGCGCCGAGTATTGGGGCGACCTGCCAGAGCGAATGCACTTCATTGCCGAGATGGTGCGCGAGCATCTGCTCGACCCCAACCTCTACGTGGCGCCGAGTCAGTACGCCCACCTGAAGCCGGGCTAGGAGCCCGCTGCTGGACCTGGGGGAAGGGTCAGGGTGAAACACGCTCCCAAACCTGGCCCGGGGCTGGTGGCCTCGAGCTTGCCTCCCAGATTGCGCGCCGCCAGGCTACTGTTGTGAAGCCCAAAACCGTGACCATCGGTCTTGGTGGTAAACCCGTGAGTAAAGAGCTTGTCCAGATGCTCCTCGGCGATGCCCAGGCCATTGTCCTCCACCTCGATACGAAACCCTTCTCCTGCCTCACCTCGAATTCTCAGTCCCAGTCGCTTTACCGATTGAGAGCTGGCCTGTAGCGACTGCAGTGCGTTGCCGCAGAGATTGACGAGAATCTGCAACAGTTTGTGCTTCTCCGATTGGGTCTCCAGCGTCCCCTGCCAATCGCGAACGACCTCCAGACCACTCAAGGGATGAGCCGCCAGGCTGATCGACAGGGCCTCCTCCAGGATTCGATCGAGGGCAAGCCACTCGAGCAAACCGGTGGTTCTGGTAAAGCCCTGCTGCGATTTGATCACCTGCTTCACGTGCTCGACACAGCCCGTGAGGTTCTCCAGCTCCCGTAGCACTTCGGCCTGTTGTTCCTCGGCGCCACGTGCCAGCTTGACCAGCAACCCGGGAACCTTCTGCCCTTTCGGATCCTGGGTCAGGAACTCGACCAGCTCCGGGCCGGAACGGTCGAGCAGCGTGGCTGCCTTTCTCAGCGAGTCGATCCGAGAATGCCGCAACTTTTCGCCGATCACGCCCGCCGATACGTTGACGCTATTGAGGGCATTGCCCACATTGTGCAGGGTTCCGGTAGCCACCTCCGCCATGCCGGCCTGATGCGAGAGGTCCAGCAATTGCCGCTGCATTTCCCTGGTCTGGCGATTGTCGCGAAACGACAATACCGAGCCGGTCCACTGTCCTTCCTGCCTGACCGGAGCCACTACGTAGGAGGCAGGAAACCCCTGGGCACCCGATTCCAACCAGCCATCCTCGCAACGAAAACTACCGTCCTTCAGCGTTGCCTCCAGGGCCTGGCGAGAAAAGGCCTGACGCTCGGCATTGGCGAGGCGAACCCGCTCAAAGAAATTGTAGCTGCCACCCTCTTCGATCTGAAGCAGGTCGCGAGCCGCAGAATTCACCTTGAGAAGCCGGCCCTGGCGGTCGAAATGGACGAGACCGTCACCCACGGTCTGAAAGACCGTTTCCATCACTTCGGCGGGTTGGGCCACCCGGCCCACAACGGGAATGCTGATCAGCACGGCACCCAGCAAGGACAAAACACCCAGGATGCCCAGCGAGCGCCGCGCCTGTGACACCAGTTCAATAGCATCGGCATTGTCCTGAACCAGCACCAACCAGGCCGGAAACCGGTCCGTGCCCCCCAACGGAAAGGCCAGTCCACGGTACTGGTGGGCAGCGTCGCGGGTGGCAAACTCCAGCGCCCCACCGGGCTTTAGCGTAGTGGCCAGGGTGCTGGCCAACTGGGGCCCCGGCAGTCGGCAGCGCTCGTTCAGGCCCAACAGCTTGCCGTCTCGAAACAAAGCCACGTCGCAGTCGGCCTCGCGAGCCGCCAGCTCCACCAGGGTATGGTCGATTCGATAGCCCACCGTCAGGCTTCCCTGGAAGTCGGAGGTCTGCAGCGGTACCGAAGCCAGGCGCCATAAGCCGCCCGTGAACCAGCCATAACCCTGGCCCGACTCGCCCTTCAAACTGCCTCTCACAAAGGGAAGCGCTGCCAGTTCGCCGTCACCCGAAGCCGGAGCCACCAGGTCAGAGCGCAACAAAGGTCGTCCCTGGGCGTCGAGCACCCAGGCGATCTGATAGCTCTGCACCGACTCGCGTAAACCCTGCGCCAGCTTAGGCCAGTCGTGGCGGCTCAACAAGGGGTCCCAAGCCGGGGAAGCGGCCAGCGAGCTGGCCATGAGCTGCAGGGCCATACCTCGCTCCAGATCGCGGCGTTGGAAGCTCTCCATGTGGCGACGGAGCTGGGATACGGTGCGAACCTCGACATACTCGCGCACCTGGCGTTCGACCAGAAAGAGGCTGGCCGCCAGGGTACCCGTGACAATCGCTCCCACCAGGAGCAGAATCCGGTGGCGAAGCTTCCACGGTGGCGCCTGATTCACGCCAGACTATTCTGGTTCGAAGACAAGTGGGCCTCCCCAGAGGGCAGGTCTGACCTGCCCTCTCTGGAAGGCTCAGGAGTGAACCGCCGCCTCCTGGTAGTCGACGACCAGCCATCTATTCACGAGGATTTTCAAAAGATTCTCGGGTCTGCGGGCAGCAGCGGACTGGCCGACCTCGACCCCCTGGAACTGGAAATACTTGAACTGGGTCCGGATGAGGAAGCCGATCTCCTCTACCAGCTGGATTTTGCCAACAGCGGCAGGCAGGCTCTGGACATGCTCATTCAGGCCCAGGAGCGCCGCCAGCCCTACGCCATGGCCTTCGTCGATATGCGCATGCCCCCCGGTTGGGACGGGCTGGAGACGGTGGAACGCATGTGGCAGCGCGATCCGCTTTTGCAAGTGGTCATTTGCACGGCTTATTCCGACTATTCCTGGGACGACTTGCAGCGGCGGGTGCGGAGTGCCGACAACCTGATGTTGCTGAGCAAACCCTTCGACGTGATGGAAATCCGTCAGGCGGCCGCCTCGATGACGCTGCGTCGACACCTGACCGAGTCGGCGGTGGCCCAACTGGGCACGTTGCAAGAGGAACTGGAGCATTCGCGGGAAGAAATGGAACGGCTCAATCGCCGCCTGCGGGCCATCCTCGACGCGGCCCCGGTGGGCATTGTCACCACCGATCAAGATCTGCGCATTCGCGGTCTCAACCATCGGGCCCAACAGATGCTGGGGTTGCATCCCGAGGCTGCGGCGGGCCGACTGCTCGACGGTTTTCTGGCGGGCCTGCCCGAAACCCCAGGAGACACCGCCCTGGGGCTGGCCCTCAACAGCGATGGCAACTCCTTTCCGGTAAGGCTCCAGCGAACCCCGCTCCAACTCGAGCCTGATGCCATCGAGGTGGTTACCCTTCAGGACCGGGTGGCTGACCCCCTACTGGCAGCCTTGCTGCAGTGGTTGCGCCAGCATCCCCAGGCTGGCGACCAGCTCGAACGAGTCGTGCAAGGCCTCGCCCCGACCTTTCCGCCCGGCTCGTCCAGCCGCTTTTGTTTGAACGAACTGGCACGCGGAGTGGTGAGCCGCCTGCAAGCTGGCAGTCGCAAGGGTCTGCGCTGGGAACTGAACCTGCACAGCCCGATGCCGGCCGTCGAAGCCGACCGCGATCGACTGGAAGGACTGCTGCTGCAGTTGGGGCTGGGGTCGCTGGCCTGGGGCCAGAGCGAGCGAATCGTGCTGAGCACGGGACTGGCATCTTCGCCGCTCGGGCGCAGCGGGACTTTTGCCTGGGTTGCCTTTAGCCCCTTGCCCGGCGAGCTGACCGTCTCGGATGAGCTGGTCTTCGAAAAGGAAACGGGTCGCCTCCACATTCCGCTCGGTCATCTCGGTGATTGAAGCCGATGACGTTTGCCGATCTGGCTTTCCCACAGTTGTAGCTCTTGAACCAGTTGGGGAACCGACCGTCGCTTCGACCAGCTGATCAGCTGCTTCAGGCACCTGGCTTCGTATTCATAGGCCATGGCTTCATCAGAACCGGCCTGGAGGTGGTGTCCCTCGTGAAGCAAGGTGGCCAGCGTAGCTACCCGATCGGCTTCATCGAGCCTGCCCAGGCTGCGCCAATAAAGAAAGCAGAGCTCGGGGTTCAACAAGATGCGCCCGTGCTCGTCGCAGTATCCAAAGGCGCTACGTTCCTCGGCGCGAGCATTGACGTCCAGCGCCATTGCACGGATCCTGTCCCTCTGAATCAGCTGCCGCATCCTTCGTAACGAGGTCGACTCCTCGCCCCACTGCTGCCACAGGTCGAGCGCCGATTCCACCACGACCCTCTCTGCCGCAGAAAGCGATCGTGACTGAAATCGCTGTCCCTCGCGCCAGGTGAGCATCGACATCGCAAAGATGGCCAGGGCCAGGGTGCACAACAGCCACACCCAGGGGGTCGGCCAGCGCCAAAAGGAGCCCCGAAACCATGTTTTGGAAACCACATCTACGGTTCGTGAGGATGACGGGGGCATTGCAACCGATAGCGGCGATGGTCGATCTGCACCCGATAGGCCGCGAACTCGTCGGCCTGCGACTCAGGACAGTGGGGCACGACTTTGAGATAGCGGGGCTTCAGTTCCATCAGACTCGGCGGGTAGAGCCCCTGGTGGTCCTGGGCATAGGCTGCGAGGGCCTGCTCAAGCAGGCGAAGATGGCGCTGGCAGGCGAACTCGGCACCTGTGGAGCGCCCCCGCAGGTAATTGGGGCTTAATACCTTGACCATCAGCCCCAGGGCCAGCAGCGCCGTAAGCGCCCCGCTGCCCAGCGTCAAGCGATGCTGGCCAAAGCGTTGCAGCCCAAGATCGATGGAACGAAACCAGCCTTGCCACCAGGGAGCCGAGGCCGCCTCAACCCGGGCCAGTGCCCGATCGATCCGATTGTCGGCGGGGCACTCCACTTTCCAGTGGGCGGCTAGCGCGAAGGCCTGGCGCAACTGTTGCCACTGCTGTTCACAATCGGGACAGGACTTCAGGTGCTGCCGCCACGGGCCCTCTTCCCCAGAGCCCAACAAGCCCTCGGGCATCTCTTGCTGACACTGCTCGCAGGTCATGCTCGAACCTTCGGCAGCCGCCCTGGCACTCCCGGTAACATTCATCCAGGGAGATACGCCCCAACAAGGGAAAAGGTTCAGCGCTTATGGATGACCTCTCTGACGAGGTTCTTATGGCCCGCGTACAGGCCGGCGAGTTGTCGCTGCTCGGGCTGCTGGCCCGCCGCTACGAGCGCAGCCTTTTCGGCCTGGCGATGCGTTTGCTGGGCCGACGAGAAGCCGCCGAAGATGCCTTCCAGGACACCTTTCTCAAACTTTTTCAACAGCGGGCCCGCTATCGACCAGGAGCCCGATTTCGCCCCTGGCTTTACCAAATCTGTCTCAACCTCTGTCGCGATCAGCTGCGCCGACAGCAGCGACGACCCGTCACCGATCTGGAGGTCGAAATCGCCGACTCCGGACCCGGTGTCGAAGAAGCCGCCGAAAAGGCGCGCCTGTCCCGACTCGTGGCCCAGGCCGTCGAGGCCATGCCGGAACGGCAGCGAGAAGTCTTTGTGCTGGCCTTCTATCAACAGTTGCCCTATCCGGAGGTGGCGGCCATTTTGAATCTGCCTGTGGGCACGGTCAAATCTCGCATGTATCACGCCAGTCGCTGGCTGGCCGAACGCCTGCAGAGTTCGGGAACCTGAGCCGAGGGTGGGCGGTTAAAGCCCACGTGAACTCGTGGTACTGGATACTGTTGCTGGTGGCCCTCAGCTGCCGCCCCCCCTGTCAGGTGGAGCGGTGCGCGGCTGAAAGCTGTTGCGGGCCTGCCCTGTGCGCCTGCGAGCCCGCCACACCAGCAGCCGAACCCCTGCTGCCACTCGATTTCACGGCCCTGCTACCCGGCCCCACCCCGCTGCCCGCGCACACCTGCCAGGCGAGTTTGCCACCCGGCCTGCCGACGGTCGCAAACTACGGAACCGGGGTAGCCCGACGCACAGTGATCCGAGGCCCTCCATCGGCGACCGTTCTTCCGGCTCATTGCTAATTCAATTTTTTGGAGGTCTCTATGAAAAAGTCATTTCAGGTGATGTTGTTGTCGCTGATCGCTGCCGGAGGCATGGCTCTGGCCCAGCCCTCGTCGGATTCGAGCTGCTGCCAGCCCGATGCCGAGTGCTGCAACCCGCCGTCTCAGTGCTGCCCGGCTAACAAATAACGGCTCGGTTGCGAAAGTAAGCAGGGACCCCGGTCTGGTGACCGGGGTCCCTTTTCTCGCCAGGGAGTCTTTGAGCACTGCCGAACAGGCCTGAGCATGAGAAACCTTCTGGTTGGCATGTGGTTACTGTCTGGCGGCCTGAACTCTGGTCTGGCTGCAGAACCTTCCGGGGCCCCTCTAATCACGCCGGAACAAGCCCCGGCGAACGTCGGCAAGCGCGTGGTGGTCCAGGGAAGGGTCATGTCGGTACGCACCAACGTGGCCGGCTTCCACTACCTGAACTTTGGAGCCGATCCCAAGAACCAACCGTTTCGGGCCATGGTCTTTCCCAAGGATACCGGGAAGTTTCCCGGGCTCAGCCGCTACCAGGGCAAGCGGGTCAAAGTGCGGGGCGTCCTGCGAAAATACAAAGGACGCGTCATGATTCAACTGGTCAACCCCAGTCAGATTCAGGGTCCCTGATCAAACCAGGCGCAGGCCCTTTTGGGGCAGCCCGGGTCGCCACTTGAGCACCAGTTCAGCGGGCATCACGCGCTCGACGTGCACCAATTCGCCTGCGGAAAAATGCTGATGCATCAGCGCATATACCAGGTACACCGCGTCCTCTGCTTCGATCTCAGACACCCGCAAGAGACGCAGCCCGATATCCTCGAGAAACTCCTCACTGCTTTCCGGGGGGCTTTGTTCATACTGAGGCTTCCAGCCCTCGAAAAAGAAGCCGCGGATTAACATCGGCAACTGGGCCGAAAGCTGAGCAACCTCCTCTACGCGCATCCGGTCGCGCAGAGCCTGCAGCACGATGCGCAGGATTGCGTAGGCCTGAGACTCGGAGCCGACTTCCGGTTCGTTGGCCAGTTCCTTGATCCACTCATTGGCCGCATGCACGGCGTGTTCGAAATTATGGATGGCTTTTACACTCATAGAGCGATTGTGCTCGACAAGGCCAACCCCTGCCCTGATCTACATCACCTCCAGCAGGGACACTTCCGCCCGCGCGTGGAAAGCTTTATCCTGTGAGATGCGCGTTCTGCCTGCAAGACCGGGCGGAAGTGTGGCCGACGACCGGGGGCAAACGAGGCTGCGCCGATTGCTTGCAAGGTTGGGTCGAGTGCTGTGCCTGCCAGCGGTTCCTGGAAGAGCATCAGGCCTTCCTGTGGGATGAAGAACACTGCTACTGCAAGGCCTGCTCGGCCAGATTCCCTACCTGTATCTGGTGCAACCAGCCTGCGGTGGAACAGGCCAGCTCCAAAGATCGGCCGATTTGCATTCACTGCGCCGAGCATTTCCCTCAGTGCGACGGATGCTCCACGCTGATCCACGGCGATTGCACCACCTATCTTCAGAAAGTCTACTGTCGCAGCTGCGCCGACAGCTACCCCCTGTGTCTGGACTGCGGCAGCGCCATTCAGGGGGGGGCCGCCTGTGCCTGCTGTGGGGGGCCGGCCCGGGTTTGTGCCGGCTGCCATAGCCCGTTCGCCAGCCGTTGGCTGGTGTATGAAGGCCGCTATTTCTGCCTGCCCTGCTTCTGGGTGGCCTGCGGTCGCTGTCGATTTTGCCAGGAATTGAAGGAGCCCGGCCCCGATACACGCTGTCAACGCTGCCTGGAGCATCGGGTGTTCAGTTTGCCGGTAGCCCAGGATCTGCTCGATGAAGTGCACTGGTTCTGCCGCGAAGAACTGGGACTGGAGGTGCAACAGCCCTATAAGCTGCAATTGGCCGAAACGGCTGCAGACATTCCCAAGTTACACACCGATGCCTACACCCTGAGCCTTTCTACCGTGGGGCTCTGGGCCCCACGAGAGCGGATCATGTGGGTCGTGAAGGGCTATCCCTTCTGGTTCACCTCGGCCATCCTGGCCCACGAGCATGCCCACGCCTGGCAGCAAGAGAACTGCCCACGCCAGAGCCAGGACCTCATGGAAGGCTTCGCCGCCTGGGTGGAGTGGCGAGTGGTCAAGAATCTGGGCTACGAAACCTTTGCCCGCAACATGGAAACGCTCGACTGCCCCATCTACGGACGAGGGTTGCGTCGCTGCCTGGCGCTGGAAAAACAGGTGGGTAGCGCGGGAGTCCTGGAGAAGGTCAAGGAGATGCGAACGTTCTCGCTATGGACTACGTTCCGAGCCTTTCTACAGGAAATCTAGGGACTTCCCCGCGATCGTTTCCAACTAGGAAACGAATCGATCCGTTTCTTCCGATTGATTCCACCCAGGAAAGCTACTACTCTCAGGTCATCAACTTTGGAGGTCCTGGTTGTGAAACATTGGATACTTGGTCTATGGCTCTTGGGAACGGGGATGGCGCTGGCCCAGCCAGCCGCCTACAAGGTCGACCCGGCCCACAGTTCGATCGTCTTCAACGTACGCCACCTTGTAAGCCAGGTGGAGGGTCGGTTTCGCGACTTTGAGGGCACGATCAACTATGATGCCAAGAACCTGAAGAACAGTTCGGTGGAGTTTTCCGTAAAGGCCGACAGCATTTTTACCGACAACGAAAAACGTGACGCCCACTTGAAGAACGATGACTTTTTCGCGGTGGACAAATACCCCACCCTCAGCTTCAAGAGCAAGCGAGTGGTGCCACGCGGAGACAACAAGTTTGAGGTGCTGGGCACGATGACCATTCGCGGCGTCGCCAAGGAAGTCATGGTTCCCGTTCAGCTGTTGGGCGTGGGACCGGGCTTCCAGGGTGAAGTTGCCGGCTTTCGCAGCGACTTCACGATCAACCGCAAAGACTATGGAATCATTTGGAACCGCAACCTCGACAAAGGCGGCTCCGTGCTCGGCGACGAGGTCAGCGTGCGCCTGCTGGTAGAAGCGGGCAAGCAATAGCTAAGGTTCGAGTCGGCGGCCGAGATCCGCAGCCTTTTCCAACAACTCCTGAGTCAGTTGGAAGAGCTGCGGGTCTTTCTTTTTTAGCAAAGCGGAATCTTCGTAGTAGTGACCCACGCCTTCGGCGATGTATTCGGCCAGGTTGGTGGTCGCATATTCGCTGACACTGCCCTGTGCGCGGGCCCGCTGGTAAGCCCCCTGCACTCGCGACAGCCAGTTCTGATAGAAGCGCGGATCGTGGCGCTCGACCGAATCCTCCAGGGCGTGCCCCAACTCATGTACCGGCGTATGGGCATGGGGTTCGTTGGGCGAAGGGGCCAGCTTGCTGCTCTGCACCAGCACTTTGCGATTCCAGGGAAAATACTGGCCGCGAATCGGGCTCTGGGCCAGCGTCTTGCCCTGGGCATTGGCCCAGGCCGCCTGGACCCCCGCGTCGAGCAGCGAGGCCCGCAGACTGCCCCCCTGCCCATCGGGCAAATAGGCCAGGTCGGGCGCCAGAATGACGTAGGATTTCAGGTCCAGGGGAACCTGGCCGGGGTCCTTTTCCCAGGCCACCCGCTGCTCAGGGGTGGCGCTGGCCAGCGCCACCTGCCGTGCCGCCTGAAGCTCAGGACCGTTGATGGCTTCGAGAAGCCGTTGATACTCCAGGCTCTGATCGGCCCCACGAGCGCCGACCAGCTCGGCCATCCGGGCCGTGCCCTTGGGCTCTTTCTGCAGCCGCACCAGCTCGTGCAGACCGTCGCGATCGCGCAGCTGTCCGGCCAGGCTGGGAATCGTATAGGGGGTCAGCCAGCTCGAGGCAGGCAGGGCCTCCAGCACAGCCTGACGCATGTCGCGCTGCATCTGGGCGATGCGCGCCTCCAGTGAAGGATCGAGGCGACCCGCAACCCGCTGTCGCAGCAAACTGTCCAGGCCCCGGCGGAAGGGCGCGGCGGCCTGACGAGCCCGCTCGGCCTGGGCACGCATTTCCGGCAGCCGGGAAGTATAGTCCTCCGCGCTGCGCGGCTGCAAGGCGCCAAGGGCGGCAAAGGAAGTTCCAGGACGCACCACCCCGTAGCGCACGCCGTCGTGTTCGAGCAACTTGACGATTGAAGGATCCACCTGGCGCAACCGCTGACGCAACTGGGCGGCCTCGGCCGGGCGCGGCGTTCCCGGACCGGTAGACTCGAACAACCCCGGGGCCTGTACCTGCACCATGGCGCTGGCCGCTCCCGAGAGCGTGGCCAGACCGATGGCCCCGAGCGCCGCTCGCGCCAGCCAGCGGTGCGAAACGGGCGTCTCTCCAGGGCGGTCGCTGCCGCTCCATTCCACCCGATCGAGCTCGGGCGCCCTGGCAGAGCAAGCAACCCGGCCCGGAAGGGGGCTGAGTCGAGCCAGCGATCGAGGAGCAAGGGTGGCGATCACGTCCACAGGCTAGCTTCAAGCGCTCAAAAATGCTGGAAAACGGGCTTCAAGGTTTTTTGAGCCCGCCCGGGTAGCTTGCCTTATGCTCGAGTTTGCCGTGGTTCTGCTGGCCCTGATTTTACTGATGCTGGTGGCCTATCGCGGCCTCTCGGTCATCCTCTTTGCCCCCCTGTGCGCTCTGCTGGCGGTGTTGCTCAGCCTGGGACCGGCGGCTGTCCTGCCCTGCTTTTCCCACATCTTCATGGTGAAAATGGTGAGCTTTATCCAGCTGTACTTCCCGGTGTTTCTGCTAGGTGCTGTGTTTGGCAAGTGCGTCGAGCTGTCGGGATCGGCCGCTTCGATCGCCGCCTTCATCGTGGGCCTGCTGGGGGAACGTCGGGTGATGCTGGCCATCGTGCTGGCCTGCGCCCTGTTGACCTATGGGGGGGTCAGTCTTTTTGTGGTGGCCTTTGCCACCTACCCACTGGCCGCCAATCTGTTCCAGCGCGCCAATATTCCCAAGCGCCTGATCCCGGGCACCATCGCACTGGGCGCCTTCACCTTTACCATGGACGCATTGCCAGGAACGCCGCAGATCCAGAACGTGATTCCCACGACGGTCTTTAAAACCGACCTCTATGCCGCCCCCTTGCTGGGCTGCTGTGGAGCGCTGTTTGTGCTGATCGGAGGCATGCTCTACCTGGAGCGACAGCGCCGGGCGGCCGGCGACGAAGGCTACGGCTTTAGCGAAGAGGCCGGTCAGGTCGAAGCCCGACTGCCCTTCGCCGTGGCCATGCTGCCGCTGGTGGTGGTGGCGGTGGTCAACCTGCTGCTGCTCCCTCGTTTGCGGGCCGCCTATGGAGCGACGTTCGACTTTGCCAGCCTGGGGTTGCCCGAGGATGGCCAGATCGAGGTGGCCAAAGTGGTGGGCATCTGGTCGATCGAGATCGCCCTGGGTTGCGGAATTCTCACCTGCCTGGCCCTGCGTCCCCGCGGGGTTACCGAAGGGCTGCGCGCGGCCGTGGCCGGAGCCCTGCTGGCGGCCATGAATACGGGTTCCGAATATGGCTTTGGTGGAGTTATTGCCTCGCTGCCGGGATTTAAGGCATTGAAAGGATTTCTGGCCAACTCCTTCGCCGATCCGCTCGTCAACGAGGCGGTCTCGGTCAACCTGCTGGCCGGCATTACGGGCTCGGCGTCGGGGGGACTTTCGCTGGCTCTGGCTGCACTGGGTCAGCAGTATATCGACTCGGGACTGCCCCCTGAAGTGCTACACCGAGTGGCCTCAATGGCATCGGGAGGCATGGACACGCTGCCTCACAACGGCGCCGTCATTACGCTGCTGCTGATCACCGGACTGACTCATCGCGATTCCTACAAAGACATTTTCGTCATTACCTGCCTCAAAACCGCCGCTGTCTTCGTAGCCATCGGACTGTATCGGGCCACCGGACTGTACTGACCAGGAGCGTTCCGCAACAACCAGAAGGACTCGCCTATGGCCGAACTGATTCACTACATGGACCCCCAGAGCCGCGGGATGCGCACCCAGATGCTGCTGGACTATTTCGAGATTCCCCACCGCAAGGTGGAGGTATTGCTGCGCCAGGGCGACCAGCGCAAACCGGGCTACGAAAAGATCCATCCTCATCGCCGCGTGCCAGCCCTGCAACACGGCGACCTGACGCTGATCGAATCGGGGGCCATCACGCTTTACCTGGCCGACCTGTTTCCCGAGCAGATGGCCACTCCCGCACCCGCAACGGCCGAGCGAGCGCGACTGTATGAGTGGTTGTTCTTCCTGCAAACCACCCTCGAGCCGCTGGCCATGAAAGGCTTTGATCCGGCCCACAAAGAGCAGGCCCGAAGCGAGATTCGCCAGCTGCTGCAGGCCATGGAAAGCCGACTGAGCGGGCCCCACGTGCTGGGTCAACAGCTGACCTTGCTCGACGTCATCCTGTTTTGCGAACTCAGCTGGTACCAAATGATGGGCCTGTATCCAGACGGACTCACCTATCTGGATCAGTTCATGGCGACCTTTCCGGCCAGGTAAGCCGAACAGGGGTTGATGTTCCAGGCTCGAAACCTGGGGCATGGGAAAGCACCTGGTTGCACTGGTCCTGAGCTGTCTGCTGTGGGGATGCAGCAGCAAACCTCCCGATCTGGAGGGGGCCATTCACAAGGACATGATCCCCGTCTACGCGCGCTCGGCCCACGACCCGAAACAGGCCCTGGCCGGTTCGGAGTCCGAGTCGACCTACTCGAAGTATTGGGACCTGACCTACACCGACCCGCAAGAAAAGGTGGTCGAGTTTTACAAGGCCAAGCTACCCGGAGCCAAAATGGAACAGGTTGCCGACGGTACCCAGTTCACCTGGGAATTCCCCGGGGCCGAGAAGGACGAGTATATCGAGATCACCGTGCGGAAAAACCTGATCCACACGGTAGAATGCCTTAAGCTCGGCAAGCACAAGCGCGACTAAGAACCGGACAATTTCAGGTACATCTCGACCAGTTGTGGCGGGGGTCCGAGGCCGAGTTCCTTGCGCAACACCTGGGCGCATTGGTGGTAGGTGCGAACCGCTTCGCCAGGACGTCCCAGTGCCTGCTGGGCCAGAAAGCACCCGATATAGGCATCTTCGCTGCAGTTGTCGCGCTGCAGCAAACGCTTCCAATACTCCAGGCTTTGCTCGTATTTTTCCTGCTCGAAGGCATGGCGTCCTAAAGTAGCCAGCAACTGGGCAAAGCGCTCCTGAGCAGCCTGACGGGCGGGCTCCACCCACTCGTCATAGAGCGCTTCGAGCAGGTCGCCCCGGTAGAGCAGCTCGGCCTTGCGCAGCTCGGCCACGGCTTGAGCGGGCTGCTGCTGGAGCAGGGCCCGCTGGGCCGCCTGACAGTGCTCCAGGAAGTCCTCACAATCGATCCACAGCGCCGCGTGACGCTCCAGTCGATAGGAAGGACCCGGTCCGAGCTGCAACACTTCATCGGCCAGGTCGCCCAACTGGCTGCGCAAGAATTTTCGAATCTGATAGACCGCGTTGTGCAGCGAATGCTTCCCCTTGGGGCCGGCCTCGGGCCAGAACAGCTCGATCAGGACTTCCTCGTGCACTTCCTGACCACGCCTCCAGGCCAGATAAGCAAAAAGCGAGCGCGTCTTCTTGGCGCTGAGGCCCTCCTCATTGAGCAATTGCCCACCCAGGGCCAGGCGCAATCGGCCCAGCAGGTAGACCTCCAGACGCCGCACCGGATTGACCTGACCGCTTTGGGCCAGCAACTGAGACTTTTGCGCCAGGGCCGGGTGATCGGAAAAGTCGCCACCCAGCAAAGCCCGTGCGGCGGGGGTATCCAGGGGAGCCAGCAGGTCCAAAGCCCGCAGGCGTAACTCCAGAGCAGCGGAAGGCAGCAACCAGGCTTCCAACAGGCCCAGGGCCCGGTCGCCAGCGGCCTTGACCCGCTCGGCCAGCAGGGGGTGATTCAACTGCGAACGCAGAGCCTGGCTCAGCGGTTGAAACCAGTCGATCCACAGCCTGCTCTCCTCATGGAGCCCCTCCAGAAGGCGCAACGAAGCATTCCCATCCCCTGCGAGCGCAAGCCACAAGTCGCACAGTTCCACGCCCGCCCGATCGCCGGCATTCTCGAGATGGGAGCGCGCCAAAGACAGTTCCTCGGCCTGGGCCTCTCCCAGTTGAGCCCGCAGCAGAATAGCCCGCGACTGAAGCCCCTCGAGGCCACGGCCCAGGGCCCTTTCCTCGGCCTGACGGGCCGAGTGGGCAGCCTGCTCGGGCTGTTGCTGAAGCAACTGCAACTGTCCCAAGGTCAGCCAGGCCCGAGCCTGCAACTCGACCTCGGGAGACGCTTCCAGCAACTGACTCAGTGCCGTAGAGCAGAGTTCGAACTGCCCTGCGCTCAGGTACGACTGAGCCAGCGCCAGCAAGGCGCGGGGCTGGCCTGGGGCCGGCTGCATGGGCTCGGTAGGCAGTTCCTGGTTGGCTTCGAGCAGCTGCGACAATTCAGGGTCCAGTCCCGTGTCATGCCCTAAAGCCAGGCGCAAAATACGAGCCTCGAGGGGGATCTGCAGGCCCTGCCAGCCTCGGGGGCCTCCGCCTTGCCAGCCCTCCTCGGCCTGCTCGAGCAACTCGGCGATAGGTTTCAGCTCTTCCATAAGTTGCAATTCGGGGCGCAGAAACTGCATCCAACAAGCCAGTTGCAGACTCTCGATGCGGGTTGGTGACAGGCCCTGCACGCGGGCCAGCCAGCAGGCGCGATGGGAGGCCCTCAGGGCCTGTTCGGCCGCGTCGCCTTCGGCCAGACGACGACCGTAGGTCAGCAATAAACTGCGCAGCTGCCGGGTAACCCGCTGGCGCCTGAACTCCTGGAGCTGGTCTTGCAGAGCCTTGCGCACGGCCACCAGGAAGTCGTCTGCGCTGAAGGGCTTGCGCAGATAGTCATCCACTTTGAGCTTCACGGCCTGCACAGGCGCGTCGGCGTCGGCGTAGCCGGTCATGACAATATTGCGAGCCGCCGGTTGCATTTCGCGCAAAGCGCTCAAAGTGTCGATTCCATTGATGCCGGGCATGCGAATATCGCAGACGACCAGGTCGAAGTGCTCACGTCGGGCCAGTTCTATGGCCTGCTCACCACACTCGGCCAGACTCACCCGATAGCCAGCCAGCTTGAGTTCTGTTTCCAGGCTGATGCGCATCAATTCGTCGTCTTCCACGACCAGGATATGCTCTAGCAAGGTTCCTCCAGAGGAAAAGTCAGAATGAAGCGCGACCCCTGCCCCAGCCGGCTCTCGGCCTGCAGTCGCCCGCCGTATTGCTCCGCCAGTTGATAGCACACCGACAGCCCCAGGCCCACCCCCTGACCTACGGGCTTGGTGGTAAAGAAGGGCTCAAAGGCTCGAGCCAGCACCTCGTCGCTCATGCCGGGGCCGTTATCCACCACCTCAATGCGCCCCAGCTGGCCGTGGCGCTGCATACGAACCCAAAGGTGCCGGTCGGCGCTGCGCGATTGCAGGGCATCGCGCGCATTCAGCGTGAGATTGAGCAGAATTTGAGAGAGTTCACCGGGGTCGAAGCGACTGTAAAGCTCATCCTTCAGCTCTCGCTGTAGCTGCACCCCGCTGCGACTGAGATCGGGCTCGACCAGATCGAGAACCTGCTCAACCGAAGGCTTCAACGCCTGGACCAGTCCGGGAGAGGCCGGCTGCTGACGAGAGAAACTGAGCAGGCGTTGCACGATACCCTTGCAACGCTCCACCGCCACCTCGCAAATCCGCAAACGAGCCGCTCCCGGGTGCTCGCCCAGCTGATTTCGCAGGCCCGACAGGTTCAGTGAAAGAGCCCCCAGAGGGTTGTTGATCTCGTGGGCCACACCGGCCGCCAGTTGCCCAACGGCCGCCAGCTTGGACGATTGCATCAGCTGAGCCTGAGTCTGGGCCAGCTCCTGGCGAGCCAGTTCCAGGCTGCGCTCATGCATCTCCTTCAGTCGCTCCACCAGCAGGGCGTTCTCTAAAGCCACCGCCGCCTGACTGGCCAGGGCTTCGAGCATACTCTGGGTGTGGCGGTCGAAGGCCCCCGTGGCCAGGCGATGATCGACGTAGAGCACGCCTAATACCCTGCCTCCAACCCAAATGGGCACGCAGCAAATCGACCTCAAATTGTAGAGGCCAATGCTGGCCTGCTGGCGGAAACGCTCGTCCTGCTGGGCGTCACTGGTGGTGATAGACTGGCCCTCGTCGGCCACGCGCTGCACAATTCCTCGGCTGATCTGAAAGTCTTCCTGATCCATGGCCCACTCGTCCAGCCCACGAGCACTGCGAAACTGCCAGTCTTCATCGGGTGACGGCCGCAGCAACACAAATCCGCGCTCGGCCCCCAGGGCCTGAATGGTTTGCTCCATCAGCAGATCGAGGATTTGCTGGGTTTCCAGCGACGAACTGAGCAGGCGCGAAGTTCTTAGCAGCAGGGCCAGATGCTCGCGTGCCAAAGTCTCGGGCAGTGCCTGTTCCACCATCGTCCCTTAGAGGGGACCGTCCGGAAACCTGCCCACCAGGCTCGCGGAGAGTTCGATGATCGCTGGCCCTACCAGGGTGCCTGCGCCCGACGGAACACGCCTCGACGACGCCCCCGTGATGGTATTGCCCGAAGGCTCCAGCCTCAAGGGCATGAAGCTGTCTTATCTGGCAGCGGGAGGGATGAGCGTGGCCTACAAGGGCCTTCGTCCCGACGGCAAGGTCCTGTTTGTCAAGGAGGTTCCCAAATCGCAGGCGCAGGCCGTGATTTCGCTTACCCAGGAGAAGGCCTTGCTCGAGCGCCTGCAACACCCTTCCATTCCTCGGCTGCAAGACTTTTGCGAGTGGCGCGACCACCTCTATCTGGTTCAGGATTTCGTCGAAGGGACCAATCTGGAGCAACAGATCTCTCCCTTTCCCGACATTTTCTTACCCGAGGCCCAGGCACGCAACTGGGGCTTGCAGTTGTGCGACATTCTGCACTACCTTCACGGCCAGAATCCGCCCATCATCTATCGCGACCTCAAACCCAAGAATGTCCTGCTGCACCCTTCGGGTCAGCTCTATCTGGTGGACTTCGGCATCGCCCGTGCTTACAAAGAAGGAAAAGATCAGGACACCCGTTTGCTGGGTTCGGTGCTGACGGCCTCGCCCGAGCACTACGGTGGCCAGACCGACGTGCGCTCCGACATCTATACCCTGGGGGCCACCCTGCACTACTTGCTGACCAATGGCCAGGGCGAAAGGGTGTCTCCCTTTGACTTCCCCCCCATCTCGGCCCTACGCCCCGACGTGAGCCGGGAGCTGCAAGCGATCGTCGAGAAGTGCTTGCAGCGGGCTCCCGAGCAACGCTTTGCTTCGGTGGCGGAGTTATCTCAGGCCCTGAAGGGCGGGGCAACTTCCCCAGGCCAGAGCCCGGAGGTCGCCAGCGACCCGGTTGCGCGCGAAGCTCTTGCCGCCCCTGCTTCCCAAACCAGAGTTCGCCGAGGCCTGCCCGGCTGGGCCCAAATCGGCCTGGGACTGGTGCTGGGGTGGCTGCTCAGCGGGCTGGCCCGATGGGCTCGGCCCAACCCGAGCGACCCGCCACCCTCGCCGGTGTCGGCCAACCTCACCCCGGCGCCGCCGCCCCGCCCCGAGCCCAGCCCCACGAGGTTCACGGCTCCGCCGGAACGAACAGCCACCCCGCGCCCTTTGCCCACCCAACCGCAGCCGAAACCCGAAGTCCCGGTGGCCGTTCAGGTGCCCCCCAGACCCCGGCCCAGCCCCAAGGCCAGTCTCTCCCCGCCCCGGCCTCGTCCCAGCCCAACACAGCCTCGTTTGGAACCGCAAGAACCGGCCTATCCTCAGCACTCCCCTGGCTCGGGCCCTAGCGGCCGAGACGGCAGCCAGAAACTCTTGGACGAACTGGGGCTACCCTGGGGGCATTTTCAAGACCTGCGCAACAGCACCGGCCAGAATGCCCGGCCCGTGAGCCGGGCCGAAGGACCCGATGGGATGTTCAGCATCGACGCCCCCGCAGGATTTCGCTATCTGGGTGGCTCCCACGATTTCTTGCTACTGCGCTGGCAGCGACGCAACTTCGAAGCCATCCGCCTGCGCACGGTCGTGGGACAGACGGCTCCTCTGGACGAGCTGCTTCGGGCCCGCCAACAGCAACTGGCCGAACAACTGAAACAGACGGTCTCTCTGGAGTTCCAGGGGCAACACGTGCCGGCCCTGGTGTTGCAGGTTCCCGGACGACGATTTCAGGTGGTAGAACTGCTCTGGACCCAGCCCCAGCCGGCCTGTACCCTGTCGATTTCAGGTGGGGCGGCGGCCGTGCGCTTTCCCGCCTATCTCGGTGAATTTCAGGCCCACCTCAAGCGACTTCAGTTCTGACAGCCGCAGCTCGCCAGCTCGCCGAGCCCGCGAAGGACTGCGCTCGATGCCGATGGCATCCAACCCTTCAGCGTTGGCAACCGCCAGCAAGAGCCCCTGACCGCAAAAGGGAGCGACCAGCGTGTGGGTCGAGGTTTGGCGCCGCAGGAAGCGGCATACAAATCGGCATACCTCCAGGCCTATCCCGCGTTGCCAGGATGCCCGCCCGGCCCGCGGCAGCACGTCACCGAAAGAGCGCTCAAGCGGCAACTGAAGCGCTGGCGAAAAACAGAGCAAATGCGAGTAGCCCGGGCGTCCGAAACTGGGACATCCCGGATCCACTCGACAGACGATCTTATGCCAGAGCAAAGGCACACCCAGGCGACGAGCTGCCTGCTGGCATAGGAAGCCCTTGTCGGTCCAACCCTGAGGGGTGCGCAGGTCGGTTTGGTAAAACAAAACCACGCCCTGCTCGGGACAACGGCGCAGCAGGAGAGTAGCCGCCTCTACAAACCAATCCTCCCAACCCTGATGGCTCAGTTCTGGAAATTCGGAACGGTCGGGCAGCGATGTCACCAGGGAACAGCCCTGGGGGAGTGGGTTGTGTTCGAGCCACAACAAAGCGTCGCCGCAATGAACGGCGCGCCTGCCCTCTTCAGGCATGGGAGGAGTGATCGCGAAAGGATTCGGCCATCGTACGAAACTCCTCGGCCAACTCCAGGAAAGCGTCGACCACGGTGGGGTCGAAGTGATTCCCCCGACCTTCTCGGATCACTTTTACCGCCTCATCGTGGCTCAAAGCCTTCTTGTACACCCGCTCGCTGATCAACGCATCGTAGACGTCGGCAACCGCCATCAAGCGGGCCGACACCGGGATTTGCTCTCCTTTGAGGCCCTCGGGATAACCGGTGCCATCCCATTTCTCGTGGTGACCGTAAGCAATTTCCCGAGCCAGCGCCAGAAACTCGGAATGGTCACCCAACGTTTCTTGGGCCGCCGCGATGGAGTCGCGTCCGATGCGAGTGTGGGTCTTCATGACTTCGAACTCTTCGGGAGTCAACTTATCGGGCTTGAGCAGGATACTGTCGGGAATGCCTACCTTGCCGATGTCGTGAAGAGGCGCCGACTTGCACAGCGTCTCGATGGTCTCCTCACTCAAATGGTCACGATAAGCGGGATGGTCTTTCAGGCGGTTGGCCAGAGCCCGCACATAACTCTGGGTTCGGCGCAGGTGGTTGCCGGTTTCATTGTCGCGGGTCTCGGCCAGCGAACCGAAGGCGATGAAGGTGGCGTCCTGAACCCGAACCACCTCTTCGGTGCGTTCCTGCACCCTGTGCTCCAGGTCAATGTTCTGAGCCTTGAGCAATTCGCGGGCCGCCGCCAACATCAGGTGAGTCTTGACCCGGGCCCGCAAGATGGGCGGACTGATCGGCTTGGTGATGTAGTCCACGCAGCCGACCTGAAAACCCCGAACCTCGTCTTCGAGCGCCACCTTGCCCGTGATAAAAATCACCGGGATTTCGCGCGTGCGAGGCTCGCCCTTGAGCACTTCACATACCTGGTAACCATCGAGGTCGGGCATCATGATGTCCAGCAACACGAGGTCGGGCCTGGGCTCGGCTTGAGCCAGTTCAATGGCGCGCTGGCCACTGGTGGCTATCAGGGTTCGGTATTCGTCCTTGAGCAATGAATTCAGTACCTGCAGGTTGGCCGGTACGTCATCGACAATCAGTATGGACCTTTTCCTCGGTCCGGACAGCAATTCGCTTTCGAGCGTCACACGGCTAGATTACCTCTGCCAGGATTCAAGTCCTGTTCGGTCGCAAATTACCTTATGAGCCATCGTCGCGCCTATTCGCTGCTGGAACTGGTTACGGCCGTGGCCGTGCTGGCCGTGGTGTTGTTGGGCTCGGCCGCGGCTCTGCACTATGGGATGCAGGCCTCGCACCACGGCGGACTGACCACCGAAGCTGGCAATCACGCCCGCACCCTGATGGAAATCATGCTGGCAGAAAACCGGGCCTTTGCTACGGCCGGACTGCCCGACTCGAGCAGCGGTATCAACGATGCCGCAGGCGTGACCCGCGAACTCAACGCACCGCCATTTCAGGCCAGCACCTATCAACTGGTTTCGCAGCAACGATTTACCCGGCATATCGAGGTTCGCAACTACACCCTGGCCGGCGATGCCGCCGCCGTGAAACTCTGGAAAGACGAAGTGCGCCAGGTAGCAGTCAGCGTGCACTGGAACGAAGGAGGCCGTCCCCACTCCCTGACCCTGGTCAGCATGTGCCGGCGGCCGCGATGACGAGGCGGGCAGGCCGAGGACGCGGTGCTGCCCTGGCCGAACTCCTCATCTCGGCCACCCTGCTGGCCATGGTCACGCTGGTGACCACCGTTCTCTACAAGAACGCCATGGCCACCATTCAATTCAGCACGTTTCGGGTGGACGCCCGCCAGCTGGTTCGCACCGCCCAGACCCGCCTTGTGCCCCTGTTGCAAACCGCCTACATTCCGGTATTGGAAGGTGCGGCCAGCTGCTACGAAAAGCCTCAGCCGCCCTATCCGGGTGGAGTGAGCAGCGCCGACCCGCTCGACCCCGCTGGCCCCGGGGTCGACTCGTTCCTGTTCTACACCCCGATCGACCTGCTCGACCCTACCGCCACGCTGGTTCCCACCGATCGGCAGCAGGTCCGGCTCTTTGAGGTGCGGCTCCTCACCGCCCTTGAGCCCGATCGCGAGGCGGCGGGCAGAACGCCCAGAAAGTTTCGCAATCTGGTGCTTCGCGAACTGCAGGTGCCGGCACGCTACGGTCAGACTCCTTTCAACGCACTGCCCGGGCGCCAAAAAACGCTGGCTCGGAAGCTGGCCGACATGCGATTTTCTCGCGTGGCTTCGGGAATCGGCTTGCGGCTGACGGCGGAAAGCTACGATCGTACCCAGGCCGCCAGCTATCATCGAATTGTGGCCCATAGCCTGGAAACCCGCATCTTCTTCCCGGTGGTGACCCAGTGAGCCGCCGCCGCAGAGCCGTGGCCCTGCTGGTAGCGATCTTTTTCATGGTGCTGCTCTACCTGTTGATGGCGGCCTTCTTGCGCATCATCCCTTTCGAGCTCTCCTCGGCCCGGCGCGACCTGGTGCGCAGCCAATCCTATTACTTTGCTGCTGCCATGTCGCAGGCCGTTCGGGCCTGGCTGTGCCACTGCGAGGACACCACCGGCGAGCCTACTCAGAGCCTGACCGGCAGCGATACCGCCAATCCGCTCTGGCCGCGGCGCTATTTTCTGCACGACGGGTCGGTGGCCGGACTGGTTCCTCATCCACTGCGCTCCGATGGCGGTTTGGACACGCAATGGAGGGCCGAACTGGAACTGTATCCCGACGCCGTCACCGCGGCCGGCGGCGGGCCTCACGTCTTCAAACTGCGGGTTCGCTCCTACTTCCAGGACATGCTGGTCACCAGCCACGAGTACCTGCTGCAGCAGGTGACCTTCGCCAAATACGGCTTCTTTGTCGATAAACTGCCGAATTCGGGATTCTATACCGCCATGAAGGCCGACGTCTACGAAGGCGAATTCCACGTCAACGGCAAGATGCCACTCTACGTCGACCCCAAGCTGTTCAGCGAGTTTGTCGAGCCGGTGTTTCGAGGCAAACTCACCTTTACCAAAGCCGACCCCAATAACCCCCACGACGGCATCACCTACCAGAGCGGCTCGGCCAAGCCCTTCGACGCTTCGGGAAATCCGATCACCGATGCCGACGGGCTCAATCGGTATTCCAAACTGGCCAGCCAGGGCAAGCCCGCCATCCAGATCACGGCCGATGTGGCCATGCCCCAGACCAACCTCAGCACCGAACTTCCCCTGGCCAAAGCCGCCTGGTTTGGGCGTAATTCCAAAGCCGACAGCCTGGCCTCCCAGACCATCGCCGACGGGATTCAACTGCCCCGCAATTCCGACGGAGCCTTATGTGGCATCTATGTTAAGGGCAGCCTGCGCAGCCTGGACCTGGGGGTAGAAAATGCCCTGGCCCAGAGCCAGCCGCGCGACGCCGAAGGATTTATCGACAGCGGCAACCCCACCATGACGTTTCAAGAAGAAGGCAATGCCTCTGCCGGTCAGAACCTCTTCACAAAAATCACCGAACTGCGCGACAGCTCGATCACCCTCACCTTGCCAGCCGGTTCCCGCTACTCGTTGAATGGCGGAGTGGTTACGACCCTGGGGGGCGACCTTCCGCTGAGCTCGGGCAAAACCGTGATTCGGCGCGACCCTGGTACTTCGGGCAACCCGGGCCCCGAGGTGCTGTATGAAGTGCACGATGGTTTTCCCAACGGGGTGATTTTTGTCGACGGCAATCTGGGCAAAGTTCCCGCTTTGAACACCGAGCAGTCAGGAGGCAGCAGCGTGAACCGCGACTATCTGCGCAGCACCACCGCCTCGACGGGTGGACTGAGCGGTATCAACTATGGCGCCGCTCGAACGATTGCCGTCAATCTGGTCACCAATCGCTACTTGCGACTCAAGGGCGACATCACCCGCGGCGATGCCAAACCCGGCTCGGTACCGCGCAGCCGGCGCGATGGCCTGGGGCTGGTGGGCTACGACGTGGTGGTGGGTCGAGAGATCCCTCGCAACGGCGATATCCAACCTTTCTACCTCTATTCCTTGCTGTTCGCCGGTCGCCGTGACGTGGCCGGCACCACCCAGCCGGGCAGCGTGATTTACGAAGATTGGGACACCCGAACAGGCTGGGGAAGGCTTTTCTCCTACGGCTCCTACGTGGTGGGTCAGGACCGGTTGTGGGGCAACAACGGCACCAAGGGCTGGATGCCCACCTTTCGCCACGATTTCGAACTGGCCAACACTCCGCCTCCGTTCTACCCCACCCGCAGCGACTTCAAGATGCAGGCCTACCAGGAGATCGCACGATGAGCCACGAGTCGCTTTGGAAAGCCTATCTGGAGAAGTCCGATTCGACCCTCTTCCTGCAAGTCGATGGCCAGCTGCTGGTGGACGATTGCAATGCCGCCCTGCTGCGCCTGCTGCAGCGATCCCGTCAGGAGGTCGTGGGAACCTGGCTCGGCCAGCTGCTCAGCCCGCAGGACTTGCAGGCGGTGCAGAGTCGCCCCCCCCGGTTGCGTCTGAAGCTGGGGGCTCCTGTTCAGGCCTGGCTGGGCGCCCGGGTGGACGGCCAACCCGGTTGGCAAATGCTGGCCGAGACGCTGCGCAGGGAGCAGGCCGAATCCAACCTGGAATTCCTGTTGCATCACTTGCAGTCGATCCGCACCCCGCTCAATACCATTCTGGGCATGGCCCATCTGGCCCTGAAGACGCCCCTGACGCCCCAGCAGCGCGAGTATTTGCAGTTCATTCAAAACGGTGGACAGAGCCTGGTCAACATCGCCGACGGGCTCTTGCAGTTCGGCCGTGGCGATTGGACCCTGGAATTCCCCCTGCAAACCGTGCTCGACCGGGTTCGACTGCATTTCGGGCGCCAGCCCGGTTCATCGGTCGGCTCGCTGAACATCAGCATCGCCCCCGAAGTGCCCCCTATGCTGATGGGCAATCCGGCCTTGCTCGGAGACGCCCTGATCGGACTGGCCGAATCGTTGCTACACCAGGAACCGGCCGCTCCCCTGGAACTTCGCATTCGGCGCCCATCGGCCCGACAACCGCACCTGCTGGAATTCCATTTTAATGCACCGCTGGCCGAACTGGACGGCCCCGCCGAGCGTTGCCGTGAACTGGGCGGCGACCTGCGCACGGGTCTGCACGATTGTAGCCTGAAATGGAGCTTCGCCAGTTCCCCCTCGAGCCCGGACGAGCTTCCGATCGAAGGCCTGCGTGCCGGGGGCAGTGGAGAGGACGTGCTGGTTGTCGAAGACAATCCGCTCAATCAACAAATCGTCAGCGAAATTCTGCAGTCTGCCGGATTGTCGGTAGAGCTGGCGCGTCACGGCCAGGAGGCTCTGGAGCGCCTGCGCCAGCGCGGCGACCGCCCTCCCTGGCGCCTGATTCTTATGGACCTTGAGATGCCCGTGATGGACGGCTATGAAGCCGCCACCCGGCTGCGTCAGGATGGACGGCTGGACCAGGTACCCATTGTCGCCATGAGTGTGCATGTCCAGGCCGAAGAGCGACAGCGCTGTCTGGACTGCGGCATGGATACCTTCCTCAGCAAACCGATCGACCCCGAAGTCTGGTTGCGCACCTTGAGGCGCTGGCTGCCGTTGCCGCCGGCCACTGGTGAGGCCACGCCATCGGTCAATAGCTTGCGCCCGGCCAGGCCATCGGGCGAAGCTGAATGGCTTGATCGGGTCGCGGGCCTGCGCCGGGTCAACGGAAACGCCACCCTCTACCAGAGGCTCCTGCAAGAGTTCGCCGAGCAGGTGGAGGGTCAGCACAAGTTGCTGGAGGCCGCCCTGTGCCAGGAGAATCTTCCCCAGTTGAAGCTGCTGGCCCATAGCCTGAACGGCTCCAGCGCCAACCTGGGACTGAAAAGCGTCCAGCAGGCCGCCCATCAACTTGAACAGGCGGCCGCCGCCCGCCACCCCGAGGCATGTCGGCGCCTGCTGCCCCCGCTTTTGGAGCGACTGGAGCAGGTCCGTCACCAGCTGGCCACCGACCTCGGGGACAGCACCCCACAGGCTGAACCCCGGTGGGATGATGAGGCCGCCCGAACTCTGCAACAGTTGGAAGTTCAACTGGAGGGCTGCCAGGGAGAGGCGCTAGACACCCTGGAGCAACTGCGGCTCAACCTCGGCGACCCGAGCTGGTTGCGGCCGCTGAGCGAGGAACTCCTTCGATTCAACTTTGAGGGAGCACTCGACCGGCTGCGACAAATTCAGGCTCAACGCTCGTCGAGGATGTAAAGGATGGCCAACGCCCCTCCGGGTTCACTCACTTTCTTCAATCCCTTGCGGGGCTCGCAGCGCCAAAGCTCTCCCGCAGTGTTCAGCAACCACATCTGACCCTGGGCGTCGGCGCAGTGACACTGCACGGGGGCCGCCAGTGAATAGGAGGACTCTTCCACCAGCTCGGGCAGGGTCCAACTGCTGATCTGCCGGTGGTCGTAGGTCCAGCACTTTCTTTCATAGGGGTTGCGAATCAGCGCCTGGGGTCGGCGATTCAGGCGTTGTTCACGCACCCTCACCAGCTCTTCATCGAGCAGCGTCAGGCTCTGGCCGGCAACACTCGTGCACACAATCCAGGGCCCAATTCCGATGGCCCGGATCGGAGGCGAGAGCGAGAAACTGCCGACTCTCGAGGGGGGAGCCCCCCGCCACAGCTCGAGGGCCTCCTGTCCCTCCATCAGCCATCCTCCGGCGGCCGTGTCCAAGAGTCGACCATCTCCGGATGACGGGCGATCGAGCAAGGTTTCGCGCCGGCCGTGAAGTGCCACCCTGACCAGCCGACCTGTGGTCAGCTGGGCCAGCAGAGTTCCGTCGGGATGAAGCAGCAGGGTCTGGGGCTCCCCCGGAAGCCCCAGGCGTCGGCTTCGCCCGCGGTCGAAGATGTGCAACTGCGAGTCGCCCCGCAGCCCGAGAAACAGCCGGCCATCGTAACCGGCCACCTGACAGCAAGGTGCCGCCGCCAGCGGACGCTCGGCGGTCACCCTGCCTTCGGCATTCAGTTTTACCAGGCTGCGCTCCCGGAAAAGGTACAGACCGTCGCCCCGCCAGAGTTCCAGCCTGCGCTGCTGACGCTGCAGGCCCCAGACCAGCAACATCAACGAGCATGCCACCGCCAGAACCAGCAATTGCCAGCGCATCGACAGTGGTCTGGAAGGAGCCTGCAGTGGCAGTTCCCCAAGGTCAACCTCGCTCGGGGCCGATCGTCCTCGCAGGGAAGGAGGCGGAGCCTGCAGTCGAACCTCCTTCAAACTGGTCTGGATGGCCTGGTAGTTGGAATAGCATCGGGCAGGGTCAGGGTGGGTACAACGTGACACCAACCAGGTCAGCGCGGTGGGCTGCCCGAGTCGCTGCCCGAGCAACGTCAGCCAGTTACCGAAGGAACGCAGTTCGTGGAGAAACGGCTGGGGCGAACCCGAGCCATACAACAACTCGCTCCAGCCTGGATTAACCAGACGCAAGCCGCCCTCACACACCAGCCAGTGGTCGGGGAGAAACAACGGCAGGCCGGTTCCCTCCAGTTCACGGGCCAAATCCACCACCTCGTAGAGGCAATCCTCAAGCGGCTGACTCAGCTCCATGGGCTCAATTTGCTGGCTGAGGGGCTTGCCGGAAAGCTCTTCCAAACAAAGAAACCACTCTCCATCGGTTTGCTGACGTTCGAGCAACCTGGCCGCAAGGGGTGAACGGATTTCGGCCCAGCGATCCAGAGCCCGATTCAGCTGCCCGGCTCTCGACTCCAGCACTTCCGGGCTCAGGGGCGGTGGTCGCAAGGTTTTCAAAATCGCCTGCCGGTTCGGCTGAGCCACCCGATACACTCCGCCCTGACGCCCCCAGGCCAGTACCTGACGGACCTCCCAGTCGCGCCACTTCGCCCCCGGCCGCAGCGGACGACTCACGGTAGGGCACCCTGACGCAGGCGAGCTTCCAGGCGGTGGAGATCGAGGGGCCGAGTGACAAATTCGTCGACCGGGCAGTGCAAACCGACCAGGCCTTCCGGTCCCGGCGTTTCCAACAGCCACAAGGAGAGCTGGGGATAGCTGCTGCGCAAGACCTCCAACCACGCTTCTACCTGGGACGGACCGCTGTCGTAATCGATGAGCAGCAACTCATAGGTGTTGCCTTCCTCGTGGAGCACGCGGTCGGCCAGCTGGGGCGAGGCACACCACTGCCACTCCAGAGGTATGCCCCAGGGATGCCCGCGGAGCTCTTCAAACACTTGCTCGTCGGCGCTAACCAGCAAGGCTCGGCGCCGAACAGAAGTGGCCTCAGCCAGAACCTCGTCCGGGCCAGTCGGCTGCGGGACAGGCTCTATAGCCGCAGGGAGCTGAGAACGGGGCGTGGATTCGGGGGGGGCGGGCACTGCCTGACGGCAACCGGGACAATAGTTCCACTGCAGTTCCATGCGGGTGGAACAATGAGGGCAGAGCCGGTCGAGCACCTGGCCGCAGTGGACGCACATCGACATCTCGGGAGGTACACTGGCAGCACAGCCCGGACAGCAGCGTCCCCCCACGTGGCGCACCGTGATCACCCGCAAGACCTCCTCCAGGGAGGTCTGACCCAGTTCGCACTTGCGCAGCCCATCCTGTAACAGGCTGCTCATGCCTTCCTGGCGAGCCACGCGTTCCAATTCTCGCTCGTTGCTGCCCGCCAGCAGCAGTTCACGGACGCGATCGGTGACCAACAGCATTTCAAAGAGTCCCAGTCGACCCTTGTAGCCGATGTAGTGACAGTGGGCACAGCCCACGGCCACCCGGGCATTGCGAGGCGGCTCCAGCACACCGGCGGCGTGCAGCAATCGCAGGCTCGACTCCGACACGTCTCCGGGGCGGGAGCATTGAGGGCACAGTTTTCTCACCAGCCGCTGGGCAATGACGCACAACAGGGCAGAGGCCAGCATATAGGGGGCAACCCCCATCAGCAGCAAGCGACTCACCGTCGACAGGGCATCGTTGGTGTGCAGGGTGGACAGGACCAGGTGGCCGGTTTGAGCTGCCTGGACGGCAATCTCTGCCGTTTCCAGGTCGCGAATCTCACCGATGAGCACCACGTCCGGATCCTGCCGCAAGATGGAGCGCAAACTGGATGCGAAGGTGAGCCCCGCCCGAACATTGACCTGTACCTGATTCACCCCCGGCAACTGATACTCTACCGGGTCTTCCACGGTGATCAGGTTGTCGCCCTCGTCATTCAAATGCAACAAAGCGGCATAGAGCGTCGAGGTCTTGCCGGAACCGGTGGGCCCGGTGCAGAGGATCATCCCCTGGCTGGCAGCCAGTACGGTTTGCAGGCGCTCTCCGTCGCTGTCCAAAAAACCCAGGTCTTCAAGGCGAGTGACCACCGACCGGGAATCCAGGATTCGCATCACAATTTTCTCGCCACGGAAGGTGGGCAGAGAACTGACTCGCAAGTCCACTTCGCGTTCCTGAACCAGCGCCCGGGCCCGGCCGTCTTGCGGCTTTCGCGTTTCCGAGATATCGATTCCCGACATCAACTTCATGCGGCTGATGCAGGCGCTTTGAACCCGCTTCGGCAGCTCCACAATGGTGCGCAAGGTTCCGTCCAGACGGTAGCGCACCCGCAGCGAGTCGGGCTGGGGTTCCACGTGAATGTCCGAGGCCTTCATGCGAATGGCGTCGCCGATGATCGAATTGACCAGTTGAATGATCGGGCCTTCGGGCTCGGCCTCCTCGGGCTGCTCGGCCTCGGCATCGGTGGCCTCGAGATAGGTGATGTCGTAGCTGTCGGGAATCTGCTCGAGAATGGTATCCAGCTCTGATTGTTTCTGTCCCAGCTTGCCGGCCAGCGCTGCCAGAATTTCGCGCTCCATCGCCACTACCGGAGTGACCCGACAACCGCTGATCTGACGAACCATGTCTTCGCCGACCACGTCCAGTGGGTCGGCCATCGCCAGGGTCAGCTCGAACCCCTGACGGGCAAGGGGAAGCACCCGATAGTTCACCAGCAGTTCGCGCGGCATCGATTGCAACAACTCGTGGTCGAGCTTTTCAGCGTCGAGGCGCACGGCCTCCAGGCCCCGCTGGCGGGCGCGCTCGAGGCACAGTTGCCACTCCTGGTCCTCGGCCTCGGAGGGGCCCGAGGTATCGCTGGTTTGGGGATCCACCAAAGGCATTTCGACGCATCCCTTGGATAGCTCCCCCGTTTGAGTCGCAGAAATTCCCTGCGCACGTCCACCTCGAAGCGCGGCAGGAAGCCGAAGGTGGCGAAGCTAATTGGACCCTATGAAACGTTCTGTAGCACTCGTTTTGAGTAGTCTGTTGCTGGCCGTGGCCAGTGCCTGGGGCCAACCGATGATGGGCACCGTCTACGGCGTGTATCCCGAAGGCGTGATGGTGCAACAGCCCGGGGGTGCCATACTGGTGCCCACTCAACATGCCTCCTTCGAAATGGGAGGGGTTCGCCTGAACTATTCTCAGTTGCTTCCGGGTCAGGCCATTTCCGTAATGGTCCCCCAGCCCTACCTACCACAGGTGCTGCATATCGACGACCCGTACGCCTGGAAGTGCCGCTATCACCCCCGGCACCCCCACGGCGGCCCCCCAGGACAATTGAAGAAGGGCTACGGCGGCAAAGGCAGAGGTAAGGGTCGCTGATTCTCGTTACACCCTGGTGAGATTGGCCGAACGCTATGCCTCGCTGGAAGAGCTCTGGCAAGGGCTGCTCCAGCAAAGGCCGCACGCCCCGTTCCTGCTCGACGCTCTGGGAGGTTCGCTCAGCCTTAGCGAGGCCTGGCTTGCCATGCAGCGACTGCGCGCCGGCCTGGCGGCTGCCGATCTGCCGGGCAGCGATCAGCTGGTGCTGGTGGCCAACGATGCCTGCACCCTGAGTGTGCCTCTGCTGGCACTGATGCTGCATGGTCGGGCCGGGGTCCTGGCAGCCAGCTCCCATCCCGATCAGGCCCGTGGGTTGCTGCAGTCGCTCGGCGTGGGGGCGATTCTGGGTCAGGGGATGCCTCCTCCCTGGTGGCGCCAGCTGGCCGCCGAACTCGGCGTGCCCTACCACGACCTCGAGTCGCTACCCTACGGCGCCAAGGAAGCCCCTCCGGCAGCAGCCCCCGACGAGCCTGCCCTGCTGTTGCCCACCTCAGGCACCTCGGCCCGACCTCGCTGGGTGCCGCTGACCTCGCGCACCCTGGTGCGAGCTGCGCTGGAAATCGCCGAGAGCCTGGAACTGGTTTGCGAGGACCTGTGCCTGAGTCCCATGCCGCTGCAGCACATCCACGGCATCAGCCTGCTGCTGGCCAGTCTGGCTTCCTCATCGCGCTTTCTTCACGCCGGTCCCTTTGAAGAGCAACGCTTTTTCGATCTCAGCAGTCGCTTCAGCCCCAGCTGGACCAGCGCCGCCCCGGCCATGTTGCACATGCTGCTGGCCGCCTGGCCGGCCGAGGTTCGCTGCAGCTTCAGCCGAATTCGCACCGCCTCGGCGCCCCTGGCCCCCGGGCTGCAGTTGCGCATCGAAGAACGCTTTGGTTGCCCCGTGCTGCAAGCCTACGGCATGACCGAGGCCGGCCCGCTGATCAGCAGCAACCGCCTGGGTGCCGCGGGAAGGCAGCTGGGTTCGGTAGGACGCCCGCTAGGGGTCGAAGTTGCCATCGCCGATGAAGACGGCCGCTGGCTCGAGAGCGGCAGCGAAGGCGAAGTGCTGATCCGGGGCGAGCGGGTGTGCACAGGCTACTGGAACGATCCGGCCACCACCCGCAAGCGATTTCGCAACGGTTGGCTGCGCACCGGCGACCGGGGATACTTTGATGCCCAGGGCTTTCTGTTCCTCACCGGGCGCAGTTCCGAGCTGATCAATCGCGGCGGGGAAAACATCTCACCGAGCTTCATCGAGGCCCTGCTGCTGTCCCACCCGCAGGTGCAGGACGCAGCCGTCTTTGGGCTGCCCCACGCTGTTTTAGGACAACAGGTTGGAGCCGCTGTGGTGCTGCAGCCCGGATTGAAACTCGAGGACCTGCAAAACTGGGCCAGCCAGCGCCTGACCCCCAGCCAGTTCCCCCAGCGCTGGTGGCAGGAAGACCGCTTGCCCCGAACCTCCGGCGGCAAGCTGCGTCGCTCACAACTTCAGGAGCGCCGGACGCAGGCCTCGGTCGGGCCTGAACAACACGCACTTGCCGACCTGTGGGAAGAAGTGCTGGGCACCCGACCCAGCAGCGGTCAGGCCAACTTTTTCGAGCTGGGCGGACACTCGCTCAGTCTGCTCCGCCTGCAACAGCGCATCGCCCACCATTGGGGTCGCAACCTGCCTTTAGAAGACCTTTTCCGCTTTGCCAGCCTGGAAGAGCAGCAACGCCTGCTGGACCGTCCCCAAATCGATAGCTACCCCCTGAGCCCCAGCCAGCGCCGACTGGTGTTTCTCCACGAACTGGAGCCTCAGAGCTGCGCCTATCACCTGCGCACGCCGCTGTGGCTGGAGGGCAAGCTCGACCTGTCCAGATTGGAGCAGGCCCTGAGCCAGCTCTGTCAGCGTCATCAGGCTCTGCGGCTGCGGACTCGCCTCAACCCCCAGGGAGAAGTTGAACAGTGGGACAGCGCAGAGGTGGCCACGCTGCCCGCCGTGCGGGTGGTGGCCACGCGCCAACAAGCCTTGCAGGCCGCCGAGCAGGCCGCCGAACAGCCCTTCCAACTGCAGCACAGCGGCTTTCGGGCGCACCTCTTTCGAGTGCAGGACAGCGACCTGCACCTGCTGCTGCTGGTGCAGCATCATGTCTTCGGCGACGGATGGTCGACCCGCCTGATGCTGCGCGATCTGGCTCAACTCTATCGCCAGGAAGCGTTGGCGGTGCCTGCGCCCAAGTTTGGCGACTACGCCCGCCGCGCCGCGGCCGCCCAAGCATCGCCTCAGGCTCGACTCAGTCTGGAGTTCTGGAAGTCTCAACTGGAGGATCGGCCGACACCCCGACGGCTCTATCCCGATCGGGCCGCAAGTCGCTGTTCTCTGGCTCGCCGACGTCCCTTCCAACTCACGGCCGAGGAGTGGCAGCATTTGCAGGACCAGGCTCGACGGCGAAAGGTTACGCCCTTTGTGTTGGTGCTGGCAGCCTACCATGAACTGCTGGCCCGCTATGGCGGACATCCGCAAGCCGTGGTGGGAGTGGCGCGCACCCATCGTCCCGACCTGGAAGCCGAAGCCTGCCTGGGCAACTTCGCCGAAACCTGGGTGCTGGGCAAGCCTTGCCAGACCGATCCGGTGGGCGCGATCCAGGAGCAGCTGATGCAGGCGGCCCGCTATCCGATGGCGCCCTTGGACCGGCTCGGACCGGCCGCCAACCTGTGCGCCATGCTGGCCTACCAGAGCTACCCCGAGCAGGCCACTCCCGACTGGGGGCCCCAACTGAGCGTTTCCGAGTTCAGGCTGTCGGGAGGCCAGGCCAAGTTCGACCTTACGCTCTATCTGTGGCAGTCGCCCCAGGGGCTGGAGGGCGAATGGGTCTGTCCGGCCGAGCGTTTTTCAGAGGCCAGGCTGTCCCACATGCAGAGCGATTTTCTCGAACTGCTCGAGTCTCTGAACGATTTCCAGGCACCCCAACTGGCCCCCATCCCCTGGGAACAGCGCTGGCGAGAGCAGGTTCGACGCCAACCCCAGGCCCCGGCCCTGATGTGTGGCGAAGAGGTGTTCAGCCACCAGCAACTGCTGGCCGCCGCCGAGCGGCTGGCCGGCTGGTTGCGGGGGCAGGGGATGGGCCCCGGTCGTCGCGTGGCCCTGGAACTCCCCCGCGGCCCGGCCCTGATCACGGGCATTCTGGGGGTCTTGCTCAGCGGCGCCTCTTACCTGGCCGTCGACCCCGTCTATCCCGAGGCGAGGCGCAGGCAGATGCTCGAGCTGGCCCGTCCCGCTCTGGTTCTCAAAGCGCTGCCCGAGGAACTTGATGAGCTCGCCGACGAGCTCCCTGAACTCGAACGCCGACAAGAAGCCTACCTGATGGCAACTTCCGGCTCAGGGGGTTCCCCCCGAGCAATTCCCATCTGGCACAGTCATCTCGACCACTATCTGGAAACCCTGCCGCGGGCCCTGGGCCTGGTGTCCGAGGACCGGGCGCTGCATACGGCCTCCTTCTCCTTCTCCTCGTCGGTGCGACAGTTGCTGGCACCCCTGACCAGCGGAGCCTGTGTGGTGTTGGCCCGCAGCCACGAGTTGGCCGACCCCCAGGCACTGCTCGGCCTGATGCAGCAACAGCGCGTCAGTCTGAGCGACTGGATCCCCAGCTATGCCCAGCACGTTCTGCAGGCCTGGCCCGAAGAACTGACACTGCCCCACTGGCGATTGCTGGTCATGGCCAGCGAACCCCTGCCGGTGGCGCTGGCCCGAGCCTGGAACGAGCGCGCTCCCCAGCTGCAGCTGTGGAACCTGTACGGCCAGACGGAAACCTGCGGCATCGTCTGCCTGCATCCGGTGGATGGCCACGAGCAGGGCACCTGGGTTCCCCTGGGCACTCCGCTACCGGGCTGGGAGGCCGGGGTCTTCGATGCCCAGGGACAACCGGCGCCGCCCGGCCAGGAGGGCGAACTGGCCTGGCACGGGCCATCGCTGAGCCCCGGGGCGCTGGGCCAGGGGCCCCTGCCCTGCTGGGAAGTTCAGGGCAAGTGCTACTATCGCAGCGGCGACCGCGGGCGCTGGAGCCCGGACGGGCGGTTGCAGTTCGTCGCTCGCACCGACCGTCAGTTGAAGGTGCGCGGGGTGCGCCTGGAGCCGGCCGAAATCGAAGCTCACCTGCTGGAGCTGGCGGCCGTGAGCGAGGCCCGGGTGCAGCTGGAAAGAGACCGGCTGGTGGCCGAACTGGTCTGGGCCCCACAGGCAACTCCCATGGGCACCTCGGAACTGCGCCAACATTTGCAGTCCCGACTGCCAGCCGCGGCCATGCCTCACGAGTTTCGCAGCAGTCAAACGCTGCAGCGTTTACCCGGAGGCAAGCTGGACCGAAGGCGCGGCAATTCCGTTCGTGAAGCCTGGAGTTCGGTGCTCCGCCGCCCCCAGGCCGATCTCAGGGCCGACGATAACTTCTTCGAGAGTGGGGGCGACTCGCTGCTGGCCCTCGAGTTGCTGCATCAGCTGCGCCACCAGGGTCATGAGCTCCAGCTGGCCAGGCTGTTCCAATATCCCCATCTGGGGCAGCTGGAAGCCCATTTGCTGGGAACGGATAGCTCGGGGCCGGGTAGCGACACCTGGCGCCGGGTCACTCCCGACAGCCTGCGGCTCTGGTCGAAGGAAGCCCTGGAGGCCGCCGGTCTCGACGCCAAAGTGGCCGAATGCGTGGTAGAAGTTCAGTTGGAGTCGAGCCTGCGTGGCCAGTCGACCCACCACATCGAGAGCATTCCACGCTATGCCCAGAGACTGCGGGCGGGCAAGTTGAACCCCAGCCCTCAGTTGCGCGTCCTCAACGAAACGGCCTGGGCCCTGCTGCTCGACGGCGACAACGGGCCGGGGCAGTGGGTGGCGGTGCGGGCCATGCAGGCCGCGCTGGACAAAGCCCGTCAGCACGGCATTGGAGTGGTGAGCGTGCGGGGCTCCAATCATTTTGGAGCCGCCGGACACTATGCCTGGATGGCCCTTCAAGCCGGAATGGTCGGCCTGTGCACCACCAACGGCCCGCTGATTCTGGCTCCAACCGGCGGCACCCGGCCCGCGCTGGGCAACAATCCCCTGGCGGTGGGCATTCCCGGCCTGGAAGGACCTCCGGTGCTGCTCGATATCGCCATGAGCGTGGCTCCTCGGGGCCGTATCGGCTGGCATCTGGCCCAGGGCAAACCCTTACCGCCAGGCTGGATTCTGGATGCCCAGGGCAGGCCCAGCGTCGATCCGGCCGACCTGGCGGCGGGCCTGGGGGTACCTATCGGAGAACACAAGGGCTACGGACTGGCCCTGGTACTGGAGATTCTTTCCGGGGTGCTGAGCGGAGCGGAATTTGGCCAGGCCCACCTCCGCCAGCGCCTGGCCGGGCAAAGTCAGGCCGATATCGGCCACTTCTTCCTGGCCCTCGACCCCGGTGTGTTCGGCTCTCTGCAGGATTTCAGCCAGCGCCTGGCTCGGTTGAGCGAGGAAATTCTTCAAGTGCCGCCGGCCGAGGGCCACGATGAAGTGCTGCTGCCCGGCCAACGCGAACTCAGGGCTCGGGAAGAAAATCTCCGGCTCGGAGTGCCGCTTTCGCCCACCACCCTGAGCGCTTTCCACCGTCACAGCAGGCGCTACGGCCTGATCACCCGGCTGCAGTTCTGCGATGCTGCCAAAGATGAGGAGAGCTGACCCAGGCCTCCACCAGGACTCCCTGGCCCTGGCGTAACCGAGACAACCCCTCGGACAGGCGGGCCGGGAGCTGCTCGCCCTCGAGCACACAACAAGACCACAGCCCGGCGGCCTCGGCCACGCGAGCATAGTAACCTGGCCGGGGCAGTTCACAACCGGGGAAAGTCGCGGTGCGGGTCGACCAGCCGCCGGGAAGCAGCCCCTGGATGGCCTCGTGAATGGCCGCATACTTGCCGTTGTTGAGCACCAGGGTAAAGAAGGGCGCCTGTTGCTGATGCATGGCCTCATAGACCGCCAGAGCCTGACCGAACATCCAGCTGCCGTCGCCCACGATACAAGTCGGGCCGGGCCAGGCGAGCCCCCAGCGCCGCCCCCAGTCCCCAGCCCAGGGTGGAACCCAGGTTCTGAAAGAAGCGACCGGGTCCCAGTTCCAGCCCGCTCCAGAAGGCGGGGCTGCTGGTCACGGCCTCGCACATCACCAGGGCGCGTTCATCGAGGCACTGCTGAAGGCAGCAGGCAACCCACTCGGGGGACATCGGGCTTTGTTCACGACCCGCCCAAGCCCGATCATGTTCCTGCAACCGGCGCTGCCGGTGGCGCTGCTCGCACAGGGCTCGACGGCTATCGATGTGGGCATTCTGGCCCGCCCGAGCCGGCAGTCGCTGTCGCAGCTCGCGCAGCAACTCGGCCGAATCGCCTTGTAGGGACAGATCCACGGGAAAATTCCACATCGACATCGAGGATTTCGAGGTATCCTGATCGAGCTGCACCACCCGACAGTCAGGCGAAGGCTGCCACTGACGAGGAATCCAGGGCACATCGTGATCGACGACGACCACCAGATCGGCTTCGGGCAACCACTCCAGGGGGCGATGACCCTGGTGGAGAGGATTCGACAGGGGAAAGTTGTGGTAGTGGCGGCTCTCCACCACAGGCAGGGCCAGAGCCTCGGCCAGCTGCACCAGTTCCTCCACGGCCTGGGGGTTGCGACCCAGCTGGGACACCAGCACCAACGGACATTGGGCCTCCATCAGCCAGGCGGCGGCCAGGTCGAGGCTACGGCCATCGGCGCTGAGGGCCGAGCGCCGCTTGGAACGGCGTGCCGGCGGAGCGGGACGACACTCCTCCAGGAGAATCTCCCTGGGCAACTCGAGATACACCGGCCCGGACGGATTGCCCCGGGCCAGGTCCAGGGCGCGTTCCAATGCCGGTCGCAGATTTTCTTGAAACGGAACGCGATAGTGCCAGAGCACAAAATCGTCGACAATCGACTGCTGGTGATGCTGGTCTTGAATCCAGTGGGCCGCGCGATCGCGCCCCCCCGGCACCCGACCGTCCTCGGAAAAGGGGGTGCGCCCGGCGGCCAGGATGACCCCTACCCTGCCGCGCTGGGCATTGTGCAGGGCCCCGCCCAGGTTCTGCAGACCCAGTGCCACGTGAACGTACACCATGGCCACCCGTCCGCTGGTTTGGAAGTAGCCGTGGGCCGCAGCCAGGGCCACGGCTTCGTGCAAACACAACACCAGGCGGGGAGCAGGCAAACCCAGCGCCTGACGCCGGGCCAGGGCTTCTACCACGGGAACGTTGTCGGTGCCCGGATTGAAGAAGATGGTATCCACCTGATGCTCGAGCAAGAGCAGCAAGAGAGCTTCGGCCACGCTTTCCGGCAGGTCCTCGGCAACGCTCGACGAGGCCTGGTCCACAGGTTGCTGCGCAGGGGTCGCTCCCTCCAGGCGGCGGGACAGTCCCGCCAGGGTAGGTTCCTGGAAGAAGTCGGCCGGCCTGAGTTCAATCGCGAAGTCACGCTCGATCAAATGCAGCAGCAGCACCACCGTAATCGAGTCGCCACCGGCCTGGATCAGATTCTGCTCGGGCCCTACCGCAGCCCGACCCAGTTCCTCGCACCAGAGCCGGCTCAACTGCTCGACCAGGGTAGAGCTCCGCCAGGGGCCTGGCGAAGCCGCACTGGGGGCGGCCAGGCGAGGTCGGTCGATCTTGCCGGTGAGCGTTTTGGGAAGCTCGGCACAAAAATGAACCTGCTGGGGCTGCTTCCAGTCTGGCAGCAAGGGCTCCAGGAGCCGGCCCAGGGGCTCGGCTCCGTCGGGCCACAGCGGCGCGACCCAGGCCACCAGTTGCTCGCCTTCCAGAGCCACCGCTGCCTCCTCGACCCCGGGCAGCGAGAGCAGCGCTTCTTCGACTTCACGCAGCGACAGCCGATAGCCGCGCACCTTCACCACGTCGTCCCAACGACCCAAAAACTCGAAGCGACCATCGGCGAGCAGTCGACCCCGGTCGCCGCTTTGAAAGATACGGCTTCCCGACTCATCCGTGGCACCGGCCGAGAGATAGCGGCTGCGCACCACCAGCCGCCCGGTCTGACCCACAGGCACCGGATTGCCCTGATCATCCCGAATTTCCAGCTCCTTGTCGGGCACCGGGTAACCCAGTTGCCACCCCTCGGGGTCGAGCTCGCCCAGAGCAAAACCAGAAAGGGTGAGCATGGCGGTTTCGGTGCTGGAAAATCGATGGCGAACCTGACTGTCGCGGGGGGCGTGCCGGCTCCAGGCCAGGAGGTCCTCGTGCCGAACCAGCTCCCCGGCCAGGGCCAGCAGTCGCACCTTGGGAAATTGCTCGGTAGTTGCCAGAGAGGCCAGAAACTTGCGAAAGTAGAGCACCGGAGGGTGCAGCAGGGAAATCTCGGCCTGCCGCAGCCAGCGGCCGAAGTCGCCCAGGCTGCGGGTGGCAGGGTCGAAGGGGCAACAGCAGCCACCGTGCAGCAGCGTGGCAAACAGATCGGCCTCGGACGAGGCGAAGCCACTGTGGGTCAGCAGGGTCTGGCGGTCGTTGGGGCCGAGCCCATCGAGCACCCCCCCGAGCCAGACCCGATGCAGCAAAGCGCGGTGGGTCCTGAGCACGGGCCGAGGTCGCGAGGTGCTGCCCGAAGTGAAATAGACCAGGGCCTCGTGGTCGGGGCCCAATTCGGGCAACCGGGCGGAACCCGAAAGCTGTTCAAAGGCGATCCAGGAACAATGGTTGGCAGCCAAATTGCGGGCCTGCTCCTCGAGGCCGGGGGCAGCCACCACCAGCTCAACCGCCAGCTCGCTCAGCTGCTGTTGCTGCACCTGCAGGGGAAGACGGGGGTGAAGCGAGAGCAGCTTGCGGCCACTGAGCACCACGGCCAGCGAAGCCAGGACCATCGTCGCCGATACCGGCGCCAGCACAGCCACGGGCCCGGTCGAAGCGGCCAGCCCCCCCGACTTTTCCAGCAACAGCTCCCACAACTCGCGATAGCTCCAGCAGCGTGTGCCTTCCAGCAGTGCCGGCCGCGAGCCGCAATGCTGCACCACCTGCTGTAAGCGGCTGGAAACCGAAGTCTCAATATGAGCGCGAGTGAAGGTCAGGTCGGAATGCGCAGTAGGCAAGAGATCAGCTTCCATCCCGCCAGCCTGGGCCCTCTCCCCAGGGCACCCAGAAGAGGTAGGCACCCAACCATGGGAAGCTCTTGAGCGTGAGCAGGCCCACCGCCAGCACCAGTTGCATGAGAAAGAGGCCGCCGATCCACAGCGGGCGCAAAAAACGCGGACGGTCGAGCAGAGCCAGCGGACAGCCCAATTCGAAAACCAGCGTGCCCCAGGACATGATGGCCAGCATCCAGGGATAGCTCAGCGGAATGGCCATGAAGGCCCAGGGCTGCGCGGCCTTCATCTCACCGTGAACGACGAATTTGAGACGCAAGAACCACTCCATAGTCGCCACCGGCTCGCCGGGCCAGGAGCCCAGCAACTTGTGAAATCCGGCCGAAGCCATCGGCAGCAGCAGGGTCAGCCAGCACAGACGGATGGGCCAGGTATAGCAACCGGAATCAACCTTGACCCTGGCCTGGCGACCCCAACGGGCATCAAGGGAGAAGGCATCGCCACAGGCCGACCAGGGAAGAATCCAGCTGATCAGCACCAGCGGTAACAGATGAAACTCGGGAAAACCGTAGCATTGCATCCAGGCCAGCGGCAGCGCCGCGGCCACGGCCACCACCAGCGTGGACAGGCGAGTCCACAACCCCAGCGCGGCCAGTAAGAAGGCCGGATGCGCCAACCAGGCCAGCAAGCTGAACCACCCGGGATCGGGCGGGCCCAGCACCTGCACCAGCGCCACCGGTTGCCAGAGACTGGCGGGCAAGCCGGCGAATTCGCCCGGATTGTAGTAGCTGAACTGCAGCCAGTACCACAGGTAAAACAGGCAGCGGCTGATGCCCAGGCGGCGCGCCGACCCGGGCTGGAACCACCACTTCAGGGAAAACGGCATTCGGCCACCTGCTCCCTTTCCCTCACCTGACCGGTAGGCAAATTCCAGGTCAGGCGGTAAAGGCGCAGGCCCGCAAAGCGCGCCCGACCCCGCCCGGCGAAGAAGCCGGCCAGCTCCCGAAGGGCATGTTCTCGACGGGCGGGGGGCATGGACATCAGTCCTGCGGCCAACTTGCGCTCGAAGAGTTCGCTGCACCAACCCATCGCAACCAAATTGGCCTCCTCAGTGGACGAGTAGGCCACCAGAAGGGGCCCCCGGACCTCGGAACCCGAGTGGGACACATAGACCAGGATGGGGTTGAAAGGCCACAGGCGAGATGTACTGAACAGGCAGCAGAGAAACTGGCCCATCACCAAAAAGCTGGCCAGCAAAGCCACTTTGATCCGCTCTGGAGGCGACGGCATCAGCGGAAGTCGCCGCTGAGCACAAAGGGCGCCCAGAAGAACGGATGACTGGTTTCGGGGCAATCCAGCAGCTCCACCTCAGCCTGCCGTAGCGCGCCGGCCGACCCCAAGCGGGGGCGATGGCGATAGAAAGACTTCATCAGTTCCGCCGTGCTCTCGTCGGCCACCTTCCACAGGCTGGCCAGAACGGCCCGGCTGCCGGCCACCCGAAAGGCGTCGGAAAGGCTGGTGATCTCGCTGCCCGGCTCCACTTCTCCCAAGCCGGACTGGCAGGCCGAGAGCACCACCAGGCGAGTGTCTGCCAGAGGAAGTCGGTAGATATCGGCAATGCGCAGGCGCGAGCCCGCCATCAACAGATAGCTGGCCCTGGGATTGGCGCTGTCGAGATAGCCGTGGGTGGCCAGATGCAGGGCCTCGGGGGCGGGGGGCACAAACTGCAGCACCTCGGAGCGAGCCCGTGCCCCCAGATACACCTGGGGACGAGAGAACTGACCTGCAATGGCCTGCACTTCTTGACTGGCAAAGGGCAGGCTTCCGTCCGGGTCGCCCAGCCCACACCAGCTTTGAAGGTTGCCGGGAGGATAGGCCATCAGGTCCAACAGGCTTTCCAGGCCGCTGAGCTGGACGCAGGCCCAGCGTCGACAGAGAAAGTCGGAGGAACGTGCCCCTTCGGGCAGCAGTGCCGAAAACGGCAAGTATTGCAGCGTGCCCGAAGCCAGGATGCCCAACACCCGCTTGCCCTCGAGACGCGGCGCCAGAGGAGCGATCAAGTCGTGATGAAGCTGGCCCGCAAGGCGACGGTATTCCAACCCGTAGGCACGCTCGAACCAGCCCGGAGCCACGACTTCGGGGCGCTCGATGGGAATCTGCACGAGATGGCGTCGAAATTCGCGAACGCGCTGGTCCAACTGGGCTCTGGGTAGAGCTACGCTGGCACGAGTCAGTCCCTGGCGGTCGAGCGCGAACAGACAGAGCCGGTCATCGAGGCTGAGATAGCAAAGCACCGCGAAGTCTTCCGGCAGGGCCTGGCAGACTCGTTCCCACTGCGCTACGGGTGGGAGTTGCAGCCGGGTCGATTCGAGATCCAGCCCCTGCAACGATTCCTGGACCCGCGATGCGCCCGAGGCGGGACCCAGGATTTGTTCGTGGAGCAAAGCCCTTCGAGCAGCCAGGGCCTGACCGACCGGGGCCTCGAGCTGAGAGGCCAGGCGGCGCTGCTGCTCATCGGCCCTGCGCCCCCGCTCCAGCGCCTCCAGGGCTTCTTCAGGGCGGCCCTGTTCCAGCAGCGATTCGCTCCACAGACGGTAGAGCTTGCGCCAACGTTGGCGCTGAAGCAGCTGCTCTCGGGCCGAGGCGGCCAGTGGCTGCGAGGAATGCAGCAGCACCGCCTCGACCACCTGCTGACACTGCTTCCACCGGCCCTGCAGGGCCTCGTGTCGACCCTCGAGCCAGGCCAGTTCAAAACGGGCCTCCTCGTCGCCCAGTCGGGCGGATTGCGAGCGAAGCTGGTCGATGAGATCGCGCTGCTCGGCCAGCGTATCCTGGGGTCGCTGGCGCTGCCACAGCTCGATCTGGGGGTAGCGGGCGTCCTCGCGCCCTCGGTACGAGCTCGCTTTCTGCAGCTCTTTCAAGCTGTTGAGCAACAGCTCGGCCCGCGCTTCCAACACCCGGTCCAGCCGGCCCTCCTGCAGCCCCAGCAAGCCCCGCAACTGGGCCGCCAGAAATCGCTCTCGCAGACGCCGCAGCGAGCCCTCGGCCAGATTCAACTCGATAACCTCGGGCGAAAAAGACTGGCCTTCAAATTCCAGCCCCTGGCAAAAGGGCAGCAACATGGTGCCCAGCTTGCCGCAGTCCTGGAGAAAGCCGTTGGCGGCCTTCTCTACCGTAGGTTGCAGCTCGTCCAGAGTGGTCTGAATTTCCTGGCGGTTTTTCTCGGCCCGGTCGAGCCAATGGTGGGCCAGAAAATCCTCATAAGGAACCAGCAATTGCTCAAGCACCGCCAGGCCAAACTCCGGATTGAGGTGGGCCGGAGTCAGATTCTGGCGAGCCAACCGCTCGAGCAACTCGGGTCCGTCAAACAAAAGCTCGATCAACCTGGCCTGCAGTTCGGGATCGCCATTCTCTTCATGGATGAGGTCGAGGATGGGCTCTTGCCAGAGCTCCAATCCCAACCGCAGGTATAGAGGCTCGCAGGTGGTGGGCTTGCGATCGCTGCGGTATTTGGCGAGCATGTCCAGGGCCTCGCGTCCAGCCGCCAACACCTCGCCGGCCTGCAGGCGACGCTCCGCAGCCTTCAGGCGAAAACGCAGCCCGGCCAACACGAAGCGCTCGATGGCGTTGTTCACGGGCAGTTGCTCCAACCGGCTCAGCTGATCTTTGAGCTCGTCAAGGCGAGCCAGGCGCCATAAGGCCACGGCTCGCAGCAGGCCCTGATGAACGGGCGACTCCTGCAGGCAGGAAGTGGTGGATTCTAAAGCCGCCAGGTTGTGGCCCTGACCCAGCCGGGCCAGTGCCTGAAAGCGACGCAGCCGCAGGCCGTCTTTCTGGCGGCTGGGGTCTCCGGCCACGACCTTTTCGTGGAAGCGCAACAGGGGCAAGGCCTGCTCATAAGCGCCGAACTCCAGCGCCTTGCGTCCTACCATGTCCAGGGCCGCGCCCAGCACCAGGCGAGCTTTGGCGACCTCGGGTTCAGCCCAGGCCGCAGAACACAGCAGGCAGCACAGCAGCAGGCGCCAGAACATGGTTCAGGCCAGCCCGTCGAGGGAGTCTTGAAGCACCGCAGCCAGCTTCTCCAGATGGGCCTGCTCAACGATGAGGGGCGGCAATAGACGCAGCGTGTTCTGCCCCGAACTGAGCACCAGCACCCCGCGCTGCTGGCAGGCTTCCACCAGCTGGGCCACCGGCAGGCTGTCGGCCAGTTGAACGCCCCACATCAATCCGCGACCCCGAACCTCGACGATATGCGGCGAGCGCAACTCGGCCAGCAATTCGCCCAGCCGACGACCCCGTTGTTGCACCTGAGCCAGCAGCTGATCATCGACCATTTCGAGCACTTCCAGGGCCACCCGGCACAGCAATGGCCCACCGCCAAAGGTGGTACCGTGATCGCCAACCTGCAGTGCCTCGGCCACCCGAGCATTAAGCAACACCGCCCCCAGCGGCAGCCCGGCCGCCAGCGGCTTGGCCAGCGACAGCATGTCGGGCACCACACCGAAAGTCTGGTAGGCAAGGAGCTGCCCGCAGCGCCCCAAACCGCACTGCACTTCGTCGAAGGCCAGCAAGGCGCCCACCTCGTCGCAGCGCCCGCGCAGGGCCTGGAGAAACTCGGGCGTGGCAGGGCGAACCCCGCCTTCGCCTTGAACCGGTTCGACCAGCACCAGCCCCACGGTTTCGTCGATGCGCTTCAGCGGCTCGACTCGATTGTAAGGCAAGAACTCGACACCCGGCAGCAGCGGCTCAAAGGGCTCCCGATAGCGTGCCGTCGAGGTGGCCGAAAGTGCCCCCAGCGTGCGCCCGTGGAAGCTGCCTTCGAAGGCGACGATGCCCGGCCGTTTGCCCTGGCCCGCACGCCGGGCAAACTTGATCACGGCTTCATTGGCCTCCGTGCCGCTGTTGCAGAAAAACACTCGCGAGGCGAAACTGCGCCCACACAGCCGTTCGGCCAGCAAGATGGGTTCTTCGGTGTAATAGAGGTTGCTGGTGTGCCACAACCTGGCGCTGGAGAGCACGGCCTGCAGCCTGGGGTGTGCGTGGCCAAAGGCGTTGACGGCAATGCCCGAGGCCATATCCAGATAGGCCTTACCCTGGCTGTCGTAGAGATAGACGCCTTCGCCCCTCTGAAGACAGAGAGGGAAACGCTTGTACAGGGGCGCGTAACAGGCCCTCTCGCGCTCAATCCAGTCGGGCATGTCGAACCACCGTTCCCGCCTGCTTGCCCCCTAACCAGTCACGTACCCCGTCGAGGTTACTGACCAGTACCTGTTCGACCCCCTCATCGAGAGCAGCAAAACAGGCCCTCAACTTGGGCAGCATGCCCTCGCCCAGCTGGCCTCGCTCGAGCAAATCGTGAAACAGTGCACGGTCGAGTTGGGGCACCGAAATACCGTCGACCAGCACCCCCTCGACATCGGTGAGAAACACCAGCGTTTCCGCCCGGACGGCCACGGCCACGGCAGCCGCCACCGGGTCGGCATTCAGGTTGCGCACCTTTCCCTCCTCATCGAGGGAAAGGGGGCACAAACACACCACCCAGCCCTGAGCCACCAGCTGCAACAGCCGCTCGGCATCTACCCGGGCAGGTTCTCCCACCATGCCCAGTCCGGCGGGCTTGAGCAAGGGTCGGCAGCGAACCAGCCCTCCATCCACTCCGCTGAGACCCAGGGCCGGCACACCGGCCGCCACCAGTCCGGCCACCAGCTGCATTTTGGCCAGCCCGGCCAGGCCCATAATGGCCGCCTCGAGCACCGACTCGTCGGTGACCCGCAGCCCCTCGACAAAGTGCGCCTCGAGCCCCAGGCGCTGCACCAGCGAAGTGGTACCCCGACCACCACCGTGAACGATGATGGGGGGCTGGGGGAAGAGCTTGAGCACCTGGGCCAGTCCCGAGATGAAGCCGGGTTCATCCAGCTGACGCCCACCGACCTTCAGTATCCACATCGCAATAATCCCTCCGTCTCGGGCCAGCCCATGCTGGCGTTCAGGTTCTGCAGTGCCTGGCCTGCAGCCCCTTTGAGCAGGTTGTCGATTGCACTACAGATCAACAGGCGCCGCTGAGCCGGGAAAGGGTGCAGGCTGAGCAGGCAACGGTTGCTGCCGCGCACGTGGGCCAGAGTGGCCGACTCGCCCGCATTCAGCACCTGCACAAAGGCCTCGCCGTCGTAAAAGTCCCGATAGAGTTGCTGGGCCCTTTCGGGCGACTCGAGTTCTACGTAGACGTTGGACAACATACCCCGAAAGGCCGGTAGGACCTGGGGCACAAACAACAGGTCGAGAGCGGGCATAAACTGAAGCATTTCGGGTCGATGGCGGTGGCGGTCGCCCACCGCATAAGGACGCAAATTCTCGGCCACCGCGCCATACAGGTTGGGAAGCTGGGCCGAGCGGCCCGCACCCGACACGCCGCTCTTGCTGTCGGCCAGCACGACCTGCGGCGAGAGAAGCCCGGCTCGCAACAGCGGAGCCAGTGCCAGCAGGATGCTGGTGGGATAGCAACCCGGGTTGGCCACCAGCCGGGCTCCGCGCAGGCCATCGCGATGCAACTCGGTGAGACCATAGACCGCCTGAGGTAGCCATTCGGGGCAAGGATGAGCAGCTCCGTAGGTCGACTCGTATTCGGCGGCCGACCTGAGCCGGAAATCGGCCGAGAGATCGATCACCTGACAGCCCGCCTGCAGGGCCCGCCGGGCCCATTCGGCCGAAGCCCCGTGGGGCAGGCAGAGAAACAGGGTGTCCAGGCCCTCCAGCGGCACCTCGTCGAGAGGAACCAGCAGCTGGTCGGGGGCTCCGGGCATCAACTCAGAAAGCAACCGTCCGCCGTCTTGACGCGAAGCGGCTGCCACCAGCTCAATCCGGGGGTGCTGCAACAACAGCTGGACCAGCTCACGCCCGGCATAGCCGGTGGCCCCCAACACGGCAACTCGATGCATGCAGCGCGGTTCCCCACAGGACTCAAGAGCCCCTTCGAGAACGCCTGCCGATGTTGGACACTCCCCCAGAAACTCAGGGCTGGCTTCGCACCATCGTGGATTTTTTCGAGCGCGACATCGCCTTCGACGCTTTCCTGGGCCTCAAAGTTCAGGACATCAGCGAGGGCCGTGGCCTGCTTCACCTCCCCTATCGCCCCGACTATCTGGGCGACCCGTTCCGGCCGGCGCTTCACGGCGGCATCATCGCTGTGCTCGTCGATACGGCCGCCGGCGTAGCGGCGCTCTCGAGTCTGCCTCCGGGTAGCAAATGCAGCACTGTGGACATGCGGGTCGACTACCTGCTGCCCGGGCTGGCCGACGACCTGTGGGCCGAGGCCCGGGTGGTGCGCAGCGGCAACCGGGTGGCCGTGATCAACGTGGACGTGTTTCAACGCGAACAGCGTCAGGTGGCTACCGGGCGAGCCGTATATAGCCTGCGGCCGGCCGAAACCCTTATGCCTGGTGCTTCTTCAACTCGGCCAGATTGACGTATTCCAGCATCAGGAAGTGAGTCGACTCGAGCACGACCTTGGGGGCGCAATCGGCCTCCCAGGCCTCTACCCAGCGGCTGGCGCACAAACACCAGCGATCGCCGGCCTTGAGTCCGGGAAATCGATACTCCGGCATCGGTGTGCTCAGGTCGTTGCCCCGGCTCTTGGAAAACTTCAAGAATTCATCGGTCATCACGGCACACACCAGATGCATGCCGCGATCGCCAGGACCGGTATTGCAGCATCCGTCGCGATAAAATCCGGTCAGGGGGTCCAGAGAACAAGCGATCAGAGCTTCACCCAGTACGTTCTTAGCCACGGTTTCTCCCTTGTTGGATCGATTGCAGCACCTCCGTCAGCCAGGCGGCGCGCTGTTGCAAGTGCTGGTTTTCCACAACGCGAAGCCCGCTCAGGTCGACGGCCACCTGCCCCTGGTCGAGCACCGCGTGACAGGCCAGTTCAGGCAGCGCCACCGCATCGCTGAGCACGCCGTCGAGCCAAAAGTAGAGCTTGCCGGGCGGCCGCGCCCCACTCACCCAGCAAATCATTCCATCGGCTTCGCCATTGCGCTCGGTGCGATTCAACGGCGAGGACTTGCCATTGGCGTCCAGCTGCAGCAAGGTGGCCTGCGAACCCGCCGACTCGGCTTTCAGCCGCCGCATGGTTCTGGGATCATGGCGCCGACCGGGATTCAACCAGGCCTGGTGGGTCCAGGCCGAGGGGCCGACCAGCAGGCTGAACCAGCTGTTGGAACTGACGGGCTGAATCACCTTGGGCAGCATGCGCCCCCCCACCCAGATGCCAAAGGGAGCCAGATGAGCCCGCCGTCGCAGCATTTCAATTTCGGGCCACTCACGCTGAAACAGGCTCAGGCCGCGCTGAAGTCCCAGCGTCACCATGGGGTCGCCAGCCCAGCCCCGATCGGTGGGCCGCTCCCACAGATGGACGCCGTCGAAAACATAGGAATTCTCGGGTTGCGCTGCCCGGATGACCAGCCGGCTCCAGTTGAGCTGGCGCAGCGAGTGCAGGGCCTGGGACAGGTGATTGAGCCCACGGGCGGCCGGATCTTTGGAGCTCAACGTCAGCGACTCCATACCGTCGCGAAAATCAGCATAGGCGACCTTCATGCCTTCGAAACGCAGCGTCAATTCCTGGGGGCTTACCCGAACCTGAAGGTCTTTGCAGCCCAGCAGCGTGGCCGCCTGAGCCATTTTCAGCACCCAGTGGTAGGGGTCGGCCAGGCTAAAATTGGCCAGCTTCTCGCGGGCCGACTGCACATCCAGGCTGAACTGGCCCTGGCTGTGTACAAAACCCTCTCGGACCAGGTCTCCGACGACCTCTTCAAGTAGCGACACTACTCGGCAGCTGCCCCGACGAAGATGCGCGAGACTTTTCCCTTCTTGATCGAAAAGACGATGCCGCCATAGATCGAGCCAACAACCAGCTGGCTGGAGCCGCTGCTTTCCGGGTCGAGCAACGAGGCGTAGGTGCTGCGAACCTTCTCGGCCGAACTGCCCAGCCCGATGCCCTGCGGGGTCTTCCAGGTATTGGGCGGAACCGCCGTGAAGCGCTCCACTCGCCAGGGGTCTCCAACCTTCTCGCGCGACCAGGTGATGGTCAGGCCCTTGCTGGGGTAACTGCGCTGCTGCACGGTGAGGCCGGTAGCGCCTTCGACCACCGGCTTAGCGCTGGTTTTCGGCGGCCCCAACTCGGCCAGTTCGGCCTCGGTCAGACCCAGCCGCAGGCGACCCAACTGTTGGACCTGTTCCAGGTTGAGCGGCTCGGCCACCACCAGAGCCCCGAGCAACAGCAGCAAGAAAAGCAGCCTCATGGCCATCACTTAGGTTCGTTCAGCGGATAGTCCTGCGCCCGACGCACGATTCGCACGGCCACGTTGCGGGCCCCGCGCAGGGCTCCGGGCTTGGACAGTTTGAGCCCGATGCGAGTGATGGGAAACTTGCTCAGTGCCAGCTCGCAAATGCCTTCGGCCAGCGTTTCGATCAGCTGGAACTCGCTCTGCGATACCCACTCTTGCAGGCATTTGGAAAGCGCCTTGGTGTTGAACAGGTCCGGGCGAGGCCGATCGACTCGAGCGGCGCTGCGCACGTCACACTCCACCCAGAGGTCGAGGCGCACGGTTTGGCGCACCAGCCGCTCCCAGTCGGCAAAGCCGATCAGGCAGTCGATGTTCAGGCCCTCGATGTAGATCCGATCGGGCATCAGGACAGCACCTCGAACTCCAACGGTTGACCGGCGCGAATCCCCAACTTCTCGGCAGCATTACCACCGTTGCAGGCGATCTCCAGGTAGCCGTCGGAGTTCCACAGGCAAAGCAGCTCCTCGGCACCTACCTGGCTGTAGGTCAGGTGAAAGGGAATCTGACGCTCGCCCAGGCGCAGCTTGCCCACCGCCCCCTGCCAACGCTCGCGATGGATGCCCAGCTGCACATTGCCAAAGCGATCGACACAGAGCACCTTGCGGTGCAGATCGTCCCAGTCCAGCTGCACCAGCGGCGCCGCCAGGGCCGGCCCCACCTCCTGAGGCCTTAGCCCTGCAGCCAGCTTGGCCGCAATGGGCGCAAAGACGTCGCGACCGTGAAAGGTGGTGCTGGGGTGATCGGGGGTATGCAAGCCCGGCTGGATCACGTACACGTTGCGCACCGAGTCGTGGCGCAGGGCCAGGCTGAACAGCCCGTTATTGGGGCCGACATAGAGGGCTCGGTGACCCACCACCACCACCGGCTCGCGATGGCTTCCCACCCCCGGGTCAACCACCGCCAGGTGAATCGTGCCCTCGGGAAAGTGGGGCACGGCCCGCTCCAGCTGGATGGCGCCCAGCCAGATGTCCTGGGGGGGCACCAGGTGGGTCAGATCGACGAGGTGACAGTCGGGGCAATGCTGGTAGATCACCCCCTTCATCACCCCGGCATAGGGGTCTTGCAGACCGAAATCGGTCAGCAGCGTAATGATCTTGCTCAAGGGGCTTGCTCCTTAAAAACTGTTCTCGGGCTTCCATTGCAGCCCTAACTCCGAGGGGGGAGCCATGTAGCCCAGCAGGGCCGAGGCCGCCACCACCACCGGGCTGGCCAGGTAACCCTCGCCCCCGACGCCCATGCGATTCTGCCAGTTGCGGTTAAAGGTTGTCAGGGCGCGCTGGCCCGCTTGCAAAGCATCGGGGCCCTGGCCAAAACATGGCCCACACCAGGAGGCGCGGATTTCGGCCCCGGCTGCCCGCAACACCTCGGCCACCGAGCGCCCCCCCAGCAGGCTGTCGGGCAGCTCGATGCGCTGCTTCACCGAGCCACTGCCCGGAAAAACGACGAAATCCACGCCCGCTGCCACCCGCCCCCCGGCGGCCTGCAACACCAGCGCAGCCTGCAGCAGATCTTCATACGATCCGTTGGTACACGAGCCGATGTAAGCCTTGTCAAAGGTCAGGCGTTCGCGGGCCACCTCTTCCGCATCGAAAGCATTGCCAGGGCTGAACGGCTTGGCGATCAGCGGCCGGATTTCCGTGAGGTCGAGATCCTCGCGAATCTCGTAGTGAGCCTCGTCACCAGGCTTCAGGGCCGGATAGGGCAACTCGAAGCCGCGCTGCTCAAACCACTGGCGGGTGATGTCGTCCTGGGCGAAAATGCCGTTTTGCGCCTCGGCCTCGGCCATCATGTTGGCAATCGTATTGCGAAAGGTCATGGGCAGCTGGCCTTGGGCGTCGACAAATTCGACACCCATCCCCTGGGCCTGCTGCGCCCCCCAGCGCCGCAACAACGCGAGCACGATATCCTTGCCCGAAACCCAGGGCTGCAACCGCCCCACGAAATCCACCCTGCGCTGGCGGGCCAGCGTGAGGTAAATCCAACCGGTCGACCAACCAAAGCCCAGTGTGGTGCTGCCCACGCCGATACCCACGGCACCGTAGGCTCCGTAGGCCCGGCTGTGAGAGTCGGCTCCGGGATACAGTCCACCGGGGCGGATCAACCCCTGTTCGGGGAAGTAGAAGTGGAAAATGCCCTCGCCCGGGTCGGCAAAGTGCGGCTTGCCGATCTGGTAGCGGGCGGCAAAATCCTGCGAGATTCGAGTTTGTAGCTCGTCTCCCCGACGGCCCGTGAAGACGAAGTGATCGCTGGCGATAGCCGCCGCACGCGGATAGATTTGGTCGCCCCCGGTGATTTGCTGGAAGGTGTAAATGGCAAACGGTGCCGTGCCGTCCGAGGCCGGCAGCAGGTCGGCATAGAGCGAAAGGGTTTCCCCCGGCACCACGCGCTGCTGCCGATCGACTCGATGGGCATAGAGAATCTGCTCGGTGGTGGTAAGCCGTTGAGCCACCTCAGGATCAGGCCAGCAGAGCTCGGGAGTGCTCTTCAAACTGTCGCCAAAGAGTCGGCGCCCCAGGGCGAAAATGCCACCGCTGTCGCGAATCTCCCGTTCTTTCTCGGTGAGCGGAATGGGGTCGTAGGTTTTTCCGCGGGTCAGGTTCGTCAGCCGGCGGCTCGTCGGCTCGAATTCGAACTCGTCTCCGTCCTGAGCATCTTCGACGGCCTCGGGCGACTGCACCACGTGAAGCCCCAGATTGAGGGCGTTGCGGCGAAAGATATCGCCCATGTTGGCTCCGCACACCACCACCAGTTCCAAGCCAACCTCGGCGGCGATGGCCTTGAGCCCGGCCGGGCTCATTTCACGACTGCTGCCGATGGCAAAGCGGTCGGCCGCAACGACGAAGGTCTCGCCACGATGCACCCGCTGGCGAAAGTCGGGCATCAGATGGCGGAAGGCTCCGTCTTTCCAATTCTTGTCCAGGTCCTCAAGGCTTTCGGATACGCAGTCTTCCGACGGCGTGATCTGGTCGGTGTCGATGGCCGATCGTTTCTTTCCGGGCTGACGTGGGTCCCAAAAAATCAAGGCCTTGCCTCGAACTGTAACAAGCGAGGGGCCGGCGGTGGGCGCCTCGTCGGTGGCCACCGACGAAGTGGCGCCAGGCAACCAGCGGGCGGGAGGTAGGGTATTCTTCACCATGCAGGCCTGTTCGCAGCCCTGCGGGGTTCCCCTACTCCTTTGGAAGACACGAAAAAGCCGCCCTTGCGAGCGGCTTCAGAACAACGAAGGAGAAGCTTAACCAGCCGGCGAGAAGACGTCGGCGCTGCCCCCGTTGGGATCGCGGTTGGTGTAATCCCACGAGCGAGTGCGACCGTTGTCCCAGGTAACCGCCACCCGCAGCGTTCCATCGAGCGAAGCATCCTCCTTGGTCAACTGGAGCGTGGTATAGCCCTGCGGATTATTGATTTTCTCGATGGGATCGCCCTTCTCGACGTCCTCCAGAGCAATTTCACTGACGTTGCTATATTGGCCCGTTTCCGAGTCCCAGTAGCGATGGGCGGTCACCGTAAACGGTGCGGTGGTGGCCGAATCGGAAGCGTTAGCAGCGATTCGACGGGCCACGCCCGCCTCGGTGGCGATGCGCAACAACTGGTTGTTGAAGGCCGTACCGGCGATATTGCCGAGGCGACGCTGCTGATCGAGAGCATTCAGCTGCTGGTTGGGCGTTCCCGTCGTGATGTTGTTGGGAATCAAAGGATTGTTGAGCTGGGTGAAGGCAGGCGGGGGCGGCCCCCCGGGCAGAAACGGCCCGGCTGCAGGAGGCTGAATCGGCGGCAGCACCGAGGGGCGCGGAGCGGGCTCGGGCACCGGCTCCGGCTTGGGCTCCTGAACTACAGGCGGGGGCGGGGGCGGAGGAGTGTAGGCCGGGGGCTGGTAGGCCGGGGGCTGGTAGGCCGGCGGCGCACCATAAGCTGGCGGCGCGCCGTAGGCTGGCGGTGCACCATAAGCTGGCGGTGCGCCATAGGCCGGGGGAGCACCATAGGCCGGTTGACTGCCGTAAGTGGGATAGCCACCGGCCCCGTAGGTCGGAGCCGCCGGACGATTCTGCACGGCAAACAACTGCTCGTCGGTCGGCAGGCTACGCAGCAAGTCGCCCACCCTCTGGTAATGATCGGGGCGCTCCTCACGGAACTGGTGCAAGATGGTGCTCATAGAGAGCACGTCTTTGCGGCTTCCGTCCTGGAAGGAGCGATAGAAACGCTGAGAGTCTACATCGTACTTCAGGCTGTTGTCCTGCTGCATGACGTAGTAAATGCCAAGCCTTTCCAACTGGCGACTGTCGCGCTGGGAATGAGGCGGAAGCGGGGCCTGGGCCAGGTCGCGAATGCGCTCCGGGTTGCCGCTCAGGCGCGTGGCCGTGGTGCGGGCCGCAGACTCGTACTGCTCTTGGGTGTAGAACACCGGAATTTGAGGCTGCTCGACACGGGCCGGCGGCGGGGCGGGGCGGGGCGGAGGCGCGGGCGGGGCCGGAGGTTGAGCCGGATAAGCCGGGCGGCCGTACTGGGGAGGCGGGGTGGGCTGCACGTAGCCGGGACCACCGTAGCCGTAGGCGGACTGCCCCTGAACATAGCCCTGGGTGTAGCTTGCCGGGGTTTGCCAGTAGGCCCCCCCGGCAGGAGCCGAGTAACCATAAGTCGGCAACCCGTGGAAACCAGCGGCGCCATAATTGAAATTCTGATAGTCGACGTTGCTGAAGTAGTTGAGGTAGCCGTGAAAGGATGGCGGATTTGCCAGACTCGGCACCGGGTAGCTGGCCAGTGTTGCGGCAGCCTCGTAAGCGTAGGCCTGGGCATAGGGATTGACCTGCGGATAGGTCGGTGTCGGGGTGCTGGCCCCGTAATAAGAGGCTTCCTGCGAGTAGGCATTGAGATAAGGATTATGCTGCGGATAGCTGGGTACGGGACTGCTGGCGGCATAACCGGCCGCCTGTTGGCCATAAGCCTGCACGTAGGGATTGCTCTGGGGATAGGACGGAGTCGGCGTCATGTAGCTGAAAGCTTCTTGCGTGTAAGACTGGGCATAGTTCGGAGGCGGCCCGCCGTAGGCGGGAACGCCGTTGTAGGCAGGCGGCTGACCATAAGCATAGTTGTTCTGATTCGGGTAACCAGGATACGGCTGCTGGGGGCTTTGCAGCACATAGTTCACGAGCTGAGGGTCAAAACCCACACTACCAAACACTGAGGCCAGCTCCGAATTATAGGCACTTCCGTAGCGATTGGAACTCTGTCCACCCGGGGAGGCTCCGAAGTAGTTGGACGTGGAAGTGCTGTAGTTCGAAATCGGCTGATTGATAAAGTTGGCAAAGCTGTTGTTGTCGTTGCCGATTCCGGCGAAGCCGGAGGTATCGATCATACTGTTGGTCGTCAGTTGGGAACTGAACATCGACAACAGCGAGAAGCCGAGCATCGGCAAGAATCCGCCACCGCCGAAGCCGCCTCCAAGACCACCAATTGAGGGCAATCCCGCCAAAGCACCGATCATTGCAACAACCTCCGAACGAGCCGATTTCCTATATATAGAGCATTCATAGTATAGGGACTTGGAGATTTTTTGTTGTTACAGACATGTTTCCTGGGTTGCCATGTTGTAAAAACTTAACCCCAACAACTTTGCCTGTTCCAACAGGAACTCCCTACGAATCGTAGAACAGGCTGCAGCTTTGCCAGAGGGCGAGGCGGTACAAAGAGAGATAACTTCTAGGAGATATACAATGAAGACATCACGTCGGCTCGTGGCGAACGCGCTTGCCGCAGGGTTGGGTTTGAGCCTATGGGGGTGCTCGACTAGCACGCCCGGTACCGCCCCCCAGCTAGATACCAACAACATCATCGTTCCAGCCGTTGGCTTTGTGAACCCCAAGTTCGACCCCACCGTGGGTGACCCCAGCCAGATTCCGCTGCCTATCGACATCCTGCGCAGCTCGGCGCCCGATGCCAACCTGGGCCTCAACCTGGGCATCCCCGACGACGGCACCGATGCCACCCGTTCGATTCGCACCATTCGCGGCTTCTCGACCACGGGCAACATCATCATTCCGTTCGACGGTCAGGTGCAGGGTAGCTCGGTAACCCCGCAGTCGATTCTGATGTTCGAGGGCGCCGAGAGTGCCACCCAGAACGACTTCACCAACACCACCATCGCCTGTAACATTACGGTGATCAACCCCGAAGAAAACGGAGCCGGCGGCACCTCAACGGTTATCTTGCAGCCGCAACTGCCGCTGCGTCCGGGCCGCGACCACTTCGTGGTGGTCACCAACCAGGTGCTGGCCCAGAACCGCAACATCGGCTCACCGCGTTTTGCCCAGCTGACCAAGGGCACCGACCCACTGGTCGACGGCAACGGCATCTCGCAGCTCTTTCCGCTGAGCAACGCTCAGGCCCAGCAACTGGAACCGCTGCGGGCGGCCTTCCAGGACTGGTGGCAGCGGGCCGAAGACGCCACCGGGCGCCAGCGCAGCGAAATTCCGCTGGTGTTCCGCTTTGGCACCCAGAACCTGTTCCCGGCCATGGCACAACTCTCGGGACAGGCCCGCACCGACGCTCGTGGCTTCTCGACGGTCGTTCAACAAGCGACAAATCAGGCCACCGTCGAAAACTTCTTCAGAGCGAACCTACCGGATTCCGAAGAAGACACTTTCATCGATGGCACGGGCGCAGCGGGCAGCAAAGCTGGCATCACCAACATCGGACAGATCTACACGGGGCGAATCAACCCCAGGAACTACATCACCACCTCCCAGGCAAGCATCCAGCCACTTTCCGGCCTAGGCTCCTTCTTCCTGGCGGTAAACCCGCTCGGCACCCCGCCCAATGCACCGACTGAGGGCTTTTTCCAGGGAACTGGAGTACCGCCGACACAGTCTGGTCCCATTCCGGCCGACCCGGTCATTGCGCAGAGCGACATCCTTGTTCCATTTATCTGCTGCTTACCGAGCACAGCCAAGCCACCGGGGGGCTACCCAACAGTCATTTATCAGCACGGGCTCGGTCGCAACAAGAAAGACGTACTTCGAGTTGCTGACGTGCTCTGCAGCCGAGGCTTTGCAGTCATCGGAATCGACCTGTGGTATCACGGCGACCTGGCGATCCTCTTGTCTCCTCCACCCAACCTCGCAACGCTCCCAACGGAGCCGAATGCCAACCCGAACCTCGAGACAGGCCGAGGGTTTATCAATCCTGGCAACCTTCGGGGAACACGAGACAATATTCGTCAATCGGCTACCAACCTGCTGTACCTCAGCTTCGCCATTGCAAGTGGCCAGGGAGAGCTTGACGCAGGCTCAGCTGGTCCCGAGTTGGCTCCCCTCCCGACCGGGAACTTTCCCCGTTTCCTGGGTCACTCTCTCGGCGGCATCGTCGGTGGGGTTTACTCAGCGGTTGACGCAGTTCACCGACGCGGGGTTCTCAGCGTGAGCGGGGGCCGGCTCACCGAACTGCTCCTGGCATCAAACAATCGAGGACAGGCACTTCGGGACCAACTATTCGCTGCGAGCAATGGGGTCTTGGTGCCCGGATCGGCGGCTTTCGATCAGTTCATTCTGATAGCCCAGACGGTGCTTGATGATGCAGATCCGATCAACTATGCTGCCCCCGGATTGGTCGGCAGATTCCGAGCAGTCAATCCAACTCCCGCCGAATTCAGCAATGTTTTGCTGCAACAAGTCGTCCCTGACAATACGATCCCCAACAGCGCTACTCAGGACTTGGCGCGAGCCTTCAATCAAGTGCCGGGCTTCAGACTCGTAGGCACGACCTTCACGACCAACCCGGTCATTGATTTCCTGACGCAAGCAGCCTTTGGCTTCAACGGCAGTGGACTAACCCAGGTTGACTTCGGCAACCACGAAGTCCTGATCAGTGGCACTGGCAACACGATCTCCGACGCTCGCCGAGTGCAGGCACAGGCCGCGGACTACCTGGCAACTGGAGCCGTTAACGCGCCCTAACCTGACATCGGATTCGGCTACGGCCACGACAAAGAGGCCCGCTTCGGCGGGCCTTTTTCTTTGGGCCCCACAAGGAAATCACGGCCGCCCCCGGCAAAGGGCACAGCCATGGCCCGCTACCTTCCCGTCTTGCTCAGCCTGCTGTGGCTGCTGATCTTGCCCCTGGGGGCCGAACCGACGTCGCGCCTGCAACAGTTTGAAGAGCGGCTCAAGGCGTCATTTCTGTCCGAGAAAGAGTTCGAGGTTCGAATGCATCCCGGGGCGCTGCAGGCCACCCTGGGCGGCGACGGCCAGCGAGCCATGGCGCTGGCCCAACGCCTGTATGATCTGGCCGGGCCGCGACTGGGCTGCCGCTTTGTCGAGTCGGTCTATCTGCTGTGCCTGGGCGACCAGCGCCCCTACGGCTCCTGGAACGGCACCCTGAAAGACCCCGGTCCCGAAGATGTGGAGGCCATCGAACGCCTGAACCGCTTCCTGATCCCGCACGGATATTCGCTGCACATCTACGGCCCTACGGCCAACTCGGGCGAGGTGTCGGCCTTCTCGATTCGCAGCCTGGCCGGACTGGCACTCACCACCGGCGAAAGCCGCCTGGCCTGGGTGCCTCGCTACCAGCGCAGCAACGGCTGGAGCGGATACTACGCCTGGAAAAGCCAGATTTGGCGCAGCTTTCCCCAGCGCAGCAGCGGCTTTCACAAGGTCGAGGGCATCATGCTGGGCTACCCCGACTCGGCCGTAGAGAATTATGAACAGCTCTGCTTTGACGATTGGCCCACTACGGTCGACTGCAGCCTTCCCGAAGCCTACACCTACGTCTGTGGGGTGCCCATTTTCAGCCTGCGATTCCAGGACAGCCTGGCCCCCGACGTGATGGCACGCGAACAGCGCTGGCGCGACTTCCTGGTCGAGGCCTATGCCAGCCCCATGCACCGACAACTGGCCCGGCAGGCCGAGTTTCTCGCCGCCCGCGAAGCCCGAGCCCGGCCCGAGCGCATCTCGGGAGACGAACGCTATGCCGAAAGCCGGGTGCGCGGCTGGAGCTGGGAGGGCCCCCGACCCCAGCTCGACTCCGACCTGGAACGCTGGCTGCACGAGCACTGGGGAGAACTGGCAGCGGCTGCCAACCGCACCAGCGACCTCTATCAGATCGCTCGCGAGTCCAGCCATCCGGGCCTCAACGGAGAAATTCTCTGGAACTGGCTGCTGCGAGGCTCCCTGGCCGTGGACGAACCGGCGCGCCAATGGTTTGAAACCTTCCGCCAACAGCACCCTGAGGCCCTGGCCCAACACTACCGGCGGGCCCTGCAACAGCGCTGCCAGCGCATCCTCAAGCGCCCGGCCGCTAACGACCCGAACCCGAGTTGGGACGGCAGCAGTCTGGCCCAGTTGACCGCCACGCCCTACCTTCACGAACTGTTAGAGCAGATGAGTGAAGCCGAACTGGACCTCCTCTTTCAAGCCATCGAGGCCCGCCGCGATCATCCACCGCTGGGCCAGCTGATCGAAAGGTCGCAGCGCGAGGGAGCCTTCAAGCCCGTGCTGGATCGTCTGCGTCGGCGCTGGCCGCAACGATGGAGCCCCCGCTGAACAGCCGCGGAGCCTGGCGACGCTTCCAGATGAATCCGTCCAGCACATAGTGGGTGATTTGCGGTGTGGCCAGCAGCGGAACCAACAGCGAGTGCCAGCCTTCCAGCCCCCAGGGAGCTCCGAAAAGCCAGGCGCGCTCGTGCCAGATAGCCCTATCCCACAGCAGCTCCTCGCAGTAAGCCAGCGCCCACAGCGTGACCAGAAAAACCCACCAGGGCGGCGAGGGGCGGCGTTCGGCACTGCCCCGATAGTAGTAGACCAGAGCCATATAGGGCACCCCGTGGATCAACACGTTGGTCACCGTAAAAGCATAGTCGGAGTTCAGCACCACAATGCCCAGATACCAGCAGGCCCAGGTGGTAAGCACCACCATGTCTTTGCCCGGAGAAGGACGCCCGCAGCGGCCCAGGTAGGCCAGCAGCGCCCTGACCAGGTAGAGCGCCAGGGACATCCAGTAGAGCGGCGCCACCCAGGCCGACAGATCAAAGCCCAGGGCGGCAAAGTCTTGAGGCAAGAACCACCAGAAGTTGCGGGGCAGATGACAGTGCCAGTAGAGCAAGGGGTAGAGCGTGCACAAATAAATCGTCAGACTGTCCAGCAGCCGGTGCCAGCCACCAGGGTCCTGATTGCGGGCTCGATAGAGCGCCACCCAGCCATATTGCTGGCGCACGAAGTGCCAGACAGCCAGATAGGCCAGGGCCCGCCAGAACAGTCCGGCCCCCTGGAGATAGAGCAACACCCCTGCGAGCCAGCACAACAGCGGAGTGCCCAGATACAGACCGGGGCGCCGTTGAAGTTCCTGCGGCTCGAAATAGATGCGAAACCCCGTCGACCAGACATGGGCCACGTCGACGAGCAGCACGGCCACCACCCAGGTCCACTCGGGCGAGTCGCTGTGGAGATAGCCCAGTTGATAACCCACTCCCAGCGCTACAAACGACAGCAAAGCGCTGCCAAGGAACACCCCCAGGTCGACCCGAGGAGAGAAAAGGGCCCAGCGGCCAAAGTCCATCTGGGCAGCTTCCCGCGTGTCGATTCGACCCCTCCCGATGGATTTGCGCAGAACTCCTAACAGCCCGGGGAATGTCATGGCCAGGATGGCTCGAATATCTAAGGTTGTGGCTGGACAACCCCCTTCCTTCCCGGTCAACGGGGCCTCGCTCGACCCGGCGCGATTCAATCCGCAGGTCATTCGCCGTCTGACCGAGTCGGGGGCGCTGCTGAAGGTCGAGGACAACCCGAAGGAAGACCTCGAGGAACTGGCCGACCGCGTCGAGGGCGAGGGCCAGGTTGGCAAGGAAGATTTCCAGACGCTTCAAGGGCTGGCCAGCAAGGCTCGCAAAGAGAAGAGCCGCCTGCGCAAAGAGTATGCCGCATCCGGCTATCAGGACCCCAAATTGGCCGCCGAACTGGTGCCGTTCCGAGTCTACGAAACCGAGTTTGGCAAACTGCGTGAAGCCCATCGTCTGAGCAGCGCCAAGGCCGCCGTGCAGGCCGTGGCCAGTTCGTCGTTCGGCGCCACCAACGTGGTGGCCGCCTACCACGCCTATGCCGGCCTGCCCAAATCGGGGCTGAAGACCCTCGTTCAAGACCTCGAGTCCGAGCCCGGCAAAGTAACCTTCGCGGGCAATCGAGTGGAGCAGGTTCACCACGAGAAGCTCTGGCAATCGATGAACGGCCTGCTCGACGAGGGTCTGCAATCGGCCCAACAGGGCAAGCCGGTAGAGATCAACGCTCAGTATTACGAACTGACCAGTCAGACCATGATCAAAAAGCTGGCCGACAACGCGGCGGCCGGCAACAAGGTGCGGGTCAATCTCGACCCCGGCCGACTGATCCCGTTTAAGGGCGAAACCGCCGACGTCGACGATGTGCCCGACAAACTACGAGGCATGCTGCAACTGATGGACGCCCCCGGCGACATCGGCGTGTCCACCTTTCCGGTGGCCCGCGAACTGGGCAACGCCAACGACCTCATGCATCGCAAGGGGCTGCGGGTGGGCGATAAGTTCTTGCTGTCGGGCATGAATGCCAACAGCGGCTCGGGCGAGAACGTCGACTCGGGCTACATCATCGAAGGGCCGGCCGCCCGCCAGTTGGGGGTAAACTTCGCTCGCGACGTCGAGAAAAGCCGCGATGCCAGCCTGGACGACAATTACGGCAAAAACGCCGTGCAGGGCTTTCTCGAGCGCGACGTGCGCATGGGCCGGCGGGGACTGATGTCGCTCGTCGACTCGCTGGATGGCCCCTCGCCGCCGGGAACCGAAAATCCCAGACTGAAAACCTATGCCGAACTGGAGGCCTTTGCCAAAGAGCGCGGCTTTGAACTGCACAAGTTCATCGACCTGCCCAAAGAAGAGCAGGGCGCCAAACTGGACAACGAAATCGCCAGCAATCAGGGGTTGCCGCTCAGCGACTATGGCAAGCGGCGCCTGATCGACCTCGTCAAACTGGTGCAACGGGAAGGCCAGAGCGAAAAAAACCAGCAGGCTCTGCAGGACATCACGCCCCCCAGCGACGCCGCCAAAGGCACCAGCGTGGTGTCGCTGGCCGACACCCCCAGCGAACGCCAGGCGGTGCTGCTGAAGACCATCCAGGATGCGGAAAAGTTCATCTACGTGCCGGCCTTCGTCATTACCCGTCCGGTGGCGGCGGCGCTGGCTGCCAAGGCCAAAGACATGCAGGCGGCCGGCAAGCCCATCGACATTCGCGTGCTGGCCGACCCGGGCATCTATCCCGATGGCAGCACACCCAACCAGTGGGGGGTCAAGTTCCTGGAAGACCACAACATTCCCGTGCGCTGGGCCGCCCTGCCCCGCACCGGTGGTCACGACCGCAAGGTTCACGCCAAAGAGTTGCTGACCGACAAGACCGATTTCGTAGGCAGCACCAACTTCTCCAACAAAGGGCTGCGCGAAAACCACGAGCAGAGCGGCGCCGTTCATGTCAACCCCGAGGACCCCTTGTCGGTGCGCCAGCACCAGCAGGCCCGGGTGGCCTTCGAAGAATTGTGGGACAACTTCAGCGTGTCGGCCGAAACCCGGCCGCTGGCCGAACGCTGGAATCGCAATAAGCCCGGCCCCGACCACGAGTATCGCGTCGAAGACGCCCGTCACGGTGTGATCAAAAGGCAGATCCGCGCCATTCACGACTACGAGGTCGAAAGCGGCAATTGGGTGGGCCAGCAGGTGGCCGACCTCAAACTCGAAGGACGTGTCCAGGAACTGATGGCCCAGGGCTTCGACGACGGCAATGCCAAACTCAAGGCCGTGCGCGAGAAGATGGGCCCGGAGGCTTTTCTGCAGGGGCTGCACGGGCTGCCGAGCTACCCCCAAGGTTAAGCCAATCTTCAGATTGCTCCCCCTGGAGCTTCAGCCAGCCCTGCCAGGCTGGGACTATGGAAACCTGCTTCTTGCTCGCTCTGATGATGGCCACCGCGGCCCTGACGCTGCAACCCGCCGACCCGCCCCGGCCTTATTACGACGCTCCTCCGGCCAGACGCGGGGGCTCGGGCCCTTCATGAGCCGCCTTCCAGGCCGCCAGGAACACCCGTCGGAAACGTTTCCACAGGCTGAACCCCGGGCGCTCGCTAAACTGCTCGACCAGGCCGCGGGCCACCTCCAGATCCTGTAACTCCTGGCCCAATTCGCGCATGTGCTCGCGATGGTAAGCCACCCACAGGTAGAGTTCGACGGCCGTGCGCTGGGGAAACTCGCGGCGGGCTCCACTGAGGCGTAGCGCCTCCTGGACCGGCTGATAGACCAGATCGTGCCAGCTGGCCGCCGACTCGATCAGAGAAAAGGCGCGATGATGCTGACAACCCAGGTAATAGCGATGCACCTCGATGTGCTGCATCAAGACCTCGTGTAGCCCGGGCCGGCTCACGCAAAAGTCGCTGTCGGGGGCGTGCTGATCCAGATTGGTCTGTTGCAGAAAATGGCTGAGCTGGGCGGCCTGCAACACCTGCTCCTGCTCCATTTCGGCCGTCAGAGGGGCCCGCACCTCAACCCGAGTCACCAGGGCCTGAATCTGAGTTTGCCCGCGCGAGCGCGCCAGGGCTACCCGATGGTGACCGTCGCGGATGAAGTAGACCTGGTCGAGGCGATAGACCTCGATGGGCCTGCCCTGCACCTCGGGCCCTGCTTCCGCCAGGCTTTTAAGCCTTTGTTGATGCTGAGGCAGGGCCTGAAAATCACGGGAAAAATCGCGCCACCGGCCCTGGCTGCCCACCACCGACTCCAGGTCGATGGTATGCAGTCCGCAAAACGTATAGCGGTGACTTCTCAACTCCGACTGAACTTCGTCGTAGCTCAGCAAGGGGCGAGAGCGAAAGCGATTGAGCCAGCTCATCAGTTCCTCATTCCCCCGGGAGACTATACCGGAGCCTTAAAAGAATCTTGAAACTCCAGATATGAACAAGACTACCACCACGGATTACAAACCGGTTACATCGTTCACATTCTGGCAATAGACACAGCGTTGTGGCCGGGGGGGGGCCGTGGTTCACTGTGAGTGAGCAAGGCAGCCGGTGCAGCCACCGGCAGCTACCCAAGATGGCTTCCATCTTACGGTTTATTGCGTAGACCCCTCCGAACCTGCATAATTGAGCCGCCCGATTCGTCGGGCGTTTTTTTTTTGCTCAGGCGCCGGCCTGGGCCAGCGCCGGTTTCTTGGGAGCCACACCGTGCAAACAGCAGTTGGCCGGACAGGTGTCGTGACTCGGACCCAGATTTCCCAGCGCCCGCCTTTCGGTCAGCAGACCCGAGCGTTCCAGAATCAGTTCGACGACCATGTTGACGAAGGTGGGATGGGTGCCCACCGTGGGCAGACGATGCAGGTGAAGTCCCAATTCCTTACAGAGATCGGCCACCTCGGTATCGAGGTCGAACAGCACCTCCATGTGATCCGAAATAAAGCCGATCGGCACCACCACAAAGTGCTGAGCCTCACTACTGAGCTGGCGAATACGCTCGCCGACGTCGGGCTCGAGCCAGGGCTGATGCGGAGAGCCGCTGCGGCTTTGGTAGACCAGCTCGTAGCGGTCGACGCCCGCTCCCTCGGCCACCAACCGCGCAGCCTCTCGCAACTGAACCTCGTAGCGACAGTTCTCGGCCATGCTGAGCGGAATGCTGTGGGCCGTGAAGAGCACCATCACGGGCTTCCCCTGCAACGGTGCAAGCGTGGAACTCAGAGCCTGAACCTGGGGCTCGATGAAGCCAGGATGGTTATAGAACATCCGCAGCTTGTCGAACTCGGGTGGGCTCTCCAGGCCCTCACAGGCCTCGGCCAGGTTCTCGCGATACTGGCGGCAACCCGAATAGCAACTGAAGGCGGAAGTGAAGAAGGCCAGAGCCTTCTGCACCCCCCGATGGCTCATCTCGGCGACGGTGTCCTTGAGGAACGGTTGCCAGTTGCGGTTACCGAAGTAAATCGGCAGTTCAATCTCACGACGCTGCAATTCTTCTCGCAGGGCAGCAATCAGGGCCAGATTTTGTTCATTGATCGGGCTCTTACCGCCAAAATGGTAGTAGTGTTCGGCGACCTCCTCCAGGCGATGGCGCGGCACCCCGCGACCACGCGTAACGTTCTCAAGAAAAGGCATCACGTCTTCGGGACGATCGGGGCCTCCGAAGGAAACCAGAATCAGAGCATCATAGGGCAATCTCATCGGACCGGTGGGTACACCTGCTTTCCATCAATATCCCGAGCATCGTAAAAAATCTTCCGGGTGTGGCGATTCTCCTGATACTTGGCCTTCTTATTTCCATTTTCCCAGTAGGAAGTAAAGTCGGTGATGCGCTCGTCCCGGTTCAACAACATCGAGGTTTTACCGTTGCCGAAGTAGCGCTCGAGCTTGATCACCTTTCCCGGCTTGCGTTGATAGCGAACGGCATAGCCCCCCGTGGGAAAAAACCGGGTAAAACTCAGCGTTCCGTCAGGGGCCTTCTCCAACTTTTCCTTAGGATTGCCGTTGGGCCACTGGCTGGAGTATGGCCGAGTGCCCAGTTGGGCGAACTCGCGCAAGATGGCTTCCACTTCCGCTTTCATCCTCTGAGGGTTAGACGGCTGGGCGCCACAGGCCGTGGTAAGCAGCAACCCCAGTAAGAAAATTCGTACGTTCATCAGCTCTCCTCCCAGGGATGGTTATTCCTCCAGTAGGCACCATCTTCGAAGCGTGTAAAAAACACGCTGACAAAGGGATGGGCCACCAGTCCCCCCGAGTCTGGAGCCAGGGCTTCTTCGCGGGCCGTGGCGACCTGCGGCGAGCCGTGAACCAGAATGCGATAGACCGGCTCGTGAGCCGGGCCGTCCTGATACAGTTGATAATCGACGACGACGCCTCGATACTCCTTACGGCGATGCTGCACCACATGGCCTGGAGCATAAAGCGGCTCGCGCAAGGGCAAGCCGGCTCCAAGACCCGAGCGTCGGGCCGCGAAGTCTTTCAACAACAGCGTATAGAGATTGAAAAGTTCACGTTGTTCTGAACGCTGATAGGCCACCACAAAGTTCCGCAGGATCCGCATGACCATGTCGGCTTCACTGGCAGGCCGGGCCAGCAGAGCGTCGATTTCAGCCTGGGAAAAGCGGCCACGCAGCTCGGGGGTAAGTTCCGGCCCCAAGTTTCGTCCGCCATTGAAGCAATCGAGCAGCGTGTCTGCGGCTCTGACCAGAAAATGACCGGGAAAGGCGATGCCCTCATACTTCAGCCCCAGCCGCCGGCCGACCAGGATGAGCAGCACCGAGAGAGTGATGGGGTTGCCGCGACCCGTGTGAAGCAACTGGGCCAGCGAGTTGTTGCTGGGCGAGTAGTAGTCGTCGCGATTTCCCTGAAAGCGCTGGCGGAACAGCAGTGCGGGCAAGGTATGCAGGTCGGGCGCGTGTTCGGCCATCTGCTGGCTCAGGTCGGCTAACTGCTGGCCCAGGTTCTGGTCGTCGAGCCACAGACGCTCATACTCCCAGAACAACTCCTGGGCTCGCTCGAGCGGTTGCTCGGGAAGACTGGCCCAGGCCGTCAGCAGTCTGCCTTTGCGCCAGTGGGCCAACCGTTGCCTGAGCGCCTGTCGGCGTTCTGCGTCGAGTTGGAACTCGGCCACTCTGGCGGTCATTTCAGCGGCATAGGGCAACAGCGCCTGGCGCACTTCGGCCTGAACTACCGGTGAAGGATCATCAACAAGTTGAAAGAGCGAAGCCAGCTTCGTGTTCTGCTGCACGGCTCAAGATTTTAGCCGGTGCCGGTTGTACCCTGCAAAGGGCCAGATAAAGCAGGGTTTTCCCCCCACTTTATTGAAATAAATTCAAAGTAAGGAGACCATTCATTGCGTTTCACTCTCGTTTTCATCCTGTTTCATCTTCTGGTCTGCTTTGCACCAGCCGCTCCCTCAAGTGCCACTGGCGTCATCTCGGGCTGGGTAAAGGCGGGTTCCGAGGATGCCCAGGGCAATGTGCTCACGATTGAAATCGTAGTAGGGGAAGGGGCCCAGGAAGAGCCCTATCTGGTGACCGGTCCCAAGTTGACGGAACTCAAGGCACTGGTGGGCGAATGGGTGGTCGCTTCGGGCACCATCAGCGAGGACGCGCTGGGCTGGAAATCGATCCAGGTGGTGCGCTTCACCCGCATCGACGACCTGCAGCAACCAGACGAGCCACCCAAATAGTTTTTTCACTCCAGGGCGAGGATTTCCGGGGCTGGTTGGAAAGCCCATGGACAGACACTCATTCTGGGAGGTTGCTGCCTTGACTCGCTACGGTAAACGGACCCTGGCCACGCTGTTTTTCGCCGGATTCGTGCAATGGGTTCCGGCCAGTGCAGGCCCTCTTCCTTTCGCCGACCTCATCCCCAAGGCCACCTCTCCCAGTCCCCAAGACCTGTGGACGTCATGGGGCTTTGGCAAGCGCGAAAATCTTTTCAACGACCTGATCGCCCAGAGCGTACAAAGCTTTTGGAAAGACCTTTCCACGCCTCTGCCTCCGGTGCTCTACAAATCTCTGGTGGCGATCGAGAGTTCGTTTAATCCAACCGCCCTCAGTCCGGCCGGAGCCGCCGGACTGACCCAGTTGATGCCCGATACCGCCCAACGTTTCGGACTGAGCACCCGCGACCGGTTCGACCCGCTGAAGGCCGTTCCGGCCGGCATTCAAGCCTTCCAAGAGAAGTACAAGGTGATTTCCGAACCCGCCAACTATCCACAGATCATCGGTAAGCCCGTGGAGTCCGTACCTTTCTCGTCGCGTGTCGCGGAATTCTACAGCCTTCGCGGCGAACCCCAGGGAGACGAGCGCTGGCACCTGGCCCTGGCCGCCTACAACGGCGGCGGCGGCACCATTCTGCGGGCAATGTCCTACGCCATTGAAGCCGGCCTGGACCCGCGCGATTGGGACCAGGTGGCCGGGGCCCCAGGCCAGCACCTGAACTCTCCGCTGCATCGGGCCTGCATGGACGTTTTCGGCCCCCGCGGAGGCACCCGAAAGGTTTCGGAACTGGCCGCCTACCCCCGAAAAATCATGGGACTGTATCGCGCCACCCTGGCCTCAACTCAAACCGCCACCGCCCAATAACTGCTCGGCCTGTCGGTAGAGGGCCTGGGCCTCTTCAGAATTGCTGCCCACGCTGGTCACCCCAACCCGTCCGTTGGCCGAAGCCCCTCCCAGCATCTGAAATACGATGCCGCTATGGGTGGCCGTGCTGTAATTCAATCCGTCTTCGGTGGCCAGTTCGATGATGTCCTGGGGTGAACGAGCGTGCGGACCGAGCGTCATCCAGTCGGTGGTGAACATCGCCCGACACTGCCCCCCTGCGTCTCGGTACAGGTTGGCGTCGGGGCAGTAGCCGCCGCCGGCCAGCAGATTGAGCGTGCGCAGGGAACCGGTCGAGTTGCTCTTGCGGAAGTTCAGATCGAGGGCAAAAACCTGCTCCGATTGCACCAGGAAGTCCACTTCGAAGCGCCCACACACTCCGCGACTCGCCAGTTCATCGGCGACTTTACGAGACTGAGCCAGGGCGGGCTGGGCCAGGACGTCAGGAGCCGGGAAGATGGCCCCTCGATAGCGACCCTTCTCATCCATCATCTCTTGCAACACGCCCACAATACTGACTTCGCCCAGGGGAGAGATGTGCACCTGAACACTGATCGACTCGCCTTCGAGGTGCTGTTCCACCACCCCACCCAGGCGCTCGAAGCGCGGCCAGAAGGCCTTGCCTTCGGCGTCACCCCAGTGGCGTCGCAAAGCCTGGGCCAGGCGTGCTTGCTTCTCTTCGCGGGGCAAATCGGCCACCAAAAGATTCCAAAACGGCATCAGACTCAGGCGCCGATTGCCCAGCCCCGAGACCCCCTGGTTCTGCTTCACCACAATGTGCGGACAGTGGGCACCAACAGCGCCACTCTCGAGCAAATCCAGGATGGCCCCGGTGAGATCTTCCAGGTCGCGCAGGCCAACCCGACCCGGCGGCACCTGCAGCCCCAGGCTTTCAAACAGTTGACGCGACTGCTCTTTGCTGGCCAGACCCATATGACGAGGATCGGTGCCCAGGATGGGCAGGCCCAGCGAAACGGCCAGTTGCATTTCCAGCTCGGTACTGGAATAGACGGTTAGATAGGCATTGGGGCAGCCCCGGATCTTGTTGCGCAGGCGCTCAAGCAGAGCCGGTCGCTCGAGCAGCTTCTGGGTCAGGGGCTTGAGCCCGCGATCGAGCATGGGCTGCAGGCGCAATCGACGGCGCGCGTGAGCATAAGGCACGTGACGCAGAAAATGCAGATAGTAAGCGACCTCCTCCTCGGAAATCAGATGAGAGGTGAGGAACCACAACTGGCAGGCGGGTTGCCCGAGAAGGTGCAGCAGATAGAGCAGGCGCTCCTCGAAGTGGAGCAAGCCTCCCGGCAGGGGCAGGCCCTCGAGGTCGAGAGAGAGTGAAGGTACAGCCACCGCCAAACGCGGCTCGCGGCTCTGGGAGATTCGGCGCCAAAGGTCGGGAAGCCCGGCCTGGATCGCGTCAAACTGCTGCTGAATATCTTGCATCGGAGGCTCCGAAGCCTCAGGCTACCGCCTTCGACTCCCAATTTTTCGCCAGCTCCAGCGCCCGTTCGGCCTGAACCAAACCAGCCCCCACAGCGGCTCCCTCCAGATTGGGGTACTTGTGGGCGCTTTCCTTCAGGATGGCCAATAAATCCGCCTGAGTCAGCTGGGGGTTGGCCTGCTTGAGCAAAGCCACCAGACCCGCCACCATCGGCGTGGCCTGGCTGGTTCCCGAAATGGCGAAGTAGCCGCCGCTGGCCTTGGGGAACTCGGGAGTGTCAAAAGACGAACTGGGAGCCAGCGTGGAAAAGACGCGCTTGCCCGGGGCCACCACATCAGGCTTGGTCAGGCCATCAATGCTCGGTCCTCGGCTGGAGAAGCGAGTCAACTGGTCGTCCTTGGGGTCGAGCGTGCCGCTGTCGTCGATGGCGCCTACCGTAATGGCCGTGGGCAAGATGCCGGGCGTGGCAATGGTGCCCGGATTGGGCCCTTCGTTACCCGCGCTGACCACCACGGTAAGGCCGGCGTCGATGGCCCGCTGGGTAGCCAGAGCCCAGGGATCGTTCTTCCAGGCCTTGCTCGGCATATCGCCGAGCGACATGTTGACCACCGAAATGTTGAGCTCGTCCTTGTTTTCAATGACCCAGTTCAGCGCCTTGATAGCGTCGGCGATCGAGGCAATCCGCACCCCCACCAGATTGGCTTCCGGGGCCACTCCCTTGACAGCTCCCTGAGATTTGCTGCCCGACCCGGCCACCAGACCGGCCACGTGGGTGCCGTGTCCATAGCGGTCGGTGGGCTTCTTTTTGCCTTCGGCAAAATCCATCCAGCCCACGATCCGCTCTTTCAGGTCGGGATGAGGGAAGATGCCCGAGTCGATAATGGCTACCGTCTGCCCCTTACCGGTGAAGCCTTGCTTCCACACCTTGTCCAATCCGGGAAGCCGAACCGCTGCCGTCTCCGTAGGACCTGCCGTGGAGCGATCTTCGGCAGCCTCCTGAAAGATGAAGCTGTGATTGGTGAACGGTGATTCGGGGTGCACCGCGTGATTGATGGCGATGCTGGTGCCGTCGGGCATCTTCTCCAGCAGTGTCTCCAACTGATTCTTGCCGATCCAGGCTGCCGCACCGTGGATCAACGGCAACTCCTCGAGGGTCGCCTTGGAAATACGGGCCAGCGTGCGCTTCAGCACCCCCAGGCGTTGCCCATTCTGGGCCGAGAAAATCACCGGAATCTTGCCCCCCGACATCACATCGTGGGCTTCCTGGGTGAAGCTCTCCAAGGGGGACGACGAAGCTGTGCCGCGCGTTGCGGGCGGCAGCGTGGGGCGGGACACTCGGGCAGAGGAGATTTTCAACGATGCCTCACCTTTCTTCTTGAGACCCCCGCGGAGAGCAGAATTCCGCTTCCTAAGCATAGCAACTCGTGGCTCGCCCTCGGGATCCGGGTTGTTAACAGTCGACCATGGGCCAACGGTGTCGGTTTGGAAAGATGGCCAGGCCTGCTCAGCAGGCAACTGATTCCATGAAAATTGCTTCTATATAAAATTTGTTTTCCGACAACTGCCAGTGCAATAGACGGAAAGGTGCAGCTTTACTTACAAAGAATCGGCTTTCTTCCGTGGATGCTCCGCCGCTCGCCCAGTTGAAGGTCTTGGAACTGGCCACCATTCTGGCCGGACCTTCGGTCGGCATGTTCCTGGCCGAGCTGGGGGCCAGAGTGGTCAAGGTCGAACCTCCCGACTCGGGGGGCGATCCGACCCGGGGCTGGTATCACCCCGAGGAGTCTGGCCAACACCTGAGCGCCTACTTCAGCTGCGTCAATTGGGGCAAGCGCTCGATCGTGCTCGACCTGCGCCAACATCGCTCCAGACTCGACCCCCTGCTGTCGCAAACCGACATCCTGCTCATGAACTGCAAGCCCGGCGACGAAGTGAAACTGCAACTGCAACCCGAGCAACTGCTGCAGCAACACCCCCAAATGATTATCGGCTGGGTATGCGGCTATCCCGACAGCTCCCGGCCCGGACTGGATGCGCTGATCCAGGCTGAATCGGGCTTCATGTCGATGAACGGTCCGCCGGGGGGCCCGCCCTGCAAGCTACCCGTAGCCCTGATCGATTTGCTGGCGGCCCATCAACTCAAGGAAGGCATCCTGCTGGCCCTGTGGCTGCGCGACCGCGGCCAGGGCGGTCGACTGGTGAAAGTCTCGCTGTGGGAAGCAGCCCTGGCCTCGCTGGCCAACCAGGCCACCCACACCCTGATGACGGGGGTTGACCCGATTCCCCAGGGAAGCGAGCACCCCAATCTATTTCCCTACGGAACCCGCCTGCTCTGCCGAGACGGCGAACTGTTGCTGGCGGTGGGAACCGATCGTCAGTTTGAACGGCTCTGCCAGTGCCTGGGATGCCCCGAACTGGCCCAACGCTACCCCAAACAAATCGACAGGGTGCACCACAGAGAAACCTTGCGAAAGGCACTGCTGGACCTCAGTCAGCGCCTCGCCAGCCAGGAACTGCTCGACCAATTGCACCGGCAAGGGGTGCCGGCCGGCCGCATTCAGTCGGTGGGCCAGGCCCTTGCAGACAGCCCCCGCTGGACTGCAGGGCCGCTGCAAGCATTGCCAGGAATAGCCTTCAGCGGCTTTGGCCGTCGCCCGACCCTGCCCCCGCCGCCCCGTCTGGGAGAACACAATGCAGATCCCTGGGGGCCGCCCAACTGGGACGAAGGACAATCAGAGGAATAATCCGGTCGGTGCGATCCTGGTATTCGAGATAGCCGGGATAATACTGACAGAAGACCGGCCACAGCTCCGACTTTAATTCCTCCGAGGCCTGCTCGGCCTGTACCTCCCAGCGGTGCCTGCCCAGCTGAACCCAACCCCGCGGATTTACCTGCAGGTTCTTCCACCACTGGGGGGCCTCGGCACAGCCACCGTAGCTGGCAACGACCACCAGGTTGGCCCCGTAGGGCAAACACAGCAAAGGCACCGTGAAGTGTCGCCCCGACTTACGCCCCACGGTGGTCAACAGCAACTGGGGCGCGCCGGCGATCATGCCTCCGACGAAGCCGCCAGACCACTGGTAGAGCTGGCGATGAACCCAGGTGACCAGGCGAATCAGACTGCGATTGTGGACCTTCCCTCGAGTGCCTCGTTCCATGGCCCTGGCTTCCCGCCGCCACCAGGAAATCCCGCCTTCAGGCCAAAGGAGCCGCCCATGTTAGTACTCAGTTGCGACCCCAGCGAGCGCTGGAAGAATGTAGCCCGAGCCGTTGAGACCCTCAAGGGAGGCGGCGTGATCGTCTATCCGACCGACACCGTATATGGTATGGGTTGCGACCTGTTGAACAAGCGTGCCATCGAGAAAATCTATCAGTACAAGAAGATGCCGCGCCAGAAACCCCTGAGCTTTATCTGCTCGGACATGACCCAGGTCAGCGAGTATGCCCAGGTGTCCAATTCGGCCTTCAAACTGATGAAACGTCTCTTGCCCGGGCCCTACACCTTCATTTTACAGGCCTCGCGCCTGGTGCCCAAGGTCATGGTCAGCAAGCAACACACGGTGGGCATTCGAGTTCCCGCTCATGACGTGTGCCTGGAACTGGTTACCGGACTGGGCAACCCGCTGGTGAACACTTCGGCCTCGACCTCCCTGGAGGAAGTGATCAGCAATCCCGAGTCGATTCAAGAGGAATTTCATCTGGTTGATTTGATGCTGACCGATGGTTGGCTGCAGTCGGACCCCTCGACGATCATCGATTTCACCGGCGACGAACCCGTGCTCGTGCGCCAGGGCAAGGGCGAACTCACGGCCCACCTGCGCTAGCTCAAGGTGCCGGCCTTGCGCAGGATCGGCTGCAAGAACTTGCCGGTGTAGGAATCGCCACAGCCGGCCACTTTCTCGGGCGTGCCCGCCACCAACAACCGACCGCCCCGATCGCCGCCCTCGGGGCCCAGGTCGATCAGCCAGTCGGCACACTTGATGACATCCAGGTTGTGCTCGATGATGATGACGCTGTTGCCCGCGTCGGTCAATCGCTGCAGCACCTCCAACAGTCGCGCTACATCGTGGAAATGCAGTCCCGTGGTGGGTTCATCGAGAATGTAGACGGTGCGCCCGGTGGCCATTTTGGAGAGTTCGGTGGCCAACTTGACCCGCTGAGCCTCACCGCCCGAAAGGGTCGTGGCCGACTGGCCCAGGCTGATATAGCCCAGGCCGACATCGACCAGGGTTTGTAAGCGTCGCGCCAGGCGAGGAATGTTGCCAAATAACTCGAGCGACTCATCGATGGTCATATCGAGCACCTCGGCAATGGTTTTGCCCTTGAAGCGCACTTCCAGAGTTTCGCGATTGTAGCGCTTGCCTTTGCAGACTTCACAGGGAACGTACACGTCGGGCAAAAAATGCATCTCGATCTTGAGAATGCCCTGGCCCTGACAGGCCTCGCAGCGCCCTCCCTTGACGTTGAACGAGAAGCGCCCCGGCGCATAGGCGCGCATGCGAGCCTCGGGAACCTGGGCAAACACCTGCCGGATGGGATCAAAGACTCCGGTGTAGGTGGCGGGATTGGAGCGGGGAGTGCGCCCGATGGGGCTCTGGTCGATCACGATCACCTTGTCGACATGCTCCACTCCGAGCAACTCGCGATGGGCTCCAGGTCGCTCACCGCCCTGTCCCAAAGCCCGCGACAGAGCCTTGGTCAGCACCTGATTGACCAGCGTGCTCTTGCCCGAACCCGACACGCCCGTGACGCAGGTCATCACCCCCAGGGGGAAATCGACCGTCAAACTCTGCAGGTTGTTCTGGCTGGCCCCCACGACGCGCAACTGACGCCCTTTCACCACCTTGCGCCGCCGACGGGGAACGTCGATGGCTTTACGACCGCTGAGGTACTGTCCGGTAAGGCTCTCGGGGTGCTCGGCCACCTGGCGCGGCGCCCCCTGGGCGATAATTCGCCCTCCATGAATGCCCGCCCCGGGACCGATATCCACCACGTGGTCGGCCGCCAGAATGGTATCCTCGTCGTGCTCGACGACGATCAGGGTATTGCCCAGGTCGCGCAGCCGCAGCAGGGTTTGCAGAAGGCGCTCATTGTCGCGCTGGTGCAAACCGATGGAAGGCTCATCCAGAATGTAGAGCACGCCCACCAGTCCTGAACCGATCTGAGTGGCCAGACGGATGCGCTGGCTCTCGCCCCCCGACAGCGTGCTGGCCGTCCGTGTCAGGGCCAGATAGTCGAGCCCGACATCGTTGAGAAAACGCAGCCGCGCCTCGATCTCCTTGAGCACCTGCTGGGCGATGAACTGCTCGCGCTCGCTCAAGTGCAGGCCCCGCACCCATGCCAGCGCCTCCCGCACCGAAACCGAGCAGACCTGATGAACATTGGCACCATCGATCTTTACGCTGCGCGCTTCGGGCTTCAAGCGCGAACCCTCACAGTCGGGACACGGCTTCTCGGTCATGTATTTTTCGATCTCGCCGCGAAAGAACTCCGACTCGGTTTCGGTATACAGCCGCTGCAACATGGGAATGGCGCCCTCGAATGCAGCCCCCTGACCATAGAGCACCCACTGACGCTGGCTCTCCGTAAGCGACTGCCAGGGAGTGCCGAGGTCCAGCCCGCGCTCCTCTGCCAGGCGGATCAGACGACGCCAGAAGCGAGAGTCACGAGGATGATGGCGCATCGACACCACCGGCTTGCCCCAGGGGGCCAGAGCACCCTCCTCGAGACTGAGCGAGGGATTGGGCACCACCAATCCGGCATCCAGCTCGGGCAGGAAGCCCAGGCCGTGGCATTTCTCGCAGGCGCCGAAAGGACTGTTGAAAGAAAACAGCCGAGGGGCCAGTTCCTCCATGGAAATGCCACATTCGACACATGCCAGTTGGGACGAGAGCAATTGTTCGCGACCGGGGCTGGACACCTGAACCAGCCCCCCGGCCAGCCCCAAGCAAGTTTCCAAAGAATCGGCCAGGCGCGAGCGAACTCCGTCTCGCAAAGTGATGCGGTCGACCACGACCTCGATCGTGTGCTTGGAGTATTTCTCCAGCGGAATGGGCCCTTCATCCAGGCGATGGATGTGACCGTCAACCCGCACCCGGGTGAATCCGTTGGATTGGATCTCTTTGAACAGTTTCGAGTACTCGCCCTTTCGGCCACGCACCATGGGAGCGAGCAGCGTTAGAGCGGTGCCGCTCTCCAGTTCGAGCAACCCGTCGACCATCTGATCGATGGTCTGAGAATGGATCAGCTTGCCACACTGGTGACAATGGGGATGGCCGATGCGCGCGAAGAGCAGACGAAGGTAGTCGTAGATCTCGGTAACGGTGCCTACGGTGGAGCGAGGATTGCGCGAACTGCCCTTCTGGTCGATGGAGATGGCCGGAGAAAGGCCCTCGATCAGGTCGACATCGGGCTTTTCCATCAAACCCAAGAATTGTCGGGCATAGGCCGAGAGCGACTCGACATAGCGACGCTGACCTTCAGCATAGAGGGTGTCGAAGGCCAGACTGGACTTGCCGGAGCCGCTCAATCCGGTGAACACCACCAGTCGATCCCGGGGCAGGTCCAGGTCGACGTTCTTCAGATTGTGCTCGCGAGCGCCGCGAATGCGAATCCAGGGATCGGATTGACCGTGAAAAATGTGAGGCTGGGAGCGGGACGGGGTACTGATCAAGGCTTCCTCTTTGAACTGCTCGGTAATGGGGAGCCTCGTCCCCGAAAGCTCCCGTAGATGCACGATGTGCGAGAAAAGAATAAGGGCAAGACCTCGATGAACTTGCCCTTCCTACTTGCGCTTGCGCGCTATGGATGTCCCTGGCCTAGGAACAAGAACAGTGCTACTCACTTCCAGCCCGAACCGGTTTGGAACGAATTCCTTGCCGGGTTGGATGGTTACCCATCCAGCGCTCATTGCCGAGACAGCGTGCGCTTCAGTACTCGTCTTGGGCCACCAGAGCTTCCTGGCTCACCCTGGTGAAGCTTCTCCGAAGAGAACGTAGCGGTTGATGCCGAAGCATCGTGTAGGGTATCGGTTCCTCCGTCCGCTCGAGGTCTTGCTCTACTAGACTACCCCCCCCATCCTCGACATGCAAGCCAACAGATGTTCGACTTCAGGACTCCTTACGGGCCACCGCAAAACGACGGCAGCCGTCGAGCCACTTCAAGGCAATGACGAGACGGTCCAGCCAGAGCAGGGCGATCAGCCACAGCCAGCTCAATTTCTTGGGCAGCGAGCGCAGCCACAAATCGCACAGGGCCCGCAAGCGTCCCTGCTCGAGAACCGAAAACTGGCTTTGGAGCACGGCGAAGAACTCGCCTTCGCTGGGCGCCTCGGGATGGCGCAGGCTGCGCAGACTGTCTCGTGCATAGCCGGCCCGCACTTGACGGCGCACGTTCCACAGGTCGGTAGCCACCCCCCGCAGCCGCTGGCGACGAAAGTAATAGCGCGACAGCCGGTCTACGGTGTGCTCTGTGGGCTCGGTAGCATCGTAGTAAAACACGTGACCACCGGGCTTCAGAAGTTGCTGCATTTTCTCCAACAAGGCACTGGCATCACTCCAGTGATGCAAAGCGAAACTGCAGATGATCAAGTCGTAGCTGGCGGGCTCGCCTTCGAAATCGAGAAAATCTTGCTGGCGAATCTCGACCTGCCCCATAGAGCGGCCCAGGCGCACTTCGCACTGAGCCTGTCCCCAGGCCACCGCTTCGGCGCGGGTATCCAAACCGAGCAACTGAGCCTGGGGAGCCACTTTGGCTGCTTCCCACAGCAACCAGCCCGACCCGCAGCGAATATCCAACACTCGGCGTGAGCCAGCGGCCAGTCTGCGCAAAGAGTCCAGCGCGCTTTTGCCATACATCCAGGAGACCGGCCACAGGGCCGGGTTGCGAGCAGCGTCGGGCGCACTCCAGCCCCACTTGAACCAGGTATCTCTGCGAACGTCTGCAGGGGGCGGGGGTTCTTCCCAGGGATGGGGCTTCTTGGCAGTGGTTTTCTTCATGAAGCTCTCTTTGTTCCGAGAACCTCGGACCCTGCCACCAGGGATCTTCCCACAGGGCACCAAAGCAAAGGTCGATGGATATGGTGGCGCAATGGACCGGCTTTAATCTTTTCGTTCTGCTCTTGCTGGTTCTCGACCTGATCAGCTCGCGCCCCCAGGCGACACCGATGTCCATGCGCCAGGCCGTGCTGCGTTCCATCTTCTGGATTCTGCTGGGCCTGGGGGTAAATGTCTGGATCTACACCCAGATGGGCCAGGCTCTGGCCATGGATTATCTCTCGGCCTACTTGCTGGAGAAGAGTCTCAGCGTTGACAACCTCTTCGTCTTCTTGATCATCTTCCGTTATTTCCGCGTGCCCGCCGACGCCCAACAGCGAGTGCTGCTGCTGGGAGTGCTGGGGGCGCTGATCATGCGCGGAGTGCTCATCGTGGCTGGCATCTCGCTGGTCAATCGCTTCGACTGGATCCTTTACATCTTCGCCGCCATTTTGATCGTCAGCGGGATCAAAATGGGCCTTTCTAACGAAGAAGCCGACGTCGACCCGGACAAGAACTGGGTGGTGACCTGGGTTCGTAAGCGCTTTCCGGTTCACCCCGCCTACGTGGGCAAGCAACTGTTTGTGCGCATCGACGGTCGCACGTTCCTCACCCCTCTGTTCATCGTGGCTGTGGCCATCGAAACCACCGACCTGGTCTTCGCCCTGGACTCGATTCCGGCCGTCTTCGCCGTGACCCAGAACTCGTTTGTGGTCTACTCCTCCAACATTATGGCCATCCTTGGCCTGCGAGCCCTCTACTTCGCCCTGGCCGGCCTCATGGGCATGTTCCACTATCTGCAGATCGGCCTGTCGCTCATTCTTGTCTTCATCGGCCTCGAGATGCTGGCCCATAAGTGGATTCACATCCCCACCGCGGTCGAGTTGGGCGTCATCGCCGGCCTGCTCGGCCTGTCGGTGGTGGCCAGCCTGATATTCCCCAAGCAGGAAGAGCAAGCGGCCGATCCAAACTGAGGCCTCCCACCGGGCTGCAACCCGACTGCAGCCCCCCCTGCATAGACAGCAGGGAGCCTTAGAGGAGAGCAATGCATTGAGACTCAAAGACAAAGTTGCCATTGTTACGGGCGCAGCCCGTGGTATCGGGCTGGTGACAGCCCAAGTATTCGCCCGCGAGGGTGCCCGGGTGGTGCTCTGCGACCTGGACCAGGCGGAAGTCGAGGGGGCAGCAGCCCAGATCCGCGACCAGGGACATGAAGCCCTGGGCCTGGCCGCCAACACGGCCCAACCCGAGTCGGTCCGAGAACTGCTGAAAACCGTCCTTCACCATTTCCAACGCGTCGACATTCTGGTGAACAATGCCGGCATCATCCGCGACAAGCAGTTGCTGAAAATGGAAGAGGCTGACTTCGACTCGGTTATCGCTGTCAACCTCAAGGGGGTGTATCTGTGCGCACAGGCCGTGGCCGAGGTCATGGCCCAACAGGGCTCGGGCGTCATCCTGAACGCCTCGTCGGTGGTGGCGCTCTACGGAAACTTTGGTCAGACCAACTATGTGGCCAGCAAGTCCGGCGTGATCGGAATGACCAAAGTTTGGGCTCGTGAGCTGGGACGAAAGGGCATCCGGGTGAACGCAGTAGCTCCGGGATTCATCGAGACCCGCATGACCGAAGGGATCCCCGACAAGGTCATCGACAAGTTGCTCGAGCGCGTGCCCCTGGCACGCATGGGGAAGCCGCTGGACATCGCCAATGCCTATCTGTTTCTCGCCTCTGACGAGGCCGCCTACATCACCGGCCACGTTCTCAGCGTGGACGGCGGGGCGGTCACTTAGCGGAAGCAGACGTCTGCTGCTGCAGGTCCCGCAACTGACCCAGACCGATCATCCAGGTCAGCAGGGCGGGGCTAAGCAGCAGCGCCACCAGCGCCAGTCGAGCCCCCCAACCATATTGCTCCAGCCAGAGCGCCAGCGGATCGCGAAAGAGGCGCAGAGGAACCAGCGCCGCCAGGGTGCTGATCAGCAGAACCAGGCGCAGTCTTCGCCGCAGCCGCGACCAGTGTAAGGCGATGCGCGGGTCGACCTGGCCCGCAGCAGCCCCCGAGGGCAATGCGGTCTTTGCCTCACGCCGGGCGGCCTCTCGCCGGGCCCTACGCGAGACCGACATCGCCCTCGCGCCCTTTGCCGTCTGCAGCCCCACGCGGCGCAGACTTGCGCGGACGACGCCTCAACAACTTGACCATCTCTTCCAGCGTCTTCAGCAAGAAGTCCCTTTCCTCCACGGGGCGGGAACCCACCAGCGCCCGAATCCGGTCGATGGCCGCCCGGTCTTCGGCTTCGTCATCGATGAAAAAAGTAAAGGTCGGCACCTTGAACACCTCGGAAAGGCGCTCGATAGTCTGCAGGCTTGGGGCCTTTTGGCCCTTTTCCAATGGACCGATGAAGGAAGCATTGACCCCGATTCGGCGAGCCAAAGCTTGCTGGGTCATCACGTGGTCGCGGCGGAGCCGGCGTACGTGCCGCCCAATGATTTGGGAAAGGTTGGACACGTTACTGAAGAAAGTCCTCGAGGCGATCAGAAAGGTCACACATCACCGAGAACAATCGGCGCCGCAGCTGGCTGATTCCTTCGCGGTCGCTGTCGGGGACATTGGACACGTCGGCCGGATTTTTCAAATAGACACAGCGATTCATGCTCAATTGCAGCCAGGGCGTTCGCCCTTTGCCGTGTCGACGCAGGGTGTAGTTGCTGACCACAGGAGCGTTAACGGCCACGCGAACCGTGCCAGGTAGGGGTTCGATATCCTGAAATTCCTTCTCCAACAGCTCTCCGAGCAACTGCAACAGACCTGGCGGGGCCGTAATGGCATTGCCCTCACCTTTTTCGTCGCCAAGATTGCCCAGAACAAAAAGCGGACGGGCTTGCTCGGCATCGGGAGCACCTGGAGGTCCGTAGGCATACAGCGAATGACAGTCGATCGCCAGGCGCACCCCGCCGCGATTGGAAGTGCGATGCAGCACGTCGTGATAAGGCCGATGATAGCGGTCGAGCAGACGGTCCATTTCCTCTGAAGTGGGGAAACCATCTTCGGTCCAGATCGGGCGACCGAAGGCCGTACATCGCTTGATTGCTCCGTAGTCGACCTTGGGCGGAACCAGCGAGGGGTCACAATTCAGGTCGACCACCGCCTTGGCGACCTCCGCCTCGATCCGGCCCTGAACGGCTTCGCCCATGGCGAAAATCTCGCGGGTCCAGGGATCGGATTCGTGAAACAACTCAGCGGCCGTGAGAGCGAAGCGCGGGGCATATTCTCGGGGCAACATTGAGCCGCCATGAGGAATCGACAACAACAGAGGTAGTCGGGACATGTGCTTCCTTCTTCCGGTCTCCCGTTGAGCCAGGCCAGGGACCCGGTTCCGGGAGAGTTTAGCACTGCAATTCGCCAGACGCAACCGCAAAAGCCTTCTGAGAAAGTGTTAGAAGGTTCCAGACGATACACCTGAGAACTGCCCCTTGCATTCTGTCACAGGAGAACACCATTGTGAGCGACCCCCGCTACCGCGAACTGGCCCGACTGTTAGTTCATCACTCCACCCGCCTTAAGGAAGGCGATAAAGTCTTGATAGAGGCCACTCACGTGCCCGAAGCCGCACTGGCGGCCCTGGTCGAGGAGGCCTCCGCCGTGGGAGCCATTCCCCTGGTTGAAATGAAGAGCCTGCGACTGCAACGGGCCTGGCTGCGCAGCGGAACGCCCGAGCAGATCGCTGCGCGCACCGAACTTTTGGGGTCGCTGGAACTGCACCGTATGGAGAAAATGGATGCCTATATCGGCCTGCGGGGTTCGGACAACATCACCGAAATGTCGGATGTTCCCGCCGAACACATGGGCTTGTTCGAGCAGAATCTGGTGAAACCCGTCCACATCGAGCGCCGGGTCAAGCACACCCGCTGGTGTGTGCTGCGCTGGCCGAATGGCTCGATGGCCCAACAGGCCGGGATGTCCACCGAGGCATTCGAGGACTTCTATTTCCGGGTTTGCCTGGCTGACTATGCCACAATGGAAAAGGCCGTCAAGCCCCTGCAAGAATGGATGAATCGCACCGATCGCGTGCGCATCACGGCCCGAAATACCGACCTGACATTCTCGATCAAAGATATCCAGGCGATCCCTTGCTGCGGCAGCCACAATATTCCCGATGGCGAGTGCTTTACCGCGCCCGTCAAAGATTCGGTGGAGGGCCATATCCACTTCAACTCCTCGACGATCTACCGGGGAACGCCCTTTGACGACATCCGCCTGCGCTTTGAGAAGGGTCGGGTGGTGGAATTTGAGAGCAATAACAACGAGGCTCTTCAGGCCATTCTCGACAGCGACGAGGGGGCCCGCTATTTCGGCGAATTCGCGCTGGGCTTTCATCCCCACATCCAAAAGCCGATGCGCGACATCCTGTTCGACGAAAAGATTCGCGGATCGCTGCATCTGGCGCTGGGTCAATGTTACGAGGAAACCGAGAACGGTAATCGCAGCAAAGTCCACTGGGACCTCGTCCTGCGCCAGGAAGAGGGCGGCGAAATTTACTTCGACGACGTGCTGATCCGCAAGGATGGCCGATTTGTGCCTGTCGAACTGCAGGGACTGAACCCAGAAGAACTGGCCCGGGCCTGACGCCTTGGGCGAAATCCGCAGCGGGCTGCGTGGCTGGATGCGCCTGCCCTGGTTGTATCGGCTGTTCCAACGCCTGGTGGGCGGAGACAACCTGCGCCGTATCTTCAGCCAGGAATACATTCAGGCCCACCCCGGGCAGCGCTTGCTCGACCTGGGCTGTGGACCGGGCGACCTGCTGCCTTTTCTGCCCCAGACCGACTACCACGGCCTCGACGCCAACGCAGCCTATCTGCAATCGGCCTGCAGTCGCTTTGGGCTGGCCGCCGAACGCTGCTTTCAACAGGAGTTGGGGCCCGGGTCGCAACTGCCCGAAGGTCCATTTCAGCGCATTGTAGCCCTCGGCCTCCTGCACCATCTCGACGACGCCAGCGTCGAGTGGCTGCTGGCTCAGGCCAGCAGCCAGCTGGCCCAGGGCGGCCATTGGACCAGCATCGACCCGTGTTACCATCGGGGGCAAAGCCGGTGGTCGCGCTGGTGGGTGTCGCGCGACCGCGGCCAGCACGTCCGCCCTCTGGAAACCTATGCCCAGATGGCCCGACAGCATTTTGGCCAGGTGGACTGCTACCTGCGCCAGGGGCTGATTCATCTGCCTTACAGTCACTGTATTCTGGTCTGTAAAGAGAGGAGAGCCTGATGTCTCTGGGAGTGGCCGTGGTGGGCTATGGCTATTGGGGCCCGAACCTGGTGCGCAACTTTTACGCCAACGACGAGGTGGAACTGCGCTGGGTGTGCGATGCCCAGGCCAGTCGCCTGGAGCAGGTCAAGAAGCGCTTCCCCACGGTTTCGTGCTGCACCGACCTGAGCGAGGCGCTGAGGGACCCCAAAGTGGAGGCCGTGGCCATCGCCACCCCAACCCACACCCATTTTGCCCTGGCCCGCCAGGTACTGGAAGCCGACCGCCATGTGCTGGTGGAAAAACCTCTCTGCGACGACTCACAGCAGATCCAGCGACTGATCGATCTGGCCGCACAGCGCGGCAAGGTGCTGATGGTCGACCACACCTTTGTCTATGCGCCGGCTGTCCACTGCATTCGAGAGATTCTCGACTCGGGCAGGCTGGGCCCGATCCTTTATTTCGACTCGACCCGGGTCAACCTCGGCCTGTTTCAAAAGGATGTCAACGTCCTTTGGGACCTGGCTGTGCACGACCTGGCCATGCTCGACTATCTGCTGCCCCAACACAAGCCCCAGGCCGTTTCGGCAACAGGCATCGCCCACGTTGCCGGTCAGCCCGAAAACATGGCCTATATGACCTGCTTCTTCGAAGACAATCTGGTGGCCCATATTCACGCCAACTGGCTGGCCCCCGTCAAGCTGCGACGAACTCTGATCGGAGGCGAAAAACAGATGATCGTCTACAACGACCTGGAACCCTCGGAGCGGGTGCGGGTCTACGACAAGGGCATCACCGTTAGCGACGAAAAATCACTGCAGCAACTGCTGATCAGCTATCGCAGCGGAGACTGCTGGTGCCCGAAAATTCCCCAGGGTGAGCCCCTGGAGAACGAGGTTCAACATTTCGTCGACTGCATTACTCGCGGGCAAAAGCCGCGCAGCGACGGACAATCAGGTCTGCGGGTGGCGCGCTGGATCGAAGCCGCCAGCCGCTCGATCCAACTGCGCGGGGCCCCGGTGGAGTTGCCATGAACTGGTCTGGCCGCAGGGTTCTGGTTACGGGGGCGGCGGGCTTCATCGGCAGCAACCTTTGCGATGCACTGGTCGAGGCCGGTGCCGAGGTGCTGGCCATCGACGACCTTTCGGTGGGCCGACTGTCCCATTTGCAAGCGGCTCGCTCCAGCGGTCGACTGGAGTTTCATCAGGCCAGCATTCTGCAACCCGAGCAATTGCCGGACCTGAGCCGCGTCGAAGTGGTGTTCCATCTTGCCGTAGCCTGCCTGAGAGTCTCGTTGAGCCAGCCCGAGCACGTCCACGAGGTCAACGCTACAGGTACTTTGCGTCTGTTGGAAGCCTGCCGGCTCGGATGCGCCCGCCTGCAGCGCTTTCTCTACTGCTCTTCGTCCGAGGTCTACGGCACGGCTCAACGGGTTCCCATGGACGAAACACACCCACTGGAACCCACCACGGTCTACGGTGCCTCCAAGTCGGCCGGCGAGCTCTACACCCGTGCCTACGAACGCACCCACGGCATGCCGATCACGGTGATTCGCCCCTTCAATACTTATGGGCCCAGGGAACATCACGAAGGAGCCAGCGGCGAAGTCATTCCCCGCTTCGCCGTGCGCATTCTCAACGGATTGCCGCCGCTGATCTTTGGCGCGGGCGATCAGAAGCGCGACTTCACCTATGTCCAGGACACCTGCAGGGGACTGATGGAGCTGACCGCCCATCCGGAAACCCTGGGACAGACCCTGAATCTGGCACGGGGCGAGGAGGTCAGTGTGCTGGAAATCGCCCAAAAATTGCTGCGCTTGTTGGGCCGTGAACAACTGGGCGTCAGCCACCGACCCGCCCGGCCCGGCGATGTGCAACGCCACTTCGCTTCGCCCGAGCGGGCTCGGCGGCTGGGCGTTCAGGCCGTTGTGGGCATCGATGAGGGCTTGCAACGCTATCTGCAGTGGCTGCAAACTCAAGGGGGGCCGGTGGGCAAATTGCTGGAGGAGGTTTCCGAGCAAAACTGGTAATTGCCTGCGGATGCATAAAGTCCAGGGTAATCTCAGCGGACTCAAGCCCAGCCACAAGCAGCGGCTGGAGAAACTCTATCAGCGTCGAGTACCGCCCGACCAGTTCATCAGTCCCGAACTGGGCAGAACTCTTTGCGAGATCTCTCGCGAGATTTCGCGCCAGGTGGGTCTTTTCGTCGACCGTCGAGGCAAGGTGCAAGAAGTCTTCGTCGGTGACGCCCGCCAGATCGAACTCACCGGACTGGGCCGCTACCGGGCCGGGAAAACGCGTTTGCGCGGATTGCGCTTTGTGCACACCCACCTCCAGGGTGAACCTCTGAGCCAGGACGACCTCACCGATCTGGCGCTGTTGCGGTTCGACCTGATTCTGGCCCTGGAAGCCACCGAACAGGGGCTGCCGGGCAAGGTATTTTGGGCCCATCTCAAGCCCGAGGGCGGCTCGCAACAGCCCTGCCAGAGCGAGTCTTGCCCCAGCCTGCATCAACTGCCCCAGGACTTCGTTCATTTTATCGACGGGCTGGAGCGCGAACTGAGTTCCAACTGGTCGCGTCAGCGGGGCACGGGCCAACTGCGACGCGCCATTCTGGTGGGCGTAACCACCGGCCCCCTCGAATTGCTGCGCCATCAAATGCTCGAGCTGCAGAGCCTGGCCGAGTCGGCCGACTTTGAAGTGGTAGACATCGTCACCCAGCGGCGCCCCAAGCTCGACCCCCGCTACGTGGTGGGCAGCGGCAAACTGAAGGATCTCTACATCCAGTGTATGCAGCTTGGAGTGGAGCTACTGATTTTTGACGGAGAACTGACCGCCTCACAGGTGAGGGCCATTTCACTCTTTGGCGATCTGGAGGTATGGGACCGTACCCAGCTGATCCTGAACATTTTCGCCCGAAGGGCTCACAGCGGTGGCGGCAAGCTGCAGGTCGAACTGGCCATGCTGAAGTACACCCTGCCACGCCTGGTCATGAAGGACGACTTTCTCTCACGCCTGACCGGCGGTATCGGGGCACGCGGCCCGGGCGAAACCAAGATGGAAGTGTGGCAGCGCCGCATTCGCGACCGCATCACCCGACTGGAGAAAGAACTGGACGAGCTCTCCAAGCAGCGTAAGCTACGTCGGGACCGCCGCCTGAAGAATGAGGTGCCGATCGTCTCGATCGTGGGCTATACCAACGCCGGAAAATCAACCCTGCTCAACAGGCTCACCGACAGCCAGGTGCTGGCCGAGCACCGCATGTTTGCCACCCTGGAGGCCACCACCCGGCGGCTCCGGCTGCCCTCGGGGCGTCATGTCCTGTTGACCGACACGGTGGGTTTCATCCGCGATCTACCCGAGGATCTGGCCCGAGCCTTCAGAGCCACCCTCGAGGAACTCTCGGGTGCCGATCTGCTGGTGCATCTGCTCGACGCCTCCGACCCCGACCACCCGGCTCATCTTGAAGCCGTCGAGCAAATCTTGAGCGACCTGGCCATCGACAATCTGCCTCAGTTGGTGGTGCTGAACAAACTCGATCTGGTAGACCGGCCCAGCCCCCTGCTCGAGAGCCACCAGGTTTTGCAAATTTCTGCGCTGGACGGCCGGGGAATCGGAGAACTTCTCGAAGCCATCGAAGAGAAGTTATGAGTTGGTCATCGGGGCTGTGCCTGAAAATCGTTCGCGGTCAGCAGCAGGGGCTGGTGCTGCCGCTGCACACTCGCAGCGTCATGCTGGGGCGAGCCACCTCCCAGGGCGAGAGTGCCGAAGGCTTCCTGTTTTTTTACGAAGCCACGGTTTCGCGCCAGCATGCCGAGTTGTGCTGGGACGAACGCAAGAAATCCTACGTATTGCATCAGCGCTCCCAGACCAACAAGACCCTGGTCAACAACTTCCCCGTGGAATCGAAGACCCCCCGGCCCCTGGTGCCCGGAGACACCATTCAAATGGGGCTGCTGATCCTCAGTCTGGAAAGTGCCTAGCGTAAGGAATCCTCGCCTGGAAACAGAGGGCAAAGTGGAACCGACGCGAACGTATCATGAATGCCTTTCGCTTCGGGCTTTCAACTGCGCATTCTCAAGGGCAATCAGCAAGGTCTGGTCGTGCCCCTGGTCGAGCAGCGCTACATCCTGGGTCGAGCCACCAGTCAGGGAGAGCAGGCCTCGGGCTATCTCTTCTTTTATGAACCGACCGTATCCCGGGTTCACGCCGAACTGCGCTGGAACGAAAAGAAGAAGTCCTATTTCGTCCACCATCAGTCTAAGACCAACCCCACCCTGGTCGAGGGCGTTCCGGTAGACAAGAAGACCCCCCGTCAGCTCGACAAAGGCAACAAGATTCAGATGGGCTATCTGGTGCTGGAGGTCGAGGCCCAAACGGTCAGCCAGGGTGCCCCCGAAACCAAGGTGACGCCGGTGCCGGCCGGCCGCACCGAGGAAGGCGCCAAGACCCACAAGATGATGGTGGGCAATATCCTCGAGGCCCTCTCCAACCTGAACCAGGAGCGTGCCAATACCACTCGGCTCAACACCCCCGATCCGCGTACGCCCAAAGCCCCCGAGCCCGAGCCCGAACCCGAGCGAGCACCCGCCAACAACTACCTGGAACGCGACTACGGAGCGGCCACCGAACAGGGCGGCAAAGAAATTCTCATTACCGTGGCCCAGGGCCCCGACAAGAACAGCGTCTTCACCTTGCGAGACCAGGTCAATGTCATCGGCCGCGCGCTGGGCAAAGAAGACCCTCGTATGGGTCAGGGCGTGCTGCTGCAAGATGACAGTTTGCCGAAAGAAGCCGCTTACGTGGTCTGGCAGAGTCGAGACCAGGCCTATGGCCTGACCGAGTCCGAAACGCCAGGCGTGACCATCCGTGTGCGTCGGGTACAGCGAGGTCAGCCCATCGATCTGACCGTGACCGCAGGTTCGCCCGTGCTGCTGCAAGATGGAGACGTCATCCATCTGGGTCGCAGTTCATTGATGGTCAGGGCCAAAGGCGCCACGGCAGTCACCGAATGGGGACCGCGCGATGCGACTCCTCCTCAAGTGCGGGCCAATCCCACTCCGGGCCAGGAAGGGGGGGCCGGCATGCCCTCGCCCTGGGGACGCCCTTCCGATTCGCCAGCCCCGCCGCCCTCCTCGGGTGGCGACAGCGGCGGCATCGTGCCGCGGAATTTTCCCGGTAGCGGCAGCCTGGGCGTGGCTCCTCGGGCCGGCTCCACTTCGCCGCCCCCGCCCCCGACGCCGCCAACGCGTATTTCGCTGTCGGCTCCGACCGAGGTCATTGGCGAGGAAGAGTCTGAGGAAGACTCCACCCCTGTAGTCAAAACGTTCAAGCTGCCCACGCCGCCCACGCCACCACGGGCCCAGCCCACCTTGCTCGGGCGCGGCAGTGGGGGGCTGTCACCGGCTCGTCCCGATCCGCCTCGCCCCGTTCCCGAACCGGCCGCTCTGGACCCTTCCAACGCGCCCACTCTGGCCGGGGCCTCACAACCTCGCCAATCGATCACCTCGCCCTCTGAAGACCGCTCTCAGGACATGCAACCCCTGAGCTGGCCCTGGCGTGACAATTCGGATTTCGTCTTCGATTTCGTCAGCGGCTCCAATCGGGGGCGTCAAATCGCGCTCAATGCGGCCGAGATGCAGGACGACCGGGTTATCACTCTGGGCTCCGGCACCGACCAGTACGACATCACCCTGGACGGGCCCGGCCATGCCGCGGCGCTGCGCTATCGTCAGCGGCGCTTTGCGCTGCTCAACCAGGGTCCCGACGATTCCGTGCAGGTGAACCGGGTGCCCCTGAAGCGGGGTGACCAGGTGGTCTTGATGACCGGCGATCGCATCGACATCGGCGAGTCCTGCTTTCGGTTTCTTGAACGAGCCGTGGTCGAGGTGCTGCAAACCTTCCAGGTGGTGGTCGAAAGCGGGGTGGACCAGGATCAGGACAAGGTCTACCCCTTCTGCAAGCAGCGCCTGCTGATAGGCCGCGGTAAGAACTGTGACGTGCGCCTTTCCGACCTGGAAGTGTCCCGCATCCATGTGGCTCTGGTTCACCGTGACGGCAAGTTCTTCGTGCAACATCGCAGCGAAACCAACCCCACATTCCTCAACGGAATGTCGCTCTTGCAAGGGGGGGAGCGTCTGATCCAACCTGGCGACCGAATTCGCCTGTCCAGCCTTACGCTGCTGCAATTCGCCAAGGCCGAACCCCGCAAACGCGCCTATGCATCCGGCGCCGCACGTTGATTCTCGCGTTCTCAAAGCCTTCCGGCTGAGGCTCAGCTGGGGGGTATTGGGGCTGGAACAGCCGTCGGGCGACCTTCCCCTGGCCCTGCACCACTTTGCCCATCGTTGGAGCCACCCCCGTCAACTCCCCGAACTCAGCGACTGGCAACTGGAGCTACTGCACTCGTGGCGACGAAATCCGTCCCTTCCGCTGGCTCCTGAACCCGTGTTGCAACAAATGGTCGAGTGCCTGCGCATGGAGGACGAGAGTAGCCTGGAACTGTGGTTTCCCCAAATGCTGTTTGAACTGGCCCGGGGGCGACTTCGCCCCGAGGACATCAAGCCGCGCCTGCGTTACAGCTGGGAGCGCCTGAGCCAGGGAGTCCAGAGGTTGCGCCAGGGCCTGCCGGTGACGGGCGGCGAGGCGGCGCTCGGACTGGGCGGCTATTCCTCCGAAGCCGAGTCGGTGCTGCGGCGGGCGCTTTCCGCCATGCAGCAACTGCAACACTACTTTTCCAGCCCCACGGCCGAACATCTGGAGGAAGCCGGCTGGCGCTGGTCAGCCATGCTGGAAGAGTGGGACCAGGTGGCGCACCTTTGCCTTACCGGCCTGCAGCCCGCCTACAGCAGCATGCACTGGGGCAATTTGCTGGAATGGGTGCCCCTGGAGGGGGACACTCGTGAGCAGGCCCGCGACGACCTGCTGACCTGGTTTCAAGACTGGTCTTTAGACTTCGCCTATACGTTGGCCCCCTACCAGTCCCTAATCCTGGGACTGGAACCCGCTCTCGAACGTCTGGGCCTGGCCCTGTTGCGCTGGCAAAAGCTGCTGCCGGGCTGGCCGGAAGAGGTGGCCCAGGAGTGGAGCCTGCTGCAGCAGTCGCTGCCACCCGTAGCCGAGACACCGGTGGCCCCCAGTGTCTTTCGCTGGCTGGACCCCCAGAGCGACATCGACCCCTCGTTTGTCTCGCGCAACCCGTGGCGGGCCTGGCTCAAGCAGGCCCGTCAGATCCCCCCCCGAGGACCGATTGCCAAAGACGCCCAGCGCCTGCACGATCGGTTGAGAATGACTCGCTTGTTGACCACCCTGACCCAGGACACTTTTCAGCGACTGCAGCAGCCCTTTCCCGAACAGGCCTGGGTCCATGAAGCGCCCGACTGGCTGTCGGGCTGGTTGGAGGGCTACGAGCCGCTGAGCGAACCCGTAGCCGCCCACATCGAGCGACGGATCGGCGAACTGGAACAGCAACTCTTGAGGGAATTTCACCCCGCAGACCGAAGCCTGCCTGCTCAAAAGGCTTGAAAGGACTGCCATGACGCCCAGCCAGCTCGCAGCCCAGTTACTCATGATCGACCTTCCCGGGGCCAGCCTGGAAGAAGAGCAAGTTCACCATCTCACCCAATACCCTTGGGGTGGCATGCTGCTCTTTGCTCGAAACCTGCGCTGGCGCGCACAAACCCTGGAGCTCATGAAACAGCTGCAAGCCCTGGGAGATCCCTTGATGGCCATCGACCAGGAAGGCGGGCTCGTCGATCGGGCTCGCTTCGACGATATGGTGCTCAGCCCTGGGGCTATGGCCCTGGCGGCCACGGGACAGGCCAGGCTCACTCAAGAGGCCCATCGAATGATGGGGCAACAGCTGGCCGGGCTGGGTTTCCATCTGGACTTTGCCCCCTGCGTCGACGTCAACAACAATCCCGACAATCCCGTGATCGGGGTGCGTTCTTTTGGAGACGATCCCGAGCGGGTTGCCGAGCACGGCGTCGCCGCCTGCCTGGGCCTTCGTCAAGGAGGGGTGGCAGCCACAGCCAAGCACTTTCCGGGTCACGGCGACTGCACGATCGACACCCACATCGGCATGCCCCGGCTCAACCATACCCAGGAACGGCTGGAAAGCCTGGAACTGGTGCCCTTCCAGCGCTGTATCGAAGCAGGCGTCGAGTCGATCATGACGGCCCACCTGCTGTTGCCCCACCTGGACGCCCAACTGCCTGCCACCCTTTCGCCCGCGGTGTTGCAGGGGTTGTTGCGTCAAAACCTGGGTTTCCAGGGCGTGATTTTCACCGATTCGCTGGAGATGCAGGCCATCACCCAGCAATACGGGCTGGCCGAGGCCAGTGTGCTGGCCCTGGAGGCCGGAGCCGACATGATCCTTGCCTGCGGCAGCGCAGAACACCAGCTAGGCGCCGTCCAGGCCATCACACGGGCCCTGGAAAGCGGCCGTTTAAGCCTGGAGCGCCTGCAGGCCTCGTGGCGGCGCCTGCAGCATCTGCGCCAGCAGCTGGCGCCGCGTTGCTTGCAGCCGGAGAACCTGCAGTTTGGGGAACAGCATCGCCAGATGCAGGCCATCGTCGAAAGCTCCATTACGGTCGTGCACGATCGCGGAAATCTGCCGCTATCGCCCGGACAGAAAGTTCTTCTGTTGAGCCCCGACCTGCTGCCACTCTCGCCGCTGGGCGAAATGCAGGCCAGCGAGATGGCCCTCAGACACCTGCAACTGCCCGACTGCAATGTCATGCACGCCTTCTATTCGGCCGAAGCTCGGGGCCCGGTGCTGGAAAAACTGCTGGAACTGGCTTCGCAGCACGAAGTCGTGCTGTTTTGCGTCTATGCCCGCTATCGCCTGCCCGATGCCACCCGCGAACTCGGACAGAAGCTCCTGGAGAACCACTCCCGAGTGGTGCTGGTCAGCCTGTCCAGCCCCTATGTGCTGCGCGACCTGCCCCAGGCGCCCTCCTTCGTCTGCAGCTACAACTACACTCCCCTCAGCCTGGAAGCCCTGGGACGCGTGCTCACCGGAGCGGTGACGGCCCGGGGTCGGCTGCCGGTACATATCCCTGGCGCGGAAATGCTCTGCTGAGGATGCACATCCGCATCGGACACACACCCGACGCCGACGATGCCTTTATGTTCTACGGCATCCAGCTCGACCGCGTCGAGCGGGGCAACCTGAGCCTGGAACACTGCCTGGCTCCCATGCAACAGCTCAACCGCTGGGCTCGCGAGCAACGTTTCGAAATGACCGCCTGCTCGTTCGCCACCTACGGCTCAATCGCCGACCGCTATCGCCCCATGAAGGTGGGCATCAGTTTCGGCCATGACTATGGCCCGATGATCGTATCGCGGTCGGGCCTTGGCGCCGACGAAGTGGCCCGCCGTCCCATGGCCAGCCCGGGCGAACTGACCACGGCCCACTGGCTGGCCCGCATGTGGAACCCGAACCAGTCCTTCGTGACCGTGCCATTTGATCAGGTCCTGACTTCGGTGCTCGAGGGGCGTTGTGATTCGGCTCTGGTCATTCACGAAGGCCAGATGACCTTCGCCGAACAGGGCCTGCAACTGGTGGTCGATCTGGGGGCCTGGTTCGGCCAGCGCAGCGGCGGGCTGCCCATACCGCTGGGCCTGAACGTGGTGTCACGACAGTTGCCCGAAGCGGTCCAAAGGACCCTGACGCGGGCTCTCTACCAGAGTATCGAACTGGCCCTGCAAGAAGTCGAAGAAGCCGTGGACCTGGCCCTGCCCCTGGCCCGCGGGCTGGACCGTGAGCGCTGCCGCGAGTTCATCTTGCGCTACGTCAACTCCAGCACGCTCGATCCCGGATCGCGGGGCCTTGAGGCCGTGCAGTGCTTTTACGCAATGGCCCGGCAAGCGGGCCTGGTCGAGTCTCCGCCTCCCCTGGACTGGCTCTCACCGCATTAGCGTTTGGGCCAGATGATGAACTGGACGATTTTGCCCCCTCGCGTCACCACACCCAGGCCCCGCGATCTGTAGGCGTAGTACACTTCCCGAGGCTGCGACTTGGCCACCTTGAGGTCGCGGGCCTCATAGGCTCGGCCCAGGGCTGCCTCCATCTGGGCGGCGCTGTTGCCAATGCTCAAATTGCCGTCCATAGCCACCTGAACGGGGCCAGATTTTCCCTGAAACTGAGTCTGGTTGACAAAGATCTGGCTCACCTTTTGCTGGACGCACTCGACATCCACCCCTTCGCGGTAGCGCAAATAGGCCTGGCGCTGGTCCCCCAGAGCCTCTTTGGGGGTCAGCACCTTGTTGACCTCAAGATAACTCTGGCCCAGACTGATGGGGCCGACGCTTCGCCCTGGCACCACTTTCCAGGTTTCGGCGCCCACCGAGAGTGCCAGCAAGCACCATACCAACCATTGCCGCATCACCATCTCTCCTCACCTTGGCGGGGCCTCCCGCCCGACTTTTTCCCCAAAGTGCCCAGCCAGCAGGCTACCCCGGCCAGCACGGGAGCCACGCCCCTGAGAAAGACCCCAAGCCATTGTTCGTAAAGCCGGGCATCGGCGTAGTGGTTCCAGCGTCCCAGGGCCAGATCCCAGCGCGGTGCCAGCCACAGGCCCAGACAGGTGAGCGCCCAGAACAGCAGCGCAAACCTGGGTGCCAGTGAGCTGGCGAGCACGGCCAGCGCAACCGCCCCCACGGCCCAGAACAAGGCACGCCGCAGGGGAGGAACCCGAAGCACCGTCCAATTGCCCGCGCCGAGCGGCGCCTCGGCACGAATTTCCAGCGGCAGACCTTCGCGTGGATTCCACAGGCGATGATAGGCCGTGCCCGCCCCTGACCAGCCATCCGATAAGAGCTTGAGTTCCGGGCTGAGGTTGAGTTCCAGGCGCCCCCCACCCAGCGATCCCCAGGCCTTCATGACGGGGGGGAGGAGCTGCCAGCGGTGGCACGATGTTGAAATAAATTCCACACGATGATAGCCCGAGATGTTCAACCGCCCCTTCTCGTTCCCTAGCAAGATGAGTTGAAAAACCGCTACTCTGGACAGACCCTTGAGGCGACTGTAAGCGTTCTTGGGCAGCTCGGCCACCAGCCGATCCTGGGCGATGCTGCGCCCTTCCCAGCTCACCTTGAGACCTTCATCGGGGCTCACCACCAGAAATTGTTCGGTGAGCGGTTGCGAGCCGCGGTGCTCAAGTTCGGCCGAAAATTCGAGGTGTACCCAGTGGGGGCGGGGTTCCCTGGTATAGTCGATGGTCCATCGGCAGTTGCGCATCTGCAGACGGGTGCCCCCCCGCAGCGGGTGAAACATCCAGGGAGCAAAGGCTTCTTCGGCCCCGGGCGAGCCACCACCGAGGGCGACCCACCAGGCCAGGATCCAGGAAATTGTCAGGCTCTTCCAGAAACTCATCGACTTCGCGGCAGCGGTTCGCGCCCAACGGTTCGGGGCCTGCAGCAGAGGAAATCCCCGGGAGGTCATCCATTGTCCCAACCATTCTCTCTCAGCGCCATCGGTCGCGATCGACCCGGCATCGTCTCGGCCATCACCGAGCTGCTCTTTCGCTTTGGCTGCAACATCGAAGATAGTGCCATGACCATTCTCTGGGGCCAGTTCGCCATGTTGCTGGTGGTCACGCCGGGCCCCGAACTCGAGGTAGCACAACTGGAAGCCGAACTGCAGAAAACCGCGGCCGAGCTGCAGCTTCACCTGACCCTCAACGCCATTCAAGAAGAAGCCCGGCCCGCCCGCCAGGAAGAGCCGCTGGCGGCCTACCTGGTTTCGGTCTATGGTGCAGACCACCCCGGAATCGTTTCTCAAACCACAGGGTTTCTGGCCGAGTGGGGAGCCAATATCACCGACCTCAGCACCCGCGTCATCCAGGGCAAGGGTCCGGTGTACATCATGCTGTTGGAAATCGAGGCCCCCGCTCGTCTGGCCGAGAGCGATTTGAAGGAGAAGCTTTTCGGACTGAGCCAGTCCCTCAAAGTGGATATCAGCCTGCGCAAGCTGGAAACGGAATCGCTCTGAATTGGCCGTCCGTCCTATCGTTCTCTACCCCGATCCGATTCTCAAACAGCGCTGCCGTCAGGTCGACCTCGACTGGCCCGGCCTGAGCGAAGTGGTCGACGATCTGGTCGACACCCTGCGGGCCGGTCCCGGCGTAGGTGTGGCCGCCCCACAAATCGGCTTCGACCTGCGGCTGTTCGTCGTGGACGTCACCCCCAAGAACCCCGGCCACGGTTTGCTGGTGCTGCTCAACCCGCAGCTGGTCGCCGGCGAGGGCCGGGTGGTGGGGCGTGAAGGCTGTCTTTCGATCCCCGATTACACCGCCAGCGTGGAGCGCTTCAGCCGGGTGGTGGTCAAGGGACTCGAGCCTTCGGGACAGATGCGCCTGATCGAGAGCGAAGGATTTGAGGCGATTTGCTTGCAGCACGAACTGGACCACCTGGACGGCATCCTGTTCCTCGACCGAGTCGCCTGCCTGAAGACCGACGTCTTCCGCCGAAAGGGCTTCAAACCCAGGTTTGAAGCAGAGTCCTACCCCAAATCCCCAGGAGAAACCCCATGAAACGCCTGCTTATCGCCTTTGTTCTGGTTACAGGGCTCGAATTTTTCGCCTTCTCCGTGTTCCGAGCCCATCCCATTCATCGACCGGGCTACTTCTCGGGGCTGCTGACCGTGATCCAATTTCTGATGTGTTACGGGGGCATCGAGTCGGCCCGCTGGTTGTTGCGCCGCTCGCCCGCCGCTCGGGCCCCGGGGCCCCACTCCGATTGGGCACGACTGTGGGTCTGGTTGGGTCCACCCGGAGGTGCCCTCATGGTGCTGACTTCGTTGCTGGCCTGGCTGGCCGCCGGACAAACCCCGAGCTGGCTTCCTCCGGCCTTGTTGCTCGGCCACGCTGCCGGAGGCGGAGTGCTTTGGATGTGTGCCTCGCTGGACATGTTGCCCAGCCTGGCCCAGCTCCCCGCTTCCGCCCGGCGCCTGAACGGAACGCTGGCAGGCCTGGGCCTGATGACCCATCTGAGCGGTCTGTATTGCTACGCCCGCCTGTATCCGGCCGGGCAGCTGAAAGTCGGTCTGCTGGCCTTAGCCGTCCTGTTGGCCTATTTTGTGTTCTACTACATCTGGGCCGCCTGCCTGTGCTGGAGCCTGATCTTCCGCTTCTGGACGCCTCCCCAAGAGAGCGACGAACAGGACCCCCATGGACTCGAGCCCGAACAAGCCTGAGAACGAGCCCGAGGGGCGCCCTTTCCGGCCGCGCCCCTGGGCACCGATGCGGAACCCGCTGTTCCGCGCCCTCTGGTTCGCCACCCTGGTCAGCAATCTCGGCACCTGGATCCACGAAGTTTCCAGCAGCTGGATGATGACCGATCTGAAACCCGAGCCCTGGATGGTGGCTCTGGTTCAGGTGGCCACCACCACACCGATGTTTCTGCTGGCTCTGCCCGCTGGCGCCCTGGCCGACGTGGTCGACCGCCGACGCTACCTGCTGATCACCCAGAGCTGGATGATGCTGACGGCCGGGGCGATGACCGTGCTGGCCTTCAGCGACCGACTGGGAGCCACCGGGCTGCTGCTGGGAACGACCATTCTGTCGATCGGAACCGCTCTCAACTCGCCGGCCTGGCACGCGGTGTTGCCCAGCATCGTTTCCCGGCATACCCTGCCGGCGGCCGTCAACCTCAACGGGCTGGCCATCGGCCTGGCCCGGGCCCTGGGACCGGCCGTGGCCGGTCTGCTGCTGCACTTCCTGGCGCCCGCCTACGGATTCGCCCTCAACACCGTGTCCTTTGCCGGGGTGATTCTGGTGGTTTGGAACTGGCGTCCCAAGCAACGCCGCAACCGGGTGCGAGCCGAACGTTTTTTCGGGGCCATCCGCGTCGGACTTCGCCATGTGCGCTACTCGCCCCGGATGCGCAACGTGCTGGTGCGCGTCTCGCTGTTTGTCTTTGGCAGCAGTGGCCTGTGGGCCCTGTTACCCCTGCTGGTGCGCAAGGCCTACGGGATGCATTCCGACCACTTCGGCGGCATGGTGGGGGTTTTTGGCATTGGTGCAGCGGCTGCCGGGGTTTTCTGGCTGCCTCGCCTGCGCCTGCGCTTTAGCCCCAACCAGATCGTTGATTTTCACTGGTTCTTCTTCGCCCTGGCCTGCCTCGGGCTCAGCCAGACCCACTCGCGCTGGTTGCCCTTTCTACTGATGTTCGGCGGAGGCATTTGCTGGATCGGCATTCTCTCCATGCTGCACTTCTCGGTGCAATCGGTAGCCCCGCCCTGGGTGCGGGCCCGAGCCATGTCGGTCTATCTGTTGTGCTACTTCGCCGCTGCTTCTACGGGGTCGGCCTTTTGGGGCTGGTTGGCCCAGCGCACCGATCTGCGCATCGGCCTGCTGGCAGCGGCCCTGATGCTGCTGGCCAGCTGTCTTTCCACCTTCTTCTCCCCCATTCGCTCAGGCGAGGACCTCAATCTGCAGCCCTCACGGCACTGGCCCGACCCCGACGAAAAGATGTATGTCGAACCGGACCAGGGGCCGGTACTGGTCACCGTCGAGTACAAAGTGCGGCTGGACCAGGCCGAAGACTTTCGCAATGCGATGAAGGCCCTCAAAGAGCAAAGATTGCAAAATGGCGTGCTGCGTTGGGGTCTGTTCGTCGACATCGAAAATCCCGAACTCTATCGCGAGGTCTATCTGGAAGAAACCTGGGAAGCCCATCTGCGCCACCATGACCGGGTGACTCGCTATGAAATGGAAATCGCTGCCAAGGCCTATGCCTACCACGTGGGGGAAGCCATGCCCGAAGTTCAGCACCTGCTTCTGTGTGAAGAACTTTAACAACCAGGCTTGACAGCCCGGGCATTGATAACTATAATCCCTCCCTAGCTTTTAACCTGCCCGTGAACAATTCATTGACGCCAGAGAACTAACCCAAAAAGCGAGAAAGACTCTCGAGTCTCTCTTGCTTTTTGTGTTTACTTCAGGCGGCGAGTGGGAAGGAAGCATCCCCGGCATCTGGTATACCGGTTGCCTTGCAGGAAAGTTTGAAGGAGAAACCCGATGTCTATTCTCCGCAATATCAACCCCGACAACGGGCGTTTGTCATTCGGAAAGATCTCTACGATCCTGGATCTTCCATATCTGATCGCGTTACAGCGCGAGTCTTACGAACACTTCCTCAAGGAGGGGATCCGCGAGACTTTCGCCGATATCTCCCCCATTGAAGACTTCACGGGCAATCTCGTGCTCGAGTTTCTCGACAACGAGCTCGATGAGCCCACCTACTCCACCGAGGAATGCCGGGACCGCGACGCGACCTATGCTCGCCCTTTGAAGGTCCGGGTTCGACTGATCACCAAAGAGGGCGGGGAGATCAAGGAAGTCAAAGAGCAGTCCATCTTCATGGGCGACTTCCCCTGTATGACCGAGCGCGGCACCTTCATTATCAACGGCGCCGAGCGCGTCATTGTGAGCCAGTTGGTGCGCTCGCCGGGCATCTACTTCACGCAAAATATCGAACTGAACCAGAAGCGCACGTTCGCCTGCACGGTGATCCCCAATCGCGGCGCCTGGCTTGAATTCGTAGCCGACGCCTCCGACGTGATCAGCGTCAGCATCGACAAGGCGCGTAAGGTTCCGGCCACCGTCTTGCTGCGCGCCGTGGGCTTCAGCAGCGACGACGATATCCGGGCCCTGTTTGATAACGACCCGCTGATCGAGCCAACCCTCGAGAAAGACGCCTTTGCCAACACCGAAGAGGCCCTGATCGAAATCTATCGCAAGCAGCGCCCCGGCGACCCGCCTTCGGTGGACAGCGCCCAGCAGTTGTTGCAAAACCTGTTCTTCTCGCCCAAGCGCTACAACCTGGCCAAAGTTGGCCGTTACAAGTTGTCTCGCAAGCTGGGCCAGATGATCACCTGTCAGAAGACCGGCGTCGTAGTGCGCCCCGGTATCCTGGAAGATCCCGACTCGGGGGAAACCATTGAATACAACCAGACCCTCACCCGTGAGGACCTGGTCGGCACCGTTCGCTACTTGCTGGCGCTGATGCGCCGCGAAACGCACGAGCGTCCCCCGGCCGAGGGCATCCCCGAAGGCGGACTGCCGGTGGTCTACGACCGTGGTATCTTCTGGCTCGAAACCACCAGCCCGGACCGTTTCCGCACCACCGTCAGGGTGGACGACATCGACCACCTGGGCAACCGTCGTATCCGCGCCGTGGGCGAATTGCTGGGCAACCAGTTCCGCGTTGGCCTGCTGCGCCTGGAGAGGGTGGTTCGCGAACGCATGACGGTTCAGGATCTCGAGACGGTAACGCCTCAGGCCCTGATCAACATCCGTCCTGTGGTGGCAGCCATCAAGGAATTCTTTGGTTCAAGCCAGCTCTCGCAGTTCATGGACCAGACCAACTCGTTGGCCGAGCTGACTCACAAGCGTCGCCTTTCGGCCCTCGGCCCGGGCGGTCTTTCGCGTGAGCGCGCTGGCTTCGAAGTCCGCGACGTGCACTACAGCCACTACGGTCGTGTCTGTCCGATTGAGACCCCAGAAGGTCCGAACATCGGCCTGATCGGCTCGCTGGCGAGCTTCGCTCGGGTGAATCACTTCGGCTTTATGGAAACCCCCTACCGCAAGGTGGTCTGCAAGGCATTGCAGGACATCAAGCAGGGCGGCAAGGTTCTCTACAAAGCCGGCCAGATCGTCCCTCGCCGCAAGCGTCACGCGCTGGTGCTGGAAGGCGTGGAGGTGCCGGTCCTGGTTCAGGTCACCGACCAGATCGACTACCTGTCGGCCGACGAGGAAGACGAGTACAACATCTGCCAGGCCAACACCCGACTGAACGAAAAGTTTCAGGTCACCGACGAGCGCGTGGTGGCACGTGCCGGCCACGAGACCCAGATTCTGTCGCGGGAAGATATCGACTACATGGATATCAGCCCCAAGCAGATCGTGTCGATCGCTACGGCCCTGATTCCGTTCCTCGAGCACGACGACGCCAACCGAGCCCTGATGGGCGCCAACATGCAGCGCCAGGCGGTGCCGCTGATCCAGCCCGATGCCCCGCTGGTGGGCACGGGTGTGGAGTATCGCGCAGCCAAAGACTCCGGAGCCCTGGTGGTTTCTGGCCACAGCGGCGAGGTGGTCTCGGTCAACGCCAATGAGGTGAAGATCAAGGACGACCACGGCGTGGTGCACACCTACAGCCTGCTGAAGTTCAAACGATCCAACGCCGGTACCTGCATCAACCAGCGCCCGGCCGTCAGGCTCGGCCAGAAGGTCAAGGCCGGACACGTGATCGGCGACGGCCAGTCTTCCGTCAATGGCGAACTGGCTCTGGGACGCAACGTGCTGGTGGCCTTCATGCCTTTCCACGGCTACAACTACGAGGACGCGATTCTGCTCTCCGAAGAGCTCGTCAAAGAGGACATCTTCACCTCGATTCACATCGAGGAATACGAATGCGAAGCTCGTGACACCAAGCTGGGTGCCGAGGAAATCACGCGCGACATTCCCAACGTCGGCGAGGAAGCCCTCAAAGACCTGGACGAGCGTGGCATCGTGCGCATCGGTGCCGAGGTTCGCACCGAGGACATCCTGGTCGGCAAGGTGACGCCCAAAGGCGAAACCGAACTGACCGCCGAGGAACGCCTGCTGCGCGCCATCTTCGGTGAAAAGGCTCGTGACGTGCGCGATACCTCGCTCAAAGTGCCACATGGCGAAAAGGGTAAGGTGATCGACGTCAAGGTGTTCTCCCGTGAGACCACCGACGAACTGTCGCCGGGCGTGAACCAGCTGGTGCGCGTCTACGTGGCCCAGAAGCGCAAGATCATGCAGGGCGACAAGATGGCCGGACGCCACGGCAACAAGGGTGTCATTTCCAAGATCCTTCCGGTCGAGGATATGCCCTTCTTGCCCGACGGCACCCCCGTGCAGATCGTGCTCAACCCGCTGGGCGTTCCCTCGCGTATGAATATCGGTCAGATTTTGGAGACCACGGTCGGTGCCGCGGCCGCCCGAATGCTCGACAAGATGGGGCAGCGCTACCGCATCGAAACTCCGGTCTTCGACGCGGCCAAGGAAGAGGATATCTTCGGACTGCTCCGCCTGGTCAATCTGCAACAGAGCCTGGCTCTGATGGGCTATGAGTTCACCACCGAGGAGATGGACATCATCCTCTCGGAGGAACCGCTGCATCAGAAGCTCTGTCGCTGGATCAACAGCGGACCGGACGGGGTGCTGGTCACCTCGGACGAGTGCGCCGAAATGATCCAGTCCAGCGGCAAAGACCTGGCCAAGAAGGTGGCCGAATTCCTCGGGTCCCGTCCGTACAACCCCGAAGAACTCAAGGAAGCCTGTCACGACCCCAGCCTCTACCAGCGCCTGGAGCGCATCCTGGGCACCCGGCCCATCCCGGTTCCCAAGGAAGCCATCGAAAAGTTGGTTCGCTACATCCAGGAATATCGGGCTGTTCCTCAAGACGGCAAGAGCGTGGTGCTCGACGGACGCAGCGGTGAAGCCTATGACTGCCGAGTCAGTATCGGTCAGATCTATATGCTGAAGCTGGCTCACCTGGTAGACGACAAGATCCACGCTCGCTCCACCGGACCTTACTCGCTGATCACCCAGCAACCCCTGGGTGGTAAAGCGCAGTTCGGCGGTCAGCGCTTCGGAGAGATGGAAGTCTGGGCTTTGGAAGCCTACGGCGCCGCCTACACTCTGCAAGAGTTGCTGACGGTCAAGTCGGACGACGTCATCGGTCGCGTCAAAACCTACGAGGCCATCGTCAAGGGCGAGAACGTGCTCGAACCCGGCGTGCCCGAGTCCTTCAAGGTGCTGATCAAGGAACTGCAGAGCCTGTGTCTGGATGTCAAAGTCAAATCCTTTGACAAGACCGGTACGCTGCGCGAAGTGGAAATCAAGTCGGTGGAAGAGTCGGACGTCAAATCGACCGCTCGCGAACTCGGCCTGGATCTTTCGCAAGAAGCTCTGAGCAGCCTGTAATCCCTGCCGTGGGCGGGGCCGCGAGGCCCCCCCACGGTTCGAGCCCCTGCCCCTCGTCGCTCCGCTCCGAGGGATTTTGTTGGTTCATAACGTCCGTTCCAGGCTCCTCATCGCCCAGAACAGCCGTTGCAAACTAGGAGGAAAGTTCTTATGGATGTCAACAATTTCGATGCCCTCGAAATCCGACTGGCCTCTCCCCGGCAGATTCGCGATTGGTCCTATGGGGAAGTCAAGAAGCCCGAGACGATCAACTACCGCACCTTGAAACCCGAGCGCGATGGACTGTTCTGCGAGCGCATCTTCGGACCGATCAAGGACTGGGAATGCCACTGCGGCAAATACAAGCGCATTCGCTTCAAGGGCGTGATCTGCGACAAGTGCGGTGTGGAAGTCACCCGCTCCAAGGTGCGTCGCGAACGCATGGGGCACATCGAACTGGCCTCCCCCGTGACCCACATCTGGTATTTCAAAGGGGTTCCCAGCCGCCTTGGTCTGCTGCTGGATATGTCGCCGCGCACGCTGGAAAAGGTGATCTACTTCGCCTCCTACGTGGTCATCGATCCCGGCGACACTCCCCTCAACAAGCGCCAGTTGCTCACCGAGTTGGAATATCGGGAAGCCCGCGAGAAGCACGGCAATGGATTCCGCGCCGGCATGGGTGCCGAAGCGGTCAAGGAGATGCTCTCCGAGATCGACGTCAATCAACTGCACGACCAGCTGAAGGAAGACCTGAAGACTATTCAGGGTCAGAAACGCACCAAGGCCATCAAGCGGCTCGAGGTCGTGGAAGCTTTCCGCAAGTCGCGCAACAGCCCCGAGTGGATGATCCTGGACGTGATTCCCGTCATCCCCCCCGAGCTTCGCCCGATGGTGCAGCTCGACGGCGGTCGCTTTGCCACCTCCGACCTGAACGACCTTTATCGTCGCGTGATCAACCGCAACAACCGTCTGAAGCGTTTGCTGGATCTGGGTGCGCCCGAGATCATCGTGAAGAACGAAAAGCGCATGCTGCAGGAAGCCGTTGACGCTCTGATCGACAACGGCCGACGCGGGCGTCCCGTGACCGGACCGAACAATCGCCCCCTCAAATCGCTGTCCGATATGCTGAAAGGCAAACAGGGCCGCTTCCGTCAGAACCTGCTGGGTAAGCGCGTCGACTACTCGGGCCGTTCGGTGATCGTGGTCGGTCCCAACCTGAAATTGCACCAGTGCGGCCTGCCCAAAGAAATGGCCCTGGAGCTGTTCAAGCCCTTCGTCATGAAGAAGCTCGTCGACCGCGGCCTGGTGCACAACATCAAGTCGGCCAAACGCATGGTCGAGCGCGCGCTGCCCGAGGTGTGGGACGTACTCGAAGAGGTGATCGAAGATCACCCGGTGCTGCTGAACCGTGCCCCAACCCTGCACCGCCTGGGCATTCAGGCCTTCGAGCCGGTGCTGGTCGACGGCAAGGCCATCCAGCTTCACCCGCTGGTGTGCACGCCTTATAACGCCGACTTCGACGGTGACCAGATGGCCGTTCACCTGCCGCTTTCGGCGGGCGCCCAGGCCGAGGCACGAGTGCTGATGCTCTCGTCCAACAACCTGTTGCTGCCGGCCTACGGAACTCCCGCCACGATTCCCAACCAGGATACCGTGCTGGGAATGTACTACCTGACCATCGAGAAGCATCACTCCAAAGGCGAAGGCAAGCACTTCAGCAGCCCTGAAGAAGCCATCCTGGCCTGGAACGAGGGCGTGGTCGAACTGCAGGCTCCGGTCCAGATCCGCATCGGCGGTCGAATGATCGCCACCACCGTGGGTCGGGCCCTGTTCTGGCGCGAATTGCCGAACGATGTCAAACAGTCGGATACTCACGACGTCGTTGGTGACGACCTCGACTTCCCCGGCAAGAACGTGCGTCTGATCTGCTACGAGGACGTGAACAAGACCTTCGGCAAGAAGGACCTGGTCAAGTTCATCAAGGGCGTTCACGACAACCACGGCAATAACCGCACGGCCCGAATGCTGGACGCCATCAAGGATCTGGGCTTCCGCTTCGCCACCAAGTCGGCAACGACGATCGGCGTGGTCGACATCAAGATCCCCCCGGAAAAGGGACACATCCTGGACTACTCCGACAAGCGTGTCCAGGCCGTGGACCAGTGGCTCGAAATGGGCTTCATCACCGAAGACGAGCGTTATCGTCAGCTGAAAACCATCTGGTCGGAAGCCACCAATCAGGTCGAACAGGCGATGATGCGCCATCTCGACCGACTGAACCCGGTGTTTATGATGGCCACCTCCGGTGCCCGTGGTAACCCGGCCCAGGTGAAGCAGCTCGGCGGGATGCGCGGCCTGATGGCCGACCCCACGGGCCGAATCATCCCGCTGCCGGTGCGCTCCAACCTCCGCGAGGGCCTGACGGTGCTGGAATACTTCATCAGCACCCACGGTGCCCGTAAAGGTCTGGCCGACACCGCGCTGCGCACGGCCGACTCGGGCTACCTGACCCGTCGTTTGATCGACGTGGCCCAGGATATCATCGTGCGTATGGATGACTGCGGAACCCACAACGCCATTGAGGTCGGACCCTGTGCTCAGGGTCGCGACGTCAAAGTGCCGCTGTGGGAGCGTATCGCCGGGCGCTATCTGGCGGAAGACCTGGAGTATGAAGACGGCAAGGGCAACAAGTTCGTCGCCAAGCGCAACGAAATGGTCAACGACGCCCAGGCCATGGCGATCGACAAGTGGATCAACCGCGATGTCGACGTTTCCACCCGGGGCAAGAAGGTGGTCTGGCCGCGCGTAAAAGTGCGTTCGGTGCTGGCCTGCGAGGCTCCTCAGGGAGTGTGCGCGCTGTGCTACGGACGCAACCTGGCCACCGGCCAGCTGGTGGAGATCGGTGAAACGGTCGGTATTATCGCCGCCCAGTCCATCGGCGAACCCGGCACGCAGCTCACCCTGCGCACCTTCCACACCGGCGGTGTGGCCCAGGAAGACATCATTCAGGGTCTGCCCCGCGTGGAAGAGCTCTTCGAGGCGCGCAAACCCAAGGGTCACGCCCAGATGGCGGAAATCGAAGGCATCGTGACGCTGGGTGAAGAGAAAGGCATGCGTAAAATCACCATCACGGCTCCCAATGGCGAGCAGCGAACGGTGGAAGTGCCCTACTCGTCGCGTATTCTTGTGCGCGATGGCGAGCAGGTCTCGGTGGGAAGCCAGATCGTGGGCGGTTTTATGAATCCCCACGACATCCTCCGATTGCTCGGTGTTTCCGAAACCCAACGCTACATCGTGGACGAGGTGCAAAACGTCTACCGCGACCAGGGCGTGGATATCAACGACCGTCACGTGGAGGTCATCGTGCGCCAGATGCTGCGCAAGGTGAAGCTCGACTCGGCGGGCGAAACGGATATGCTGCCCGGAACGCTGGTGGAACTGCAGTCGTTCCAGGCCGAGAACCGTCGTGCCATCGAAAGCGACCGCGAGCCCGCCGAAGCCAAACGCGCCCTGCTGGGCGTGACCAAGGCCTCGCTGGCCACCGAGTCGTTCCTCTCGGCCGCCTCCTTCCAGGAGACGACCCGCGTGCTGACCGATGCTGCCATCAAGGGCAAAATCGACTCGCTGCGCGGACTCAAGGAGAACGTCATCATTGGCAAACTGATCCCGGCCGGCACCGGTATGCAGCAGTATCGGGGCATTGAGCCCCAGCTTCCCGCCTCGGCAACCCCTGAGACGACGCTGGAGCCCACTCCCGAAGACCTGCTGGCAGCCGAACTCGGCGCCGCCCTCAGCGAACGCTAGAACATCGGCACTCGCCAACGACAAGACCCCCGGTCCAGGCCGGGGGTCTTTTCTTTGGGCAGGGTTCTTCACAGCACGGGTGCAAACCTCAGGGCTTGGAACACACGCTGATCGAGCTTTGCAGTTTGATCTTTCTCGGCATCCTGCTGGGGTGCCATTATCTGGCATTCCGCCATCCTCGCCGCAGTCGAGCCGGCAAGGCTCTGCAACGCAGTGGTAAGGTGCGGTTGCTGGGAGTGTGTGTGGTGGCCCCGCTGTCACTGTTTCTCTCCCTGCAAAACAGTCTTCCTCTGATTCAGCTGGTGCTCAATCAGTTGATCTTGTTCTGGATCGCAAGCACCATCCTGGACACGCTTTACCTGTTGCGCAAAATCTCGCAAACGTTGCGACGAGTGGCGCTCTTTTCGCTGGCTGCCGGCCTGCTTTCTCTGGCCGGCTGGAGCGAGCCGACCTACCGCGATAGCTTTACAGCGGTGCTGATCACCTTGTTTTTCGGCGCTTCGCTGGTGGCCTTGCGCACACGATTACTGGCGAATACAGAAAAACTGCCGCCCAGCTGGCGTGCTCTCCAGCACCGCCTGATCGGGCTCAGCAACCTCCTGGTGGTGGTTACCTGCCTGTATTTCTTACTGCGGGCCTTCACCGTTGTGCCCATTACCAGTGGTCAATTGGAAGGCGTGGAAGGTTGCCTGAAGTTCTGCCTCGCCCTCATGGGCGTCGAGGTGCTGGTATGGTCGACCGAACGCAGCCTGATGCTGCGGCAGAGCAGTGCCGAACTGGCCCAAGTGGCAACCGACTCGGTGCGAGCGTTGCTATACTGCGGTCTAGGAATGTTGCTGGCCTCGTGGGCAACAGGACAGGACCTGGGCAAATTCGTGCTCAGCTCTGCCTTCTTTTCACTGGGGCTGGGCCTTGCCCTGAAGCCCACGCTCGGCAACTTTGTCTCCGGACTGATCATGCGGCTCTCCGGCGATTTTTCGCTGGGAGAACTTGTGCAAATCGGAGACACCAAGGGCCTCGTCAAGGTCATCAACTGGCGCTCGGTGGGACTGTCGACACTGACGGCAGACCTGATCTTGATCCCCCATAGCCAGATCGCCAGGAGCCTGGTGGTCAACTACTCTCGACCCACTCGCCAACGAGCCCTCTATGCCGAGTTCCGATTGCCTCGACACTACCCGCCTTCAATGGCCCGGCAACAGCTGGAGACCATTCTGGCCGGCACTCCCGAGGTGCTGCACGAACCGGCCCCCGAGGTATTTCTGATGAACTTTGAAGGCTGGGCAAACACCTACCGGGCACGCTGCTGGGTAGACGAGGCCTTGCTTGAGCCCCAGCGGCTCGAAGCCATTCAGACTCGCATCGCCTACGGCCTGGAACGAGCCAACCTGGAAATCGCCGGAGTAGTTCACACCTGGATCGGTTGGGCCGACGACCTCAGTCTCCCAGACACACCCCCAGCGACCGGCAAGTAGCCACCATGTCGCAATCGAGCGGCACCAGTTTGACGTGACCGGCAACCTGCGACAGCGGAACATAGCGAACTTCGGGAGGATCGAGCGCGACCATCACGCCGTGGACGCCGTCGGCCAGAGCCCGAACAGCGGCGGCCCCGAAGCGCAAAGACAGGTTGCGATCGGTGGCCGTCGGTTCGCCGCCGCGCAAAAGGTGCCCGAGCACCACGTGGCGGGAATCGATGCCGGTGGCTTCCTTGATCTGGCGGGCCAACTTCTCGGCCACGCCTCCCAGGCGCTCATTGCTGTCGACGGGGGTCTCGATCACGGAACGTTGCCCTGCCAGTTCATGGGCCCCCTCGGCAACCACGATCAGGGTGAAGCGTCCACCCGGGCCGCTGTGACGCTGACGAATTTTGTCCAGCACGCGATCCAGTCGATAAGGAATCTCTGGCATCAAAATCACGTCAGCCGTGCCGGCCAGCCCCGCCTGAAGGGCAATCCAACCGGCATAGCGACCCATGACCTCGACCACCATAACGCGTTGATGACTGGCCGCTGTGCTGTGCAGCCGATCCACGCAGTCGCAGGCGAACTGAACGGCTGTATCAAACCCGAAGGTCGCCACCGTGTGGGCCAGATCGTTGTCGATGGTTTTCGGCACGCCCACCACTTTGAGTCCGTGCTCGGCCAGGCGAGCCGCGATCTTCATAGAACCGTCCCCGCCCACCGAGATCAGGGCATCAAAACCCTGTTCTTTGATCTGCCTGGCCACCTGCTCACTGATGTCGCTGTAGGTAACGCTGCCATCGGGCTGGACCTCGGGGTAGCGAGTCGGATCATCGCGATTGGAGGTGCCAAGAATGGTCCCTCCCAGGTGGGTGATGCCTCGAACCGATGCCCGGGTCAACGGCACCACTCCCCCGTCGGGATATTCCTCGGGGCGTAAGAAGCCGCGCATACCGTCGAGAAATCCCCAGATCTCCCAGCCCTTCTCCAGGCAGCTCAACACAGCGGCGCGAATCACCGCATTCAGACCAGGGGCATCACCCCCACCAGTGCAAATGGCAATCTTTTTCATGGCCATCCCCTTCCAAGTTGACACAAGAAGCCCTGTAGAACGGAAAACGCGGCAGCCATGGGGTTGACACCCGCAAGGGGCTTTGCTAGTATACGCGAGCATTTTGCGACGGGCCTTGAGGTTCAGGGCCCTCGCTGTCCCACTGAATTAGGAAAGGGGTTTCTTACAACAGTACCCCCATCGTCGGCTCGCCTGCGATTCAGATCCTGGTTCCGTGGAACCTCCATAGCTGAATTACAGGGGAGTTTTTTTATGCCCACTATTAACCAGTTGGTCCGCAAGGGTCGTTCCGCGCTCCGCCGCAAGAGCAAGGCTCCGGCGCTGGGTTTCCGCTACAACTCTTTGAAACTCAAGAGCATCAAATCGCCCAAGGGATCACCTCAAAAGCGTGGAGTATGCACTCAGGTCAAAACCGTAACTCCGAAGAAGCCTAACTCGGCGCTGCGTAAAGTGGCTCGTGTGCGTCTCACCAACGGAGTTGAGGTCACCGCTTATATCGGTGGAATCGGACACAATCTTCAGGAGCACTCGGTGGTGCTGATCCGCGGCGGTCGTGTGAAAGACCTCCCCGGCGTCCGCTACCACATCGTTCGTGGCACGCTCGACACCGCGGGTGTGAACAACCGCCGTCAGGGACGTTCGAAGTACGGCTCCAAACGGCCCAAGCCCGGCCAAGCAGCTACCACGGGCAAGAAGAAGTAGGACTTAGGAGTATATTATGCCGCGCAAAGGACCTGTACCCCGCCGCGAAATCATCGGCGATCCGAAATACAACAGCAAGCACTTGAGCAAGTTCATGAACATGGTCATGATCAAGGGCAAGAAAGGGATCGCGGAAAAGATCATCTACGGTAGCCTGGAAGTTGTTTCCAAGCGCACCGGCAAGGATCCCATCGCGGTGTTCCAGCAGGCGCTCGACAACACGATGCCCCTGATCGAGGTTCGCCCTCGTCGCGTCGGTGGCGCCACTTACCAGGTGCCCGTCGAGATCCGTCCCGAGCGTCGCCTGAGTCTGTCGATGCGTTGGCTGATCAACTCGGCCCGTTCGCGTTCGGGCCGCGCCATGATGGACAAGCTGGCTGCCGAGCTGGCCGACGCCGCTCAGGGTGTGGGTTCGGCCGTCAAGAAGAAGGAAGATACGCACCGCATGGCAGAGGCCAACAAGGCCTTCGCGCACTACCGCTGGTAGCCGGCGGCGGGGTGGCTTGGGGGAGCCCAGTCACCCCCCCTGACCCGGATCTACCTGGAATCTCAGGGAAGGGTGACCGATGTCCAAGCCGTCAAATGAGCTAGCTAACGTCCGCAATATTGGTATTGCTGCTCATATCGACGCGGGCAAGACCACCACGACCGAGCGGATTCTTTTCTACACGGGGCGCATCCACAAGGTGGGTGAAGTTCACGCGGGCGCTGCCACCATGGATTTTATGATCCAGGAGAAAGAGCGCGGCATCACGATCCAGTCAGCCGTAACAGCGGCTCATTGGAAAGACTTCCATATCAACATCATCGACACGCCCGGCCACGTCGACTTCACAATGGAAGTCGAGCGTTCGCTGCGCGTCCTCGATGGTGTTGTTGCCGTTTTCTGCGCAGTTGCCGGGGTGCAGCCTCAGTCGGAGACGGTCTGGCGACAGGCCAATCGCTACCAGGTTCCTCGCATTGCCTACATCAACAAGATGGATCGCACCGGGGCCGATTTCTTCAACGTGGTAGCCCGCCTGCGCGACCGACTGGGCTCCAATGCTGTGCCGGTGCAGATCCCCATCGGTGAAGAATCGGATTTCGCGGGCATCATTGATCTCGTCACCCAGAAGGCGGTGGTCTACCTCGACGATAGCGGGTCTCAAATGGAGATCCGCGAAATTCCCGAGAATCTCAAATCCCAGGCGGCCGAGTGGAGAGAACGGATGGTCGAGGCAGCAGCCGAGGCCACTGAAGAACTCACCCTCAAGTTCCTCGAGGGCCAGGCCCTCAGCGAAGAGGAAATTCGCGCGGGGCTGCGCCAGCGCACCATCAGCAATCAACTGGTGCCGGTGGTGTGTGGCAGTTCCTTCAAGAACAAAGGGGTGCAGCCCATGCTCGACGCCGCCTGCGCCTACCTGCCCAGCCCCCTGGACATTCCCGCCGTGCGCGGCACCGACCCCGACAATGGCCAACCTCTGGAGCGTCAGCACTCGGCCCAGGAGCCCCTGGGTGCGCTGGTATTCAAGATCAGCACCGACCCCTTTATCGGCAAACTGGCCTTTGTGCGAGTGTACAGCGGAGCATTGCAGACCGGCTCGGTGGTGTTCAACCCCAAAACTCGCAAGCGCGAGCGCATCGGTCGACTGGTCAAAATGCACGCCGACCACCGCGAAGACGTAAGCGAACTGAAAGCCGGCGATCTGGGAGCGGTCGTAGGCCTGAAAGGGGCAACCACGGGCGACACGCTGACGGTTGAACAGAACGGCATTCTGCTTGAAACGCTCTTCGTGCCCGAGCCGGTCATCTCGGTGGCCATTGAACCCGCCACCAAGGCCGACCAGGACAAACTGGGTGTGGCACTCAGCAAGCTTTCAGACGAAGACCCCACCTTCCGCACCTCCAGCAACGAGGAAACGGGGCAGACCATGATTTCGGGCATGGGTGAGCTGCACCTGGAAATCATCGTCGACCGTCTCAAGCGCGAGTTCAGCGTCGACGCCCACGTGGGTCGACCCCAGGTGGCTTACAAGGAAGCCATCCGCAAGAGTGTGCGGGTGGAAGGCAAATTTGTCCGACAATCCGGCGGGCGCGGCCAATACGGCCACGTATGGCTGGTTGTCAGCCCCCAGCAGGCCGGACAGGGTTTTGCTTTTGAAAGCAAAATCGTGGGTGGTGCCATCCCGAAGGAGTATATCCCGGCCGTCAAAAACGGGGCCGAGGAAGCATGTTCGGCCGGCATTCTGGGTGGCTACCCCGTGGTAGACGTGAAAGTTGAGTTGGTAGACGGTTCGTTTCACACGGTCGACTCCAGCGAAATGGCCTTTAAGATCGCCGGTTCCATGGCGATCAAGGAGGCCTTCAAATGCAACGACTGCTATTTGAAGGAACCGATGATGAAAGTCGAAGTGGTGGTCCCCGACGACTACCTGGGCGACGTTATCGGCGACTTGAATAGCCGTCGGGGCAAGATCGAAGGGATGGATCCAGGTCCGGGTGGAACGCAGGTCATCAATGCCGTCGTTCCGCTGGCCGAGATGTTCGGCTACTCGACCTCGCTCCGCTCCCGCACTCAAGGTCGTGGCAGCTACTCCATGGAGTTTGCTCGCTACGAAGAAGTGCCCAAAGCGATCCAGGAAACCATAGTTTCTCGCCTCGCCGGCAAGGCTGGGTAACGAGAACGGCTATATGCTGGCTGGTTATCCAGCAAACCAACCCCCAATTATACAGTGGAGGCCAATCCATGTCTAAAGAGAAATTCGTACGCAACAAGCCGCACGTCAACATCGGCACCATCGGCCACGTTGACCACGGCAAGACCACCCTGACGGCTGCCATCAGCAACACGTTGGCCCATGCGGGGATGGCACAGGCTCGGGGAGTCGACGAAATCGACGCCGCTCCTGAAGAGAAGGCTCGAGGCATCACCATTTCGATTATGCACCTCGAGTATGAGACCGAGAAGCGCCACTACGCTCACGTGGACTGCCCCGGTCACGCCGACTACATCAAGAACATGATCACCGGCGCCGCTCAGATGGACGGTGCCATCCTGGTAGTGTCTGCCACCGACGGCCCGATGCCCCAAACCCGCGAGCACATCCTGCTGGCCAAGCAGGTGAACGTGCCCTACATCGTGGTCTTCCTCAACAAGGTGGACATGATGGACGACCCCGAGCTGGTGGAACTGGTGGAGCTCGAAATCCGGGAGTTGCTCAACAACTACAGCTTCCCCGGCGACGACACCCCCATCATCGCTGGCTCGGCCCTGCAAGCCCTCAACGCCACCGACAAGAGCCGCAACGACAAATGGGCCGGCAAAATCTGGGAACTGATGGACGCTGTCGACAGCTACATCCCCACCCCGGAGCGCCCCGTCGACAAGCCGTTCTTGATGCCGCTTGAGGACGTGTTCACGATCACCGGTCGTGGCACCGTAGGCACCGGCCGCGTCGAGCGCGGTCGCATCAAGGTAGGCGAAGAAGTCGAAGTGGTGGGTCTGCGCGAGGAAACCCGCAAAACCACCGTCACCGGCGTGGAAATGTTCCGCAAGCTGCTCGACGAGGGCCAGGCTGGCGACAACGTGGGCCTGTTGCTGCGCGGCGTGGATCGCAAGGATCTGATGCGCGGCCAGGTGCTGGCCAAGCCCGGCTCGATCAAGCCGCACACCAAATTCAAGTGCGAGTCCTACATCCTGTCCAAGGACGAGGGAGGCCGTCACACCCCGTTCTTCACGGGATATCGTCCCCAGTTCTACTTCCGCACCACCGACGTCACCGGTCAGGCCAACCTGCCCGAAGGCGTTGAGATGGTGATGCCCGGCGACAACATCACCATGAGCGTGGAGCTGATCCAGCCCATCGCCATCGAAGTCGGTCTGCGTTTCGCCATCCGCGAGGGTGGCCGAACCGTAGGCGCCGGCGTCGTTACCGAAGTTATCGCCTGATCCCTGGCCCCGCGGGGCCGCTGCGCAACTCGTCTTTGACAATTCCCATAGGAAGACCCAATAGGAGTAGCGCACCGGCCCATGGCGGGGACTCGTCGAGTCCCCGCCCTGGGCCTTTCTATTTCAGACCCGAGAGGAACCCATGGCTAAACAACGCATTCGAATCAAACTCAAGGCATATGACCACGTCGTGTTGGACGAGTCTTCCGAGAAGATCGTCCAGATCGCTCGCCAGACGGGCGCCAACATCTCGGGTCCCGTGCCCCTGCCCACCGAGAAGAACCGCTACTGCGTGCTGCGCTCGCCCCACGTCGACAAGAAGTCGCGAGAGCACTTTGAAGTGCGCACCCACAAGCGCCTGATCGACATCTACTTCGACCCCAGCCAGAAGACCATCGAGCAACTGATGAAAGTCGACCTGCCGGCCGGCGTAGACATCGAAATCAAAGGCTAACGCTTCGACGTTCCAGGTTAGACAAGGCGCCCACGTGGGCGCCTTGCCGCGTGTACAGGTCCTGAGCCAAATCATATCCTTTTTTCGTGGCTCGCCTACAGTGGGAGCTATGGAACCCGCCAATCTGCAAAAATTCTTCAAAGAAGCCGCCACCGCCCAGCATAGCTGGCTCTACCAACTGGAAAACGAGGCCAGCCCGGACGCTGCCGGTCAGCAGCGGGTGAAAATCGCCATGGAACTCTTCGACCGCTACAGCAAACAGGCCGAAGAAGAAGCCTTCCTGCAGGCCGAGGCGCGGCTGCGCAATTATGAAGGAACGCCCTTCGCCAACGAACACCGCACCGTGATCGAGGCCATCTATGTGGCCGCCGCTTATAGTCGCCTGGCGCTGGCGATTTCGTTGCTGCAAAGGTAGCCCTCTTTCTCTCGCCGCGGCGCCAGTCAGTTTACGATTTGTTCGTTAACATGCCGCCGAGGTGTTGACAGGAACGCCAACTACCGATACATTACGGGTTCGGTTCGCATCTGCGGTACCGTTCAAGCCGATGCAAGCATCGGTATAGATTACAGGGGCTGGACTATGGACGGCCCCTTCCGCACGTTCCGACCCTCCCCTGGGCTGGCACGTAGCCAGGCGCCAATGTGTTCGTGGCGGACATACGCGCCTTAACTGAAGGAAGAACCATGAAAGCCATTCTAGGAAAGAAGGTAGGGATGACCCAGGTCTTCGACGAGACCGGCAACGCTGTGCCCGTCACGGTGCTGCAAGTGGGTCCCTGCCCCGTCATTCAGAAGAAAACTCAGGCCAACGATGGCTATGAGGCTATCCAGCTCGGCTTTGAAGAAATCGCCGAAGCTCGCGCCAAGAAAGTGCTGAATCAGCCCCGCCGAGGCCATTTTGCCAAGCAAGGCAAACCCGCCTTTCGCTACCTCAAAGAAGTCCGTGTGGACAATGCTTCTACCGTGGGTGACCAGCTCACGGTAGAACTCTTTCAGGGCATCGCCAAGGTAGACGTCATCGGCACCTCCAAGGGCAAGGGCTTCCAGAACACCATGAAGCGTCACAACTTCGGTGGTGGCCCCCGGACCCACGGCTCCAAGGTTCACCGCCGCCCGGCCTCGACCGGCACCACCACGATGGGCTCGCTGCCCGGTATGCGCAAGCCCGGCCAGATGGGTAACGCCCGCGTTACGGCCCTGGGACTGACCGTGGTGCGCCTCGACGCCGAAAGAAATCTCCTGCTCGTCAAAGGCTCCGTGCCCGGCCCCAATGGCCGCCTCGTCACGGTCCGCGAGTCGGGCCGTAAGTAAGGGAGCGCACCAATGCCTAAACTTCCTCTCGTAGATATGGCCGGCAAAATCGTCGGCGACATCGAGCTCAAAGACCAGGTCTTTGGAGCCGAATACAAAGAGAACCTGATTCACCAGATGTATGTGGGCTTGATGGCCAACCGCCGTCACGGCACCCACGACACCAAGACCAAGGGCGAAGTCCGCGGCGGCGGCAAAAAGCCCTGGCGCCAGAAGGGCACCGGCAACGCTCGCCACGGCAGCCGCCGTTCGCCCATCTGGAAGGGTGGCGGAACCGTGTTCGGCCCTACCCCCCGCAAATATACCCAGGTGCTTCCCAAGGCCATGCGCCACGCCGCGTTGCGCTCGGCCCTGAGCCAGCGCGTGCGCGAATCGAACTTCACCGCCCTCAGCGACGTCCAGTTGGAGTCTTTCAAGACCAAGGCTGTGGTGGAAATGCTCAAGAGCATCACCCAGGATGATCACTCGGTCAGCACCAGCCACACGCTGCTGGTATTGGGCCACCGTGACCCGGTGGTGATGAAGTCGGCCGCCAACATTCCCGGTGTGGAAGTGGTCGTGGCTGACCTCGTCAACGTGGTGGACGTGGTCAACAGCAAACGCATCCTGGCCACCAAGGAAGCCATCGAGAAACTGGAGGAGACCCTGTCGTGAGCCGACCCAGCAAACCCCTTTCCAGCGTGGCCGACCTGCGTCGGATGACCGATCAGGACATCATCAAGCGTCCCATCGTCACCGAGCAGTCGCTCAATCTCTCGGCCGAAAACAAATACACCTTCGACGTCGACCTGCGGGCCAACAAGATCGAAATCCGCAATGCGGTGCAGAACCTGTTCAAGGTCAAGGTCGTCAAAGTCACCACCAGCATCCTGCCCGGCAAGATGAAGCGCCGCGGCCGCGTGGTGGGTATGACCTCGGAGCGCAAGCGGGCGGTGGTCACCCTGGCGGAGGGCCATCAGATCCAAATCGATAACCGCCCCCTCTACGAGGCTTAGAAAGGAACTATTGAATCATGGCTATCCGGAACTTCAAGCCGACCAGTCCCGGGCGTCGTCATATGAGCGTCTCCACGTTCGCGGAAATCACCACGGACGAACCCGAGAGCCGCTTACTGGCGCCCAACAAAAAGAAGGCCGGGCGCAATAATCAGGGACGAATCACGGCACGCCACCGCGGAGGTGGAACGCGCCGTCACTATCGGCTCATCGACTGGAAACGCACCAAGGACGGTGTTCCCTCCAAGGTTGCCAGCATCGAGTACGATCCGAATCGCACCGCTTTTATCGCGCTGCTGCACTATGCAGACGGTGACAAACGCTATATTCTGGCTCCCGACGGCCTTAAGGTCGGGGACGCCGTTCACTCGGGAGAAGAAGCCGACATCAAGACCGGCAACAACCTCCCGGTTCGCAAGATCCCCGTGGGTACCCTGATCCACAACGTGGAACTCTACCCCGGACGCGGCGCCCAGATGGTGCGAGCAGCTGGCGCTGCCGCTCAATTGATGGCCAAGGAAGGCAATCGCGCTTTGCTGCGACTGCCCTCCGGCGAGGTGCGTCAAATCTCCCACGACTGCCGGGCTACGGTGGGTCAGGTCGGGAACCTGAACCACGAAAACGTAGCCGGCGGCAAAGCCGGTCGTTCCCGATGGAAGGGCATCCGTCCCCGCATCCGCGGCGTGGCTACCAACCCCTGCGACCACCCCCACGGTGGTGGCGAGGCCCGCTCGACCCCCGGTCGTCCGAGCACGACCCCCTGGGGTAAGCCGGCCCTGGGTCTGAAGACCCGCAAGAAGAAGGCGAGCGACGCAATGATCGTGCGTCGGCGCAAGAAGTAGGAGGTAAGCCGTGTCTCGTTCGATCAAAAAAGGACCCTACATCGATTTCCGGTTGCAGAAGAAAGTCGACGCCTTGAACGCCAAGAACGAAAAGAAGGTGATCAAGACCTGGTCTCGCGCCTGCACCATCACCCCCGAAATGATCGGCCACACCCTGGCCGTTCACGATGGACGCAAACACGTGCCCATCTACATCAGCGAGCAGATGGTTGCTCATAAACTCGGTGAGTTTGCTCCTACCCGCCTCTATCGCGGTCACGGCGGCGGCAAGGCCGAGAAGAAAGGCAGGAGATAAGCCGTGAATCAGGTCAAAACCAAGAAACCGCGGCCCCGCAAGCCCGCGCCGGTCTACGAAGGACCCGTGGTACGCGCCGTGGCCAAGTTCGTTCGCACCGCTCCCCGCAAGTTGCGGCTGGTGGCTGACATGATTCGTGGCAAGAAGGCCGAAGAAGCCGTTCACCTGCTCGAGTTCACCAACAAGCGGGCCGCCCGCACCCTGAACAAGGTGCTCAAGTCGGCCATTGCCAACGCCGAGAACAACCACGAACTGGACACCTCCAAACTGGTGGTGGCCCAGACCTACATCGACCAGGGACCGATGTTCAAGCGTTACCTGCCCCGCTCTCGCGGCCGCGCCACGCCGGTGCTCAAATATGGTAGCCATATCACCGTCGTGGTCCGTCAACGTCAGGAGGGCATCTAATATGGGTCAGAAGATTCATCCCCTGGGCTTGCGCCTGGGCATCATCCGAGGCTGGGACAGCCGCTGGTTCCAGGAAAAGAACTTTGCCGATTGCATCCGTGAGGATTTCCAGATCCGCAAGTTCGTACTGGGCCAGTTCCGTCACGCCGCCATCTCGCGCATCGAAATCGAGCGCGCCAATAAAGTGCACGTCGTGGTCAACACCGGCAAGCCCGGCCTGGTCATCGGCAAACGCGGAGCTGGCATCGAAGACCTGCGCAAGAAGCTTGAGCGACTGACTCAGAAGCCGATCAAGATCTCGGTCAAGGAAATCAAGCAGCCCGAGCTCGACGCCGAGCTGGTGGCCCAGAACATCGCCGAAGCTCTGGAGAAGCGTGTGGCCTTCCGCCGCGCGATGAAGCAAGCGATGTCCCGCACCCTCAAGGCCGGGGCCAAGGGCATCAAGGTGCAGGTTTCCGGTCGCCTGGGTGGCGCCGAAATCGCCCGCACCGAGCGCAACTTCCAGGGTAAGGTGCCGCTCCACACCCTGCGCGCCGACATCGACTACTCTTTGCACGAAGCTCACACTCCGGCCGGACGCATCGGCGTCAAGGTCTGGGTGTATCGAGGCGAGATTCTGCCTCAGCGGGCTGAGTCCAACCCCGAAAGCCATTAGGAGGCGACATGCTTAGCCCAAAGCGCGTAAAACATCGTAAAGTTCATCGCGGTCGCATGACCGGCAAATCCTATCGGGGCAGCAGCGTGCACTTTGGCCAGTTCGCTCTGCAGGCGATGGAGCCGTGCTGGCTCACCGCCCGCCAGATCGAGGCCGCTCGTATCGCCATGACCCGCTACATCAAACGCGGTGGTAAAGTCTGGATTCGCGTGTTTCCCGACAAGTCGGTCACCAAGAAGCCGGCCGAAACCCGAATGGGTTCTGGCAAGGGCTCGCCCGAGTTCTGGGTAGCCGTGATTCGTCCCGGTCGCATCATGTTCGAAATCGCCGGCGTCGCCGAGGACACCGCACGTGAAGCCATGCGACTGGCAGCCAACAAGCTGCCGATCAAGACCCGATTCCTGGTTCGCGAAGAGCTCGGAGGTGAATTGCAATGAAACTCAAGGATGCCCGAAATGAGCTGCGCGGTCTCGACGTGGCCCAGTTGCGCGAAAAGCTGGTCGAGAGCAAGCAAGAGCTCTTCAACCTGCGCTTCATGCTGGCCACCGGTGGCTCTCAGAACAACGCCGAGGTGCGTCGCGTGAAGAAGCACATCGCCCGAATCCATACCATCCTCCGTGACAAGGAACTGAAATCATGAGTGAAGCACAAGTGACTCGGGGCCGTCGCAAGACCCGCATCGGGATCGTTGTCAGCGACAAAATGGACAAGACCGTTGTGGTGGCCGTCACCCGACAGTTTCCCCATCCCCTCTACAAGAAAATCATCAAGCGCACCAAGCGCTACAAGGCCCACGACGAGGAGAATACCTGTGGTGTGGGCGACGTGGTGCGAATCACGGAAACCCGCCCCGTGTCGCGGGACAAGCGCTGGCGCGTCCAGCTAATCCTTGAGAAGGCCCGATAGGAGGCGACCATGATTCAGCAAGAAACCCGACTTCGGGTCGCCGACAACAGCGGCGCCAAGGAACTGCTCTGCATCCGCGTGCTGGGCGGCTCCACCCGCCGCTACGCCAGCGTGGGCGACATCATTGTTTGCGCCGTCAAGACGGCCACCCCCGGTGGCGCGGTCAAGAAGGGTGACGTGGTCAAGGCCGTCGTGGTGCGCACCAAGCGCCGCGTGGGTCGGGCCGACGGTTCCTACATCGGATTCGACGATAATGCTGCGGTCATCATTCGTGAAGACCGCAACCCCCGCGGCACCCGCATCTTCGGACCGGTGGCCCGCGAACTGCGCGAGCGCGACTTCATGAAGATCGTCTCGCTGGCCCCCGAGGTCCTCTAACGCAGGGGGGTCCTAGGGGGAGACGGCAGTCCTCCCTAGATCCTTGGGGCAGGGGGGTCCTAGGGGGAGACGGCAGTCCCCCCTAGATCCTTGGGGCAGGGGGGTCCTAGTGCCGAACAGCCGTTCCCGGGGCGACGAAGGAGCCTTGGAGCGGATGTTCGGAACCCACATCGGTCCTCGGAGCCGAGGGCCAGGGGCCTGGGGGAGACGGCAGTCCCCCCCGACCCCCACAACATTTGCCAACATATTGAGCCGGAGCACCAAGACGTTCCGGCGGAAGGATAGACATGGCTACCAAGAAAGTTGAGAAAGGCAAGTCCAAGGGCACTATCGACCTGGGCAAGCCCGAAAAAGAAGAACCGTTTCGCAAGATTCCCCTGCGCCTGCAGGACAAATACCGCCAGGAAGTGGCCCCCGCTCTCAAGGAGAAGTTCCAGTACAAGAACGTGATGGAAGTTCCCCGCATCGAAAAAGTGGTCATCAACATCGGTGTAGGCGAAGCCATTGGCAACCCCAAGTTGCTCGACATGGCCTATGCCGAACTGGGCCATATCGCTGGCCAGCGCCCCGTGGTCACCCGGGCGCGCAACTCCATCTCCAACTTCAAGCTGCGCGAAGGCGTGAAAATTGGAACCAAGGTTACCCTGCGGCGCACCCGTATGTGGGCCTTTCTGGACAAGCTCTTCTCGGTGGTGTTGCCCCGTATTCGCGACTTCCGTGGCCTCTCGCCCAAGTCGTTCGACGGACGCGGCAACTACGCCATCGGCCTCAAAGAACAGACCATCTTTCCCGAAATTAGCTATGACAAGGTGGAGCGTGTCCGCGGGATGGACATCAACATCGTGACCACCGCCAAAACCGATGAGGAAGCCAACGAGTTTCTCAAACTCCTGGGCTGTCCCATCCGGAACCAGTAAGGAGCGTCGACATGCCAACCACCGATCCGATTGCCGACATGCTGACCCGGTTGCGCAACGCCAACAAGTCTCTTCATGAACAGGTCGATGTCCCGGCCTCAAAAATGAAAGAGCGCATTGCCAAAGTGCTCAAGCGCGAGGGCTTCATCAAGGACTACCAGGTCATCCAGGCCGGTGTTCAGGGGGTGCTGCGCATCCTCATGAAATACAGTCCTGAGCGCGAGCGCGTGATCAACGGGCTGACTCGTGTCAGCAAGCCCGGCCTGCGTCGCTACGTGGGCAAGGACGAAATCCCCAATCTTTACGGCGGCATGGGCGTCGTCATCCTCTCCACCCCCAAAGGGGTAATGTCGGGCCGCAAGGCCCGCAAACAGGGAGTCGGTGGCGAAGTTCTGGCCTACGTGTGGTAGTCAGGAGCCAGCGATGTCAAGAATTGGTAAGAAACCCATTCCCTTGCCCAAGGGTGTCACCGTACAGATCAACGACCATCGGGTGACCATCAAAGGTCCCAAAGGCGAACTGGTGCAGGACATCCATCCCGGCCTCAAGCTCGAGATGGAATCCAACCAGATCGTCCTCACCAACCCCGATCACGAAAACCGCCAGTTGAAGTCGGCGCACGGTTTGAACCGTACCCTGCTCAACAACGCGGTGACCGGAGTCTCTGAAGGGTTCACCAAAACCCTCGAGATCATCGGGGTTGGCTACCGCGCCACCCAGCAGGGCAAGGGCCTGCAACTGCAACTGGGCTACTCCCATCCCATTGATGTGGCCGAAATTCCCAACATCACTCTGGAAGTCGAGGCCGACAACCGCGCCAAGACCAACTTCATTCACGTCCGTGGCGTGGACAAGCAGCTGGTTGGCCAGGTTGCTTCGAACATCCGTGAGCTCCGCCCCCCAGAGCCCTACAAGGGCAAGGGCGTGCGCTATCGCGGCGAGCACATCCAGCGCAAAATGGGTAAAGCCGGAAAGGCTGGTAAGTAGACATGTTGAAGAAAGTTCCCAGAAACGAAGTGCGGCTTGAGCGCCACGCTCGAGTTCGCAAGCGCCTGTCCGGTTCTTCCGAACGTCCCCGCATGGTGATCTTCCGCAGCCTGAACCATGTCTATGCTCAGGTAGTGGACGACTCCCAGGGCCATACCCTGGCAGCCGCCAGCAGCCTGGACGCCAGCCTGAAGGGCCAGAAGCTCTCCCTTAAGCAGAAAGCGGAAAAGGTCGGCGAATTGATCGCCGCCCGCAGCCAGGAGAAGGGCATCAAAGCCGTGGTCTTTGACCGCGGCGGCTACAAGTATCACGGCCGCGTGGCCGCCCTGGCCGAAGCTGCCCGCAGCAAGGGTCTGGAGTTTTAGGAGGAGCTATGGCGAAATTTATCGATCCCGAAGGTCTGGACCTTAAAGAGCACTTGGTGCGCATCAACCGCGTGTCCAAAGTGGTCAAAGGCGGCAAGCGCTTTGCCTTTTCCGCTCTGGTCGTGGTGGGCGACAGCAACGGGCACGTTGGAGTCGGCCTGGGTAAGGCCGGTGAGGTCCCCGAGGCCATCCGTAAGGCCAATGAGGACGCCAAGAAGAGCCTGATTCGAGTGCCTCTGGTGGGTCAGACCATCCCCCACTCTCACGTCGCCGAGTTCGGTGCCACCCGAGTGATGATGCGCCCGGCCTCGCCGGGAACCGGCGTTATCGCTGGCGGTGCCGTTCGCGCCGTGGTGGAGCTGGCCGGCATCAAGGACATCCTCACCAAGACGCTGGGCTCCAAGAATTCGACCAACGTCGTTTACTGCACCCTCAAAGGGCTGAAAGAAATGCTCAAAGCCGAGGATGTGGCGGCTCGTCGCGGTAAGACCGTAGAAGAGCTGGTCGGCAAGCGCGTGGCCGGAGTCATTCAGGAAACCCAACACGCTCAGGAAGCGATGGTCTAGGAGGTTCCATGCAAAGCAATCAATTGCGCTCCAATCCAGGGGCGCGGAAAAAGCGCCGCCGCGTGGGTCGCGGTGGCAAACTGGGGGCGCAGTCCACCCGAGGCCACAAGGGTCAGTCCAGCCGCTCGGGCGGCACCAAGGGTCCCTCCTTCGAAGGCGGACAGACCCCGTGGTATCGCCAGTTGCCCAAGTTCAAAGGCTTCAAGAATCGGTTCCGCACCGAGTATCTCGAAGTCAATCTTGAACAACTTGAGCAATTTGATAGCGGATCGACGGTTACTCCCGAGGCTCTGAGGGAAAAGGGTTTTGTGCGGCATCTCCGCCAGCCCATCAAGGTGCTGGGTTCGGGAACCCTGAGCAAGAAGCTCACGGTTCAACTGCACGCCACCACCGCCTCGGCTCGAGAGGCCATCGAGAAAGCCGGGGGGAAAGTCGAGGTCATCTAGTGACGACGCCTCAAGCTGCCATCAGCGAGGCTATGAACAGCCGGGATTTGCGCAGTCGCATCTCCTGGCTGTTTATTGGTTTCTTCATCTTTGCGGTCGCTACCCACATTCCCATCCCGGGCATCAATCGTCCGGCCTGGGAAAGGTTGCTGGCCGGAGGTGAGCTTTTCCAGCTCCTGGGAATGTTCACCGGTAACGCCCTCAACAAGTTTTCCATTGTGGCTCTGGGCATCACCCCCTACATCAACGCCAGCATTATTATGCAGCTGATGACGGTGGTTTCGCCCCAACTCAAGGACATGCAGCGCGAGGGCGGCGAAATTGGACGCAAGCAAATCTCAGCCTACACTCGCTGGTTGACGATCGCGCTTTCCTTTGTCCAGTCCACCGTCATGGTGACCTCGCTGGCCTCTTTCAAAGAAGGGGTATTTGTCAGCAAGCATCCCCTCTTCCTGATGGGTGTGATCTTTACCCTGATGGCCGGCACGTGCTTTATGATCTGGCTGGGCGAAACGATGTCCGAGAAGTCCCTCGGCAGCGGCGTGTCGCTGCTGATCTTCGCAGGCATCGTGATGTCCTACCCGATGTATCTCATCCAGACGCTGCAACTTGCCACTGCAGGTGGCGCCCGTACCGCCCTGTCGGTGGGTGTCTTCTTCCTGGTCAGCCTGGGGATCATCGTGTCCATCATCGTCATGACGATTGCGGTGCGTAAAGTACCCATTCAGTTTCCCAAACGCCAGGTGGGCAATCGTATTATGGGAGGCCAGTCGACCTTCATTCCGGTGAAGGTCAACAACGCCGGCGTGATCTCGATCATCTTCGCGGTTTCGCTGATGTATTTGCCGAACACGCTGGTGGGCATGATTCCGCCCACGGCGCCACCCTGGGCCACGACCTTCAAAGAAGGCGTGGAGACTCTGCTAAACCCCCTGAATCCGATTTACAACCTGGCCTACGGGGTCATGGTGATCTTCTTCACCTTCTTCTACTCGTCAATCGCCTTCAGCCCTGAAGACATTGCCGACAACCTGAAGAAGCAAGGCGGGTTCATTCCGGGCATCCGTCCCGGCCGGGCCACCGCCGAGTATCTCGGTCGACTGCTCAACCGCCTGAACCTGGTCTCGGGAATCTTCCTGGCACTGTTGGCCACCCTGCCAACCTACGTGATGAAAATGACCGGTGTCACCAGTTTCTACCTCGGCGCTACCTCGTTGCTGATCATCGTTGGCGTAGCCCTCGACACGATGTCTCAGATCCAGGCTCGCATGGTTTTGCGAAACTATCAGGGCTTCATGAAATAGAGCCGGCTGGAACCGGCTCGACCTTGTCCGCCTGTCCCTTGGGACGGGCGGACTCCATGATTGGGGAAATTTCGTGCGCATGGTACTCATTGGCCCACCCGGGGCGGGCAAGGGCACCCAGGCCGCCCGACTGGCGGCCCATTATCGAATTCCACACATATCCACCGGCGACATGCTGCGCATGGAAGTGCGCCAGGAAACACCCATCGGACTGCAGGTGCGCGACCGATTGGCCGCTGGACTGCTGGTTCCCGACGCCCTGATGCTGGGAATGGTCGAGCATCGGCTGCTGCAGAAAGACGCCAAGCAGGGGTTCATCCTTGACGGCTTCCCGCGCTCGCCCTACCAGGCCGAGGCGCTGCAGCGCCTGCTCGAGCGTATCCAGCGCCCGCTGATGGCCGTGGTTCAACTGATTGTGCCCGATCAGGAAATCGTGGTCAGGCTCAGCTATCGACGCTGCTGCTCGCTCTGCGGCAAGACCTATCACCTGATGTACAATCAGCCTCAGCGCGAGGGCTATTGCGACATCGACCAGGCCCCGCTGATGCAAAGGGACGACGACCGCGAAGATGCCATTCGCACCCGTCTTCAGGTGTATCATCAGCAGACCGAGCCTGTGGTAGACTACTACCGGCGCACCCCTCTGTTGCGTGAGGTGCACGCCCTGGGCGACGTTCCCAGCATCAGCCTTCACATCCAGAATCTCTTGAAAGGGGCCGCCGCCTGACCGTGAAGAGCAAAGGGAAACAGAAGAACGGTATCATTCTGAAAACCGTTGAAGAAATCGAGACCATTCGGCGGGCCGGCAAACTGTTACGCCAATGCCTGGAGCTGGTCCGTGAAGCGGCGGTGGAAAGGGTACGCACCAAAGAGTTGGACGCGCTGGCCTACGACTTCATCGTGCAGCACGGAGGCAGGCCCGCCTTCAAAGGCTATCGTGGCTATCCAGCCACGCTGTGCATCTCGGTGAACGAAGAGGTGGTGCACGGTATTCCCAATAACCGCCGCCTGAAGAGCGGTGACATCGTCAGCGTCGACTGTGGCTTTGTGCTCGACGGCTTTATCGCCGACTCGGCCCTGACGATTCCGGTCGGTGAGATCGACGACAAGACCCGTAAGTTGCTCAAAATCACCGAGGAATCGCTCTACCTGGGTATCGCCCAGGCGCAGGTGGGCAACTACGTGGGGGACATCTCCAAAGCCGTGCAAGAGCACGTGGAATCCCATGGATTCTCGATTGTGCGCGACCTGGTGGGCCACGGAGTGGGCCGAGAACTTCACGAGGAACCGCAGGTGCCCAACTTCGTCAGCGACGACCGTGGGGCTCTGCTCGAGCCGGGTATGGTCATCGCTATCGAACCCATGGTGAATGCCGGAACCTTTGAAGTGAAGCCCAAGGCCGACGGTTGGACCATCGTGACCTGCGACAAAGCTTACTCGGCTCACTTCGAGCATACGGTGGCCATCACAAATAAAGGCCCCATGATCTTGACGAACGGAGAATAATTCCGTAATATACGCGGGCGCTTGTGGCGGGCTACCGCTATTGGCGCCGAACTGCGAAGGAATCGCTGATTCGACCGTGACTCAGAACCCATCCAAACCGATCCAGGCCACCGTAGTAGAGATACTTCCCAACGCAATGGTTCGGTTGAAGACGGATTACGGTACCGAAGTCCTGGCTCATCTTTCAGCTGAAGCTCGCAGTGAGCTGGTGCGATTACTTCCTGGTGATCGGGTCCGAGTAGAAATCTCGCCTTACCATCAGGGACGTGGACGGATCGTCGGCAAAAGCTAGCCGACGCAGGAGGAACATCATGAAAGTTAAGCCTTCAGTCAAAAAGCGCTGTGAAAAGTGCCAGATTATTGTGCGCAAAGGCCGTGTCCGCGTCATCTGCACGGTAGCTAAGCACAAACAGATTCAGGGTTAAGAGGAGAAAGTATCGTGGCCCGTATCTCTGGAGTGGACCTGCCTCGGGAAAAGCGGATCGAAATCGGTCTGACTTACATCTTTGGCATCGGTCGAACCACCGCCAAGAAAATCTTGGAAGCGACTCAAGTCAACCCATCGACTCGGGTCCGAAACCTCACCGAGGACGAAGTTTCCAAACTTCGTGAATACATCGACAAGCACGTCAAAGTTGAGGGCGACCTCCGCCGGGACATCACCCAGAACATCAAGCGGCTGATCGAGATCAACTGCTATCGCGGGATCCGTCACCGTCGCGGCCTCCCCTGCCGAGGCCAGCGCACCAAGACCAACGCTCGCACCCGTAAAGGTCCGAAGCGCACGGTCGGACGCAAGAAGAAATAAGATCCCCAAGGAGAGCTGACATGTCCAAAGCCAAAAAGCAAGTTCGCGGACGCAAGAAGATCGTCAAAAATACTCCTCGGGGTATCGCTCACATCCAATCGTCCTTCAACAACACGATTGTGACCATCACCGATCCTCAGGGAAATGCGATTTCCTGGGCTTCGGCCGGGGGTCAGGGCTTTAAGGGTTCTCGCAAGAGCACTCCCTTTGCCGCCGGTGTTGCCGCCGAGCAAGCTGCCAAGGCAGCTGCCGAGCACGGTGTGCGATTTCTGGAAGTTTTCGTCAAAGGACCAGGTTCGGGCCGAGAGGCCGCCATCCGCAGCCTTCAGGCCGCCGGAATGGAAATCAGCCTGATCCGCGACGTGACCCCCATCCCCCACAATGGCTGCCGCCCCCCCAAGCGTCGCCGCGTCTAATCTGAACGAAGTACAGAAATCATTTGCTAGGAGGTCACTTCGGTGGCTCGTTATACCGGACCCGTTTGCCGTCTCTGTCGGCGTGAAGCACAAAAACTATTCCTGAAAGGTGAGCGCTGCTTGACCAACAAGTGCGCCATCGACCGCCGTAACTATCCGCCGGGACAGCACGGGCCGGGTAAACAGCGCAAACTCTCGCAATATGGTATCCAGTTGCGGGAGAAGCAGAAAATGCGCAAGATCTACGGAGTGGGCGAGCGTCAGTTCCGCACCTACTTTGGCAAGGCCGACCGCACGCCCGGCATCACCGGTGAGAACTTCCTGCGCCTGCTCGAGCGTCGCCTGGACAACGTGGTTCACCGCCTGGGCTTCGCGAGCTCGCGTTCGCAAGCTCGCCAGCTTGTGGCCCACGGCAACATCTTCGTCAACGGCAAGAAGCTCGACATCCCGTCGTTCCTGGTCAAGCCGGGCATGGTGGTGTCGGTGACCGAGCGTCACCATACCAACCCCCAGGTGGTCCAGAACGTCGAGCGGGCTCGCATGGGATCCATTCCGGCCTGGTTGGAGCTGAGCCCCGACAAGCCCGAAGGTAAAATTGTTTCACTTCCGTCCCGCGCGGAAATAGACACCCAGGTAACCGAGCAGCTCATCGTCGAGTTCTACTCGAAGTAAGCCCCCGCGCGAGCCGCGAAAGAAGGAGTTTCACCCTATGCTGGATGCTTTGCTATCCTCCTATACCGAGGAAGTCGCCGATCCTCGAGTCACCTCGATCAGCGACACCAAATTCTCTGTCGAGCCCCTCGAGCGCGGCTTCGGAATCACGCTGGGCAACGCCCTGCGTCGCATTCTGCTGTCGGCTCTGACGGGCGCGGCCGTGACCCACGTGCGTATCGACGGCGTGTTGCACGAGTTCTCCACCATCACGGGCGTCCGCGAGGACACCACCGAGATGATCCTCAACCTCAAGAAGCTAAACCTGCGTCTCTTTACCGAGAAGCGCAAGCTGCTGCGGCTCGAGGCCCAGGGTCCCGGCGTCGTCACCGCCGCCGACATCCAGCTCGATCCCGAGGTGGAAGTGCTGAATCCCGAGCTGGTCATCGCTCATCTCGAGAAGGGCGCTCGCCTGGGCATGGACCTCTATGTGGCCAAAGGTCAGGGTTATGTGCCTGCCGAGAAGCAGACCAACCAGGAGCAGGTGATCGGGATTATTCCGGTCGACTCCATTTTCAGCCCCATCCTGAAGGTCAACTACATCGTAGAAGACACTCGCGTGGGTCAGCGCACCGATTTCGATCGACTGATTCTGGAAGTGCACACCGACGGCAGCCTGAAGCCCTACGAGGCGATCTCCCAGGCCGCCGCCATTATGCAGCGCAAACTGAGCCTGTTCTCCAACATGGAGCCGGTGACCCGAATGGAAGTGCCCACTGGTGGACCCGAGTCCGAAGTGCTGGATACCCCCATCGAAGACCTGCAACTCTCGGTGCGCTCGTTGAACTGCCTCAAGCGGGCCGGGATTCGCACCCTGGGCGAGCTGCTGACCTACTCGGAAGAGGACATTATGAAGCTGAAGAACTTCGGCCAGAAGTCCCTCGACGAGATCAAAGACAAACTTACCGAGCGCGGGCTGGCGCTTCAGCCCAGCACGCCGGACTGATCTGGAGGACCGATGAAACACCGCGTTCAAACCCGTCGACTGGGTCGCGATACCGCTCATCGCATCAGCATGATGCGCAACCTGGCCAAGTCGCTGCTGACCCACTCGCGCATCACCACCACCGAAGTCCGTGCCAAGGAACTGTCGCGTTACGTTGATGGCCTGATCACCTGGGCTCGCAAGGCTCACGAAGCCAGCGACCCGGCCGAAAAGCTGGCCGCCAAGCGACAGGTGTTCCGGGAACTCTCGGGTGCCCCACGCAGCCACGTGCAGGGACGCCCTGCCCGCCCCGATCGCGATGCTGCCCAGCAACTGTTCGACCAGATTGCGACGCGCTTCACCAAGGGCGGCGACAGCTTCCGCAACGGCGGCTACACCCGCATCGTGCGGCTCTATCCCCGCAAGGGCGATGGCGCTCCGATGGCCCTGGTGGAAATCGTTTCCTGACCGTCCTGCTGGACCTGGATTGAGCAGCTCCCCTCGGGGAGCTGTTTTCATTTGCCATGCTTCGCGCCACACAACTCTGCTGCCCTGGACTCTTTGAAAACCTGGACCTCACCCTCCAGGTGGGTGAAACCGTGGGCCTGGCAGGACCCAACGGCAGTGGGAAGAGCACGCTGCTCCGGCTATTGGGCGGGTTGTTGCCAGTTTCCTCGGGATCGCTAGAAGTGGCCGGCTGGAACTCGGAAGATCCTGGCTTTCGTCAGGCCTGTCGACGCCATATCGGCATGGTGTTCCAGAACCCCGAGAGCCAGTTGGTGGCCAATACCGTTGAAGAAGAGGTGGCCTTCGCTCCCGGCCAACTGGGCGTGTCCCGTCCCGAGCTGGAAACAAGGGTCCAGGAGGCATTGGAACGAGTGGGGCTGCTTGAGAGGCGACAGTGGCAGTCGCACGCGCTCTCGGCAGGGCAGAAACAACGCCTGGCCCTGGCCGCAGTGCTGGCCCAGCGCCCCGACATCCTTTTGCTGGACGAGCCCTTCTCGATGTTGGACCCCCCGGCTCGCAGCCATCTGCTGGACGTGCTCGAAGGGCTACGTGCCTCCCACGGAATTCTCATCGTGTCCCACCACGCCCAGGTGTTGCAGCGTTGTCAGCGGCTGCTGGTGCTGCAGCAGGGGAACCTTCGGGAGTTCAGCGACGTGTCGGCGGTCTTTGCAGACCCGCAACTTTTGGCAGAACTGGGTCTCGAGGAACCTCCCCGACCCCCCGGAGGACCCTATCCGGCCCGAACCTACCGACCCGCTCCCCAACCCGAGTCGGCGGGCACCTTCGCCGCTCTCACGGGCCTGGAGCACGTCTACGCCAAGAACACTCCCCTGGCGCACCGATCGCTGCAGTCTCTCCACCTCAGCATTGCGAGGGGTTCGACGACCGCGATCATCGGGCATACAGGCTCCGGCAAATCGACCCTGCTGCAGCACCTGAACCTGCTGCTGCGTCCCGCCGCGGGCCAGCTGGCTCTGCTCGGCCAGGCCATCGACCCCAAGACCCCGGTCCGTCCTTTGCGCCGACGCATCGGGATGCTGTTCCAACAGCCCGAAACCCAGTTCTTCCAGGAGACCGTGGCCCGAGAAATCGCCTTTGCTCCCCACAACTTTAGCTGCTTGCGACCCGACACCGTCGAGTCGGCCCTGCGACAACTGCAACTCCCCGTCGAACTGGCCGAACGCAGCCCCTTTGAGCTCTCGGGTGGTGAGCAACGACTGGTGGCGCTGGCCTCGGTGCTGGCCTACGACCCCGAAGTGCTGTTGCTGGACGAGCCCAGCGCCGGCCTCGACCCGCCTCGACGCCAGCAGCTCTGGCAGTTGCTCAAGAACTGGCGTCAGGGCCAGCGGTCGCTGCTGTTCATCTCGCATGACCTTGAGGAAGTCGCCGAACTGGCCGACGATGTCCTCTGGCTCGAGCACGGCCAGGTTCGCGGCCAGGGCTCACCCCCGGCGCTCTTTCCGTTGCTGGCTCGGTCGGGTTTCGAGTTGCCACTCTGGAGCACGGCATACCTGGCTCAGCATCCCGACAGCCCATGTCCCACCACCCGAGACCAGTTCTTTGAATGGCTGGCCCCCGAAGCTTAAGCGAAAAGGTCGTGAAAATCGCGCTTCTCAGAGACATAGAGAAAGAGCGCCGCCAGTTCCTCGTGGAAAAGGTCCCCGTTGTCTCCAAGCTGCCGCTCTCGCATAAAGGGCCTGCCAAGACCTCCCGTGACCGTCAGGCGACAGGCGCCCTCGGCATCCAGGTAGACCTCGCCGGAACGATGCTTGCCGGAGAGGCAAACCGACAGCGATTTGCCCTCGGGCGAATAGACAAAGCCGAAGTTCAACCCGTGCACCCCAAATCGGGCGGAGAGGCCCGGAGTGTAGCGGTCGAACCCGCGGCTGACCAGCTCTTGGGGAGTCACCTCTTGCCAGGAGCCGCAGGGCGCGCTGCGAACCAATCGGGATGCATTTCGGAGTCTTCGTTCCCCAGGGCTGGCGTCTCGACCTTGCCATGCTGCCCCCCGGCTTTCCCCAATACCAGGCAATGAAGGACTGCGCCCTGCGCGCAGAGCGGGCAGGATACCGCCATCTCTGGCTCTATGACCACTTTCACACCGTGCCAGAGGCGCTTCCTGAAGCCTGTTTCGAGGTCTGGACCGCCACGGCAGCGCTGGCCGAGGCAACCTCGACCATTCGCCTGGGCCAGATGTGCGGTTGCAACATTTACCGCCCCCCTGCCCTGCTGGCCAAAATTACGGCTAACATCGACGTGATCAGCAACGGGCGCCTGGAAGTGGGTCTGGGCGCTGGCTGGTATCAACACGAGTGCGTCGCCTACGGCTACCCCTTCGAAAAGGCGGCGGTGCGCATCGGTCAACTGGACGAAGCGGTGCAAATCCTCAAGGGAATGTGGACCCAAGACCGGTTTCAGTTTGAGGGTCGCCACTACACGGTGGGAAAGGGCGCGGTGCGCAACTATCGCGGCCAGCCGGTCGAACTTGAGGGCGCCTACAACCACCCCAAGCCGGTGCAAAAGCCCCATCCTCCCCTGTGGATCGCGGGCGGCGGCGAGCAACTCACGCTGCGCACGGTAGCTCGCTACGCGGACTATTCCAACTTTATGGGCAGCCTGGAGAGCGTGCAGCACAAGAACGCCGTGCTGGACCAGCACTGCGAACGCGAGGGTCGCGACCCGGCCGCCATTCGGCGCAGCCTCAACATCAACGCCTTCCTGGGCAGCGACCGCGAGCTGGAGCAGCTGATGGCCGACTGCGGCCGCTCGGCCCAGGATGCCCAGGCCCTGAAAGACATGCTCTACCCGCGCGAGCCCCAGACGCTGATCGATCGACTGGCCGTGCTGCGCGACCAGGGCCGCATCGACACGGTGATCTGCTACTTCCCCGACGCCGCCCGAGGGGAATCGCTGGAACGCTTTGCCGCCGAGGTGATGCCGGCGCTGCGCTAACCCCCCTATTGTCGCGCACCAAAGTCGCGTAAGGTCTCGGACGGGGTGAGTCGTGGAAATGAAGAGAGAGCCGGGCGGAAGCTCGGCTCTCTCTTGCTCTGGCGACCCTTGAAGGGTTAGATGGGTTGCTTGGTGCGCTTGAGTTCGAACATCGTGGGCCACCAATCGTACATCGCCCGCGTTTTGCCGCCGATGACGTAGGTGCTCTTGAACTGGTCGTGCTTGACGCTCAGCTCGCTGATGCCCCACTGCTGCACGGTGCGCAGTTCGCCGGCCTCGCACTTGGCGTTGCCGTTCTTGTCCTGCCACACCGAAAGCCCCTCGAGCTCGCGGCCTTTCACCTTGCCATCGAGATTCTCGTCGTAGGCGGCGAGTTGCTCATAGCCGTGGGCGTAGCCGTTGGCATTGCCGAACAGGCAGCTGCCATCGACGCTGCCATCACGCTTGGGCTTTACGAGCAGGCCGTCGTTGGGGCCGACCCATTCCATGGCAACCGGGAACCCATTGCCAAAGAAGTCAAACAGCACTCGGTGTTTGGCGTAGAACTTCTTGGGGTGGGGCTTCCAGTTGCCCTGGCTGGCCTCAAGCCCCTTGCCCAGCAGGTCCAGCACGATCGGACTGGAGTCCAGGTCACCCGCCACGGTGTAGGTGGTATCGGTGTTCGTGATGGTCGTCACGTCGTTAAAAATGTCCGTATGAGTGTGGGTGTTGGTATTAAGATTCTGATTGCCAGCCAGTACCGTGAACTGCGTGCCTCCGGCATCGCGGTCGCCGATGATGACAGTGCCCGGACCGATCGTCAACTCTACGGTCACGGTCTGATTCGAAGTTCGACCCGTTTCGGTGGTGGTCGTGGAGCTGCTGCTGTTCACCTGAACATCTTCACTGACGACAATCTGGCCGCGACCACCCGTGCTCTCGAGCACCTCGACCACTTCGTTGTGGGCCTGATTGTAGGCATTGTTGACTTCCTGGGAACCCAGCGGGGTGTTGAAGCTCTGGTCGTAGACCACCCGGTCGCGGAAACCCTGGCCGCAGGTGGCCCCAGTCCAGCTCGCCAGCCCCAACACCCGGGTATTGTAGTTATTGATCTGAATAAAGTTGTTGTGGATCTGCTGCGACGAAGAAGTGGAGGTTGTGGTGGTAACGTTGGTAGAGCCACTACCGCCGATGGCGCTCATCGCAGGCGTGGCGGCCATGGCCAGCACCAACCCCACGAGACTGATTCCCCCTACGAGATTATTATGTTTCACGTCGCCTCCTCCAGATACAATGCCTCCATGAGGATACCGCCGTTGCGGGCCAACGACAAGGCCATGGCTGTAAACTTTTCCTCGCAATCGCCCTATTGGGGAGGATCGACGCGCAAAAATTTGCGCCCCACCTTGAGGGTGGCGCCTTCGCCCAGGCTCAGGTCCATGGCATCTAAACCCACCTTGGCGCCGTTCCATTGCACGGCTCCCTGTTCCACCAGCCGGCGGGCTTCTTTGTTCGAGGGAGCCAGGCCCGCCGCTACCAGCAGCCGAACGATGTAGACCTTGCCTTCGGGAGCTTCCTCTTTGGAGAGGCGATGGGTGGGCATGTCGCTGGGCACCTCTCGGCGGGAGAAGACGCGCTCGAATTCGTCTCGGGCGGCCCGGGCGGCCTCAATTCCGTGATACAGGGTGGTGATTTCCTGTGCCAACCACAACTTGTTGTCGCGCGGGTGGTCCTGAGCCAGGCGTCGGTCAACCTCAACCAGATCGACTTCGGTGCACAACTCAAAGTAGCGGCGCATCAGTTCGTCGGGAATCGACATCAACTTGCCCAGCATCTCCTGGGGCGGCTCGGTAATGCCCACATAGTTGCCCAGGCTCTTGCTCATCTTTTGAACCCCGTCGAGGCCCTCCAGAATGGGCATCAGGAATACGATCTGGGCAGGTTGGCCATAGTCGCGCTGCAGCACTCGCCCCACCAGGTTGTTGAACTTCTGGTCGGTGCCGCCCATTTCGACGTCGCTGCGCAGAGCCACCGAGTCGTAGCCCTGCATCAACGGGTAGAGCAGTTCGTGAACGCCGATGGGAACATTGCCCTTGAAGCGCTTGGCGAAATCGTCTCGCTCCAGCAACTGAGCCACCGTGTACCGCGAGGTCAACTGGATAAGCTCGGCAAAACGGAGCGGCATCAGCCATTCGCTGTTGAAGCGCACCTCGGTTTTCTCGGGGTCGAGAATCAGGGCGAACTGTTCTTTGTAGGTGCGAGCATTGGCCTCGATTTCTTCGGGCGTGAGCACCTTGCGGGTTTGGGAGCGACCGGTGGGGTCGCCCACCCGGGCCGTGAAGTCGCCGATGAGCAACACCACCTGATGGCCCAGGTCTTGAAATTGACGCAGCTTGCGCAGCACCACCGCGAAACCCAGGTGGATATGGGGCGCGGTGGGGTCCAATCCCAGCTTGATGCGCAACGGACGCTGGAGCTTGAGCCGCTCCAGCAGGTCTTCTTCGCTGATGATTTCGGCGCAGCCACGCCGCAGCAGCTGCAGTTGCTCTTGAGGACTCACGGTAGTTACTCCCATTCAATCGTACCCGGTGGTTTTGGAGTGATGTCGTAGACCACCCGGCTCACCCCCTGAACTTCGTTGACGATGCGCGTCGCCAGGCGCGTCAGCAGGGCGTGGTCGAGGTCGGCCACCTGAGCGGTCATGGCGTCTTCGGAAACCACCGCGCGCACCGCCACCACCTCGGAATAAGCCCTTCCATCGCCCTGCACCCCCACCGACTTGACGGGCAGCAGCGCCGCGAAATACTGCCACGGTCGGCGCGGCAGGGCGTCGAGCTCCTGGCGCACGATGGCATCGGCGCCACGCAAAACCCGCAACCTCTCGGGCACCACTTCGCCCAGGCAGCGCACGGCCAAGCCGGGGCCCGGAAAGGGCTGCCGTTGCAACAAGCTTTGAGCAATGCCCAACTCGGCTCCCACTCGGCGAACCTCGTCTTTGAAGAGCTGGCGTAGAGGCTCTACCAGTTCGAAGCTGAGGTCGTCGGGAAGCCCCCCAACGTTGTGGTGAGTTTTGATGTTGTGCGACTTCTTGTGACCGCCATGGCCACTTTCGACCACGTCGGGGTAGAGCGTTCCCTGCACCAGATAGGGCACCTGGCCCAGGCCCCGAACCTCGCGCTCGAAGACCCGAATGAAAGCCGTGCCGATGGCCTTGCGCTTGACCTCGGGGTCGGTCACGCCGCGCAGGGGTTCGAGAAAGTCGGCCTCGGCCCGCACCAGGCGCAAGGGCAGCCCCAGCGACTTCAAATCATTCATCACCTGCTCGGCCTCGCCCTGACGCAACAGGCCGTTATCGACAAACAGGCAGGTCAGACGGTCGCCCACGGCGCGGTGAACCAGCGTAGCCGCCACTGTGCTATCGACCCCGCCAGACAAAGCGCAGACCACCCGATGGTCGCCCACCTGGGCGGCGATCTCGCCCAGGGCCGCTTCGACAAAGTTGCCCGCCGTCCACTCGGAATGACAGCCGCACAGCTCCAGGAAGTTCTTCAAAACTTGCTTGCCGCAGGGCGTGTGGGTCACCTCGGGATGAAACTGCAATGCATAGATCCGCCGGGCCTCGTCGCCCATAGCGGCCAGGGCCGTGTCGGTGGAGGCCAGCGACTCAAAACCCGCGGGCAGCTTGTGCACCTGGTCGCCGTGGCTCATCCAGCAAGCCTCTTCGGGCGCCAAGCCCCGCCACAGCGCCGAACCCCGATGCACCCGAAAGTGGGCCGGCCCGTATTCCCGCCGTTGGGCGGCCACCACCTGACCCCCCAATTCTCGGGCCAGCAGCTGCATGCCATAGCAAATTCCCAAAATGGGCACCCCGGCCTGAAGCAGCCCCGAGGGCAATCCGGGAGCATCGTCGTCGTACACGCTATTGGGCCCGCCCGAGAGCACCACCCCTCGAACCGGAACCCCCTGGCTCAACTCGTCCCAGCCGTGCTCGGGGTTGCGCAACTCGGCGTAGACCCCCAGTTCGCGCAATCGGCGCACAATCAGCAGGTTGTACTGGGAGCCATAGTCGAGTACGATCACTCTCTCGGTAACTTGCACGCGGCGCCCTTCGCAGCCCCTCCCCGGTTCCCCCTGCAACCACCCGAAAGGGGGAAGAACCCCCGGAAGCCAGAAGCCGATCTGGGGGCGAAACTTGCGGAGCGCTGGAGGAGAATGGTATACTTCTACTATTCGTGGGTAGATACTGCTGCCGCCAGAGCAGCCGGCCCCTCTCGGGAGTGCGGGATGAGAATCAAGGAGGGCAAGCCTCAGGATGACTCTCATTCTTACAACGGGTCCTATGTCGTCGCCTAGGACTCTGAAACCCAAGGCTCAGCGCCCCCTGAACCAGGTGGAGCATATTCGCCCCAACCCGGAATCGAAAACCGTTTTCCTGCGCTCGCTCAGCACCATGGTTACGGCCGGTGTTACCGTGGACCGTTCTTTGGACTATCTAGCCGATCAGGTTGACGACCCCAAGCTCTCGGAGATCTGCCGAGGCATGTCCCAGCGTATCCAGGGCGGTTTTCCGCTGTCGGCGGCCATGAACTGCTATCCTCAAGCCTTCTCGCGACTGCAGCTGAGGCTGGTGCAGATGGGAGAAAAAACCGGCCTGCTCGATAACGTGCTTCAAGAACTGAGCCGCTACGAGGAGAAGGAACGGGCGCTGGTGCTGAAGGTGAAAAGCTCGTTGGGCTACCCGGCCTTCATTTTCGTGATCGCCATGGTGATGATGCTGCTGGTGCCCCCCTTCCTCATGAAGGGCATGTTTGGTCTGATCGAGGGTTCGGGCGTGGAGCCGCCGCTGCTGACCGTGGTGGTGATGAAGGTCACCACCTTTCTGCGAACTCCACTCTTTTACGCCTTGCTGACCCTGGTGGTGGGCGGCGGCGCCTATCTGGGTCCGATGTGGATGCGCCGGGCGGAAAACCGCAAGCGGCTGGCCCAGGCCCTGATGAAGGTTCCGGCCCTGGGTAGGGTCTACCGTACGGTAGCCGTGGCTCGTTTCTGCCGGGCCCTGAGCGTGCAGGTCGAGTGCGGCATGAACCCGCTGGGCGCCTTGCCGGTGTCGGCCGAAGTCACCGAAAATCCGCTGCTGGTCGAGGCCATCCGCTCGGCCACGGGGCGCCTTTCAGAAGGCGAAGGCTTCGCTCCGAGCCTCGAGTCGACGGGTTTTTTCCCAAAACTCATGCTAAATATGGTTCAAGCGGGAGAAGAAAGCGCCAGCCTGGGCGAACTCCTGCACAAGGCGGCCGAGATGTATGAGGCCGAGGTCGACCACGTGCTCGACACCTTTACCGCCTTGCTGGAGCCGGCCATCATGATCTTCATCGGTGTGATGGTAGGCACCCTGGTCCTGGCCACGATGTTGCCGATGGCCCAGGTGATTGAGAACCTGCATTGAGGAGGCGAATGTGAAACTGCCCTGGAAACAACGCCAACATCGCCAAGGCACAGGCCTGCTCACGGTGCTTACAGCCTCGTCGCTGCTGATGATGCTGGCCTTCACGGTGGCCGGCACGTCCTTTCACCATCTGAACGTCTCCAACCGCATCGGCCATGCCCAACGGGCTCGCAACCTGGCCGAGGCAGCGCTGGCCCAGGCCGTGGCCGAACTGCTGAAAGACCCCAATCTGGCAGAGCCCCTGATCGCCTGGCGCCCGGCCCCCTATATTCCCGATGGAGCTCAGGCGCTGTTCACGTTCGTGCCCGGCAACCTGCCCGCCCTGAACGGACAGCTCAAAAGGCCGATATTGCAGGTGTGTATCAACAATTTGACGGGCACGGTGGCCAAGACCGACCCCCTGAGCGGACGCTCGGTGCCGGCCGAGTCGGCCTATTTGCGAGCCGTGGGCGTCGACCACGGAGTCGAGAAGGCCTTTGAGTGCATGATTTACGTGCCCCGCTTCCCCTGGGCCGTGGCCGCGGCCGGACCGGTGTATGCCGACGGCGAGACCACCATTGCCGGGGTGGAAGACCCGGCCGATGTGGGCGACCCCACCAAGCATCGGGCTGGCCACATTACCACCAATGCGAATGTGGGCGACGATTCGGTCAAATTCGTGGGCGACCAGGTGACGGTCACCGGCGATGTGCAGTCGGCCTCGGGAGCCAACCTCGGCAACAGCCTGGTCAAAGGGGAAAAGCGCCTCTACGCACCGCCCGTGCCCATACCGCGTATCACGTTGTCCGACTACGATACGGCCGGCAAGCCCGGCCTGACTGCCTTTAACGGATCGGTGACCAGTGTCTCGGGCTATTCTCGAGGCACCGGCAACATCGTGGGTGGCGACCTGCACCTCAACGGAGGCGTGGTCTATGTGGATGGTGACGTCCAACTGAACAAGGTGACCGGCGAGGGAGCCATCATCACCACCGGTAAACTTGAGGTCGCCGGCGGCGACCTGTCGGCCGGCAACAAGATGGCCCTGCTGGCCGGCGGTGAACTGAAGGTGGGCAACCCCAGCGACCGCACCAAGTTGAGCGGCGTGATTTACAGCGAGAAGAAGCTAACCGCCGACAAGGTCGACCTGTTTGGCAACGCCGTCAGCACCGAGCGCAATCCGGGCGATTCGGAACTGATTCTGCACGATTCGAAGGTGATGACTTCGAGCTCGAGCGGGCTTTTTGAAATGACCGTGGGCGGAGGTGGAGCGGGCACTACGCCGGTCTATCCAAGAGGCTACACTGGAGTCGACATGACTACCAATCCTGGTGCCACTCAGACGATGGCCTTTCCTGTGCCGGTACCCGATGGAGCCGGAGGTCACCAAGTGATCAATTTCACTTTCGACATCAGCACTCAGGTCACCCGAAATCCGGCAGACTTTGTGATCGGTGGCGGGTATGAGTTCAGCGTCCACGCTCCAGGACCATTTGACGTAAACGGCAATCCATTGCCCCCAGGTGAGTATGTCATCAAACCCGGCTACACCGGAACCAGTCCAGGCGTTACCTATCACTACGAAAGCCCAACCTCAGGAGCCCACCAACTCGGTCCTGCCGACCTTACGGTGTGGCTTGGTGGCACCTCCGCTGTTCCCGGAGATGCAGGCGACCTCAAAGAGCAGGTGAAGAACTTCATGTTGGCCACAGTAGCCTCGGACCTCAGTGGTGCAGGCCTACCGCCTCTCGACGCTAACGGCATTGCGGCCATTGATGGAATCGCCACCGCTATGTTCGGGTCACCCACCAACATCGAAACTTTCGGAGCCCTGTCGGGCATCGCCGGCGCTTCGCTCGAGAACGCATCCGCTACCCCCGGGGGTGGCGGCACCGGCGAAACCCTGAAGATCGACCTGTTCAACCAGTACACCACCACCGGCGACCGTTACTCTCTGGCCGACAAGATCCGCGTGCTCTTTTGGAGAGAAGTGCAGCAGCCGTGAAACGAGGGTTCAGCCTGGCCGAAGTCATCTTTGCCTCGTTCATCTTCGGCATGGTGGTGCTCTTTGTCGTCAACATTTACCCCAGCTCCATGGTGATGATCCGGCGCGGCGAGTGCCAGCTCGTGGCCGACTCGTTCGCCCAGACTATCCTGGAAGATCTGCGCTCGCGCCAGTTTGCCAACGTCAGGGTGGATGCCGAGCCCAGCTATTTGCCCCTGATCTATAACGACGTTACCTACACGCCCGCGCTGGACGTGTTTTATCACCCCGACAGCGCAGCGGTCGACGAAAAGCACCTGAAGGTGGCCACGGTAACGGTGCGCTGGCGCTTTCACAATCGGAACCAGCAGGTGGAGCACACGATGTATCTGCACAATATCACCCGATGACTCGCCAGCGCCGCGCCATGACTTTGCTCGAGGTGATCATCGCCCTGGGCATCGCCTTCACCCTTTCGATGATCGTCTTCCAGGTGGTGGTGCCTTCCTTCGGGCTGGTGCAAGAGGGGCAGATCAAGACCGAACTGCAGCAGCAGGGCCAGTTCACCATCGACCGCGTGTCCCAGGACCTGCAAAACACGGTGCCTACGGGCATATCCCTGGCCTTCCCGGCGGCTGCCGGTGAGGGCATGATCGTGGCCACTCACCCGATCAGCCCGGTGCTGGGGGCGGGGATACTCGAGTTTACTCAGGAACTGATTGTGGTCTACCACGACGAGCCCAACCAGCGCGTCTGGCGTAAGCGCTTTCGCAACGGCATGCAGCCCACCGGCCTGACCTTGCCTTTTACTCCCTTCGTGGCCCTGCAGACCACCAAAGGGAACCTGCAGCAGATTTGCATCGCCACCAACGGCAGCGAGAAGAGCTACGCACTTTCGGTCAAGTCGTTCATGGTCGAAAAAGAGCCCACCACGGGTGGCGAGGTCTATGCCATCCGCATGGGGCTGGAAAAATCCATTCCTGGCAAGAAGAATCGTAAGGCGACGGTGGAACTGTTCCGGAAGGTTATGCTGAGGAATCACATCTAGAGGTGCGCAAATGGCTGTTGGCCCTGGCCATGGTCGCGCTGGCCGGGGCCGACCCCACCAAGGAAGCCCACCGACTGTGCCGGTTGACGTTCTGGGTCGAGCCTCCCGTGGGCTACGTGAGTTGGGCCGCCGAAAGCCTGAGTGAGCACGGTCGTGTGGGTGAACCCATTTCCGTGTTTCGACCCAATCGCCAGGGCACCGACAGCACGTTCTACATTTCGGGTGAGCCCGGCAACCATCTGGCCCCGATCTGGGGTTATTTGCCCACCACCACCATCGTCGACTGGGACGACTGGGGAAAGCTGGGCAGCGAGGCCACCTGGCCCCTGGACCACCCCATCAAGTTGCGGCCGGCCCCCGGAGCCCAAGCCGCTGCCCTGCGGGTGGTCCTGTGGTTCAAGCTGCACTACCTGGTAAGCGGCGGCATCCTGGGCCTGCTCGGCATTGCGGCGGCCGTGGGCCTTACCGTGGTGCTGCCCCGCTACAAATCGTTCTTGGAAGAGCGCGAGCGCGACCGGCGCTTCAACCAGCGTCTGCACAGCCTGCGCACCGATGACGATCTGTTCTTGGGCCGACAGTTCGGCGAATGGGTTACCATGAAGCGCCTGGGAGCCGGCGGCATGGCCGTGGTCTACAAAGGCGTCTCCACCCTGACCAAGCGCGAGGACGAGGCCGTGGCCATCAAGGTGATGAACCCCGACCTGGCCGAGGATATCGAGTATCGCCGCCGCTTCAACCGCGAGATTCAAATCTCGCGAACGCTCGACCATCCCAATGTGGTGCGCATGATCGATCATGGCGAACACAACAAGATTCTCTACCTCATTATGGAGTATGTGGAAGGGGAAACGCTGCGTGATAGCCTGCCAGAGAAGGGCTTTCCCCTGCCCCAGGCGCTGAAGCTGGCCCTGGGCATTGTTCAGGGACTGATCCACGCCCACCAGAAGGGCATTGTGCACCGCGATCTCAAGCCCGACAACATCATGGTATCCAACAAGGGGCTGGTGAAAGTCATGGACCTGGGGCTGGCCAAGCGCGACGAATCGGAGAACGTAACCCGCACCGGCGACACCTTTGGCACCCCGGCCTACATGGCCCCCGAGCAAATCACCGGTGGCACGCTGATGCCGGCCACCGACCAGTATGCCTTTGGCGTCATGCTGTTTGAAATGGTCAGCGGGCGCCGCCCCTTCGAGGTGGCCGACTCACTGACGCTGGTGATGAAGCATCTGCAAGAGCCGCCGCCGCGGGTGCGGGAATATAAGTCTCAGCTCCCGGAAGAGCTCGACGCCGTCATCGACCGCATGCTGCTCAAAGATCCGGCCAAGCGCTTCAAGAACCTGGTGGAGGTTCAGATCGAGCTCAATAAGATTCAGCGGAAGTACTGCCCCGAGTAACCTCGACCAGCTGCCGATGCAGCCGTACGTTGCTGGCCACCAGCTGACGACCTTCCAGAGTGAAGGGGCGCCCCGCGCAGTCGGTAACCATGCCCCCGGCCTCTTCCACCAGCAGCGCTCCCGCCGCCACGTCCCAGGGAGAGAGCCCCAGGTGCCAGCAAGCATCGAGCCGACCGCTGGCCACATAGCACAGGTTGAGCGAGGCGCAACCGTCGCGGCGCACCCCCTGGCTGGCCCGCTCAAAGCGCGAAAACAGGGTGTGTTCAACCTCCAGTCCGGCGGCGAAACCCGTTACCAGCAGGGCTTCGCCCAGTTGCGAGGTGGTGCTGACCTCCAGGCGCTGGTGGTTGCGAAAGGCCCCCTGCCCGCGCACGGCCGAAAACACCTCGCGGCGGATCGGGTCGTGCACCACTCCCAGCACCACCTGACCGGCCCGCTGCAGGGCGATGCTCACGGCGACCATGGGGTAGCCCCGGCAAAAGTTGCGCGTGCCGTCGATGGGATCGACAATCCAGCACCACTCCTCGCCGCGCGAGCGGGCTCCCCCCTCTTCGCCCCAAAAGCCGAACCCGGGACAGGCCCCCACAAGATGCTGGCGGATGATTTCCTGACAGGCCTCGTCGACCACCGTCACCGGGTCGCGCGGGCCCTTGTAGCGCACTTCGGTGCGTCCGCCCTCCAGCGCTTCTAAAATACGGTCTCCGGCCAGCCGGGCGGCCTCGCGGGCCAGTTGCAGATAGGCTTCCATGCGCCAGTTGTTCTCAACCGGACCGGCCGGCTTCCTGCAGGGCCCGCTCCAACAGGTCAGCCACCCCCAACTCGGCCGACCAGGTTCGCATGTAGCTCACATCCGAGGCCGAGAGCAGAAGCAGAGACAGCACATCGCGCCACTGGCGGTCGGCGACCTCCCCTCCCAGTCGATACCCTTCCAACTTCACAACCACCATATCCTCGGGGGTTGCTACGCGAAACTCTTAGCCCCCCGCACTCATAAGCTGAGAGCGCCGAAAACGCGCGCGATCGAATGGCCTCTGGCGCGAGACCATCAAAGGGGTCCATCTCCGCTCCTCCCGACTGACGAAGGCCCAAACCGGCTCGCAGCGCAGACTGAAGCACTGCGGCCTTACGACTCTGGGGCATCGTGCGCAATATAGAGAGCTGCACCGCTTCGGCTTCGTCGCTGGTGTCTTCGGAAAGAATGCCCACGAGAGAGGGAATTCCCGGGGCAGGCACGTCATCCCTCGGGGCGAAAGGCCCGAGCATGGCCAGCGGAACCCTGGTGGAGTATTTCCACAACAAAAAGCTCCTGTGCGCACTCTGCCTCTCGGTAGACCGCAAAGATCAGCTGCAGGTGCGCACCGAAGAGAATCGCGAGGACAAGGTTCCGCGAGCCAAGGTGGTCTTGCAATCGAAAGAGACGCTGCCGCCCGACAGCGACCACCAGCGCATTGTCGAGTGGCTGCGCTCGGCGGCCCAGCGGCGCGAACAGCGCGCCCGCGAGGTCCAGCTTGAGGAGTTGTGGGAACTGGCCAGCGAAGAGCCCCAGGGGTTGTCGTTGGTCGACCTGGCTTCTCTACAATTCAGTTCCCCCGTGTGCGAGCATCTCTCGGGGCTGTATCGAGCCCTGCACCACGACCGCCTGTGGTTTGTGCGCAAAGGCGACCTGTACCAGGCCCGCCCTGCCGAACAGGTACAGGAGACTCGTTTGCGTCTGCAGGCCGAAGAAGAGCGCGCCCGCGAGCGCGAGCAGGTGATGACCTGGTTGCGTGCCCTCTGGAACGGACAGCCCTGCGAGCAGGCCGCCCCGTCCAAGTATCTTACCTGGATTCGCGAGGTGGCTCTGAGCGGCCAGGAAGCCCCGCGCTTCAAGGACATCCAGCAACTCTTCAAGGATTTGGAAATCGGCGGCAAGGATGCCGCCTTCAAGGTGATGCTCAAAGCCGGCATCTGGGGTCCCGATGAGTTCCTGGAGCTACACCGTTGCCACCCGCCCATCGAGTTCACCCCCGAACTGGTGGGGCTGGCCGAGCAAGCCCGCGAGCTTCTGAGCCAGGGACTGCAGGACCCCAACCGGCTGGATCTGCGTCATCTGGAAGCCCTCACCATCGACGACGAGTGGACCACCGAGGTCGACGACGCGCTAACCCTGGAAGAGCTGCCCGAGGGTGGTTATCGCGTGGGCATCCACATCGCCGATGCCTCGGCCTACGTGCTGCCCGAGACGCCTTTGGACGAAGAGGCGCTGGAGCGTGGCACCACCATTTACCTGCCCGAGCGCAAGATTCGCATGCTGCCCGACGTGCTTGGCGATGAGCTGTGCAGCCTCAACGTAGGCGAGCCCCGACTGGCCTTTTCCTACCTGGTAGACTTCGACGCCAGCCTGCAGCGCGGGGCCAGCCGCATGGCCCCGACCATCATCAGCGTGACCCGGCGCATGACCTATCAACAGGCCGACCAGGCTCTGCAGGCCGAAGCAGGCCAGCGGGAGGCCTGGTGCAAACTGCACGACATCGCCCTGAGCCTGCGCCAGGAGCGACAGGCGGCCGGTGCCATTATGCTGCCCTTTCCACGGGCCAACCTGAGGGTGGAAGAAGTTGCAGGGGGAGAGCCAACCATTGTCATCACCCGCGACGAGGCCGAGGCACCCGGACAGGTGACCGTCAGCGAGATGATGATCCTGGCCAACCGCCTCAGCGGCGAGTATCTGGCCGAACATGGATTGGCGGCCGTCTTTCGTAGCCAGCCCAACCCCGAGAAGGCCATTCCTTCGGACGAGCCGCCCACGCCCGAGAACCTGCATAAGTGGCGCCGCTGGATGAAGCGCGGCGAACTGGGACTGACCCCGGCGCGCCACGCCGGCCTGGGCCTCGATGCCTACAGCCAGTCGACCTCGCCCATTCGCCGCTACGCCGATTTGCTCAGCCAGCGCCAGCTCAAGAGCCATCTGGCCAGCGGTCAGCCCGCCTACACCCTGGAGCAGATGGAACCGCTGCATCAGCGCCTGGAGCGGACCAGTCAGCAGGCTGAGCAATTGGAGCGCGAGCGCAAGCTCTACTGGACCCTGCGCTACCTGGAACAGCGTCGCTGGGCCGAGCTGGACGCGGTCGTGCTGCAGAACCTGCCCGACAAGCACCTGGTGCAGATCATTCCGGTCTGCTACGAAACCGACTGCCCCCTGGTGCCGCGCCGCCCCCTGCCGCCCGGAACCCGGATCAAAGTGCGCATCGAAGTGGCCTGGCCGCGAGAACAATCGCTGCGGGTCACCCCGGTGCTGGAAGACGATTGACGCCCGAGCCGGTTTTGCTTATGATACGCGAGCACTTAGGAGTGTAGCTCAGCTGGTCAGAGCGGCGGTCTCCAAAACCGTAGGTCGCGGGTTCGAATCCTGTCACTCCTGCCAGTCGCAATCAACGACTTTAAGCCGTTTGAAAGCGACAGACGGTTCTTCGGCGGCACTCGAGAGAGCATTCTTGATCACCTGGTGATCACCGACAGGACCAAACACAACAGAACTCCCCGGCCAGGAGGTCCGAACTCCAAGCCGGGGAAGTCTGGTCCCAGGGCACGGTTCCCAAAGCCGGCCCAGGGCATTCAGTTGTCAAAGACTGGAACAGCAGCAGCTCCCGTGTGTCGGCAAAACATCAGCGGGGGCTGTTTTCTTTTCCGGAGGTCGGAGGTTCTTTCTGAGGGTCCCCTTACCTCCGATCACACCTTATAGGCCCTCACTCTCTAAGTGACCCTCAATACCCTCAAAAACCACTTGAGCCTTATGCCATATGGCTAAAGTCCCGCCCTCAATTAGCCCTCAGAAAGAATTACTTGACCCTCAAAAATCCCCACTCGCCACCCTCAAAGGAAAGAGGCGGCCTGGGAGCCCAAAAGCGGCCCCTGTTGCACCAGGTTGAGCAAAAACGCGAAACCGCACACCCAGAGAAAGGGCTGAAAAGTCTGTCACGGCTGTCACGTCGTCACAAAGCACGATTTCAAGCCGTTTTTTGGGTGTCAGCCGGGGCGGTGTGGTTGTCACGGGTCACCCCTCAGCTGTCACGCGCTGGCGGCGGCCCCAGGCCAACCCCGAGAGGCGGCCTGTAACCCCTGGGGTCAAGCACTATGGCCAGGGTTCGGACGAGCACCCCACCGCCTGCTCTTCCTCCAGCTTGGCCTGCAGCTGGCTCCTGCGCTCCAGCATTCGCTCTGCGAGGTCCATATAGAGGTCATCCCTCAAAAAGAAGGGGTGGTCGTCGAGGACAGAGCCTCGCTGGATCTGGTTTGTGTCGCTGAGCGGCATGTTGGCCTTCACCAGGTCGGCCCCGAAGGTCGTCAGGCTGATCGCATCCCGGGGGCACACCTCGACTTGGGTTCGAGCCTTCTCGAGAAAGAGCAACCCCAGCTCGAGCAGCACCTCGGACAGGCGCTCTCGCGTCAGGGTCTCCCGGGTGAGGCTTGGAACGGTCATAGTCGGGCCCGGGGCCACCTTTGGCCCAGGATTTGAGTCGCACCCCAGCTTCTCCAGCCTGCGTCGCTCGCGAACCCGGCGCATGCCCTCGCGGGCGCTGGCTCGCTTCTTGTTTGGGTCTTTGTAGGGCATTTTTGGCCTCCTGGAGGGAATAACTCCCGAATTGGCCCGGTTTCTCGAAAAAGTATACAGGTTTTGCCTTACGCCAAGCCATCCCGCAGGCTGAGCCCCGTGCGCGGGGGACCCACCGGCCACGGGGTTAACTCACGGTGGGTCCCGCTACGTCCCGGGCGCCAGAGCGGCCCGACCAATGATCGGTCAGGATTTCCTAAGTTGTTGGCCCGCCCCGGGCCCCGGCGGCCGTCAGCTGACACAGGAGCCCGTCTGGCGGGCCCGTCGCCCCGCTCAGGCCGGCGGTGGTGGGCTTGGTGCCCTGGTCCTGGTCAACTCCGTCCCGGCCCGGGTCGGCCCCGATGGATGCCCCAGGGCCCTTCCGTCGGACAGGCGCAGACTGGATGCCGGGGGTCAGTTGCTCGATGGGCTCGGGGGCGGTGGCACCTCGAAGGGCCATGCCGCGGTCGCTATGCGGACGCAATACATGAGCTCGAGGATGAACTGTTCCGCGTGTCTCCTGGTCGGCTCTTCATAGCCTCCATACTCCGCCCAAATGCACAGAAACTGCCACGTCCAAGCCAGGCGCGTTTCCGGGTCGTCACAGAGGGACAATTGCTTGAGGATGGTGCCATAAGCGGCAGACTCGATGGCCTCTCGAACGTCAAAGGGCCTCAGCTGGCGCTCTTCTGGCTCCTGCCGACGACGGCGGCGGCCCCCAGGCCTTTTGGCAGGTTGAGCGGCGTGACGTTCGGCTAGCAGGGCCAGGAAGTTCAGGCAGTCGGCTTCGGTTACCGGCGGGACCCGGCCCCCGTTCAGGTGGTTCAGGAAGAACGATGCGCGTGCAACCTGGTTCGCGGTGCGCTGCAGCAGGCGCTCGGCGCGTTCCATATAGATCGCCACGTCTACGCAGTAGCTCAGGTCTAGGGTTCGGATAGCAAGTTTCACGGTTTACTCCTCGGTTTTGATTCGGTAGGGCCCTGGAACGGGCCAGCGGTCGCGGTGGGCTTTGAGGCGGCCCCTGGGCCCCTGGCAGGCCGATGGTTGAACAGTCTCAGGCATTGGCCGTAAGTCAGTCGCTTGGTTTCAACCAGGGCTTGCACGATTCGTTCGATCTGGTCCCAGTGCGTATCCACCAATTGACGGGTTTCAACGGCGAGACTGTTGAGGAACCTGATTTGACGGGCTGAAAGACGAAGCAAGAATGCGCATACTGAGACAATTGGTGTTCCGTCATTGTAGTGCTCGTCTTCCAATTCCTCGGGGCAATACCGCGGAAAATCTTTGCGCAGACCGCCTGTTGGGGTCGAGACCAGGTTCATTGCCCAACTTAACTTCAGAGCCTTGGTTACATCGGAAGAGCCAGGTTGGTAACTGAGCATATCCCAGAGTCGGTCAAGACTAAGATTGGTTTCAAGCTCCAAGTCCGAGGTATGCTCGCCGCAAAATCGACGCTCGGCTTCTGGACCGGCGAGCAAAGAGATCGCTTCCTGTCTCAGGCGAACTTTCTCTGAAGGCGAAGGCACCTCTTCGGTATATTCCATCTGCCAGTCGAACAATCGCCTCTCGAGGGCTCCTCTAATCGGGCCCGAGGAAACCGTGCCCAATGCGTGGGATTCGAAGTGATAGGCCGACAGGCTCACTGCTCGAAAGCGATGTTGATAAACGAGTTGACCAACAACATGACCGGCCTCGTGATATGCGGTACGCAGCAATTCGGCCCGAGAAATCGGAACCTTGAGTTCTCGAATGTGCTTCTTCAATGCAGCTGCAGCCGTTTTTGCCGCGAACTCAGCGGCTCCCAGGTTGTCATGCAACCGCAGCAACTCATCGGCGGGCAAGCTCTTGACCCCTGGGGGCAAGTCTGCGACTTCTTCGATTCTCTCTATAAGCTCGGACAAGTCCTTCATTCAAAAACCTCACTCTCCGCCCTCTCACGGGCTTCCTGGCGGCGCTGGGTGAAGTAGGCCACCAGGTCGTCTTGGTCAAGGTGTTGTTCCGGCTCGGCCATGCTCACCTCGGCGCGGGCCAACTCGAGTAACTCCTGGTCGCTTTCGTTGCCGGTCAGCTCGGGCTTGCTGTAGCAGAACCATTCCTCGGCGGTCAGCAGGCCCGGCAGGCGGTCCCAGATGGGCTCCAGCAGGCGCTCGAGGCGCTCGAGACAGCAGCTTGCATCCTCTGTGAGTCTCCCCACGTGGTCTGACCCGTTCCACTCGACCGAATGGCCAGCGGCCACGGCCAGCAGCAGCTCCTGAACCTCCGCAGACTGCAGCAAGGCCACCAGGTCGGCCACATTGGCCCAATTGGCCCCCTGGGCTCGGGCCAGCTCGTAGGCAAGGCGGTGGTGTTGCCGAAAGGTGCGGATGGAACGGGGTAACTCTTCGACCCGGACGGTGCGCTCCGGGGGGTCGAACACCACCACGGTGTCATATTCCCGCCCCAATCGGGCTTCGTAGCGGTCCAGGACCGTGATCGGTTGCTCGTGCTCGCTCATCGGCCGGGCCTCCCCACCAGGGCGTTGGCGGCGGACCATATGGCGCTGTCGCCCCAATGGGAGTAGCGTTCGGTCATTACGATCGACGTGTGCCCCAGGAGTTGCTGAACCTCCTCGAGGCGGGCCCCGTTTCGAAGGGCCCTGGAGGCGCAGGTGTGGCGGAGGTCGTGCCATCGTAGGCCCTTGATTCCCGCCTCCTTGCAGGCCGGGGTGAAGCGGCGCACGATGAAGGTCTGAGCAGCAGTCAGGCGCAGGCGGCGGTCCTGGTGCTCAAGGCCACCCAGCAGGTAAGGGGTGCCCTGCTCCACAAACCAGCGACAGATGGCGGCGGCCACCCTGTTGAGCGGCGTGACCCGCCCCTTGCCGGTCTTGCTGGTCACGACCCGGGCGGTCCCCACCAGCTCGAACGCGGGCCGACCCAGCGGCGTCTCGCTCACCGGGCGCTGGAAGAACTGGATGTCCTCGGGCCTGAGACAGAACAGCTCAAGCCTTCTCAGGCCCGTGTTGATAGCCAGTTGCAGAATCGCGAAGTCTTGGCGCTCCATCACCGATCGGAGTCGGGCCTCTTCTTCCTCGCTCAAGACGCGGCTCCGGGCATTGTTCAGACGGGGAAACCTCAACCCTTTGAACGGTGCTTCCGCCCATATCCCGCGCTCCTCGCAGGCCAGGGAATGCAGCTTGCAGAGAAACGACAGCAGGGCCCTGATAGTTGCTGACTTTTTGGCCCCCCGCATATCGTTGATCCAGTCTTGAGCCTCGCGGCGGCCGACAGTGCTAAGCTCGCGCTCAGGCCCGAACCTGGCAACGATGGCCTTCGTAGCCCACTTGCAGGTATCCAGGCTCGTGGCGGCCTTCTCGACTCTGTGGCGCTGCAGGGCCAGCTCGCAGACTTCTGCGAGGGTTCCCAGCGGTGGCGTTTCACTTGTTGGGACAGGGGTCATCGTCGTTTTCCTCCTTGGTTTTTGGCATGGCAAAGCCGGCCCCCGAAGGAGCCAGACAGACGGAAAGGGGTTACAGGGGGTTACTCGGTCAGCAGGTGAGCCAGACGGGCTCTCGGTGCCCCGGCCAGGCGATCGGCTTCGCCTTCCAGTCGCCCGGAGGCGTATGCCAGGCCGTCGGCGGGCTCGGCGGTGGGTTGCCGGTCTCGAAAACCGTCTTGATAGCCCCGGGCCCAGTCGGCCGGATCCTGGCGTAGGCGCGGCCCCTGGCGCGGTTGCTCGGGCACTCCGGGCCCTGGGCCCTGCTGTTGGGCTTCCTGGCGGCCGGCAGCGAACTCGGTGGCCTCTGCGGTGCCCTCGTCATAAGGGCACATCACCCGGTCAGCCTCTCCGGTCTGGCACCTCAGCTCGGCCAGCACCCCGAGGCGGTAGGCGTCAGAAGCGGGCGGGCGGCTAGGCCCAAAGGCGCGGGCCAGCAGATCATCGGCGGTCGGCCAGGTCGAGGGCCCCTCGGTCGGACGAATCAGCTCGTCCACGGTGCAACCCAGGGCGGTGGCCAGGGCCGAAGCCTGCTCCAGGGTCGGGGTGCGGTGGCCAGCCTCCCAATTATGGACGGCCCCTCTACTCACCCCGAGGATGCGGGCGAGAGCGGCCTGAGACAGGCCCTGGGCGGTGCGAAGTTCGGCTAATCGGATTGAAAGTGTATTCATATTGTAGACGCGAGTATAAGCCTAGAAGACACCGTGTGTCAACACTATGAATACAAAGTATTCAAATCGGCCCACTTGTCACGGTAACGTCTACGGTGTCTCATGGCGTGGGCGCAGTGGACGCGAAGAGCCACGGCCCTACAAGGCTTCGTGGAAACCGACTTCATCCAAAGGCTTGAAGCCTGTAGGCTTCGCAAAGGACTATCGAAAAGCGCCCTGGCTCAAGCCGTTGGGGTCACCCGACAGATGGTTCATAACTGGTATTCAGGGCGAACTTTCCCCCGGCCAGACCAACTCAAAGGATTAGCCAGGGCCCTGGATACCTCGATCAGTCACCTCTTTGGAGAGACCGAGGACCCGCGCCCAGCCCCGGACTGGCACACCGGCACAGGCCCCAGCTCGGCGGCGGAGGCGCGGGCCCTCGAGGTCGCCAGGGTGCTCCGGGAGGCGGCGGACAGGTTGGAGAGGACGGAAGACTAGCGTTCTGTCGAAACGGGCTTGAGGGCTACTGGCGGGGACGGGCTCGGTAGTGACCTCGAACATGGGTGCCATCGCTCCGGTAATATCCTCGCACGTATACGGGTTCACTTCTCCCGTCGCCATCATTGTCTGCACCGGCTATATCGCCGTTTTCGGCCACTGGCGGGTCGAATGAATCCTCGCTCTGCCAAGAGTCATTTTCGGGCGAAGCCAAGTGCACAACCAAGGCCTTCAGAAGAGCGATTTCACTCTCCAGTTCAATGTTCTTGCGATACAGCGTATTCTTCTTCGCTGAAGCCTGAAGGCCGACATAGCGCATCTGCCAGTTAGCGCGCGCCTTCTTTTCCGCTTGTAACCGCGCGTGTAGTCTTGTTACCTCGGCCTCAAGTCTGGGAAGTCTGGTTAGGCGCTCGAGTTGAACATCGTTTTCCTCCAGTCGCTGCTGAAGTGTCTGACACTGGGCCTTGGTTGCATTGAGTTCATTACGAAGGCTTTTGACGAGGGCCACCTGCTCGGCAAGTTTGGCGTAACTCAAGGCTAGCCAACCGGAGACAATTACGACCAGCACGGCTATGAACCAAACTGGATGTAGGTCTGCCCGCTGACTGCTCGCGACTTCTCTCGTGACTCGTCTGGGGCCTTGGGCTTCATTCATGGTTTACAGGCCTCGGCCTCACTACTCTTCAGGCTGAAGCCAGCAAGTTTCGATTCCACCGCCATGCGTCGGCGGCGTCAGATAGTATCGGACAGGGGCCTTGTCGGATGTCGCGGGCATCTTCTTGATTTTTCCGCGGTCAACCGCTTCGATGAGCACCTGCTCAAGGCGTTCCGTATCGCACTTGCAAAGGTCGCAAAGTGTAACTACGGCCGAGCCACTGACTCTGACCTCTTCACCACTGGGCAGGTGAAGGCTCCAAGTGTCTGGATGAGTTTGGTCTTGAAGAATTAGGTTTTTCATTCTCTGATTGTAGCATGAAACGAGGTATGCAATTCCGGCAAAATATTGGCAACTTCATCGGCGGCCGGAAGTGAATCGGGAGAGAGCTCCCCGCTAAGGTCAGGGCATGAACATCATCCTTGTGCTTCGCTCCATTGAAACGCCTGAACGGCACGATGATCCCTTCGCGGTAGCCGTGAGCCTGAACTGACCATGCTCGGCAAATAGAAAGGGCCCGTCGAACAAACCCGACGGGCCCTGGTCGCTGAGAACGGGCGCTACTGCTTGAAGAACGGCGCGTCGAACTCGAGCCCACGGTCCGAAAGCACCCGCTTAAAAAACTGACGCCCCCTGGGCGGGCCTGGGTGCAGACACGGGCTGCCGTGCCCCAGTTCGCGCAGTCGGCCCTGCAGTCGCTCGGCCTTCTGGGACAGCGGCAGTGCTTTGTGGTATCGCTCGAACAGGGCCCGCAGGCCCTCGATGAGCTCCTGCCGGGCCTTGGTCCACGCCGGGGCGACGGCTTCGAACTCGGCCACAAGAGCGGCCAGTTCCTCAGCCTTGCGGGCTGCGGCTTCCTGTTTCAGCAGCTTCTCTCGCTGCTGTTCCAGTTGTGCGATCTCGGCCCTGCGCTTGGCCTCGGCGTCCTCTGGTGCCCGGAGTTTGGCAAGCCGGGCCTGAACCTGCTCGAGAATGCTCATTGCTGGGCCACCGTTCCGGCCCCGGACTTGGGATAGGTCATGCCGATGATTCCGGCCACCTCGCGGGCCGTGATTTCGTCGATCGCCTTTTCGGCGGCCATGGCGATCTTGCTGGCCTGGTTGCGAATCGCTCTCAGGGCCTCGATGGCTTTCTCGTCGTCGCTAACCCGCGCTTGCGCGGCCTTGCGCTCGATCTCGGCCAATTGCTCCAGCATCTGCTTATAGGTCTCTTCCATGATTTGCTCCTCTTTTCTGGTTCCCCCGGCTCTTCTTTAGCGGCCCCTACAGCAGGCCCAGGCTTCTGGCGTTGGCCAGCAGTTGGGCTTCCTCGGAGGTCGCTTTTTCGCGGACGAAAGCGGCTGAGGCATCCCCCAGGATGCTCAGTGCCTTGGCCCTGACAGTCTTAAGTCTCTCGATCCTGGTTAGCAGCGGGCCCGTATCCGCCCCGCTCAGGGTTGCCCGGCCCAGGGCCAGGCCCAACTCCTCCAGCCCGAGGTCACACTCGGCCAGCAGGGCCTGCGCGGCCTGTGCGGCTTCATCGAGGGTGCTGGCACAGGTGGCCCCGGAGGGTGCGCTGAGGCTGGCGGCGCTGGCTAGGATTTGGGCTCGGTCACCGGGCCCCCGGTCATAGCCTCCCCGCCAAACGACAGAGCCCGCCACCACCACCTTCGAGAAGGGCTCGGGCCCGTAGCCAAAGCGGCCGTTTACGCGGCTGAATCGCCCATCGAGAACCTTCTCGACGTTCTCCTGCCCCAGAAACTCCCAGGAGCCCATGAGCACGGGCACGCCGGCTAGGCGGGGACGTTCGTGATCGACCCACAGGGCCCGGATTCGGCCCACGGTGCTCCTGGCGCTCAGTTCGTTGTCGAGAACGATCGGCGGGGGGTCGTCAGGGTCGAAGTTCTCGGCGTAAAGCTGGATGTCGTCGGCGGTGAACTCGAACGGTCTGCCGGTCGCATCAACAAGCCGGCCGGGGGCCAGCATCTGGACAGGTCGCGTGAGGCGATCGGCTGTCTGGCGGGATTGGTCGGGGATGGGACCGGGAATTCCCTCGAGTATGGCTTGCATTCTGTCCTCGCTGGCTTGAATTTCCCGGTTCAGCTTAGAGGCGGTGGTGGGCTGACTACGAAGCCGTGCGGCCCTCCAGCCAGGTCTTGTGAGCCTGCAGCAGCTCGTCGCGCTTGCGGCCCGTCAGTCGGGCCAGCACCTCGATCAGCCTGGCGGGGTTGGGCACCAGGCCCACCTCGGCAAGGGTGACCGATTGATAGCCCAGGCCGTGCCTACGGCAGAAGTCCGCCCGCGAAGCACAGAGGCTTTCGCGGAGGTCGCGGAGGGGGCTGCTGGCGGAGGTCAATTCCTGGATCATTTGTGTTTCATTATAAGTTTAGGTGTCAAGTTCTGTCACTGCCCGGAAAAAAAAGCTCGGGGTGACGCTCTCGCACCTCGAGAAGGATACCCTCCAGGTCGTGCCCCGGGAACTGCAGCTGGTCCAAACGGGCAATCAGCTCTCCTATCTGTTGCCAACAGAGCCTCTTGGTCTGTCCGTCCTTGCGCTGCTGGGAAAGAGCGTGTCGTATCAGCCACAGAGCGTCTTGCCTATCCATCGGAACCTCCCCAGACTTGCAGTTCCTCGATAATCCTTTGCTCGGTTGCCCGAAGACAGAACCCGAGCACCCGAATTCTCCGGCGCATGATAGCCATCAGCCTTTGAGCCTCTTCGCCACGCTGTGAGGGCGGGATCGGCTGAAGAACGTCGGCTTGAGCCCGACAGGCTCGAACCAGGTCGAGGGCCTGCCGAAGCAGGGATGGGCAACGGTCTGCCAGCTCGGCCACGTCACCCATGGCCTTGGTGTAGTCTTCGAGGATGGCTTCGCAGCGAATCATCTGGGCCCTGATCGCCCGATGGGCCGCCACCGCCTTGTCGGCCTGCGTCATGTTGGCACTCCCTTCAGAGTCTCGATGGCGGACGTGGTGAAGACTCGGGTTGAAGAATGGCCTTGGGCTCGCAACACCCGAACGTTCTCGGACAGCCGCGCTGGGCAGTCTTCCGCCGGGTTGAAGACGATCTCGATTTCCTTGTGTTCGCCTACCTTCGGGCGCAGGCAGACCCTGAGCAACCCGGGGAACGCGCTGCGAACCACACAAACGGCAGGGTCTTGCGCACAACGCAGGAGGCGGGCCCACTGCATGATCTCGCTGACAGTGCTTGCTCTTGCCACGATTACGCGGACCCCCTTCTTGCTTCTTCTATAGACCAGGCGCGGGAAGTCCAGCGGTAATTTAAGTCTGAACGGCGCTCTGTCGGTCGCTGAAACAGCTCCAGGCCAGGGCAACCCTGCCAAGGTAGACCGACAGCCAGGCGCACTGACAGCTCGGCCAGAGCGGGCAGCTCCTCCTGGTGGCAGGTCAACTCGAATCCGCCCAAGCGTCGAACCGGGGGGGGCACTGGATGGAACCACCCCATGGCCTCGAGGCGACGCTGGGTTAAAGCGGGCGGTGGTTGGCAGTCACTGGTGGCGGCGGAGACACGCCACACCCCCCGGCGGTAGAAGCGGCGGACACAGAGCACGACAACCGACCCGCCCGCCAGGAGCAGGGTCTGCATACACCTGCGCGGGTAGAAGCTGCGAACCCCGACGTCCACCCGATCAACCTGCAACTTGAAGCAGGCAGCGTTCAAGGCTTGCTCCCAGACAAGGTTGGGGGCAGCTTTCGGTGGACGGTCGGCCATTGGCCGGCAGCGCTGGGTGGATTTTCTGCGGCTCACGTAGTGGCACCCCCTTGAACCCAATCTTCTTTTGACTCATCCTCGGCTGGGTTTTGAGGGCGATTTTTGAGGGTCAATAAATCATTATTGGGGGCTTTTTGAGGGTCCGAGCAAAGCCTTTCCCCATATGGCTCAAGTGGTTTTTGAGGGTTTTGAGGGTCGGTTTTAGGAGTAGAGTTTTGATGGTCTCGATAGTCCAAGCTCACCACTCGATAGGTAACAGAGGGGCGCCCTCGCTTGCCTGGCGGGGTGATCTCCTGGAGGTAGCCATATTCACAAAGCCGGTAGAGGTCGGCGGCCAGGGCCTCCATAGTCTCAAAGCCTCTGCGCTTTTTGACCAGCAAGAACAGGTCTCTGGCCTTGAAGGATGACTTCCAGCGGCTACCAATGCGCTCGAGCAGGTATCTCAGGCGGTCGGTCCTGCGTCGCTCTGCGCCAGAGCCAGATGCCAGGCGGACGTGCGATGCATAGTAGTCCAACACCTCGACGGCCGACTTCATGGTGGCTTCGGAAAGAACTTGCTCCCATGGCTTAACAGGGTGCTGGGCACAGTGAAGCAAACCGGCCACTTTCAGGAGATGCTCTGCCGCCCGGGCCCCAAACTCCCGACACTGTTCGAAAAGACCTTCTGGCCGAAGCTGCTCCTCGGCCCAGGTTCGGTAACACCGAAACACCCAATGGGCTTGCGGGCTGACGTTGACTCGATACGGCTCTGGTTCGGCGTTAGTCTCAGGCGGTTCGATTGAGAGCAAAGTGGTCAAAACCACATACCAACTTGATTTTACGTGACTAGGGACCGGCTCAGGGTCAAGGCGCCGATAGCCCAAGAGACTCTCTGGGCAGTCGAGCAAAAAGCGGGCCATAAGGCCGCGCTCACGAAACTCCGGGTCGGCCAGCACCCGATCCAGGGCCTGGGGTTGCAAAGCAAGGGTCATCGTCAACCTGGGCTCATCGATGTATGTAGCCCCTCGAAGGACACGATCGCTTCGATGAGTGTCGCCAGAGAAAGCCTTGAGAAAAATCCCGATGTTCGCGCCGGCACCGTTGGCCGAATATTTCCCGGCCAGGATGGCGAACAAATCGGCAGCCTCGGGGTTCGCTATCGAGTAGCGTCCTTTGTTGGCGCGCAGACGTCTTTCCACGGCCTCGGGGGTCGGGTCTGACGAAACGAGGCCCACGAGACATTCACCCGTAACGTTGGCGTCAGCGGGGGGCTTGGCGGCCTCTACCAGCTTTCGCTCCCAAGCGTAGATCGGTCCAAAGATTTGGTGTAAGGCTGAGCTCTTTCCTGAACCGGACTCTAAGCTGGTCAAGAACCACTCGTTCAAGGCGCACACCGGGCCACGGCCGGGATCGACAACGACCCTCTTAAGAACGGCCGTCGAAATGGCTCCCAGGGCCACGGAGGCGGGGTAGCTGACCGGAACCTGGTATGCCTCGGCGATTGCTGCCACAGGCACCCTCAAGGCTTCGGGTAGGGCGTGAAGCGGAAACTCCGGCTTGTCGGGAATCACCCCAAGGGGTAGCGGCGCTTCCATTAAGTCTTCGTCATACAGTATCGGAGTCTCCACAAGGTCGGCGGCCTGTTCAGAATAGTCCACCTTGACGCTCTGACTGGGGTCAGATCCAGGGTCGCCAACCAAGGGCAATTCGGATTGGTTCAGCCGTTGGCGGAACTCATCGATACCCAGGGCCCCCGGAACAAGGGCCAGCAGGTCGGCCTTCGTCCGTGGAAGCAGTAACCAGTCGGCAATGTCGCCCTTCGGCTTTAGGCCGGGCAAGGGCAGAATCTTGGATTCGATGGCCAACTCTCGCTTGAGGCGCTCGGCCACCTGAAGGGCGTGTTGCAGGCCCGGCTCGTCGTTGTCGGGCAGGATGACCACCCCAAGATGCAGCAACAGCTCAAGCCAATCCCGCCCCACCCGGTCGAACTTCCCGGCCCCCATCGGGGCGGTGGTGGCCAACAGGCCCAGGACGGTTAGGTGCTCGGCGCAGCGTTCGCCCTCGACCACGAAGCAAAGGCTCCCGGCGGGCGCGGCGGCCAGCTTGGGGGCGTGAAGGAGCGGCGCAGGGGCCACCCCACCCTTGACCCAGGCTGAACCGTTCCAGCGTTCCTGGAAGAAGCTCTTCTTGCCGTCCCGATCACGACGGGTCACCCTGAGAATGGGATCACCGGCGGCGGTGGTGTAGACCCACTTAGTCGGCGGTGGGCTACCAGCCGCCTCGGCCGGAAACGAGGGCTTGCCGGTCAGCTCGGCGTATTGGGCCAAGGTTCCCTCTGCACCACAAGCCTGGCAGGCGTAGGCCCCGGCGGTGGACTTCAGGCCCACCCAAAGGGAAGGTCGATTGTCGTCGTGCAGCTCGCAGGCGGCCTCACCCGAAATGCCGTCGGGCTTGAGTCGGAACTTCGGCAGGTTGTTTCGGCACCAGTCCAGACGGTTTTCGGCGGAGGCTTGTTCGAGGTCGCACTTGGCCTTATACTCAAGGCTAGGTGGTGCTTTCTGAGCCCCTCTCCGGGCAAGCGGAGGGGGGCTTTCTTGTTTTGGCGACATGGCGGGTTCCTTTCGGTTTGTCTAGCCCGGCTTGGTTGAGCCAAGCCCGGGCTGTTTGGTTGGGTGCATAGTTGGTTTGGCGGTAAGGCCGGCGAAGCTCAGCTCTCCAGGCTCCCGCCCTTGGAAATCCACTCCTGCAGGGCCTCGACGTTGATTCGGATGCGGCGACCGAGGCGCACGATTACACCTGGCGGCAGTTTCTGAGCGGCCTCATAACCTTGGTGGCGCGACAGGCCGAAGTGCTGGGCGAACTCCTCGACGCGAATAACTTGGGGAAGCGCAGTAACCACGGGAATTATCCTCCTTAAGATTGAATTCGGTTCTGTGGTCACAGCTTAGGAAAGGCGGGTGTTGTTGTGGTTCAAAAACCGTCCAAAAAACGTTCAAAAACCGTCCAAAATAGCTCCAAGACGGGTCTCAAGTGGTTTCGGGAAGATTTCTTCGGGGGGCGGATCTCACTGGGCCAATTGGCCGACAGCATTGGAGTAAGCCAGAACACCCTACGCAACGCCTGCGAAGGCACGGTGAAGCACGAAACTCTCGAGCAAGTTAGAAAAGGGTTGATCAAATACGCAACCGACAAGGGCAAGAGCCAACAAGTCGCAGAGGCGGCCGCGCAATACGTAATCAACGACGAGGGCAAGCCGCCCCCTGGGATTGCGGCCAGGGAAGCCGGAAGAAAAAAAGCCCCGGCCGCCCCCGAGAACACCCAGGAAACTGCCGAAGCCGTAGCAAGCAAAGTTTCCAGCGAACTCCCGGAGGACCTTCAGGCCGCCAATCACCCGCTAGAGGATGAGAACCAGGCGGAGGACAGTGAAGAGGGGTCTGAGGACTGGCAGAACGACCTTCCGCCCCTGGATGCTATGGGCTTACTCAAGAGATACAGTCTCGCCGAAGGCTCACTGATGCGCCACGTCGTGCGCGGACAAATGAACCCAGCAGAAGCAGCACAGGACCGGCGGGCCCAAATGGCCAGAGAACTGCGGCAGCGGCAGACAGACTACCTCACGACCTGGGAAAAGCGCGAACCCTGGCGATCCTATTTCACAGGTCTGTCGCCCGAAGAACAGGCGGCGCTCGAGTCGGGAGAGGTCAAGCTGCTACGAATCGACGGGCAGTTCGTCCAGATGGGTTCAGCAGAGTTTGATAACTTTCGGCTTGAGCGAAAGCTCCACCCTGAACGCCCTGAGAATTGGCCTCCGTTCCAGCAGCTCCACCCCAGGGAGTTCATGACACCCCCGGAACCGCCACCGAATCCCTCCTCGGCCGTGCTTTGTGACTTCATCGACGGGGGCATGGAACTGGTTCGACGGCGGCACGAACCCGAGCAGGATTCTCTGTCCCAGAAAGAGGACTCAGGGGCCCCTGCTAGGACATTCTCGGCGCGTTGGTCCAAATGGTGGTCTAATTGGTGGCCTAAGTGACCGGCTCCATCATCAAGCGGGGAGACAAGACCTACCTCCTCCGCCTGTCCCTGGGTAAGGACACGGTGACCGGGAAGCGCCTCTACCATACCGAGACCGTCCACGGCACCAAGAAGGAGGCTGAAGTGCGGCTCCGGGCCCTGGTGGGCACCTATGAGCAAGGCCAGCTCGTCGCCCGCTCTTCGCGTACGGTAAACGAGTTGCTCGAGCAGTGGCTTGCATCGGCCAAGGGACGAATCCGGGGGCGCACCCACGAGGACTATACCGCGGTCTGGGAACGCTACGTGAAAGAGGACAAGCTCGGTCGGCTCCCTTTGGACAAGCTGAACGTGATCCACGTCCAGGACGTATACGGCCGAATGCTCAAGAGGGGCCTCTCCCCTCTTACCATCCGCCGGCTTCACACGGTTCTGAACCAGGCCCTCCGCCAGGGGGTGAAGTGGAGAATGCTGGGACACAATCCGGCCGCCGACGTGAACCTGCCGGCCAACCGAGGGAAGAAGGTGCTTCGGGCGATGACCCTGGAGCAGGCCCAGGCCTTCCTCCGGGCCCTGGAAGGCAGGCGGTGGGGTCCCGTTCTCAGCTTCGCCCTGCGAACCGGCATGCGGCCCGAGGAATACCTCGGCTTGCAGTGGCCAGAAGTGGACCTTGAACGCGGACTGGTTCGCGTAACTCAGGTGCTGGTTCGACCCAAGGGCGGGGGTTGGCAGTTCGAGGAACCCAAGACAGCGGGCTCCAGGAGAACCGTGGTGCTCCATGCTCGTGACGTGGAAGAACTCCGGGCCCACAGGGTTCAGCAACTCCAGGAGCGGCTCTTTGCAGGCGATAGGTGGCAGAGCCAGTGGGACTTCGTATTTACCAACGAAACCGGCGGCCCGGTCTATGAGGGGAATCTGACCAAACGGGCCTTCAAGCCAGCACTCGAGCAAGCTGGCCTCTCGAGCAGCTTTCGACTCTATGACCTGCGGCACACCTGCGCCACTCTGCTCCTCCTTGCCGGCGAACACCCCAAGGTGGTCAGCGAGCGGCTCGGACACTCCAGTATCAGCATCACTCTGGACACCTACTCCCACGTCCTACCAACCATGCAGGCCGGGGCGGCCGCCAAGCTGGCGGATATGCTCCAGGCGGCTCCTGCGCTGGGAGAACCGGCTGAACAGTCCAGGGTGGTTCCTCTCCGCCGACAAGCCGAGGGGCCAGGAAGATGACCGACGGTTCTTCGGGGGGCTTGATCACCTCCTGATCACCGACAGTCCCGAACCAACCGAAACAGGCTCCAATGGCGGCCTTCTGAGAACCACCATTTCAAGCCGTTTCTCTAAAACAATCGGACTGACCAGAACAGGCCAGGACGGGGGGGAGGGACTCTCCAAAACCGTAGGTCGCGGGTTCGAATCCTGTCACTCCTGCCAAATCAAACCGCGTGATAGCGCGGTTTTTTTGTTGGTGTCGCAGGTTACGATTTCAGGTACGGCAATCTGGTGGCAATACGGGTTGAAGGACGTCAACGCGGCCAGGTCGTTTCCTTGCGGGAGTGGATCTGCCGCTTCATGGAGGAGTCGTTCCGTGGCCGGGGGTTGGGGACCGTGGTGACTCAGGAGACCATCGACTTCTTTGACGGCCTGGTGAACTTCGTGGCGCTGGTGGTCACGCAGAAAGCCGAGTTCCGGCCCGCTGCGAGGTGGACGAACTCCTGGATTTACTCGAGCAAGTGCGGCGGACCGCCGAAGCCGCCTGATAAACGGGGCCTCTCTAGACCAAAGATACCTCGAGCTGCTCCCCAGCGCTTGGGCGACCTTCTCAAGTGTTTTCAGTGTGGCATTGTTCTTGCAAGTGTCGCCGACTTTAAGGCAATCTGATCCGGCGGACGGATAGGTTCGACCCTGGCAAAGGTTGGCCGCGCAGCCATCAGATTGGCCTATAGTCAGGCAGGGCGAACCCGTCCGGGCCCAGGAGCGTCAAGCAAGTGCGCCCTCAGGCGTGCTCCACTCTCAGCCGAGAGCCTTTTCCCTAGTTGCTGTTGCTCGGCCGGGTAGAAGTCTACCCTCCTGACTTACAATCAGCCCGCGTAGCAGTTACCGAATGTCCTGGGGATCGGGCACAATCGCCGCCGAATTCTCGATGAATTGGAGCTTGCAGCTATCCACGCCAGACAACTTTCGCGGCTATAGCCCACCAGGCCCCTTGGGCCGCCCCTCCGCTGACGCGGACACGACGAAGGACGATACTTGGAGCCCACATACAAAGCAAGCAATGCAACCAAGGGCCCTTCAAGGCTCGATGTGCACATTTTTACAAAACGCGTCACAACAAGGACAAACCATCTGGACTAAAAATAACATTGTATGCTATGTTTTGACTCTTTGTGACAGGAGGGACACCATGCCCAGCAATGTAAACTCACAGGCAACGCCGCGATTGCCCACCCCCAGGGTGCCGGTGCGCTGGCAAGCCGACCCGGCCAACCGACGCCTCAAAGCCTTCGACCCCTTCCCAAGCCCACGATTGGCAGTGGAATCGCTGCGCCGCGAGCACCCCAAGGTGGAAAAGGTGATTCTCTACGCCCGCCCCGGTCAGGAGGCGGCCTGGAAGTCGATCGGCTACCGCCGTGAGGGAGTGATTCGGGGCTATTTCTCCGACCGCCAGGACTGCTGGCTCTGGTGCGCCTACCCTGAACCCTCTCGGGGGCGTCCCCGCGATGCCGAAGCCCTGAGGCGCGTCCTGGAATTGGCTCAGGCGCCTGCCGTCAGGGCTCAACGAGCCCTTCCCCAGGGTTATTCCACCCTGGCGGTGGGCGCCGCTGAGGTGGCCGAAGTGGTCAAACTTCTGAAAACGGTATTCCCTGTCTATCCCAGCGATCTCTCCATCGACACGGTAAGCCGTCTCGTCGCCGAGGGTTCCTCGTACTTTCGTATGGTTCGCAACGCCGAAGGCGAGTGCGTGGCCGTGGCCTCGGCGGAACTGAACCGTAGCCAGCTCAATGCCGAAATGACCGACTGCGCCACCCGTCCCGACCAGCGCGGCAGAGGCCTGATGGCCCTTCTCATCCGGGAACTGGAAATCGAGATTGCCCGGCGTTATCGGATTCTCGACCTCTACAGTCTGGCCCGAGGGCCCGAAGCCGGCATTAACCGGGTATTCGCCAGGTCGGGCTACGCCCTTGCCGGCGCCCTGATCAACAACTGTCGCATGCCGACAGGCTGGGAGACGATGAACCTTTGGTGCAAATCCTTCGCCTCTGCTTAGTTCTCTGCTGCCTCTGGCGAATCGCGGCCTGCCAACCCTCGAAAGAACTGACCCTGGCTATGTCGGGCGGGTTTCAACCCTTCTCCACCACCGATCAGCACGGAAATCTGGTCGGTTTGGATGCCGATATTGCCCGCGAGATCGCCAAGAAAATGGGACGTCAGGCCCGCCTGATTCAGGTCGACTGGAGTGGCATTCAGGCGGGCCTGCAGGCGGGCAAGTATGACCTGATTTGTGGCAGCATGGCCATCACCGAAGAACGGCAGCGTGCCATGAAATTTTCGCTGCCTTACTACGTGAGCGGCGCCCAACTGTTTGCTGGTCGTGAACAGCCGCGCCGGGTGGCCGTGACCGAATCGAGCACCTATGAGGACTATCTTCACCGCCACTTTCCCCAACTGTCAGTGCTGCGATTTGGCAGTGAGGCAGAAATCGTCACAGCCCTGTCCACCGGCAAGGTGGACGGGTTTGTCTCCGATCGCATCGTGGGTCAGTTCTACCTGAACCGCGGTGGAGTGAAGGGGGTAGAACCCCGCGGAGCGCTGCTCTATCGCGAGGTCTGTGGCATTGCCGCCGCCCCCGACGGCGAAGAATTGATCCGGCAGGTCAATCTGGCCCTGCTGGCCTGCATTCAAGACGGCAGCTATGCACGTCACTACCGCCACTGGGTTGGACAGGAGCCCGATCTGGCCCAGTTGCTGCAAAGCTGGAGCGAATTCCCTCCCCATCCGCAACCAGAGCAGGAAGCGAGCGTGCCAGAAAGTCGATTTGCTCGCAGCGCAACCGACATGCTGGGCGTGCTGGCCCAGGGAGCGGCGCTGACACTTCTGCTTTCGATTCTGGCGGGCAGCCTGTCGCTGCTGACCGGAACCCTTGTGGCCGTTACTCTGGTGCTGGCGCCCTTTCCCTGGCGCGGCCTGGCCCGAGGATACATTCTGCTGGTGCGAGGCACGCCTTTGCTGGTCCAACTGTTCCTCTGCTACTTCGGCTGGGCCACCCTCGTCAATCGAAGCCTTGGCCAGGAGGTGATCGGTCCCCTGGGTGCAGCCCTGATGGCTCTGGTGATCAACACCACCGCCTACCATGCCGAATCGATTCGTGGAGCTTTGCTTTGCATCGATGTGGGCCAGTGGGAGGCGGCTGCTTCGTTGGGCCTCACGACCGGGCAGTCTCTGCGACGCATCCTCCTGCCCCAGGCCCTCGGACGCGCCTTGAGCTCGCTGGGCAATAACTCGATTGTTTTGATCAAAGACACCTCGCTGGTAGGCGCCATCACACTGGTTGAGCTCAGTTACTCTGCTCGCAACCTGGTCTTTCAGAGCGGCCAGGCCTTTCTACCGTTCGCCCTGGCGGGCTGCCTGTATCTTCTGATGATCGCCGCCTGCTCGGCGGGCTTCCAGTGGCTTGAACGTCGTCGCCCCGAGGCGCGAACATGAGCTTACTGGCGGTCCAACAGCTGCACAAGCGACTCGGCGGAACCGAGATCCTCAAAGGGGTCAGCCTGGAACTCCACCCTGGTCAAATTATTGCGCTGGTAGGCCCTTCTGGAGCGGGGAAAAGCACCTTGCTCCGCTGCCTCAACCTGCTCGAGATGCCCGATCAGGGCCGACTGCTCTGGCGTGAGCAACCCGTTGACTATCGTCGCCTGAACGGCAAGCCTCTCTCTCAGTTTCGACGCCGCCTGGGCATGGTGTTTCAACACTTCCACCTCTTTCCGCATTTCACGGTGCTGGAAAATGTCATGGAAGGACCGACCCAGGTTTTGGGCTGGTCGCGTCAACGGGCCCAGGAGCGTGCCCGTCAACTGCTGTCCCGAGTGGGGCTGGAAGGCTATGGTGAACGCCGGCCGCATCAGTTGTCGGGAGGCCAGAAACAGCGGGTCGCCATCGCCCGTGCGCTGGCGCTGGAACCCGAAGCTCTTCTGCTCGACGAAGTGACCAGTGCACTCGATGTGGAGTCGGCCGCCGAAGTTCAGCGGCTACTGCAAGAACTGGCGGCATCGATGCCCATGATTGTGGTCACCCACGACCTCGCGTTTGCACGCTCGGTCGCAAATCACTGTTGCTTCATGGAGGACGGGCGGATGCTGGAGTCGGGCGCCACCGACCAGGTCCTCGACTCACCGCTGAGTGCGAGGGCTCGCCGTTTTCTGAGCGCGGGGGCGGGGGAACAGGCCATGCCTCAGCGAAACTCTCCGTGATGAGGCGCCTGGTACATCTGATACTCTTCGCGTGGCTGCTGCACCCTGCTCTGGCCCGCCACGAACACTACGAACTCGAACGTTTGATTCCAGGGCTCAGTATTCGCACCACTTTCGCCCACGACTACGGCGAACGACTGGACTCCATTGGGTTCCAAGGGCAGTTTTTTGCGCCCGGAGAAGCCACCCACGCCATTTTGCCACGGGTCGACTGGTTGCAGCGCAGCGACAAACTGGAACTGGGGGTGGCCTGGGCCAAGGTCTTCGGCTTCCACGGCTGCGAACTACTCGAGAAGGACGACCCTCGACTCGGAACCGCGCTGGCTCCTCACGCCGAGTTTCTCGACAACGGCACCTTTCGCTATCAGGCCTGGGCTGTCGTGATGACAGGGCGTGAACCCGGCCGCCGACGGATTTTGCGCAGGGTTGAAATCACCCCCGACGCCTTGTTGAACGTCACCGACCTGACTCCCCGGGGGACAGGGGAGGTTGATGGGATCCTGCCCAGAAAGCAGCCTTGATGTTGAACCTGTTGATCCTTCTGTTGCTCGTAGCTCTTCCTGTTGCGGCCCAACCTGGCAGCGAAAAGCAGCCCCTGCCTGGCAAGGCTTCCCTTGGGCAGTGGGCCAGCAATGGCCGGTGGGCTCTGTCGGTAAGCGAAATGAAGAGAGTGAGCACCCTGGACGAGTTCAAGCAACTCTCATGGTCCAAAAGATTGACCGAGAGTGAGTCGAAGAAGCTGTTTCACTACGCCGAACGCCAGGTCTATGGCAAAGAGAAAGTCACCTGGTTGCTCAGGGTTCAATACAAGAACTTGAGCGAAACCAAGCAGAAAGCAGGCCATTCCATTCCGGTATGGGTGTTGCGCTGCGACGATGGCCAGGAGGCCCGCTCTTCACTTGCTTACATGCAAAAGGTGGCCTGGTTCCTGAAAGGCGGAATGCCCCGTGAAGACCTGCTCAACCGTAATGCCCGCGTGGGAGGTTGGCTGGGCTTTTTTGCGCCTGCGGTCTGTGAACCGAAGTTGCTCTACCAGCAGATATACACCAGCCAGCAAAAGCGCTACGGCAAGACGCAAGATCTGGTCATCCAGCTTTCTCCAAAATAAGCGATATCTATCTACCGCCGCTACAAACAGCCCCAACCATCAGCAGAAGTCTGTCTCTCGCCTGCCTCGCTCACCAGAGAACCTCTGCAACCCCCAGGACAAGGCTCCTCAAAACTGGATTCGCGAGTAACTTCCTCGCCACCAACTTCGCCAATATTGCCAACACCAAAAAGTGCCAACAATAGCCACCCGATTGCCTCATTGAAGCAAAGTTCACATTTAGAACACGAAACTTATACATCCTGTTCACAAACCGCTCTTAACTCTGCCTCGGCCGACGTGAAAACATGCTCACAACACCAACTGGAGCCTGGAGGACAAACAGATGATGACGGTTAGCGCACACTACAGCATTCACACCCCGCCCTATGCCCGCGACTGGTGCCCGCCGCGTCCCTGGCATCAACCCAACTGGCACTGGAACCAGGGGCACGGCAATCTGCCCAACGCCGAGGTTGGTCGGCACGGTTTTCTGGGCCTGTGCAGCACTCGCGGCTATGGCCTTGACCTCAACAACGACGGTCGCTACACCAGGGGTCAGGACGCGGTGCTGGCCATGGACCTCAATCGCGATGGCAAAATCACGCCTAAGGAAATCCAGGAATCACGCCAACGGCTCAATGCAATGGGCGGCAATTTCGACCTCAACGGCGACGGCAAGGTGAGCCTTTGCGAGCGGATGAAGGGTCAGCAGTATCAGCGCGAACTGCAGCGGTACGACCGCGACCGAGACGGTCGCCTCGATGCCGGAGAATTCGCCTCCGCCGGAGGCCGGGTGCTGGTAGACCGCAACCGGGACGGCAAGTTCCAGCCCTGGGAGCAGCACAGTCCCTACAACTTCCCTACCCCGGGATTTGGTCGTGGTAGCCTGAACTTCATCGACCCCTACTGCAACCACACCTCGGTGCACCACTCCAATCCGCGCTGGGCACCTCGCCCCTACTACTGCTAGAGGCCCCCGGCACCGTTCGCCCGTTGTAGTGCGGTCTGTCGTGTCTGCCCCTGGGGCACGACGACTTCGTGGAAGGCCAGCCACCGCGGTTGCCAGGAGGGCTGGGCCGAGTTGTCGTGTCCGCCCCTGGGGCACGACAACCTTGCCGAAGGCCAGCCACCGCCGTTGCCAGGAGGGCCGGGCCGAGTTGTCGTGTCTGCCCCTGGGGCACGACGACTTCGTGGAAGGCCAGCCACCGCCGTTGCCAGGTGCGTTGGGCCGAGTTGTCGTGTCCGCCCTTCGGGCACGACAACCTTGCCGAAGGCCAGCCACCGCCGTTGCCAGGAGGGCCGGGCC
>CAZYPN010000004.1:0-4249 GCA_964649085.1 uncultured Burkholderiales bacterium | reverse complement strand
GGGCACGACAACCTTGCCGAAGGCCAGCCACCGCCGTTGCCAGGAGGGCCGGGCCGAGTTGTCGTGTCTGCCCCTGGGGCACGACGACTTCGTGGAAGGCCAGCCACCGCCGTTGCCAGGTGCGTTGGGCCGAGTTGTCGTGTCCGCCCTTCGGGCACGACAACCTTGCCGAAGGCCAGCCACCGCCATTGCCAGGAGGGCTGGGCCGAGTTGTCGTGTCCGCCCCTGGGGCACGACAACCTTGCCGAAGGCCAGCCACCGCGGTTGCCAGGAGCGCTGGGCCGAGTTGTCGTGTCCGCCCTTCGGGCACGACAGACTCCTACACGGGCTGCTAGCCCTGAATGTAGCGCTCCAGACGGGCTCGCACGATGGCCAGAAACTTCTCCACTTTGGTCGGATCGTTGCAGGCCACCAGTCGGGGCGATGCCTCCCCAGCCCCGCCTCCGGCGCTGACGTCCGCCCCCGCAAAGGCACCCAGCACCATCACCATCAGGAAGGCGACGGAAAGAATGCCCTCGCCAACATGGTTGCGGGGTTCGAGGAAGCCGATGTGAGGCAGCAGCTTCAGGGTATGGTCGGCCAGAGCCGGTACCCGACCCAGGGCCTCGTCAACGCGGGACTGAAAGGCCTCGTTGCGCACGACTCGCCGGCTGGCAAGATCGAGCTGAAGCCCACGATCGGAACTCGCCAGATAAACACCTGGTATTTGAAGGGGTAGCACTTCTACGGTCACGCCACCTCGGACGACGGTGAAGCGCCCCGGGCCACTGCCCAACGAGAGTTCCAAGACTGACTCTGCCAGGGGATGGCCCTCTCTTAACGGAATGGGTCCAACGTCTGCGCTTCGCCAGAACACCTCATGAGTGAGCGGGTTCTGTTCGGCTCCGGGCACATCGAGGGTGGCCTTCCCCGATACACCCAGAGCCCTGCCCCAGTGCTGATCCACCGGAGGCGCGAGCCGCTGGGCCAACACGCAATGGTCCATCAGTCCGACCTCGGGCAGGTAGCGCGACACCTGAGGACAAGGCGACTCGAAGGCTCTGGGCACGTAGACGATCGGAACCGGAGCGAAGACGGTTCGGTCCCTCAGCTTCTGGACCAAGGACGAGGTCGCGGAAAGGGGACAGCCAAAGGTCAGCGACAGAGGAGCAGCCTCGGCCACCCTGGGGGCCGAACGGCGCGGACCTCCCCAACCCTCATACTCCAACCGGTAGCTTGACCATCCTTGCTTCCAACGCAACCAGCATCCAGAGTGTCGCCCTGCCACTCCCAGGGCCAGGCACAGATCGTAGCGCCCAGAATCCTCTGGAGTGAGCATCCGAGACACCCAATCGTCCAGCAACTCGGGGTGCCAACCCCCTGCTCCCAGCAGGGGCTCGGGCGGAAGCGTGAAGGCCCCGGTGACTTCGACGCGACCTCCCGAGGCCCGCAGCTCGACCCGACGAGCGCCTGCCAGAACCAAGCCTCGAATGGCCAGGAAAACCGACTCTTCGGGTTCAAATGGAGCAAGTCGATCGACGCTTTCCAGCCATTTCCCAGGATGTAATGAAAAACTTCCTGACGAATGGTAGAGCGCATCCTGATCCACGCGAACTTCAACCTTTCTGGAACTCTGCAGCGATGAGAATTCTTCTGATCACGCCAGAAAACCCCCACCTGAGGGCCTTTCGTCGCGGCCAGACCAACAATTTCGTGCAACTTACGATGCCCTACCTGGCCGCCTTCGTGACGCCTCCCGATACGGTGCAACTCGTCGACGAGTACAATCAGCGGGTCTCGTTCGACACGCCGGCCGACCTGGTGGGCATCACCTGCAACACGCCCAACGCCAGCCACGTCTATCAAATGGCGGCCGAATTTCGCCGTCGGGGGCGAATGGTAGTTTTGGGCGGACCCCATCCCACCCTGTTGCCAGAGGAAGCAGCGCAACACGCCGATGCCGTAGTGATCGGCGAAGCCGACGAAACCTGGCCGGAACTCCTGGCCGACGCGCGCTCGGGGCGATTGCAGAGCGTGTACCGCAGTTACAGCCCTCCGTCATTGGAAAACCTACCGTGGGCCCGCCGCGAACTGATCCATCGCCGAGGCTGGCTGGGCTCGACCGTGGTGGCGACACGGGGCTGCCCGCATCGCTGCTCTTTCTGCAATTTGCGTCAGATCTATCACAGTCAGCTACGATTTCGCCCGGTGGAGCAGGTAGCTGCGGAAATCCGCTCCCTACAGTCGCCAATCTTCACCTTCTGGGACGACCAACTCTTTATGGACCCGGACTACGCGATACGGCTGTTCCAGGCGATTGAAGGGCTGGGCAAGCGCTGGGCCGCAATGGTCACGCTGGCCAGTACCCGTAACGAACGGCTCTTGCGGGCCGCAGCCAGAGCAGGATGCAGCTGTTTGTTTCTGGGCCTGGAGTCGTTTTCGCCTGAGAGCCTGCGACTCGCGAACAAATCGTTCAACGTTCTGGAGACCTACTACGAAGGCATTGAGCGACTGCACCGGCATCATCTGGCAGTCCAGGCCGGGGTGATTTTCGGATTCGACGGCGACGACCTCTCCACGTTCGAACACACTTTGCGAGAAACCATCAGGGTTGGTCTTGACGGAGCGACCGTAAGCATCCTTACTCCGTTTCCAAAGACGCCGATATTCGAACAACTTCGCGCCGAAGGGCGCCTGCTCACCGACGATTGGAGCTACTTCAACGGCAAGACGGCAGTGGCTTTTCAGCCCGCCCGGATGACTGCCCAGCAACTCTGGGATGGTTACATGAACTTTCGCCGTGGCTTCTTCTCATGGCGCTCCATCCTTCGGCGCCTGGGGGTGCGACCGATTCAGGCCCTGGCTCTCAACTGGGGCTACCGACGCGCCCTGTTCAATCGACTGCCCGGATCGCCCATCCCCCCTCCACCTTCGCGACGAACTGGCAACACTTTGGAAACAATCTGACAAACTCTTCTACCCCTCCCTTGCTTCCACGGGTGGCACAATGGGCAGGAAGATTGGAGGCCGGACACGTGGCGATCAGTGGCATCTCGGCCGGCCCCTCCAGCGACTATATTCCAGCTGCTGAGCCAGTCGACGTCGAAGAGTCCGTTGTCGAGGAAGCCGCTCCGATCGAGCCAGAACCTGAGGTAGCGGCACCCATTGAGGACACTTCTCTGCTCACCGAAGAGGCCGTCGCAGACGCGGCCCCATTGGCCGACGGCGAAGAAAACGGCCACATCGGGTCGATGCTTGATTCGCTGGGCAGCACTGAGAACTTTACGGGCGAATCCAGCCTGGAGCAAATCGAAAAATCGTTCGAACAGGACTCAACCGCCCTGGCGCCCGATGACCTGAGTCAGAAACTCGAAGCTGCGCAGACCGAACTCAAAGAGCGGATCGAGCAAACCACCAACCCCGAAACCCGAGCAGAGGTGACCAAGCAGCTTGAAAGGGTTGAGGAACTACAGGCGGAGGAACGGCGGCGCAGCGAGCTTCAGGGTATCCTGACGGGTCAGGCAAAGTCTCAGCCCGACACGCGTTTTCCCGGAGACGGGGCCAGCCAGCCACCCAGTGCCGAATCGGCCCAGTTACCGGCACGGTTGAACCCGGAACCACCTTCGGCCCCAAAGAATCTATGGGATTGGGCCCATCAGCGAGCCCTTCAAGCCCTGGGCCCTCAGATTGAGCGCCGACCTCTGACCAGAAGCCAGGAGACAACCCCTGTCGCCGAAAGCAAAGTCGCCAGCGGTTTTCTCACCAGCGACTCTCGTGTCAAGCCTCTCCCGCCCGACACTCGAATGCCCGGTGACTACCCTCAACAGGCGCGGGCAGACCTTTCTCCCGCCCCGTTGGTCTCGGAAAAAAGCGCACAGAAAGACCTCACGGGATTGCTATTCGGGAAGGATGCCCAGGCTCAGCTCGCCTCTCGCTTCGACAACCTGCGATCTCAGTTCCAGTTCGCCTTTGGCCGACAGGACGAGCACAAGCCAGAGCCGTTGCCCGTGCCCCCACCCGAGACTCGCAAATCGACGGTCACAACTTCCGACAAGAGCTCCACATTGGAAGGACTGATGCAGACTCCAAAGAGACTGCTCGATAGCCTGGGGGGATGGGGCAGCAGCCTGGTCAATGGCCTGATGGGGACGTCCCACGACGCAGCCGTGAAGCCAGACAAGATTGGTGAAGCCAAATGGTCTGGCGACAAGGATCAGAGCAGCGGGCTGCTGGGCACGCTGAGCAACTGGGGTAGCAATGTCTACAACAG
>CAZYPN010000003.1:0-203629 GCA_964649085.1 uncultured Burkholderiales bacterium | reverse complement strand
CGGGGTGGTCCTGTTTTCAATTAGCAAATGGTCCTGTTTTCGGTTGACACTGGCAATCGAGACCCAGCGTGTGGCCGACCACCTCGGCTCCAGGGCCCAGGGCCAGCACCAGTTCTACCTCGTGCTCCACGCGCTGGCTTCCTGGCGGGTAGACAAAGGTAGAACCAGAGGTCAGAGCCGTGGGGGGCTTGGTGAAGAAGAACGGGGGCTGACGATCGGGATCGGAGCCCATCTCTCGAGCATGTTCGGCATAGTTCTGACCGACACAAAAAATACGCCCCACGGGAAACCGTTGCGAGCTATCCTCGATGGGAAGCCCGACCGGTTGAGGCGGAAACACCCAGTCTATCATGGCGCCGCGTAGCTCGCGCCCTGCTGAAGCTCGACTCCGCCGCTCTGGCCGGCAATGCGAAAGCGCACGGGCAGCGACTGACGACGATGGCCATCGCTGGCGCGATAGACAAAGAAATGCAGATGAGGCCCACTGGCATAGCCGCTGCTGCCCGAGTAGCCCAGCAGCGTTCCGCGCTCGACCGGTTGCCCCGGCTCGACCAGCACCCCGCCGCGCGTCAAATGAGTGTACTCGGCAATCGTCAGGTCGGAGTGGCGAACCCGAACGTAGTTGGCTTTCTCTCTAAAGTCGGCCGTAGCACGCCCCGGCCCGTAGACGTCCTGAACGGCCACGACCACCCCTTCGCGACAGCAGTGCACCGGAGTACCTTCATCGAAATCGAAATCCAACGAGTAGGCGTCGTCGCCTTGATGGCTGAAAGTTCCGAAATAACCCTGAATAATTCGGTGCCTTTGCCCGGAAGGATAGGGCAGACTGTAGATCACACTGTCATCGTGACGGGCCAGAATGTTTCCGTGGGCCCAGTGCGAGTCGTAGCGAACATTCCAGGCGTCGGCGCTGCGTCGCTGGCGAATCTCCATCAATTTCACCTCGCGGCCGCCTTCGATAGGCATGATCAAGGGAGCCGGCGGGGTGGCCACGACATTTTCGGCCCGAGTGAGCCAGACGTGCACGGTGATGTCGCTGCCCAGGTTGTTGCGTCCATAGAGCACGATGCCGTTGCCCACGTCGACCTGACGAATGCGGAAGACCTCGCTCAAATTGTCGGCGCCCACCAGCAGCGCCAGTAGCAGCATTAACCCGAGTCGCAGAAGAATTCGCATCGACAGATTATGGCTGGCGAGGCCCATCGGGTCAACTGTTAGCGAGATTCAGGAACGTCCGCATATCCCAGGGCCCGCAAGGCTGGACCGGCGATTTCGAGAATTCGAGCTTCGACTGCCGGTTCGAAGCGAATGGGCGGCCTGGGGCGACCCAGAATCGAGCGACGAAAGCCCGACGGATCGACTTCTAACCAGCGACCCAGCGACTCGAGGGCCGGTTCAGGTTGGCTGAGCAGTTGCTCATACGGTAAACAACGATGGTAGCAAGCTTCTACCTCGGCCGTTCCGACGAGGCGGTGGCGGTAAGCACGCATCGCTGACAAGAATGCCCAGTTCGAGCGTGAGGCCGACCTGAGGGTGAGAATTGCACAGATGCAGCATCATTGCTGTGCCCGAGCGAGGATGACCGGTAAGTAGCAGAAGCATCAGACCTCAGGCGCCCCAAAAAGCAGCTTGGCCACAAACTTCTCCTCCAGCTCTCCGGGGTGAGTCACCAGATAGTGCTCAAAGAAAGCTGCCAGCTCGGAATAGAGGCTCTCCTCGTCCAGCTTGTGCCCAAGACGCCCGGGATAGGCTTCAACCTGGATTCGCCCTCCGGGCAGCCAGCGCGCCGTAACCGGAACGAGATGTGCTCGGGACAGGCGAGCCAACATCCCCAGGCTGGGAGACAGACTTACCTCGCGACCCAACATGGAAACTCGGCGCGACGAAAGATAAGGGTGATCGGCCAGTAGATAGACGGTCTTGCCCTGACGAAGGTGCTGTACGGCCCGATGCAATGCCTCGGCCCGACAGGCAGCACCACCGTCGGTCGCGACATAATCGATGCCGGGAGGCAAACGATAGTTGGGCGCCGGTCCCACGCAAAACAGGGCCGACAGACCCGCCTGTGACAGCGCCTGAGCCAGGGCGAAGGGAGGCCCGGCATGCCAGCCGAGCAGCAGCACGGCCTGACCCTGCTGTTGCCAGGCGTGCAGTTGCTCGGGAGGTCTTGCCCAACCGACCAGACCCTCCAGGATGGGCGAGCCCCCGCGCCGCAACAGGCGACGTAGATTGAAGTTTTTCGCAGCCAGAGCGGTTCCACCCCAGGCTGCCCGACGACTCTGGGCAGGGGAGAACCCCAGCAGGCTCTCCAACTCGTAGCGCGACGGCCCCAGGCCAAACACCTCGTGCAGGATGGGAGACAGCAGGTCCAGTGAAGTAAACCCTGCGCGCAGCAAACCCCGGCGCAGACCAACAATGTTCATGGCGACCGTCTGATCCGGCTCGAGGGACGAGAGAGCCAGCTGCGCCTCTCCGGCTCGGGAAAGCGTTCGATGGCATAGCGCAGCATGGTGCGCGGCATCTGCTCAACCTCGGCGTTCAGAAACTCTCGCAGTAGTTCCGGACTGCGCTTGCCCAACTCGCGCAGCATCCAACCGCAGGCTTTGTGCATCAGGTCGTGGCCATCGTGCATCAGTAACCGGGTGAGTCTCAATGTCGCCTGAAACGAACCGACACGTATCAGCGCGAGCGTCGCCAGCACGGCGATGCGACGATCCCAAAGCCAGTCCGAGCGGGCCAGAGTCTCCAGGTCGATGGCAGCCTCTCCGCGCTCCACCAGCCAATTCCCCACCAGGCCCGGAGCCGACAGGTCGACAAGGTCCCAGTTGTTGACCCGCTTTGTGTTGCTCAAATAATCGGCCACGATCTGCTGACGTCGCTCGGGATGGCGTGAATACTGTCCCACCCAGATCAACAACGCCAGCAAGCGTTCTTCGTGAAACTCGGAGGCGAGGAGCTCTTGAACCTCGTCGTGGGCGATGCCGCATCCTTGACGGGCCAGATTCCGCAGCGGTGGCACCTTGATTCCGAGAAAAAGATCCCCCGCGCCATATTGACCGGGGCCGGTCTTGAAATAGCGCTGGAGCAGGCGGCTCGTCTCGGGATTGGCCAGCTGACGAAGTTGCAGCCGGAGCTGTTCGATGGTCATAAGGCTTGGGGTTCCGAACCGAACGCGTGGGCCCTGCTAGAGGAAATTCGACCGCTCGGTACAATCTGAACTGATGCAGGAATTTCGGGGAAAGACGGCGGTGGTGACCGGAGCCGCCAGCGGGATTGGCCGGGCGCTGGCCCGCCGACTGGCCCAGGAGCAAATGCAGCTGGTGCTGGCCGACATCGCAGCCCAGCCACTGGCCGAACTCGAACGAGAACTGCGCAACGGTGACCATCTCTGTCAGGCAGTGGTTACCGATGTCTCGCTAGCCTCCGACGTCGAGGAGCTGGCTCGAAAAGCCCAGGAGAGCTTCGGCAAGGTGCACCTTCTGGTAAACAATGCCGGCGTTAGCCGTCACACCGGCCAGGCGATTTGGGAAGTTCCCCCAGTGGACTGGGATTGGCTGTTGGGCGTCAATTTTCTCGGTGTGGTTCATGGTCTGCGGGCTTTTGTGCCGGCGATGCTCGCCCACGGAGAGTCCGCCCATGTCGTGAACGCGGTATCGTATGCGGGTCTGATTTGCGGGGGAGGCGCTTATGGCGCCACCAAACAGGCTCTGATCAGCCTCACCGAAAGCCTGCTCTTCGACCTGCGCCGACACGGCTCCGAGATCGGCGTGACCTGCCTGTGCCCGGGCCTTGTCGACACCGCCATCGTGGAGTCGGAGCGGGTACGGCCGGCACGCTGGAAACGGGAGCCTGCTTGCGAGCCTCCCGAGTGGGTGGCCTATCGACAGAACATCGCCGAGGCAACCCGCAGGTTGGGAGTCCGCCCCGAAGTTCTGGCCGAGGATATTCTGCAAGCCATTCGCCAGAACACCTTTTACTTGCTGAACGAACCAGCGGGAAGCGAGATCGGTGAACGTCTGAGCTGCCTGCAATCGGGTCGAGCTCCCTGCGCGCCGCCGCGACCCAGTCAGTCGGCCAGACGCCTCAACTCCTCCTCATAAGCCGGATATCGCAGAACAGGTTGCTCTAAAGGCCACCAGTCTTGAGGCTCTCCCAACGGGGGGAAGGAACGGTCCAGGAGTTGGCAACGTTCTTGCAGGCCAGACCGGAACTCGGGATGAGTGATAACATACAGGTCCTGGCGCTCCACCCCTCTCAGCGCCTTGCGAGCGCATTCCAGAGCGTCCATGCCCAGAGGGCTGGAGGCCTGCCCGGTGCGCCCAGGATCGCGAATCCGTCCCTGCACCATCCCGGGACAGATGAGCGAAATTCCCACTCCCCGGCCCGCCAGTTCACCCCGCAGAGATTCCATCAGTCCGACGACGGCGAACTTACTGGTGGAATATACTCCCGAGTTCCCGGCCGGAAACAGCCCACTCATCGAGGCCGTCGCCGCCAGATAACCCCTCGACTGCGCCAGAAGCCCGGGAAGAAAAGCCTGAACGGTGTGAAGAACTCCAAAGAAATTAACTCCCAAGGAAAGCTCCCAATCTTCGGGAGTGGCAAGGTGAGCCGGCGTTTTGTAGCCCACGCCGGCATTGGCCACCACCAGACTGGGAACGCCTCGCCGCTGCTCTACCCAACGGGCCAGTTCCAGAACGGCCTCACGGTTTTGCACCTCCAGGGGTAGGGCCTCGACGGATGCCTGGTCACCTAACAACGCCAGGGATTCATCGCGGTGAGACTCGGTGCGATAGGTGAAAACCACGCGCATACCGCGTTCCAGACAGGCCCGAACCAGCCCCAGCCCCAGTCCGCTAGAGCCGCCGGTAATCACCGCCAGTTCCCCTTTATGCATCGAGTTGCTCCAATCCATCCGCCAGTTTCCGTCGCTCAACCTCGGCCTCCTCGTAGGCCTCGCGATAGTAACGGTGAGGGCATGGTAAGGGTCGAACCCAGGCCGACAATTGGTCAGTTGCGAGCGCTGGCGGCGGTTGCACCGAGCCAGAGTGTTGCAGCACATAGCCGGCGAGCTTCAGGCGAATTCGCGGATCCAGCCCCCGCTTTTCGACAAATCCCGGGAAGAGCAAGAAGTGCGAAGCGCAAAGATAGCGAGCATCACGCCGGAAAGAACTGATCGCCGCCGGCTCCACTCCGAGCTGGCGAATCTCGCGGGGCACAATCCAGTCGTAGAAGGCATTCTTGTGGTGCACCATCAAATCGAACAGCTCGGGAGTGGCCAGCAGCTGACCAGGCTGCAACCTTGCGGCGGCAACGTCCGCCGCCCGAGGCACGAGCAAAAAACGTCGTCGTGTGCCGTGAGGCGCGGTCAAGGCATCGAACTGCAAAGGCTCGCTCAGACGAGCCAGGGGTGGTCGGAAAGCCCGGTGGAGGTGCTCGACCATCCCAAAGAAGAACGGAATGGCCAGGCTTGGGTTGGCCAGTGAACCGGGGGGGGCCAGTCCCAGTTCGTTCAGTTGCTGCTGCATGGCGTCTCGCCGCAGCAACGGGCTCGGACTGATACCCATAGCCAGCGCGTAGAAGTTCCAGCACTCCAGACAGGCTTTGCGCAACTGCGGTCCTCCCTGCAGGGAAGGGCAGAAGAGAATCTCCCACCAGAGCAGAAATCGCCGCAAGGCGTGCTCGCGGCGCAAAGGCAGTTGGGGAATTTCTGGAGCAGTGCCATAGAGCAACCGGCTGCTGCGCCTCTCCATCTCGGCCCAAATCGTGTCCTGATGGGCAAATTCGTGCAGGCCTCGGGGTGGATACACCTCCATGTGGCACAGCAGCGGCAAGACCAGGCGAATCTGGCCAAGCCGCCGGTAGAGGTCAGCCAAACTAGAACCGTTTTGGGAAGCGGGACGCAGAACCGCCAGCAGGTCGATGTCGCTGCTCAGGAAAGACACTTCGCCTGTGGCCACGCTGCGGTGGGCCGCCACGCTTTGCAGATGTCCGGTGCTGCCCAATAGCCAGGCCGAAATCCGTGCCGCCGCCCGATAAGTCAGACAGCCCCAGCCCTCCCAGAGCGCCCGCAAGCGTTTCAAGCAGGCGGTTCCCCGAACACCTCGATCCAACTCTGCACACACTCTTCCGAGAGGCCGCTGATCACGTGCCGCTGCACGGCCAATCGCTGTTGTGCGTCGTAGCCCTCCTGGGGCCGAGAACGATGGGTGAGCAGATAGTCTCGTCCCATCATGGGCAAAACGATGCTGTGATTGTCCTCGGGTTTGTGAATCAGGCCCTTGAGAGGCAGCCCCTGCTCCATAGCCTCAAGTTGCTGGAAAAAGCGTTTCCGTAACAGGAGGACGCCCTCGTCGCTGGCCCCCAGATGCTCTCGCTGGCGGTCGGCCACGGTGCCCTGAGCAGCCAGGGCAGTCAGATCCTGGTGGACCACATCGGTGACCACCCAGTTGCCCTTCTCGTCCCGAATGGGAATCCAGGAATAGGGGATGCGCCGCTGCCGGAAAGGCACCCGGTCGAGGGGCACAGGAGCAAATGCCCAGTCGACGGCCAGGGTGCGCTCATCATCGATAGGCACCCGCCAGGAAAAATTCAGCCCCGTGTAGAGCCCATTCGGCCACAAGCAAACTCGACCAATTCTCCAGGCTTCGTCTTGCTCACTCTGGCCTTCCACCAGACGACCGTAGCGAAATCCATATTCGAACTCTTCGAAACACAGCCGCAGATGGCGCGCCGCGGGCGGCTCTTGAGGCGCGTGAAGGTGACGCAACCAGTTCAGATGCAGCCACTCGAAATGGACGGGGTCGATGCTGTTCTCCTGGCACTGGAACCAGTTGCAGGGGATCTCGCAAAAGAAGACGTGGCGAAAGCCGTTCTCCCAGCCAAAGGGCTCCCAGTGGGGCAACAATGGAACAGGTTCCGGTCCAAGATAGGCCCAGATCAGGCCCGATAGGGTTTGCACGGGGTAGTGCAACAGCCTCACCTGATCTGCGCCGCGGCCCCCGGGGCAGCGCGCATCTTCAAATGGGCGTTCCAGGCAGCGACCCTGAGCATCGAATCGCCAACCGTGATACATACAGCGGAGGCCCTCGGGCTGGCTGATTCCGTAACTCAGGTCGAACCCCCGATGCGGGCAGCGACGCTGGACCAGTCCATGATTGCCGCTGCCGTCACGAAACAGCACCAGGTCCTCGCCCAGAATGCGAACCGCCTTTACGGGCACATCGTCAAGTTCTGCCTGAGCTGCGATCGGATGCCAGTAACGTCGCAGCAGCCGCCCCATGGGAGTGGCAGGCCCAACCCGAGTCAGGCGTTCATTCTGTTCGGCGGTCAACACCGGGCTGCGTCCCCACGGGCCCTGGTTCATCGCCTCCAGGCCGACCCCTCCCGATGACGAAGAGACGGCCCATGATACCTGGGGATCTTGACGAAATCTGTCGGCGCCTGCGGGAGCGAGCCCCACAGGCCGAATTGCAGCGCTGCCTGCCCCCTGAGAACCTCAACGAGCTGGACCAACTGGCCCTGGTGCGAAGCCTGGTGCCAACCCGCTACGGCGGCCTGGAAATGCGGCCGGGCCAGGTTTTCGAGCGACTGACGGCTATCGGGGAGGCATGCCCTTCCACGGCCTGGGTGGGCTCGCTGCTGGCGGTGCACGGGTTGATCCTGGCCTGGTTTCCCGAAGCGGCTCAGGAGGTGTTCTGGAGTCAGGGGCCCGACACCCGTGCGAGTTCATCGTTGGCCCCGCTGGGCAAGGCCATAGCCGTCCCGGGCGGCATTTCACTGGAGGGGCGCTGGTGCTATGCCAGCGGCCTGGACCACTGTGATTGGCTGCTGCTCGGGGCCCGACTGGAGGGCCGGGTACTGCTGGCCCTGGTGCCCAAAGTCAGCTGCCGATGCGAGGAAGACTGGCAGGTCTGTGGTCTGGCCGCAACCGGCAGCCACGCCCTGAGCCTTGAATCCGAGTTTGTGCCTGCCCAGCACTGGTTGTTTCAAGACGAGCTCGAGACCGGTGGTGCCCCAGGAATGAAGTTGCACAAATCGTCGCTGTATCGCACGCCCTGGCGACCTCTGTTCTCCAGCACCTTCGTGCCGGCGGCTCTGGGGGCCGCGCGGGCAGCCCTGACCCAGGCTCGGCTGAGCTGTTACTCCAGAACCTCGGCCTTCACCGGCATCTCCTTGAAGGACCGGCCCTTCGCTGCCCGAGCGCTGGCCCAGGGCGAGAGCCAGCTGGAAATGGCCAATTGCCTTTGGAACCAGCAGCTTCACGAGTTGGACAACGGCGTCAGCGATGTGCCCCGAGCAACCTACCGCCCGGCCCGCATCGTGGCCCTGTGCCTGGAGGCGGCCTGCGGACTTTTTCCCCTGGGCGGAGCAGCAGCCCTCAGGCTGGACCATCCTTTGCAGCGCCATCTGCGCGACCTGCAAGCCATCGCTTTACACCCTGCCGTGGTTCACGAGGCCGCCCTTGAGACCTACGGGCGCAGCCTCATGCAGCTCCCTCCTGGTGACGATCTGACTTGAACCTGATTCAGCTCAGTTCTTCCAGCCACTGGGCGACCTCAGGACCCACCTCAGGGTCGATCGCCAGTCGGCGCAACTCCTGCCATTCCTCAGCGTTCAAAGGCCCCCGTCGCTGCAGATACTTCAGCTGGCGAAAACGCAGCTCTGCTCGAGGAGTATGGACGACGATGAACAGATCTCGCCCGAAGAAGCGGATAAGATTCGTCGCGAATGGGAACAGCTCAAAACCCTCACGGAGCAGTTCGTAGTGGCCTGTGAAGCCGGAGTCTATCGGGCCGAAACCCCCTGACGATCTGCTAACATTTAAGCAACAATCCGGCAACACCAATTGCCCAACCAGTTCGGTGGTCATCGCTAGGCTAGGAGGAACTCGCTGCAAGCTGGAGGACCTCATGGCCATTCCCATTTCCGGTCTGGGACCAATTCTGTCCCGAGCGCTTAGCCCCAACCCACAGACGGGCGAATCTGCACCACCGCCAACCCCGGCAGCTGGTCAGAGTGATGGTCTTGCCCAGCAGGCCCCGGAGGCGGGTGCTACGGCCCCGGCCAGTCTGCTGGGAGGCTTTTTGGACAATTTCGCCCCGCCTCTCAAGCTCTCCAGCGAGCAAATTGAAGAATTGAAGGAGAGCTCGCCCATCCTCAAACGAGCGGCCGGGGCCGATGGTCGCTGGGGCCCCAGCGACCTGGCCGACAATGTGCAGGCCATCAAGGGCGACCGCAAGTTCAACCCCATCGCCGGGATCGTCGAAAAGAAGCTGCGCCAGGGCTTTGAGGAAATGACCGGCAAAGAGGTTCCGCCGCTGACCCAGGAGCAAAAAGACGCGGCCATGGAGCGCTGGAACTCGATGAGCGCCGAGCAAAAGCGCGAGGCGCGCCTGAGCCCGGCCCAGCTCACCCGCCTGGGCGATGCCCTCAAAAGCGTTCAGGACTCCACCCCGCTGAGCAAACTCGGAGGCAAGGTCGACAGCCTACCGGCTGATTTTCTGAGCAAAGTGGCCGAGAAGCCGACGGTATCCGGGCTGATGGAGGCTCGTAAAGGCGACGAGGCACCGCCCGAAGAGAATATGTCCGAGAGTCCGTCGGGGGAGGCAGAGGGGGCGGGGGAATCTCAGGCACCCGAGACGGAGCCTACCACCGAAAGTGAGCCAACCCCGGAAAGCGAGGCCGCAGCCGAAAGCGAGCCCGAGGCTGAAAGCGAGCCCGTGGCTGAGAGCGAGCCAGTGGCTGAAAGCGAGCCCGAGCCACCCGCTGCCGAAGGCTAAGTGGTCTGGGGGGCATCGGTTATTCCCGGAGGGGGGCTCTGCCCGCATCAGGAATGTCCGGGGATGAGACGCCCCCCCGATAAACTGCTGAAGGCCCTGGAGGAAGCCGAGACTCTTCAGCGTGCCAACAAGATCAGCAAAGCCGCGCAGGCCGGTCGCACGGCCTACGCTCTGGCCCTCGAGTACCTGCCTCCCGGGCATCCGGAGCGTATGCGCGCGGCCCGTGTGCTAGGGCTGTTGCTGATCAATCTCAACCAGAAGGCCGAGGCCGAGCGACTGCTGCGCGAGTCCGGCGATTTGCAAGCGGACGGCGAAATTGAAGCGCAGATCGCCGCGCGCAACACCGAGGCCACTCTCAAAATCCAACAGGGTGTCACGGAGGAAGTGGTCGATTTTGCTGGCGAGACGCTGTATTTTGCGCGCCAGCATCTGCCTCTCGACCATCCCGGAGCCACCATGGCCCTGGCCAACATGGGGATGATCTGTGAGCAGACCAACGACCTTAAAATGGCCGAAGAGATCTTCGCCGAGGTGCTCTCCAAGCGGCGGTTGCGGCCCGCCGACAACGAATTGCTGGGCGCCGCCTTGCTCGATCTGGCGCGAATCTATCTGCGCACCGATCGCGTGCCCCGCTGCGAGCCGCTCTACCGCGAGGCGTTGCAAATCGCCCGGGCCTCGGGGCAGAAAGATCTGGGCCTGGCCGTGATTCTGAATCAGTATGGTGCCGTCCGCCTGCGCATGGGATATCCTGAGGACGCCCGGGCACTTCTGGAAGAGAGCCTGGAGCTACGCCGCTCGATTTTGGGAGCCGATCACCCCCAGGTGGCCACGGCGCTGCACGGCCTCGCCGACGTTTACTCCAAACTGGAAGAATACGAAAAGGTGGAGGAAGTGCTGACGCTGGCCGGGCGCCTGACCGAGCGGGCCCTGGGTGGCGACCATCCCAAAACGCTGCAATACCTAACCGAACGCGGCGTAAACCTGATGGGCCTTGGCCCTGCTCGGGCTCGTGAAGGGTTGGCTCTGGTGCGCCGTGCCTACGCTAAAGCGCAACTGCTGCCGACCCAAGATCCAACTCGCGCCAAAATCCTTCACTTTCACCGCCTGGCCGAAACGTTGGCAGAGAAGATGGAACTGCACGACTGACGCAGACCAACCGGAGCCGCTCCGACCTATTGAGCCGGCCTGAACATTTCCGTCAGGTTCTCCAGCACGGCGCGTCCTTTTCGCTGACGACCGCTGGATGAGGCGGCCTATCTGGCGCTGCAGTCGGGGTTGAGCTGAAAGCGCTTGCGCAGGCCCATCTATTGGGAAGCGTGATCACCAGGTGGCGGTCGTCGACTTCCGGCAACTTCTCGGCCAGCGAGTGGGCCAGCACCTCGGCGCGACGGTTGACACAAGAAGGGCAAACCCTCGTTTTACAAGAGTAGGGAACGGCCATGTGCAGCCGGCAGTCAGGACAGTGCCGCAGCAGTCCCCGGCCACGTTCACATGGCCCCAGGCGACACTGACCCCGACCCTGGAAGGCCCTGCTCGTTCAAAGGTGGCCTGGTGGAGTCGTGGGCTCGCGTCCGTGCGGAATTATGCCCCAGACCCCTCCAGGTAGTATAAGCGTGCCGCCGCGCCCCGGCCGTGGCCGTTCTTGTCCAAAGGAATTCGTCTGACGTCAGCAGGCCGCTGAGCAGGAGAAGGCTTTGGCCGAAATCGCAACCGCAAACGGCTTGGAGACTCTCCGTCGAATGGAGACTCGACAGAGGCTTGGTCTATCCGGTGACGGCGATAGAACTACTCGAAAGGATTAACCAGAGGAACCCCAGTCCCGGCGAAGTCATGGACATTTCGGGTTACTAAAGTCAGGCCGTGCGTGAGAGCGATGGCGGCGATCTGCTTATCGATAGAGTTCTCGTGACGGGGTACCCGCAATCGACCCCATACCTGAGCTTCGGATTCGGTGAAATCCAGGATATGCTCCGCGTAATCGGCGATGACGTTTTGCAACCAGGCCTCCAACTGGAGGGCTTGCGCTTCATCGCCGCGATGGCGGATGAGTTCAACCCCTCGGCGCAGTTCGCCCACGGTGATTACGCTGAGGAACAGGGAGGCTTCCTGGACGACACTTTGTTTGAAAAATCGCTTGACTCCTGGGTTTGCCTTGCCCTTTTTGCGAAGCTCGCTGATGACGTTGGTATCAATCAAATACGTCGGCAACTCTGTCATCCTGCACTCGTTCAAAGTCGCCATCTTTGCCAACGTTGGGAATCAGCCTGAGAACCTCGGCAAAGGACCTCTTTGGCGGCTTGAGCAAGACCTGTTCCAAAATCCTCCGGTGTTCGGCTTCGGCGCTGACACCACGCAGGCTCGCTCGAATTTTGAGGGCTTTCACGACTGCTTCATCGATGTTTCGCACAATCAAATTGGCCATGGTGTGCCTCCCTGTCAAACAAAATGATAGCATTGATATCACTGCTCTCGCAACCTCTCCTCTGGAGCTTTACCCCGGTCGGCAAGGACATCAAGCTGTAGACCGCGCGGCAGATTCAGGCTCTGGCCAGCAGCTTGCGGGCCACCAGAATGTGTCCTGCCAACGCTAGGGCACCAGCACCCCGGGCAACCAGGTGAAAGGGAAAAAACCAACCCAGACATTGGCGGGCTCGTTCATGAAGTGGCGCAAGGGCCCTGGCATCGAGAGAATGGCCACCCCGCCACATTGACCAGCAGAGCCAGCCCCGTCAGGTTCCAGGCCCAGACGAGACCCCGCGGGGCTTGATTGCGGGCTAACCCTGATGAAGTCGGGTTACAAGGCGGCCAATCAAGACAGAACCTTTGAGAATTGGTATCGAAGGTTCTTTGAGCTCCGTTAAGGGCCACCATTCCCCCGAACCATCCCCAACCCCACCAGCCAGTGAAGCACATCCTCAGGCCAGGTGTCGGAGTCCACTCCCTTCTTGCGCACTCCGAAGGCGTGACCACCTTGCCGGTAGCCCCTGAGCCGATAGGGAACACCGACCTTCTTCAATTCGCGAGCGTAGACTTCAGAGTAGTAGTAGGGGTCGACGGGATCGTCTTGAGCATGCACCAAAAAGGTCGGCGGGATGCTCTTGGAGATAGGAATATCGATGTTGAGCTCCAGGTGAGCGGTCTCCCACGGCTGCTTGTTCTTATGGGTCATCACCATGTGTCCCGGGTAGCAGGGCACGGCGAAGTCCGGCCGGCAGCTCACTCGGTCGACCTCGTCGATAGGGGTATAAGAGCGCTGGCGAAATCGCGTGCTGGCGAGCACAGCTACATTGCCGCCCGCCGAGAATCCCATCACCCCAATCCTGCCGGGATGAATGCCAAGCTCGTTGGCTCTGGAGCGAATGATAGAAATAGCGCGCTGGGCGTCCTGCAGGGCCATGGGCACTTCGGGGGTCACGTTCTTGCGCTGCTTGTTATCGTAGTAACATCCAGAATAGGGCACCCGATACTTCACCAACACGCAGTTGACGCCGGACCTGGAAAAGTAGTCGCAAACTTCGGTCCCCTCGAGTTCCATCGCCAGCACCTTGTGCCCACCGCCCGGAAAGACCACGATGGTGGCGCCCCCCCGATCCACCCTGGCCTTGTAAAAAGTGTAGGTGGGGATGCGAACATTGGTGACAAATTTGGTTGGCTCATCATACTTGACGATGCCCCGGGATAACACCTCGGAACCCTGCGGCCAGAGCGGAATCTGCACCAGTCCCTTGGGCGGGGACCACGAGTCTGCCCCTGCCAATGTCACCAACAATCCTATCAGCAGCAGGCACTTTCGCATCCCCCGTCTCTGCGGCGCCCTCCTTGAGAAGTCCTTGAAGTTTCTTCGACACAGGTAGGAAATCGTAGCACCCCTTGGGTTCTTCGAAGGGGCGGGCACTTTGTGCCCGGTCCGGTGGTAAGGCTCGGATGGTCGGGATTCTGAGTTGTAATTCCGGGATGGCCGCCTGGAAGGATGAACGGACGAGCCCCTACAGAGTGGTTTGGGGCGCAAAAAGGAGCAGTAGGATTGCGTAGAATGGTGCTTTCGTAGCCTGGACAAAGGTGGTCGTGTGCTAGTCAGTCACCGTGGACGATTCATCTACACCAAGACGGCCAAAACAGCCGGCACTTCCGTGGAGGTGTATTTCGAACCGTGGTGTTTCGCCGAGGGCAGCTGGAGCTTTGCCCATCACCGCGCCGAATCGATCACGCCGGCAGGCATCGTGGGCTATCGGGGCCCCAACAGCAAGGGCAGCCGATTCTACAATCACATGTCAGCGGAGGCGCTCCGCGAGATGGTGGGTCCAGAGACGTGGTCAAGTTACTTCAAGTTCTGTGTCATCCGCAACCCTTTTGATAAGATCGTCTCGGCTTTTCACTGGAAGCATCGGGAAACCGACACCCAGGAAATGAATCAAACGGCGCTGGTGCAGCGCTTTCGGGCCTGGGTCCAGGCGGGAGGGACGGTGTTGGACCGGGGGCAGTACACTGTGGATGGGGAACTGTGCCTGGACGCCTATATCCGCTACGAGTCCCTGGAGCCGGACCTGCAAGGAATCTGTCAGCGCCTGAACCTGCCTTGGGAGCCCGAGCGTCTGCCTCGTCTCAAGTCAGGGCTCCGACCCACGGGGCTGACCCTGAGGGAATACTACGATCGGGCCACGGCCGAGCGGATCCGGCGTGATTTTGCATTTGAGTTTGAGCACTTTGGCTACTGTCCAGAGCTTTGATTTCGGGCCGATTGGCGGGCCTTTTCCCGGTTGAGCCTGCCGGCGCCGAGGTGGCTGGGCGGCGGCCGAGGTGGTCATTTCGGTGGCGCCCGAGAGTACCGTCGGCTATCGTCCTGGGCCACTCCGTTCTGCACCTGGTTGAGCCCGACCACGCCCCCTCCCGTGACTCCCAGGCCGGCGCTAAGGGACCGTGGACTTGGGCGGCGGTCGCACCCGCTGCTTGTGCTGGCAGCGACGCAAAAATCCAGTCGCTGCTGGTAACCGTAACCTGAGGCTTGTGATTCTTGTCTTTGCGGGCCTGGCTCAAAGATCTTTACTTACGTGATGGCCGACACGCCCGTGGAAACGGTCGCTCGCAAGAGCAACGGGATGTGCTCATCGACGCTCAACTCCTCGTTGAAGACCGCCGCCAGAGTCTAAACCCTGGACCATAACGGTCCCTTTGTCAACTCGAGGCGACCAACTTGTTAATAGCCCGCCAAGTGCGGGCTATTAACATTTTTTCCACTTTTGTCCCGGGTGCCAGTGCTAAGGTGATGACATCGAACGAAGGTGAGGCTCAAGAAAATGGTAGCAACCGCAGGCAGTACCGTCAGGTTTACGGTGGGCAACCAGAACGCCCACAACATGTTCAACAAAGAAGATATTGTACCGGGTAGCAGAACTCGGCCGAAGAGTGAGAACTCTAAAGAAGCCCTGGGCTGGGCGATCGACCGCGGCAATTGCGACACCTGGTCGCTTCAGGAACTGTCCTCGGAAAAGACGCTCAAAGGTTGGCTGAAGGACACTGGCCTCGCCCAGAAATACCCGCACGTGGCACTCGTGCCGGGTAACAGCACCCGCGGCATCAACGTAGGTATTATTTCGAAATACCCTATCGTTCACGTAAAGTCCCACGCGGACACGAAGTTCCCCCTGGCCGACGGTTCCGGCACCACCAGCTTCAGCCGTGATCTGCTCCGCGCCGACATCGACGTCGATGGCGACAAAATCGCCGACGTCAGCGTTTATAACACCCACTCCAAGTCCCGACTCACCTCCGAAACCGGAGTCAGCTCGGATATGCAGCGCCTGAGTGAAGCCAAAGCGATCCGCGATATCGTCACGGCAGAGATGAAGGAGTTTCCGGGTCGTCACTGGGTGGTCACCGGCGACCTGAACGATGAGTGCACTGATCCATCCGTTCAGGCATTGCTGGATCCGGAAGGCAAAGACCCCTGGCGTGACAGTCTCGACCACCTGGCCCCCGAGGACCGTAAGACTTGGCCGGCCAACCCGAAACCGAACAAGTGGGGTCACCTGCCCGCTCACTTCGACCACGTGATTTACGATGCCGACAACTCCAAGCTGGTCAACTCAAAGATTCTCGACTACAACCTGCACAAGGACGGGTTCTACCAGTCCTGGGGCTCTGATCACAAGGGCGTGAAGGCCGAATTCGAAATCACGCCGAGCGGCGGCGGAAAGCTTCCGCTGCTGGATACCATCTCTGAGCTCGTCACCACGAAACCGGAGCAAAAAGGCGGCAAGCCTCACGCTTAACCACCCCTGATCGTTGGATATTCCGGTGACCAGGGGGAGCTAACGCCCTCCCCACTTTAGGCCTTACGTCTTCTCGCGATACGTAAGGCCTCTTCGTTTTTAGCTTACCCCCATTACCAAGGCCAACCAGGGTCCGGCAAGTCGGTGGTCGGGAAGATCTCCAGAGGAGCGACATCGTTGGAAGCCCAGTGTGCTCTCGCGGGGCGTTCGACGCCCCTTGATTCTGGTGGGTGGTTTTGCCGCCAACGGACTATGCAGGGTCGAGGAATTTGAAGCGCGGCGCTACCTGGGCCAACAGGTGTGGCCGCCCTTTCACTTTCACCCCACCAGCGGCAACTGGCGAATTCACCCGCTGTCGGAGTTGAAGCGCGGGGAACTGATACCGACCGGCCCCCTCATCGGTCAATATGAACCGCTTTTGCTCTTCCTTCAACAGGAGCTGGGCTACCGGATGGACCATGACTTATTCGTCTTCTCCTATTGCTGGACCGAATCCAACCTCACCAGTGGCCGCCGCCTGGCGGGATTCATTCAGCAGGTCTTGGGGCAACGCGGCGGCGAGGGCGTGGACATCCTCAGCCACTCGATGGGCGGGCTGGTCACTCGGGTTGCCGGGCTGATCTTTGGGGCTCCGCTGCGGCGCTGCATCTACCTTGCCTGCCCCTTCTTTGGCGCTGCCAAAGCCTATTTCAACTTGCACCCGGGACAAACACTGCAACTGGTCGACAACTTGCTGCTCAACCGCCTGATCAGTCGATTTTCTCCGGAGACGCTGCTCAGCCGCGAGCAGACACTGCGCCAGTGCTTTCAGAGTTGGCCCAGCATCTTTGAGCTACTGCCCGATGGCTACGCCTTTTCCCAGGGGTGGGCTCCGGTGGGGCGACGGAGCTTTCCCGACGGACAGCGGATGCAGGCTCACAGCTGGCAGGAAGCCTATTGCCAGGACCCGTCTACGGCCTTTCCCGAGGAGCTGCAACCGGCCGTGGCCAGTGCCATGGACCTGAAGGACCAGCTGGGCTCGCGCATGCCAGGGACGGTCTACTTGAATCTATACTCGGCGGGATTTCCCACGCCTTCGCGGGTGGATATCACGCTGGAAGTCTCGGTGTTTACACTCTTCGGTCAGGCCTACGACCTGGACAACAGCGGAGGCGACGGAACCGTGCCCGCTTTTAGCGGACGAGGTCCCGGGGGACGAGAGGTGCACGGACGCCATCTGGGGCTACCCAACCATCGACTGACCTTTTACTGGCTGACCCGCTTCCTGGAGAGCTGCGACTAAGGCACGCGGAGGAGATCCAGGCGGAACCCCTAAACTGAACGGATGTCGCCGGCCCGAATTTACCGAAGATTACTCAAGAAATGGCTCCAGATTCGGCGCCGAATCGAATTCGTTCTAGGTGTCGGCGAATCCAAAAGGATCGCCTCGGGCTGGAACGACTACGCCAACGAATGGAATCCAGAGCAGTTTGAAGTCTTCGAAGGCTTCCAGGTCAAGTTTCTCGGTGATGAGTGGACCGGTGAGACCTCCCCTCGTGTGTCGGCGACCTATGGGCTGACTCCAGAGGATGCCCAAGAGTTGCTTCCCCGCCTATACTCTCGATGGCTAGAGCCCCACATTAAGGGTCAAATCTGCGAAATCGGGCCAGGAGGAGGGAGATTGACCGAATGGCTTCTCAGGCTCGGCCCGGTGATTGCCGTGGACGCAAGCGCCCAGATGTTGAGGCATTTGCGCAAACGTTTCTCCCATGAACCCCGACTCAGCTTTCTGCTCGGGGATGGGAAACATCTTGCTCTACCGCCGGCAAGCGTGGATGCTGTCGTCAGCTTCGATGTGTTTGTGCACTTTGAACCGAGGCTGGTCTACTACTACCTGCGACAGCTATTTCAAATCTTACGTCCCGGGGGCGTCGCGCTGATTCACTACTCCAACGCGACCAGCCGGCTGGGAATTGAAGAATTTGTTTTCGCTCTTGAGGACAACTTGGAGTTTCGTCAGAATTACGGGGCCTTTGGTGTGATGTCCCCCGATTTGATGGAGGCCTTCTTGCACCACCTTGGCTTTACGATCCGAGAACATGACCTGAACTTCATTCCTCGGGACGCCCTGGTTCTGTTTGAAAAGCCTGACCACCCAACAGGTCCGCCAGTAACTCCTCCAACGAGCTGAACCAATCTTCCTCAGCGAAGCTTTGCAGAGCATGCCTCCGGCCGGCCTCCTGCCGTCTGCCACGTTCCTGCGCATCGCCAAGAGCAAGGAGCGCCCGGGTAATCTGGGCCGGCTGCTCGAGTTCGACGACCTCGCCCACTCCTTCCAGAATTTCGGGGATCCCCCCGCGGTTACTGGCAACAATGGGAAGACCGCTGGCCAGCGCCTCGAGAAGGACAAGCGGGCAATTCTCTACTTCGGCCAGGTGTACAAAAGCATCACAAGCGCGAAAATAGTCCCGCGAACGCTTGGCATCATGCGTGAACGGAAGCGCGATAACGTCGGGGAGCCCGTTCACGGGTTCGTCGAATCCCAAGACGACAAGCTTTCGCGGATGAGGTAGTTGCTCGCGCACGGACAACCAGGCCTTGAGCAAGTGCGGCCATCCCTTGGCGGAATTTCGAGAGTAGTTGGCACCGGCAGCCAGCAGGCAAAGTCCCGACTCGGGAAGTCCTAACTCAAGTCGGGACACATGCCCTGGAGACCAAAAATCGGTATCCACGCTGTTGTGCAAAAGATGCCGAGAGGCGAAAGCACGACCCACCGCAGACTCCTGCATCTTCTCGAAAATCCAACGCGAGGGCGCCAGCGCGTGAAGGCGACCCCGCTCAACGAGATCCAGGCGCTGAACAAAATTCCGACGGGTTTGGTCCCGCCAGCGACGCCCCTCGAAAAGGGGACACTGCCCGCAGGCGCTGCGGTAGCCCAGACATCCAAAGGGGTGACTGCAAATTCCAGTAAACCACCAACAGTCGTGCAGCATGCAAAGAACTGGCTTGCGGCGGCCAATCTCGGCTAAAATTCGATAGTCTAAATACTGACCGTGGACATTATGGACGATCACCACATCGCAAGAATCGGCCAACTTCACAAGGTGTCTGGACTCGGGGAAATCGGTATCTACCCATCCTCTAAACCGCTGCCAGGCGCCCCGAGGTCGCATCAAAGCTCCCAGCGCTCGTCCCCAGGGAGAACTGCGAATTTGCCACTCCTGGCGGCGAAGAAAGTCTCTGTGTCGTCCGTCCAGCGCCGGGAGCACGATACAATTTGAGGTATCGAGGGGCTCGCGGCCCACCACAAGCCTGGAAAAATACCCTCGTTTTAGAAACCCCCGATGCATCTGGGCAGCGACCAACGCCGCCCCGCCGCCCGAGCCACTTGTGCTAATCAACAGCACAGAGGGCCTACCCATAAGTGAAGAGACGCTCAACCCAGGCTCCAAACCCGGCGGGGTCGCCCGCAGCCACCTGGAATCGTGGAATAGCCAGCTGCGATTGATGCTCGTTGTACAGCCCGGGATAATTGATGCAGGCGCGGTAGAATCCGACCTGATGACCCAGCGTCACCTCGGTTGCCGCACTATGGTCAAGTGGGCCACCAAAAGGGTAGCTAAAGCTATGCACCGGACGCTGCAGCCAACCTTCGAGAGTTTCCTTACTCCTTTCGACTTCATCACGCAACATTTCGGGAGGCAAAGCCGTCAAGGGAGAGTGATGCACCGTGTGGGCGCCGACCTCTATCAAGGGATGTGTGGCCAACTGCTGCAACTCGGGGATAGAAAGCGGAGCAACCTCCTCGGGAAACCTTACTCCCAACTCCAGTTGCTCGCGCCCCAGCCAGGCCTCTCGCACCTCCGGGAGTAGCGCTCTCAGCCAGCGTGCCCCGCTGTGCAGACGAGCCTGAGGCAGACCCTTGCGCTGCATTCGAGCCTGCCAGGGAAAAAGCGGCCAGCGGTCGGCGGGCGCCTCGCGCTCGAGCTGCGTCCAGCGTTCCCACCAAAAGGTCTGCTGTTGCTCAAGGGCCCGGGTGGTCACGAAAACCGTCGCTGGAATGGAGAGCGCACGCAATATGGGCAGTGCTGCTGTCAGGTTGTCGCGATAACCATCGTCGAAAGTGACCGCTACCCATCGTTGCCCTTTTCCCCGCAAGCGAAGGTTATCGAGCTCGCACAGCGGCACAGGTTGGCAGTGGTCTCGGAGCCACTCCATCTGCTGACGAAAGACATCGGGCGAAATAGCGAGTTGGAAAGGATCGTGGGCCCTTCGAGCCACACTGTGATAGGTAAGGACGATTGCTCCCCCGGGACTACAGCGACCCCGCCATCTCACATGCCAGAGCTTGAAGCGAAAAAGCAGAGCCTCTCTCAGCACGGACGGGTGACGTGCGCCGCAGCAATGATGCCAAAGGAGCCATCGTGGGCATTCAGTTCCGCCTCGGTAAATTCAAAAGTTGATAAACCTCTCATCTCGCCCGCAGCCGTAAGGCTATTTCCGTAACTGGTGCAGGTCACTTGAGCCGTGGGCAAATTCTTGCGCAAGAAATGCTCCAACCCCGCCTCCGTGAAACGCCAGTACTCTGTGATGCCTTGGTAACTCGGCCCGGATTGGGGGACCGTGAGCAACAAGCTCGCACCGGGCTTGAGGCTTCTATACAGCTCTTGAACAGCCACATCCAACTCGGCGATCATGTGAATGACCTGAGTACAAATGATACAGTCGAAGGTGTTCTCGGGAAGAGACCCCGGGACGGTAATGTCAGCCACCATGGTAGCCTCCGGATTGCCGGGGTCGCGATGCAAAATAGCCAGCCGGTCGACCGCCTGGCGCCCGTAGCGACTGGCATAGGCATCATTCTGAAACTCCAGGACATGGCCATGGATGTATTGGCGATGAGCCTCCATAAATGCCTGAATATAGTGCCTGCAAATGGGAAGGGAGCGGTCCCAAGTGGCATAACGCCTGAGGGGCTGCAATCCGAGCAACAGATGCCAGCGTTTGAAGAGCAAACCGTGAAGCCGGCGCAGACGATGGTAGCCAGTGCGCAACCAGGAACGAAGGTGTGTTACCGGCATTCAATCAACTCCCATTTCTGTGGTATCAAAATCGGAACCTCCAGCGGACTGGGCAAGTTGCCGGTCCCATAGAAGTCTTGGGAATCAATGTCCAGCCAGTAAGCTGTCTCGACGTGGTCCACAACGGAGCCTCGCATCATTAACGCCAGGTTGCACGAATAGCGACCCGGACTGAGAGTGATGGGGTCGGTATCGCAGACGAGCTTCCCGCGAGCCGGAAACCGACCCGTCAGCCCTCCGGCATTCTCGCTATCGAGTCGATAGAGCGGCTGGCCCAGTGACCCATAGAGACCAACCATGAAGGCGACGCCCTCCAGTTCGCGGTCTGACTCATACTCGAGGACCACCCGAGCCCGGTCTCCGCAGCGAAGAGTACCCAACTCGGGCTGGCTGGCATTGGCGAACTCAACCGATGTAAAGCGAGCGAATCCGTCACCACGTCGATCCTGACGGGAGCGCAAGTCGGCTTGTTGCGTCTGACTGCACAATCGATGGTAATGCTCGATAATCTTCTCCGGCGGCCCATCCTCTATCAAACGGCCTTTATCGAGCAACACTGCACGGCTACAAAGCGCCTGGATGGGAGCCATGTTGTGACTGACCAACACTACGGTCCGTCCCGACCGAGCTACGTCATCCATCTTTCCCAAACACCTTCGCTGAAAGGCAACGTCCCCGACGGCCAGCACTTCGTCTACGAAAAGAATATCGGTCGTAAGGTGCGCTGCGACCGAGAAGGCCAGTCGGACATACATACCGCTGGAATAGTACTTAACCTGAGTATCCAGGGCATCGCCAATTTCGGAGAAGTCTACGATCTGTTGAAGGGAGCGACGCACTTCGGCTGAGGACATCCCCAAGATGGCGCCATTGAGAAAAATGTTCTCGCGACCGCTGAGCTCCGGATGGAAACCCACTCCAACCTCGAGCAGCGAGCCCACCGTGCCGCGAACTTCGCACCGTCCTGACGACGGTGCAGTTATGCCGCTGAGCAATCGAATGAGGGTGCTCTTTCCTGCACCATTCCGACCGATCAGCCCCACGACCTCACCGGGCCAGATGTCGAGGTTGACATCGTCGATGGCACGAAACTCCGTGGCCCGGGCCGCGCCCAACTGCTTTCGTTGCAGACGAATCAAACCCGAAAGTACCTCTCGCAGGCTGCGATAACGCGAAGCTTGCCCGCGACGATAGGACTTTCCCAGCCCCAAAGCGCGAATACTTGGCAGGGAGGACATCAGCTCTGGCCTCCAATCAAATCGACCAGAACCCGTTCGCGCCATCGAAAATACAAGAACCCTCCGCACACGAAACAAATCAGACCGATAGCCCCGATCAGCAATCTGGGAAGGGCGGGGAGCGGCTCCGCCAGCAGCAAGCTGCGACTCAGTTCCAGGACATAAGCCACCGGATTCGCCTGGAAAATCAACAACCATTTGGAGTTCCCCAGGTGACTCGTGCGATAGACAATGGGAGAGGCGAAAAACAAGAGCTGGGTCAGAAAGGGGATGACGTACTGCACGTCGCGAAATTCGGCGTTGAGAGCAGACAACCACAAACAGCAGCCCAGGGCCGTTATACCCGTAGCCAGCAAAACCAAGGGGATCCCCAGCAGGCTGCTCCAGGGCAACAGGCCGAAAACCGCCATCGCGGGCACCGTTACCAGCAAACACAGGGCACAATCGAAAAGACCCGCCAGCACCGAGGCCATCGGTATTAGCACGCGAGGGAAATAGACTCGGGTCAATAGCTTCTGGTCTTGCAACAAACAGGAGGCTCCCTCGCTCAACGACCGAGAAACCACGATCCAAGGGACCAGCCCTGTAAATACATAACAACTGAACTGCAAAACCGATAACCCCCCTGATGGAGCGCGAAAGACGGTGGCCAGGGTAAGTGTCAGCAGCAGGGGCTGGATAAACACCCAGGCGAGCCCCAAGGCAGCGTGTTTGTATCGGACGCTGATATCTCTGCGAAAGAGGAACACCAGCAACTCCCGGTAGAGCCAAATTTCTCGGAGACTTTCAAGGCTGAAAGGGTTACGACGGGCGGAGAACACCCGGAGTGGCGGGTCCGGACTCGACATCAAAGTTTCTTCGCCCTTAACCAGTGCAACTGGCGATACAACCGCTGCTTCCAGCTTCCACGGGGAAAAGGTGTGAGCCGCCGCTGGCCGCTCCAGCAATCGAGGGCGACCCGCAGCTCTAGAATGGCTGCCGGGTGGGCCCGAACCAGGTGTGAAGAGCGTAAACTACGCCGCAATGCCGCCAGCGTGAAGAGCAACCGGTCGTCCGTGCGAATCTCGAGAGAGCGGCACAGTCCCGAGACGTCGACGGCCGGGAAGTAATCCCCACGCCGACACCAGACCCAATCGCCCACCAGGTCTGCGGCGTCTAGAGCCGGGCTTCCGAAAGGAGCATCGTCCTCATCAATCCAATGGCCTCGCAGGCGAGAGTCAAGCATCAGATTCTCGAGGACGCAATCGCCGTGATATCGATTGGACTGATGATGAGAGGCGATTTCTTCCAGGAAGCGGTCGATGACTTCCGCCGGGAAATAGGCTGAGAAAAGCTGACGAAAGGCACTCTCGACTTCAGTCATCGGCCAGTTCTTTCGACGACTACGCTCGCTAGCCAAAAACTCGCGATAACTGCCGGCGACGTGGGCTTCGGTGAGTCTGGGGCTGCGGCAGCGATGGCCGGCGTAACCGGAAAAGGGGGGCGAAGCGACGGACCCCGCCTCGGTTTCTCGGACGATGGCCTGACCACGGATTTTCAGTTTCCCATTGAACCCAATCCAAACCGGCGATTCCTCCCGAGGCACATCGACAGGCTCAGGAGCGGCAAAGAAAAGAAGTGAGTTGCAAAGGTTTCGAGAGAGGGGCAGATTTCGCCCTCTGCCCAAAATCAACCGGGAAAAAGTCGCAAACTCGGAACCCCGCACGTTCCAAGGAAAAATATAGCGCGGATTGTTGTAGCAAGGTTCTGCGCAGTAGGTTTCAAGGTGATGAAGTCCGGCTTCCTTGAATAATTGCAAATAGGTGGGTCGGGTGTAAGTATAGGTACGATAGCTCTGAAAGGCCCTGCCCATCGAGAAAATCTCTCCACCCAGGGAACGACTACACACCATCGATGCCAGCCAGCGGGGCATCAACGAAGTAAAGCGAGTACCGGGATGGTCGAGACCCCCGCGAAAATACTGCAAACCGAGCCGGTTCTCAATACCCACGTAAAGAATGCCATCAGGCTTGAGCACTCGACGGAACTCTCGCAGGGCCTGGATTTGAAGTTCGGTAACCGGGCCCTCTCTTCCGAAAGCGACCCACTCCAGCACGCCATTACAACAAACCAGGTCAAAGCTGGCATCGGGAAAGGGTAGCTGATGTACCCCTCCGTGAATCACCATCAAACGATCTCGAAAAGCACGCAGACTGGTGGATATCCATTCGCAGCGTTGTCGGCAGCCTTCGATGCTGTAGACTTCCTGGTAGCGATCCAATAAGGCACGGCTGACCCCGCCGAGCCCGGCACCCACGTCCAGGGCGCGCAACTTGGAGGCGGGCTGAATCAGGTTGAGCCAACTTCCGCGCCCGACGTGATCGGCAACGTAGGCATACAAATCAGAGCGACGATGGGAGGCCAGGAAATGGAAGAGGGTTGTTAAGGGCTGAGGAGAGGCACTGGCTTCTTGAATCAGTTGCTGCATATCCTGCAGCGAGAGCTCTCCCCAGTAGTCAATTGGCGCTTCCGGTGCTGTCCAGAAATCGTCTCCAGAGCGTTTCTCGCAACCGTTGGGAAGCACCACGCTAAACTCTACGAGCCGAGACAGCCCATTCCTGCCATTACAGTGCCGAACAGCCGTTCCTGGGGCCGTGCAGGCGGCTTCTAGCCTGACGAGTCAACGACTTGGCGGGTCAGAACCTGGAGAAGCTCCTTCAACTGCCGAGCCGAAGCCATCCAGGAGCGCTCCCGCTGAATCTTGTCCACCAGCAAGGCTTTTTCGAGGGCCGGGAGCCTTCCCGTCCACAAGCCGGTAAGGGTTTCTCCCAGTTGCTCAAGTTGGCATAATCGCCCGCCGTATTGCTCGATGAGTTCCTCGACGGCCTTACAACCCTCGAGCCCAAGAACCGGGCAGTTTAGGGCGATAGCGTTGGCAGTAACCATCGAGTAGGACTCACGCAAGGATGGCACTACCAGGGCCAGGGCACGTCGGTGAAGCCAGACTTTCTGTCCTTCACTCACAGGCCCGACAAAAAGAAATCGCGGATCGGGCGGAAAGGCGTGCCCCTGACGTCCGGCAACCACGAACCGGACTTCAGGAGGCGCCTGCTGGTAAAGTAATTCAATGCCCTTGCCGCGCTCGACTCTGCCAAAGCAAAGAAAAAACGTTCGGGAAGCTCCTGCGTCAGGGGTTCCTCCTGGCCCAAGTCGGCCTCTAGACCGGGAGGCACCATCACATAGGGCACGTCTTTCGATGCCGGCCAGTAGTGTGAGCAAACCTGGAGCTCGGCCTGGCTCAGAAAACCAAAGGCGCTGGCACGGGACATCGAATGGCCTGCGAAGGACCAACTAAACTCCTTTTCATCGTGAGCCGTGGGAATGAACACTTTCGGACCTGAGAAAGTCCGCAGGGCGAAGTAGCTGGGAGCGAACAGATAACCGACGGCAATCAGTGCGTCGAATTCTCGGTGGAGGGCGTCACCCTGCTGGGCGCCGCCGTGGCCGCGGGGCCCTCCGAGGCGCGGGTGGCCCGTAAGGACGGGCGGGTGGTGTTTGATGAGAAGGCCACGAGAGTGACGGGGGGCGAGGTGGGGTTTGGCGATGCCTATCCGTGGGGTGGGTTTCCGAGTGGCGGCGAGGCTCAGGGCAACAATGGCGGCTTCTTGCGTCTAAAGCCGGTCATCTTGCCGGGACCGCCCCCTCGCACCGTGACGGAGCCTGGCCCGGCCACCTTTGCAGCGGCAGGGATTGAGACATTGGAGAAGGAACATTTCGAATTGGTGGACGCGTCCGGATCGCCCGTGGCCGGGAATGTAGACGCCGCCTTTGATGGGGTTTCTGTTGAAATCAGCCAGATGAGCGGTGTCATTGCCTCGGTAGATTCAGACGACCCGCTTACCCCAGGGGGCCAGCTTGAGTTCGACCTGAACCGCTTTATGCAAACCGCCGACCGACTGCGCATCGTCTGGCGCGATTAAGGAATGCCCAGACTGCCGGCCGCTACGTCGTTGATGGTCCCCAGGGTGCTCAGGCTGTCCGAGTTGCCACCGGACCCGTTAAACTGCGCGAACTGCTCGATTTGGAAGAGGCCGAGATTATTCTGTAGCAGGACAAACCTGTCGCTGGTGTTACCGTTAAAAATGCAGCCGGTGTTGGGAGCGCCGGCACCGGTGTGAAAAATAACCAAGCCGCGGTTCACCAGATTACCCAGGGTGCGGTTGTTGGTGAAGCGGAGGCGGGCGTTGGCGTTGTCGCCCACGGCCACCTGCATACCCTCGAAGTTGCAGCCCGTAATGTTGTTAGTGGAAATCAGGAAGTTGCTGGTGCCGCTCAGGCCTACGCTGAGCCCCCGACTGGCATTGCCCCCGGCGCTCACCGTGTTATCAAAGGAATTCGTCTGAAGTCAGCCGCGCGGCATTGAAGACGCGAGAACCGGGAACTCGTCCTGACCCCACAAGTGCGAGAGAAGTTTCTCGCCCGCTAAAAATGGAGAGTAACGCAACGCCTCGCGGCAACTGCGCCAGCCTCAAGCACGCGGATGAATTGCTGCAGCACCCGCTCCAGGCCCTTGCTCCAGCTCTGGCCCTGGGCGGGCACCTGCAGCTCGACTCCAACCCGGCCGTCGGTAGCCCAGACGGTTTGCTTCTTGCATGTCTTGAGGCGCTCTTCCCAACTGTTGGAGCAGGTCCTGCGCCACAAAGGCCACCGAGCCGGTGGCCACGGCCCACACCAGGTTGCGCTCCAGATCTTCGTGCCTGGGCCCGAATTGGCGGCGAGGTGGGCCCGTCGACATTCTCGCCCCGACCGGTCTTGAACCCTCCACGCCAACGGAGCCAGTTTCTGATACAGCTTCTACGCCGGGAATTAGAGCGCGAGAGTCAGCAACTTTCCGAGGCTGACCCGGCTAGAGTCAGGGGAGGCCGAATTGGAAATACGGGAGTGGGTGGATTCGGAACTGTTGGACGACACCGATCTTTTTGACGCTGCCGAGTTTGAGAGACAGTTTCGGGCAGCCCAGAGCACCCACAAAGAGCCGTGATGACGATCGCGAGAAGTCAGGTAATATTGGGTGAACCTCGACCCGTTCCGAGGCTAAGAGCAGGCCAGGACGAGACCTTGCGTGGTTGTTTCGACCGACGAGGTCAACAACCATCGAAAGACCGTTATCGTAGTCCTGCTCACGACCACCAAGGCGCCGGCTGTGCCACCACTGCTGGTTTCGGTTCCCTGGGCGGGGTCGAATTCCAAAGCTCGCGTTGAGCAGATCCGCGCCGTGGACAAGAGCCGCGTGCGGAATCTGTTGGGTCGACTTGCAGATGAGGACCTGCTCGAGATCGAAGTTTCCCTGCGGAGGATCTTGAAGATTCGGCCAGCTTGAACACGTCGCCTTCCAGCAGCGCATTGGTGGCCTGGGTGGTGCTGTGGGCCAGAAACACCACCTGGGCTTCGGGCAGCCCCTCGAGCAGCTGGTGAAAGACCTGCACAATGCCTTCGGCTACGCCGTTGGCGTGATGGTGGGTGGTGGGAGTCACGGCGTGGTGCACCACTGCAATTTGAGCTGGCGGAAATCGGGACTGAGGTTGACGATTCGCATTCGAGAGTTACGGGCCGAGTTGGACCGTCAAAAGAGGCTGCACCCGACGACTCTCGGCCAGCCGCTGGTAGGTGCAAGCAGACTGGTCATCGCCAATATCCCGACAGACCCCGGCCAGCCAGCCGAGCAGCAATTCCAACTCGCGCGAAGGACCGGCGAACCAGGGTTCTAGAGCCTGCAGGCACCGTTCACCCAGCGCGCGCGCCTCATTCCAATTTCCCAACAAATGAAGCAGACGGGCTTGTGACCACTGGATCAAGGACCAATGAGGGTGATGACTCGAGAGCTTGGCCTCAGTCTGCTTCAGCGCTTGCAGCAGCGACTCACGAGCCGCGTCGAATTCGCCCCGTTGAATCTGACAGGCAGCCGTCAGGTGAGCCCACTGAGCTTCACCGTCTGGCCACATTGAAGAGTAACGCTGCAAATAGACTAAATGCCGTTCCACGAGTTCGGGATTTCCCCAATAGCTCTGCAAATAGGCATCGATGTAGCGCCCGGTTAGAAAACACTGAGCCGAGGGGCCATCGTCGGGAAGGCCGAGGTCATTGAGTTCGGCGAGTATTGAGATAGCGTTCTTTTCGAAGAGTTCTTGCCCCGCGGCCAAACGCACCGCGATAGCGAAGCGATGCAGCCGAAGCATGGTGCCTGGAACGCCCGTGCAGTCGAGGTTCAGCGAATCCAAGGCCCGTTGGGGTTCCCCTTCAAGTTCCCATAGCCGGGCGAGATGCAGTCGATGCATCGCCTGCTCCATAAGCTCTCGAATACCGGGTAGTAGACGCTGCACTTCAGCCACTCGCCGAGTTCGCCCGGCTGGCGTCAAAACAATTTCCGCGGGTGCATAGCCCCAGAGAATTCTGAAATCGGTTCGGGTAGCCTGACTTGGAAAGAAGAACGTCCCCGAGCGGATAGAGAAGAAATCTGGGGCGTGCTCACTCAACGCCCGAAAGCTTCCGGCCGAAAGCCACAAGACCAGGGGGTATGGAAAAGCGACCGCCACCTCCTCCCGAGCGGCGTTGAGCCGATGCAAAGCGCCAATCAACTCTTCCCCCCAATGCTCGAAACCGCCCAGATGAAGGGGTCCCTCGTTCGTCTTCAGTTGGCCGGCCCAATCCTGGGGTGGACTCTGCAGCCACAGAAAGTGAATCGTCCCAGGAGTCGCCCCCCAACTCAGGGCGGCCATATAGCGGTGACGGTCCGCGGAGGTCTCTACCACGCATACCAGCAGCGAGAACTTCTCGGCCAGAGCCAAAGCCCGGCGCAGCGCTTGCAGGGTTTCTTCAGCCTCCACCGGCGGCGGTTTCCAGATGACCCTTAAACTTGGGAAGTTCTCGAACCAGCGGATGGACGGCGTACCAGGGAATAGCTGCGAGCAACGGGTCGTCGCTCTGCTCGCCGTTCAGATACTCCAGGATGTGAGACTGCTCCAGCATTTTGACATAGTCGGCGTCATCCGTGGAAATGGCCGCGTCCTTTGAACAATGCAGCTTGACCAACTTGGGCCAGAAGCTCTCGGGCACCGAGGTTGAGAACGCCGTAATCACCGGCTTCAGCGCCCGGCGAGCCGTCAAGGTCGTCAGCGGAAATTTTTCGGTCAGATTCAGGCACTCTCTCAGTAAGCGCATCAACAAGCGGACATCTCCGCCTGAATAGCCGATCAGAATATCCAGGGCCTCAACCTCGCACCATTCTTCGAGGGGAGCCAATTTGGAGACTCGCTTTTCCACCAGCCGACGCAAAGCCTCGCGTCCGTCAGCAAAGGGCTGGCGCGACCGTGTCTCGATTTTTACCATGGGCAACACAAACGGCTCGACCGAGTAGAGATTCGAAAGTTCTGGCCCTCGAGACCTCACGAGGCTCAGCGGAACCGTGAAGATAGCGTGACAGCGCAGGGCGTTCAACATGGGGGCATCGGCAATAAAAAGGTCTTCTACGTGACCTGACCCCTGTCGATCCCCTCGATACCGACGCACCTTTTCAAGGTTATCTAAAATCACCACCAGATTGTTGAATCCCAGCTTACGCAAGGCCTGACGGGCCTTTTCTATAAAGGAATTGGCCTGCTCATATAGGGTGGCAGCCTCGCTGCGAAAGTTCTCGCGAATTCGCTCGCGCAGGCTGTTCGTACTCCTGGCTTGCTGCAATCGAGCCTTGAACCATGGCAGTTGGAGTTCATCCGGCTTCACTTCGCTTCCCAGAAACTCGCTCAGTTCCCTCAGCTTTGCTGAAAAGTAGGAGTCTTCCAGGGGCACAGGTAGACGAGGTTTTAGCTGCGCAGCCACTTCGGCCACCAACCCAAGCAGCAGGTCGACCGACGAAACGTCGTTGTCATCGAGGAAGGACGTGGTATCGACCAATATGGGAAAAAAACTTCCCGCGCTCTCCAGTTCCGTCGCCAGTTTGCGCAGCTCCGAGCTCTTGCCACACCCAATATGGCCCGAAAACAGTCCGCGAATCGGCTGCTCTGCGGAAAGCTCCAGGGTGCGCTGAACTCGCCGCACGTAAGCGTCGCCTCCCCGCACCGCCGCCAGGTTGCAGTAGCTCTCCTCTGTTGCTGGCTGGCCTGGATCAAAGCATTGGTAAAGCTCACGGGCGTCCACGCCTTGCGGTTCGCTCCTGACCCGCTCGTCCCCTATTCGCCTGCCAGATGCCACCCTGTTAGATTCGCGGATGAAGGTTCTGGAAATTCAAGCGAAGGACCGACGCGAGGGGTTGCAATAGAAGTGGGGGTCCGAGTCAAATCGGGCTTCCAGCGCCTCGGTGCCGTGCAGTTTCTTGAACTCGACTTCGGCTTCCGTTACTGGAATAAGCCAGAGACAGCGAACCTTGAGAGCTGTAGGCCATTCCAGGGCTGGCCCAAACCGGTAGGGCAGCGAAACCAGGCCACGAGTGCAGGAAGATCCGGGTTGCCAGGGCTGCCCAAAATCAACCGTGTGTTCCAGGCCCAGACGCGAGTTCGTAGCGTGTTCAAGAGCAACAGCGTAGAGCAGTAGGACGATGGTGTCGGGATCGGAGAGGTTGTGTTCCGTTACCCAATGCAACTCCAAGCCCTGCTGATCCGCGGTGCTTCCCATTCCGCAGGTGGCAAACACCTGTTGTCCGGAGTCCAGACGATAGCGGAGCACACAAACGTCTCGGGTAAATTCGCGCGCTCGTCCATCGCTGCGTCGGCATTCTTCCTTGAAGTGCGGGAAAGAGAGGGAATAGTGGTCGCGAAGCATAGCGGAGTAATGGGACATCCGTTGTCGTTCGACCCGGGGAAGCCTAACCTTGCGCCCACGGCCCGCAAGCAGTTTCAAATCCTCTCCGGCCAGGGTGACCTGCGTTTCGTGAGTGAGCCCTTCGAGGAACCTTTCCACACCGACATGGACGACCTGGCCGAAAGCCCCGAGGGAAAGGCCGGGCCGCATATCCTGGCGGGCTCCTCGGAGTATCCGAGGATCCGCCTGATCTTCACGGCTCGCAGCGGCAACTTTGTAGACTTTCACTTCAACGGACAGCAATTCGAGCTGGCAGAAATCGGGGACTGAGGTTGACGGAAAAGATTTGACTCGCCCTCCGCCGAAAACGGCCAGGAGATGAGCAAGGAAAGCTGGGAACCGATTGTCGAGCAGTGGGTCTCGTATGCCAAAGAGCTGGCCGCCCAAAAACGTTATGCCGACGCCGTACGGGCGCTCGAACGATTGCTCGAAGAAGAGCTACCCCAGCCTGAACCCGTTCAGCATTTGCTCGATGAATTCATTCGCCTTCGAGACGCCAACCCTTAGACTTTGCAAGTGGACGTTCTAGAATACGATGGGAGCCCGGCTATCTCCTGGCCGCGGAGTGACGCCGTGAAGCGCCGTGAATGGATCGCTCAAGTTCAAGCCGGCCAACCCCTGGTTTCTCCGCCCGCGCCCTGGGAGTGCGCGCCCAACGTCCCCAATCCGTTATTGGCGGCCCTGAGGCTGGGTCGACTTGACGCTGTAGGTAGCCTGCTACAGGCAGGCTGGGATATCAACGCCGGCGGCAGTCTGATAACCTTCTGCCTGGATCGGCCGGAAAAGGTAGAGTTCCTGCTGTCGCGCGGAGCTCGGCTCGATGTCGCCGATGCGCGAGATAAGTTTCTCGCCCGCTAAAGAATGGAGAGTAGCGCGACGCCTCGCGGCAACTGCGACAGCCTCAGGCCCGCGGATGAATCAAGAAATAGACCGGCTGTTCGGCCAGGTGCATGGCGCTCAGCTCTTGCTGGGCCAATCCCAGCACCTGCTCGGTGGTTTGCAGCGAGGTCAGGTCGACCAGCTTGCGCCCGGCCACCACGTGCAGGGCCGGCAGCAGGGCTCCGGCGTCGCCGTATTCGGTGTGCTGCTGCAGCACCCGCTCCAGGCCCTTGCTCCAGCTCTGCCCCTGGGCCGGCACCAGCTTGCCCCCGGGCACCTGCAGCTTGACCCCGCCTCGGCCGTCGGTAACCCAGACGGTTTGCTTCTTGCGCGTCAACAGGTTGAGGAAGAACTTCTCTTTGCGCTCGCTCTCATACAAAAACAGGGTGTCGGTCTGGCCTTTGAGCACCACCTCTTGCTCGCGCGGGGCAGCTTCGCGCAGGGCCTTGAGTCGCTCTTCTTCGGTCACCACCTGCTGCAGCAGGTCCTGAGCCACAAAGGCCACCGAGCCGGTAGCCACGGCCCGCACCAGGTTGCGCTGGGCGTCGATTTCGATCTGCACCTCCACGGTGTCGGGGTCGGCGCCCATGCGGATCACCGCCTGCTCGGCCTCGCTGCGCAGCGCCGCCAGCTCGCTCTGGGAGGGGTTGACCAGGTTGCGCTCCAGGCTCTCTTTGACCATGGCCAGAGCGGCGCCGATGGCCGAGATCACCTCGGCCCGGGGGGCGATTTCGTGGGGCATCGACAGTTTCTCGGCCAGGAAGGGCACCACCGCGGCCGCCCCTCCCCCACCGCCGATCAGCTTCAGGGCCCGATCGCCCACCTTGTAGTCGGCGATCAGCTGGCGCAACGTAGGCGTGATCTTCTCGGCCATGTTCTCCAGCATCTCGCGGGCCAGCTGCTGGGCCGGCTTGCCGGTGGCTGCTCCCAACAGCGCAAAGGCACGCTCCAGGCTGGTCTGTTGACCCTGGCTGTAGCCACCCGAAGGCACATAGCCCAGAAAGTTGGCGGCGCAGGTGGTGGTCACGGTGACCCGCTCTTCGCCTTTTTGAAACACCCAGTAGTCGGGATCGCTGGGCAACGGTTTTAGGGCCACCAGTTCCACGCTCTCGTCGAACCACTCGGCCGGAGTAAAGGAAGCGTAGCGGCAGCCGGCCAGATGGGCACTGCGGGGGCCCACTTCGGTGCGCCCGCCCGAGCGCAGCATGGAACCGCCGGCCACGCCCAGGGTGCGGCTGTCGAGGGTTTTGAGAAAGGTGGGGTGTCCGCCCAGGGTGGCGCTCTGGATGGCCGCGCGACCGTCTTTCACCAGACAGATGTCGGTAGAGGTGCCCCCCACCTCCAAAAACAAGGCGTCCGAGGCCCGCAGGTAGACCAGCGCGGCGGCAATGCCCGCGGCCGGCCCCGACAGCAAGGTGAGCACGGGCCGTTTGCGCACCTCTTCCAAACCCATAACGCCGCCGTCGGAGCGCATGATCATCAGGGGCGCCTCGACCCCGGCCCGGCGCAGCCCCGACTCGGTCATGTTGGCGGTTTCCATCATGCGCGGCAGAATGCTGGCGTTGAGCACGGCCGTGCGGGTGCGTTTTTGCAGCCCGTAGAGGCCCGACATTTCGTGGCTGCCGCAAGCGGGCAGCCCGGCCTGCTGGGCGGCTTCCATAGCCATCAACTCGCCCCGGCTGTCGTCGACGCTCATGGGCTGGCAGGCCGCCACCGCCCCGCAACCGGCCTGCTGCAGCTCCTGCACGGCGCTGGTCAGCACCTCGGGCGTGAGCCCTTTGTCGGGGCGCACCACCAGAGAGGTCTGCAAGAACTTGCCGGGAGCCAGTTCGATGGCTCCCACCTCCATGTCGGCCTTGGCCTTGAGGTCGAGGGCACTGGCCAGGCCCAGCACGCCCACCCGTACCACGTCGCCCTCCAGCAGGGCGTTGGTGGCCTGAGTGGTGCTGTGGGCCAGAAACACCACCTGGGCTTCGGGCAGCCCCTCGAGCAGCTGGTGAAAGACCTGCACAATGCCTTCGGCCACGCCGTTGGCGTGATGGTGGGTAGTGGGAGTGACGGCGTGGTGCACCACTTCCAGGCTTTGATTGTCGATGGCCACGGCGTGGGTGAAGGTGCCACCCACATCGATTCCGACCCGCAAACGCTGACTCAACTCATCACTCCCTTAACGACCACCCCGTAAGTCAGGGTGAGGAGCACATATACCCACAGATAGGGCAAAGTGTGCTTGAGAATGCGGTCGGGCGACTCGTGCACGAACTGACCGATCCAGACATTGTGGGTGTTGGTCGGGTCGCACACCGACTGCACCTGACCCACGCTCATAAAGGCCATCATCACGGCCACCGGAGGCAGCACCGCCGACTGGGCCATCAGCGCCGCAAAACCCGCCCCCAGGCCATACAGGTTGAAGGGTCCGCGATAGAGCGTCAGCGGGGCCAGCAGCGTGAAGAAGGCCACGTAGGTCATGGGCGTCGAGGGCAGCACCCGCAGCAGGAAGGGCTTCATAATGGCCTCGGCCGAGGGGTCCATGGTGGCCACCAGGGTCATGCCCAGCCCCAGGAACAGGCCGATGACCGGGCTGACATCCTTGAGCCCCTCGAGAATCGAGGCCGTCAGATTGGTCACCAGCCGGCGCGGCTGAGTAACCACGCAGCCGAACAGGATGGCTGCCAGAAAGGCCGGGATGTCGGGCCACTTCAGGCTGAGCATCAGCAGCGGAGGCAGAATGGGCGTCAGCAGTGCGATGGCGGGCACCTGCGGGCCGGCCTCGTCCTCGTCGACGGGTGCGGCCCAGGCAAACACCTTGGACTGACGGCTGCCCTCGAACAAGAGGTAAAAGACGCTGACCACGGCCAGCAAGCCGGCCACGTGCAGGGCGTGAGCGCGCACGATTTCCGGCTCGATCTTCAGCAGATCGATGTAAAGTCTCCAGTTGGCCGGGTTAAAAATCCCCCCCAGGCCGATGCCCAGCAGCATCAGGGTGGCCGCGTAGCGAGGAGAAAAGCCGCTGCTCACAAGGATGGGCAGCACCAGCGACCCCACCATAATCACCGCGCCCAGGCCGCTGAGGGCCGAAAAGTTGGCCGCGACCGCCGTAAACAACACCAACGCCAACAGCTGCTTGCGGTCGCCGGCATACTCGGCGGCCAGGCGCACCAGCTGGCGGGCAATGCCCTGGCGCATCACCACCTGCGAGAGAATGGCGCCAAACATGGTGGTCACCATGGCACCAGCCAGGCGCTTGCTGCCATCGCCGAGGATCTTGTCGAAAAGCAGCGGCTGCAGCGTGCCGCTCCAGCTCCAGTCGGGCTGGTTCATTCCGGCGACCAGGCCGATCGAGAGGGCCATGAGGGGCAAGGCCAGCAAAGCAGGAAGCCGGCGGGTCAGCATAAGGCCGGCCGCCGCCAGGAAAATCAGAAGGACCAGGATGCCCGGAAGCACAGTGCGGTGAAAATTATTCAACCACTCGAGCAATCCTGTCGACACGGTGGAGAAGTTCCGAGAAGTGATTGTGGAATCTGGTTTTCTGATTATACTGCAAACATAGTCAAACGAGTCCAGGCAACTGAAGCCGCACGCCACCTCTCCGATCTGGTCAATCGTATTCGCTACCGGCGAGAGCTTTGTGGTCGTTCGCAACGGAGAGGATGTCTGCAAAATGGTGCCGGCCGAGACCCTCGTGAATCTGCTAGATTTGTTCCGAACCGTTCAGGCCCACAAAGTAGACGCACAATTCGCAGCTGACCTGACCGCAATCCAGTCCGATCAGCCGTCTCTGCCAGAGGACCCTTGGGATTCATCATCGACACCAGCGTTCTGATTGAACTGGAGCGGCCGACATTCCGTTGAATGTTGAATTTGGCGAAGAAGCCGTCTACCTTGCTGCCGTATCCGCTTCGGAACTACTCCACGGGGTCCATCGCGCCAATTCAGCTCTGCGCAGGGCGCGGCGCGAAAGCCAGCGCTGGCCTCAACCTCAACCAAAGAAACCTTAGCTTCAAAGGATTCCGGTGGGGCGGGCGGCAAGTGGCTGCGAATGCGCCTTCTAACCCTGAGCACCGGTGCCGCCGCCTTCGGCGAATTGATGCCGGCCTTGCTCGACCTGTATTCCCAGGGCCCTCACGATGCGGTGCTGGTGATTGCCGGACCCGAATGGGAGCTGCAAAGCATGCCCTTTCCGGTGCGCTGGATGGAAGAGTTTGCTCCCGGCCCCGAGCCCTCCCAGGCGGGCTCCGAACTGAGCGAGTGGCGACTGCAGGTGGCCCGTCGGGCCCTGCTGGAGGAACACCCCGACGCCCTGCTGACCTCGGCCTCCGAGACGCTCTGGGAGCCGCTTGGCCCCTGGTTGGCACAGTGCGGCATCCACTGGCTGCGCTGCCGTCCTCGAGAGGGCGCGCCCCTGCCCGACTGGAGCCGCTGGCAGCGCCAACCCCGCCTGGTGGAGGTCAAGCCTCAGCAGGTTTCGACGAATGAGGGCGGACTGTTGGCCCGGGCCGAACATCCCGACCAGAAGTTACGCGACATGGTCGCGCAACAACGGCGTTGGACTTTCTGGGAGGCGGTCAATCTGCCCCTCGAGGGCGGGCGACATCGCTTTCGCTACGGTCGCTACGACAACGAGTTCGGCCTGGCACCGGCCAGCCACGACCTCAAGGCGCTGCTGGCCGAACAGCTGCGGCCCGACCAGTTTCGCGTGCGAGTGGCCCCGCGCCGTACAGGCCAGGCCTCCCAAAGCGACCCGGTGTCGCCCGACGGCCTCTTTCCTCGCTTCGAGATCGACATCGACCTGGACGGCCTTCCCGCCGCCCACTGGCTCGACCCCTATCGGGACGGCGAGCGGGCCGAGCTGCAACTGCTGATTCTGGACCCCCACAACGTGGCCGGGGCCGGCATGCAGCTCAGCTATGCCATCAATCGCTACACCTCCAGTCGAGCCGATGTGGTCTGTCGTCAGCCCCACCCGTTCATTTCGCCGGCCGGCCCTGAATGTCGGGTGCACTACTCGGGTTCCCAGTGGGGCTCGGAATTTCGATCCCTGGTGGAAGGCGCCGACCTGCTGGTGTTCATCGAAGACGACGACGCCGACACGCTCGACTGGCCCGCCGACATCGCCGAAGTGGCCCGGCGCAAGCCCTCGCTGCATTTCTATGTGGGCTTTCTGGCCCAGCGCAACATCGCCCGGCGCAAGGCCAAGCCCCGACAGGTCATTACAGGTCTGCCACACCTCTTGCGAATCTATCCAGAGGCCCATTTCTACACGGGTTTTCTGCCCCCCCGGGCCGAGGCCACCGAACTGCGCCCCCCGCTCAGCCAGCGCGACGGCATTGTGCGCGTGCTGCACACCCCGAGTTTGCCCGACGAACGCATGCATCGACTGATGTATCACAAGGATAGCGATGCCTTTTTCGACGCCGCCCAGTTGCTGAAGTCCCGCCACCCCCAGGTAGGCTTCCTGCAACTGGCCGGAGTGCCCCATCATCACATCATGCAGGCCCGTCTCGATTGCGACATCGCCTTTCATCAGCTGCGCGGCTTTATGGGCATGTCGGGCAACGAATCCATGCTGCTGCAACGAGCCACGGTGCAGAGCTTCAACCAGGAGAACGTCAATCGCCACCTGGAATACTGGGGAATGGACGCAGAGTTTCCCTGGGCCGAGGCCGACCGCAGCAACCTTCCTGAGGTTTTAGAGCGCCTGATCGTCGACTCGGATTGGCGAACAGAGGTGGCCGAGCGCTGTCGCCGCTTTATGCTGCACCACTACGCCCCCAGTCAGGGGATCGTTCCACTGCTGCACTATGCCCTGCAAACCGTGCAGAAGTGCTGAAGTTCAAAGGGATTGAGCAAAGCCCCGAGCGCCTGCGCTGCCGCCTGGAGGGCCTGGAAACACCGGCTCAGCTCCGGGTCGAGGCCACTGGAGCGCCCCTGAAACTCTGTCCCGAAGCGCTGCTGGCCGCGGCCCTTCCCCTGGCCATGGCCCAGCGCCAGGCCCTGCAGCTCGCCCCCCTGGATTCACGCCTTTTCGAGTCGCTACCGGCTTTGCTGAACCGCTATCAGCGACTGCCCGGCAGACTGCAAGAAATCGAGGTTCTGAGTTCCCCCACAACCCGCTCCGAAGAAAGAGCCTCTGGAGTGGGCTGCTTTTTCTCAATGGGCGTCGACAGTTTTTACACTTTCCTGGAGCGCCAGGATGAAATCACCCATCTCCTCTGGATTCGAGGCTTTGACTCTCCGGCTCAACTCCAAGACGAAATGTTGCACCCCATTCGTCAACTGGCCGAGCGCTACGGTAAAACCCTGATTGAAATCCGCACCAATCTCGTGCGCTGGGCCCGCCCCCGAGTGCCCTGGAGCACCTACCACGGCAACTGCCTGTTCACCCTGGCGCACCTACTCAAGGGCACGCTTGGCAAAGTATACATTCCTGCCACGGGCAGCTTTGAGCGCCTGCTGGCCTGGGGATCGCATCCTCAACTGGATGGCCTGTGGTCGAGCTCCGATCTGGAGATCGTTCCCCACGGAGAGGAAGTCGGACGCGCGGAGAAGCTCAGGCGCTGGGGACAGCACCCCGAATTCGTGAGCAAGCTGCAGGTCTGCCGAGGCCAGCGAGCCGCCGGACAGCGCAATTGCGGTCGCTGCGACAAGTGCTTGCGAACGCTACTGGCCTGGCAGGTGGCCGGCAACTCCCCCGACCGCAATTGGAAGCCTCGCCTTCGCGACCTGCTGGCGCTGAAGCCCACCCCTTGCGCCCTGGTCCTCTGGGACGTCTTGCTCCAGGAGTGTCAACGACTCCAGGCGCCCTGGCCAACCCGTCGGGCCGTGCGCCTTGCCCTGTCTGTGCTCTATCTGAAGGCCGGCTGGACCCACCTGAGTGGCCTGTGGCCAAAGCGCTGATCTGGTGGCTGCTGCTCGGCAGCCTGGTCCAGGCCCGACCGCCTGTGGTTCGCCTCAAGGTGTGGAGAAACGGGAGTCGGATCCATGTGAGGGTCACAGCCCACAACCCCGACCGACGCTGGCACGGCCCGTTCACGATGAACCTGAAAGCGCGCCGGGCCCAGGTTGGCCCCTGGATACCCCTGCGAACCTGGAAATCCGTGCCCCCTCTGGGACCGGGTCACAGGGTCAGCCGCGAGTTTTTCCAAGAACAAAGCGTGCTGCTGCGGGCGCTCTCGGCCACCGGGCCGCTGCAACTACGAGCCAGCATCGACGGTCCCGAGTTCCAGGGAAGCCAGGAGCTGATCGATTATCTACCCGGGCGCTGAACGGGTTCAGCCAAAGGCCCAGTTCCAGGCGCTGGACAGGCCTCGACCCACGGCGTTGACCGCGCCGCTGGCGACATCGCCAACCGCCCGAGCCGCTCCCACGGCGGTGTCGGCAACGGCCGTGGCTGCGCTGGTCACGGCATTGCCGATGGCCTCGCGGTGCTCATAGACGAGAGCGCCGGCGTAGGTCACGGCACCTGCTCCGATCAGGATGGGGTTGGCTGTGGCTGCGCCCGCAACCATCAAGCCGCCTCCCAGTGTTTTCGCACCACCGATAGCTGCCTGCTCGGGGTTCGTCACCTGAATGCCGTTGCGACTGATCTCCACGCTGTTGTAAAGATCGGTAACCCCGTCGGCCACGGCCGCAACGCCCGCCCCGCCGGCGGCCAGAGCCGTTAAGCCTACCCCCGCCACGGTGGTGGCCGAGGTAAAGGCAGCCGTGGTAGCCGCCGCCCCCGACACCGCGCCAGCACCACCACCGACGACGTTCAGGGTGCCTTCCACCACCTGGCCCTGGGCGATTTCCTGCACTCCCTGGACAACCCCCAGCCCGCCCGTAATGACGCCGGCCGGCCCCAAGACCCGATCGGCAGCCCGCAGGCCACGAGCCAAACGGCTTCCCGCTCCGGGGGCCTCAGGCGCATCGGGGGCCACCGGGGCCGGAGTATCGGCCACGGCTGGTGGAGGGGTTTCTGGGGCAGCCGCTGGAGCTGGCGTGCGACGCGCTGCTGCCTGCTGTTCTGGAAGCAGATTGTTGCGCTCCATATCGTCGAGCATCTGAGCCATATCGTCGGTGTGGGGAGTACGCCGAGGGGCCGCCGCAGGAGCTTCGGGCTGCACCGGTGCCTGGGTCTCAGGAGCCGAAGGGGCCGGAGCCTCAGCTGCCGGTGCACCCGACGAGGGAGCATCGGGAACCTGGGACTGGCGCATTTCGGCCGCCGCAACGCCCGCCTGTGCGGCCCGCCCAGCTCGAGCCGCGCGCGCAGCGCGAATACTGCGCTCGAGGGCTTGTTCCGTGTTGCCCACGGCGCGAGCCGTGTTGTCGGCAGTTCCGGCGATGTCGCCGGCGCCCGGACCGCCACTCTCTTCGTCGGTAACCTGACGCGCCGTCTGGCTCTGCACGGCCGTCAGCGCAGCTGCCTGGCCGGGGTTGCTGGCAGCCGAGTCCACCTGCTCCAGACTGGAGACATTGGCAATCTGGGTATTCTGCTGGAGGGGAGCTGCCTCTCCAGTGCCACTCGTGTTGCCTGCTCTCGAGGTGCGCTGGGTGCCGCTTGTCGAAGAAGGGGTTCGAACGCTGCCCGTGCTCTGAAGTGGGTCCAAAGTAGCCTCCGTAACGCAATGGTAACTTGCTGTTCATTCTCCCACGGAAACTCACCTCGTCAAGAGGTCGCAGGCACCTGAATGAGAATTCACCGGGGTGAGCAGCCAGGTTGTCCTTCGTTATTCTTTCAAGCCGGGTGAAATCCAGGTACATCGCCAGACCATTACCCTGGTATTAGAACAACCCGATGGAAGCAAGGCTGGGGGGCGGGTGGTCTGCGACCTGACCCAAAAGGTGTTAACGATCCAGGGGGAGCGCTTTCAAATCGAATTCGAACAGAAGGTGGTCTCACGCGAGGGTGCCCTGGGTGAACAGGTGCCGTTGCAGCTGGCAGAAGGCCGATCACGATGCTGGATGGATGCCCGTGGCGCCCTGCTGGAACATATGGAATCTCAGCTCAGCCCCACGCCCCCTTTGCCCGAGGAGGCGGTGGCCCCGGGGCAACTGTGGAGCGTTGTCCAGGCCACTCCTGCGGGCGGCCCATTAGAGCTTCAGTTTCAACTGGAGAAGCTGGAATCCGGAGTGGCCCACCTGGTCAGTCACGCTCGGCCCGCTCCTGGGGCCACGGGAGAACAAAGCGAAATCCGGGGGAGCTTGCAGTTCCGACTCGACCCTGGGGGTCCGCTGCGCTCCACCACCGTCCTGCTCAGCCACTTCCCAGACGGCCGCAAAGTGCATCAGGTGGTCCAACTCGAGCGCCTCAGCTAGCCGCAGCGACCTCCTGGTGAAGGCGCTGGACGGCAACCAGCAAACGATTGGCGTAGATCGCCTTCCCCAACGCCTCCTGTTCCTCGGCTGCCGTGCCAGCTGTGGCCAGGCCATCGAGCGCTTCCAGCCAGCGTTCCAGGCCATCGAGCAAGAGCCGATGCCCCACCACGGTTTCGGCCGTAATCTCGTCGGCGGTTAGAGAAACGCCCTGATACTGTTCCCAGGCGGTGAAGATCGCCTCGCGAATGGCCTCAAGGTCTTCCGGCTCGCCCTCGAGCCAGCGAAAGACCCTTTCCAGCCTGCGGGTTCGCCACTCGGCGGCGGTAAGATCCTCGGCCAGACGACGATAGCGGGCCTCCAATTCGGCGCAGTCGTCGAGCGTCTTCGGAGCTTCCGAGAAGCGCTCGCGAAAACGCTCCAGCCTGCTCAGGGGGAGTTTACCGTCCTCGAGGTCGACTTCGAGAGACACCAACCAGGCATAGGCCGGATGCTCTTCATCGACTTCATCCAGAGCTGCCTGCACCAACTCCAGCACGGGCTCGGGTTCGGTGGTTTCGAGCTGGCTAATCCTGAGCCAGGTCAACAAGGTATCCATAAGCTAGATCGGCGGAATGCGCCAGACCCGAAGGTGACCGTCGGCCCCGCCGGTGGCCACGAAGGGTTCGGTAAGATCGGCGGCCAGCACTCGAGCCCAGCCTTCGTGGGCTTCCGAGCAGAGCGCCACGCGTCCCGTATCTACCCGGAAAGCACGCAGGCAACGGTCGGCCGATACGGTAACGACGAGCTGAGGGGTGGAAGTAAAGGCCGCCTCCCAGACCATGCCTTTATGGCCTTTGAGCACTCGCATTTCGACATTGGCGGCCAGGTCCCACAGGCGCGCCGTAAGATCGTTGGAACCGGTCAGCAGCAGCTTGCCATCGGGGCTGAAGCGCACCGATTGGACCAACTTCTCGTGAGCCTGGATGGAGCGCAGAAAACGTCCGTCGGGCAGCCGCCAGAAGTTGACCACCTTATCATCGGCGGTGGTGGCCAGCCAGATCCCGTCGGGACTGATGTCGAGCCCGTTGACCGAACCTTTGTGGGCCTGCCAGGCCATGGGTTGGGGCAGCACCGGACCGAGCAGAGCGCAGCGACCATCGGTGAAACCTGCCACAATCAGACCTCCGTCAGGATGAAACGCCAGCCTTAGAACGCCGGGACCGGCGTGATTGAGGGTTTGCAGTTCACGCCCCTGGGCTCCGTCCCAAAGCTTGATCTCGCCCGACTGGGCTCCGCTGACCAGATAGCCGCCATCGGGGGAACAGGCCAGGGCCGTAATCGGCTGGCTGTGGGCGGGGGTGGTGCCAAGCAGCTGCAAATCGGGCCAGCTCCAAAGGGAAATGCGCCCGTCTTTGCCTCCGCTAAAGATGCGTCGGTGTTCGCTGGCGAGGGCCACAGCCTGAACGCCACCAACGTGAGCCATCGCATCGGCCACCCGTTCGAACTCGGGCGTGGCAAATACCGCGGGCGCATTGGGAGCCGTATCCAGGCCCAGATCCTCCAGAAACTGACGAATGCTTCCGGTGCGCTTTTTCAGGTCGAGCTGCAGTGCCTGAAAGATGGCCTGTTCCGTTTCGGGACGCACGGTGGGATTGACCGAGCGGATGGAAGTGAGTCGATCTCCCTTAATGCGCCGGCGGGCCTCGATCGTCTGACGACCCGTGAGCAAGTGATAGAGGGTGGCGGCCAGAGCGTAAACGTCGGCCTGGGGCGTCACCTTGGAGTTCTTGTCATACTGTTCGGGGGGAGAATAGCCCAGCGATACCGCCGCCATCCCCTCTTTGGCCGCCTTTTCGCTGAGGTAGCCACGAGAGACCCCAAAATCCAGCAACACATAGCGACCCTGATGAGTCCAAAAGATATTATCGGGCTTGATATCCGAGTGAACCAGACCACCGGCGTGGACCAGCATCAGGGCCAGGCCCATCTGGTGAGCCACCTGCAAGGCCTGCTGCTCGGCCATCATTCCGGCGCGCTGCAGACCCTCGCCGAGCGACTCGCCCTCGAGCAACTCTTCCACCAGGTAGGCGCTGCGGTTCTCCTCGAACTGGCCGTGAACGCGCACGATGCCGGGATGATGAAATCGACCCAGGGTGGCGCCTTCGCGCTGGAAGTTGTCCAGGGCCGCGGCATAGCCCTCGCGCGTCCAGGGAGCAACCGGGACAATGCCCTCTGGACGGCGCACACAACCCGAGGGGAAAAACTCCTTGATGGCCACCGGAATCTGTAAACTGCCCTGGTAAGCCAGGTAGGTCAGACTGAAGCCCCCCACGCCCACCAGGGGACCCACTGTGTACATGCCGCGCAAGACCGTTCCTTCCGGAAGCGGCTCACGTTTCGGAGGAGCAGCCCGAGGGGGCTCCACATTAGGCTGGCTCACAGGCGATAAACTCTACGTTTCCGGGCCCAACCAGGCAGCTCGCCGAGCCTGGGCCTCTTTGCCTTTCTCGGGATCAACTTCCAGGCTCCAGGAGGTGTTGGGACGGGAGGCCAGCTTGACCTCAAGGCGCAGCAACTTTTCGCGTCGGGCCAGCAGCAACTGCACCCGAGTTCCAGGAGCATACTGCTTGAGGCGTTCATCCAAACGATCCTCTTTGTCGGTGGGTATGCGATAATCGTTGATCGCCAGAATTTCGTCGTCGACGTTCAAGCCCGCCTCGTAAGCGGGGGTCTGGCGTTTGACGCCCCCCACCACCAGGCGACCGCCCGAGAGCTTGACCGAAGCCCCCAGCCAGCCCGCCTCGGGATCGTTGTCTTTGCGTGGCTCAGCGGGCTTAAAGCGCAGACCGTAGTAGCGCAGGGCGGGGCCGTAGTCCAACTCGCGAGTGCCATCGACATAAGCCTCGAAGAAGCTGGCCAGCGACCCCCCAGCCAGCTCCTCGGCCAGCTTGCGAAACTGAGCCTCGCTATAGCCCCGCTCGCCTGAGTACAACTGATAGGCACGGCGGAACACATCGTCGAGGCTGTGCTTGCCGCCGCTCATTTCTCGAATGCGGGCATCGAGCAGAAAGCCCACAATGGCACCCTTTGTATAATAGGACATCGAGGAATTGGGGCTGTTCTCGTCGGGACGGTAGAGCTTGATCCAGGCGTCCCACGAGCTGAGGCGCAGGCTTTGAACCTGCCGACCCGGGGCGCTCTGCAACAGTTCGATCTCTTTGGAGAGCGCCTCCAGATACTCTTTGGGGGTCGAGAGCCCGGCCCGCCGCACCAGCAGGTTGTCGTAATAGGCCGTGCAACCCTCGGCGATCCACAGACTGGGAGTGTAGTTCTCGTTCTCGTAGTCGAAAGGACCGAGCGCCTCGGGACGCAGCGTTTTCACGTTCCAGGCGTGAAAATACTCGTGGGCCACCAGCGAGAGCCAGCCCAGATAGTCCTTGCGGGCGCGCTGCCCCCAACGGTTGCCCATCAGCACGCAGGAGTTGCGATGCTCGAGTCCGCCGCCCGCCTGGGTCAGCAAATTCAAAAACGTGTAGCTGCGCGGCGGATAGTTGGCATAGGGCATGTCGGGCCACATAGCCTCAACCGTGGACACGATTTTCCTGACATCGCGACCGCTGCGGGGGCCATCCCAAATACCGCCCTCGCCTTCATTGACGAGGCGATGAACCACATTCTTGTGGGTGAACTCGTAAACCTCGGGGCTGCCCGCCAGAATGGGACTGTCGACCAGTTGATCATAGTCGCTGGCCCGAAAGCGACCGGCGGAAAGTTGCTCGAGTCCAGTTTCGGCCCGCTTCCAGCCACTGGGCAGCTCGACCTGAACCTCGAAGGGGCGCTTCAGGTCGCCCACCGGCGCCAGATAGAGCGCAGCCCCGTTGAGCAGTGCGAAATCCGACTCGACCCAGCAGGTACGCACCGACATCTCACGGCAGTACACGCGATACGAAACTTCGATTTGGGCATGGCCCTGACACTGAATACGCCAGCGATTTTTACTGGTCTTCTCGAGCCCCAGGGGCTTCTCGCCAGCCCGCGCCTGCAAGCCCTCGAGATGCCGACTGTATTCGCGAACCATATACGAACCCGGCGTCCAGACAGGAAGAAACACTTCCACTTCAGAGCGCCCTTCCGTCGGCAGTACCATCTGGATGTTCAGGTAATGGTTGCGCGCTTCAGGGAAACTCACCCGATAAGAACAGGCTCGCGGGTCGGACGAGGGCTGGCCAGCCACAGGCCCACCCCCAAAGGAGAACAGCAGGGCCAAACCCAACAAGGTCCGGCGATATCGTGAATAGCCAATGAACACCGTCGGAGCTTTGCGAATCCGCAGGCATTTCCTTGCGCAACAGTGTTGCAGTCAAACTGTTGACAGTATAACTGCAAACACTTACACTAAGGGGGTGAGCAACCTGGCCCGATCTCCCCTCATCGCCCTCGGCCTCCCCTCGTGGATGGCCGTGACGCTGCTGACCCTGAGCAAAGGCCGTCCCGCCGTGCGCGCTACCACCGTACGGATTCGCCCTCGTCGCCCCTTACCGCCTCCGCCGCCGAACCGGCTGCCGCGCCGATTCAGCGCCTGATCCCCCGCTCTTTGAAGGACATTCAAGTCCTAAAAGCTAATCTGGTGGCGTGTTTCAGAAACAGATTGCGGTACAGGCTCCTCGACGTGGCCTGCACCCGATAACCTCGGCTATCCAGGAGGTTGTGGACCAGAGCCAGATCCACCGCGGCCTGTGCCATATCTTTGTGCAGCACACCTCGGTCAGTCTGCTGATCCAGGAGAATGCCGATCCCAGCGCCCGCGCCGACCTGGAGATGTTTTTCGACAAACTGGCTCTGCAGTATGCCTCCCTGTTCAAGCATACCGCCGAAGGGCCCGACGACATGCCCTCGCACATCAAGTCGGCCCTGACCCAAACCAGCCTGACGATTCCCGTCCAAGACGGTCAGCTTGCCCTGGGCACCTGGCAGGGCATTTATCTTTGGGAACACCGCGATCACACTCCGGCCCGACGGCTGTGGGTGACGGTGCAAGGTTAGGAGCGCCATGAAACCTTCTCAGTCCATCGTCGACGTCGACCTGCACGACCTCACCCGTGAGCGCTTTTTGCACTATGCGGTAGCGGTCATCACCTCGCGGGCTCTGCCCGACGTGCGCGACGGCCTCAAGCCCGTGCAGCGGCGCATCCTCTACACCATGTTTCACGACTTTCACCTGAGCCCCGAGAAAAGTACCCTCAAGTGCGCCAAAGTGGTGGGACAGGTGCTGGGGAACTACCACCCCCACGGTGACGGCGCCGTCTACGAAGCACTGGTGCGCCTGGCCCAGCCCTGGGTGATGCGTTACCCGCTGATCTTTGGCCAGGGGAACTTCGGTTCGCTCGACGGCGACGCGCCGGCCGCCTATCGTTACACCGAGGCCCGCTTGATGCCGGTGGCGATGGAGTTCGTCCAGGAGCTCGGCCAGGAAACCGTCGAGATGCGCCGCAATTTCGACGACAGCCAGGACGAGCCGGTGGTCTTGCCGGCCCGCTTCCCTCAGTTGCTCGTCAACGGCTGCACGGGCATCGCCGTAGGCGTGGCCACCCACATTCCTCCCCACAACCTTGCCGAGGTTTGTCAGGCCTGCGAAGCCCTGATCGACAACCCCAAGCTGCCCCTCGAGTCGCTGCTTGAAATTGTGCAGGGCCCCGACTTCCCCACCGGCGGCGAGGTGCTGGAAGACCGCGCCAGTCTGCTCAAGCTCTATGCCGAGGGTCAGGGGCGCATTCGCCTGCGCGGCCAGTTCAAGGTGGAAGAAGAGCCCCGCCGCGGCAAACAGATCGTGCTCACCTCGATTCCCTACCTGGTCAACAAGAGCCAGTTGGTGGAAGAAATCGCCCAGCACATCATCGAGCGCAAGCTGCCCCAGGTGCTCGACGTGCGCGACGAGTCGACCGAAGACGTCCGCATCGTGCTGGAATGCAAGCGCGAAACCGATCCCGAGCTGGTGATGGGCTACCTCTACAAAAACACCAGCCTGCAGACCAACTTCCACCTCAACCTGACATGCCTGGTGCCCGAACCCGGCGCCGCTCCGTGCCCCCGCAGGCTCAGTCTGAGCGAGGCCCTGCGCCACTTCCTGGATTTTCGCTTCGAAGTGGTGCAAAAGCGACTACAGTATGACCTGCGCGTGCTGCAGCGCCGGCTGCATTTGCTGGAAGGCTTCATGCGCGTATTTTCCAACCTCGACCGCGCCCTGGAGATCATTCGCAATGCCGACGGCCGGGCCCAGGCCGGCGAACAGCTGCAGGCCGAATTCAGCCTCGACCATGAACAGGCCGACGCCGTTTTGGAGCTGCGCCTCTACAAGATCGGCAAAACCGACATTCTGGCCATCCGCGGCGAGTATGAGGACAAGCAGGCCCAGGTCGAGGTGCTGCAAGGGCTGCTCGAGAGCCCCCGTCGCCTTTGGAACATGGTCAAAAAGGAACTGAAGGAAGTGCGCACGCGCTTTCCCGAGCCCCGACGCACCCAGGTCGTGGAAGAGGGCGTAGCCGAAATGGTGGTCAACGTCGCCGACCTGATCGTCGAGGAAGAAGCCCTGGTGGTGCTGAGCCGTGACGGCTGGGTGCGGCGACTCTCGACCGGCAGCGACTTGAGCAAACTCAAATTGCGCACCGACGACGCGCTGGTGGCCACGCTGCGGGGCACCACCAAGAGCCCGCTGATTTTCTTCAGCAACCTGGGCACGGCTTACACCCTGCGCATGCACGACCTGACCGTGCAACCCCGCGGCTACGGCGATCCGGTGCAGAAGCTCTTCAGTTTCAACGACGGCGAGCGGGTGGTGGCGGCTATGGCGTTCGACGCCAACGAGCAAGAACTCTATCGCGGCGAGGGCGATCAGGCCCCGACCCGTCACCTGCTGGTGGCCACCAGTGAGGGCCGCGGATACCGACTCTCGCTAGAATCTTTCTGGGATTCCTCCACCCGGGCCGGTCGGCGCTTCGCCCGCCCCTCGGAGGGCGAAGAGGTGGTGGCCGTACTGCCCTGCAGCGGCGCCGAGACGCTGCTGTGCGTCAGCCGCAACGGACGCTGCCTGCAGTTCGCCATGGACGAGGTCAGCTACCTGACGGGCGCCGCCAAGGGCGTGACGCTGGTAAAACTGGAGGCCGGCGACCGACTGCTGGGAGTGAAGTTGTGCAACGGAGACGAAGACGGCCTGTGGTTGCGCCGCAGCGATGGAGGCAAACCCTTCTTCCAGTCGGCCGGAGCCACCGCCCTGGTGGCCCGCGGGGGCGTGGGAAAACCGTTGATCAAGAGAGGCAGCCTGGAACTTGCGGAGGAAACCGGTGAGCACCAAGACAGCGAATAAGGACGAGTACAGCGCCAAAGATATCCAGGTGCTCTCGGGCCTGGAGCCGGTGCGCGTGCGCCCCGCCATGTACATCGGCGGGGTGGATTCGGCCGGACTGCACCACCTGGTGTGGGAAATCGTCGACAACTGCATCGACGAGGTGATGAACGGCCACGCCGACCGCATCGAGGTAGAACTCGACAACGACCGCCAGGGCATTCGCATCACCGACAACGGCCGCGGCATTCCCGTCGACCTCCACAGCGAGTTCAAGAAACCTGCCCTGGAGCTGATTTTGACCACGCTGCACGCGGGCGGCAAATTCTCCCAAACCAACTACCAGTATTCGGGCGGCCTGCACGGGGTGGGCGCCTCGGTGGTGAACGCCCTTTCCGAACATCTGGAAGCCCGCGTCAAGCGCGGCGGCAAACTGTATCGCCAGTTATACTGTCGGGGCCAGGTTCAAACCCCCCTGCAGGTTCTGGGAGAAGAGCGCGGCAGCGGCACCAGCATTCACTTCCGGCCCGACTCGGAGATTTTCGCCGACTGCACCTTCGACCCCAAAATTTTGCTCGAACGCCTGGAGGCCAAATCCTACCTCCATCGCGTCAAGATTACGGTCAAGCCCGGGCGGGGGCAGCCCGCCATCGTCTTCGACCACGGTCAAGGCATCGACGGCTACTTGCTGCGGCTGATCTCTCACGAGCAGCGCAACCCCGCCTACGAGCAGGTGTTTTTCCTGCAGCGCGATCAGGACCCGCGCATGGAAGTGGCGGTGGCCTGGGTCGAAGAGGGCGACGAGTGGGTTCGCAGCTACGTCAACGGCATTCCCACTGCCCAGGGCGGCACCCACGACCTGGGGCTGCGGGCCGGCATCGTGAGGGCCCTGCGCAACTACATGGAAACCCACGAACTGACCCCCAAAAACGTCAAGCTGGGGGCCGAGGATCTGCGCGACGGTCTGCGCTGCGTGCTGAGCACCTACGTGGCCGAACCTCAGTTCAAGGGGCAAACCAAGGAGCGCCTCAACAACCCGGAAGTACAGAACCTGGTGCTGAACGCCGTGGCCCCGGCTTTGGAGCAGTTCCTCAACGCCAACCCCAAGCAGGCCGAAGCCCTGGTGGAGCGACTGGTGCAGGCCGCGCGCCAGCGTCACGCCCAGAAGGAAGCGGCCGATCTGGTGGCCCGCAAAAGCGCCACTCAACGGCTCAACCTGCCGGGCAAGTTGGCCGACTGCTCCAGCAACCGACCTTCCGAGTGCGAACTGTTCGTGGTGGAGGGCGATTCGGCCGGAGGCTCGGCCAAACAGGCTCGAGAGCGCAAGAATCAGGCGGTGCTGCCCCTGCGCGGCAAAGTGCTGAATACCGAACAGGCCAACCTCTCCAAAATTCAGCAAAACAAGGAAATCCTCAATCTGATCAGCGCGCTGGGCTGCGGAGTGGGCTCACGGGTCGACCTCAGCAAGTTGCGCTATCACCGCGTCGTCATCCTCACCGACGCCGACTCCGACGGCCACCACATCGCCGGGTTGTTGATCACCTTCTTCTACCGCTACCTGCCCGAGTTGATCCGCAGCGGCCACCTGTTCCTGGGTCGACCGCCGCTCTATCGCATCCGCACCCCCAAGCAGGTGAACTGGGCCTGGAGCGATCAGGAAAAGGACCGCATTCTCAAAACCACCCGCGGCAAGCCCGAGGTGACACGCTTCAAAGGGCTGGGCGAAATGAGCCCCCAACAGCTCAAAGAAACCACCCTCGACCCCGAGAGCCGTACGCTGTTTCGGGTGCGCCTGCTCGACGACGAGGCTGCCGACCTGGCCATCCGCGACTGTTTTGGTAAAGATCCTCAGCCCAGGTTCCAACTGGTCATGGATCGAGCCCGCGAGGTCGACGCCCAGGAATAGCTAGAAGCGCACCCAGAGGGCCTGGGGCACTACTTCGAACAGAACCGGCGTGACTCCCAGCAGATCGCCATCGACCTGGATCTGGCTGGGGGGATCGCTGTCGATCCAAAAGCGCTGGCCCTGCAGGTAGGCGACCTCGGGAATGGCCAGATGGGCCCCCGTGGCGGTGGCCACGATCTGGTGGATCATCCCAGGCAGGTCGGCCCGAGGCCAGACCACCAGGTCCATGAGACCGTCGTGCATCGAGGCCCGCGGGGCGGGCTTCAGACCCCCACCGTAGGACTGGATGTTGCCCAGCACCATCTGCCAGAACACCTTTTTCATGGGTGGCTGGTCGTCGACCTGGATGGTGGCGGTGCGCACCACCTCCTGGTATTTGAACATCTGCTCAAAGCCCGTCATGACGTAGGCCATGGCGCCCATTTTGGCCTTCTGGTCGGGCTGAACCTTATCGACCACCAGGGCATCGAAGCCGATCCCCGCAAAGCACAGGAAGTAGCGGTTGCCCACCTTGCCCACGTCGGCCTTGCGCGGAGGACACTGTTTGAGATAGGCCGCCGCCTTCTCCAGGCTGGAGGGCACGTGGCGCTCTTTGGCCAGCACATTCTCGGTGCCTGCGGGCAAAATGCCCAGCTGAACCTGGCTGCCGACCAGGCCGTTGAGCACCTCGTTGATGGTGCCGTCGCCCCCCACGGCCACCACCAGTTCAAACTCTTCTCGGGCCAGGCGAGCGGCCTCGGTGGCACAGCCCTCGCGCTGGGTAACGTGCAGTGTGGCGCCGGGAAACCAGCCCGAAACCATGCCGGGCAGGTCCTGAGTGCGCCAGCGCTGGCCGCGAGCGCCCGACATCGGATTGACGATCAGCAAAGTCTTCACCGGGGCAGTTTCCGCGCATGGCCAAGGTCTCCCCCTGGCCGTCGAGAAGCCCGCTGAGATGGTAGATGTGCTCTTTCTCTCGCCCCCCCGGCGCCGAGACGGTTCTCAGTATCTGTTCAACAATGCCAGCCTGGGGCTGGCCAGCTACGTGGTACGGCATGGAATGACCGCCAGGGTGGAACCCCTGATGGGCAGCGACTGGCGCCAGCGCCTCGACCGCGCCATCCGAGAGTGGAAACCCCGCTGGGCTGCCATCAGCTGCAAATGGTGGGATACCGTCTATGGGGCCACCCAGGTGGCCGAACAGATACGCCGCGACCATCCCCAGGTCAAGCTGGTGACGGGGGGGCAGACCGCTACCAGCTTTGCCGAAGACCTTCTGACCAGGACGGCCTTCGACGCAGTGGTCACGGGCGATGCCGAGCAACCCTTGCTGCAATTGCTGCAGGGCGACCCACGCTGCAACCTGTGGTTGCGCCACGAGGGCCGCTCGCTGCGCCTGCCTCAAACCTATGTCCAGCCACGCCAGGGTGGCGAAAGCCTGCGATTGCTCGACGACCTGACGGAGCTGGCTCCCTCGGAACTGCTCCATCAGGCGGGCTTTACCGCCCCCTATGTCTGGACCGGCAAGGGGTGTCAGAGCGCCTGTTCCTACTGCTCGGGCAGCGCCTACGGCCACAAGAAGCTTTTCGGACGAACCGGCTTCCAGTATCGCCCCGTGGACGAAGTGCTGGCCGACATTCAGGCCCTTTCTCCCTGGACGCGAAACTCGCTGATGTTCGATTTCGACCCGGTGCAGGACCCTGATCGGGAGAACTACTATCTGACCATCGCTCGCCAGTTGCCGGCCCGTCGCTATCATGCCGCCTTTTACTGCTGGACCTTACCCAGCCAGGGGTTTCTTGAAGAAGCCAGCCAGCTCTTCGCCAGCATCCTGGTGTCCCTCGACGCCCAGACCTACAGCCAACCGCTGCGCCACAGGCTGGCGCGCCGCAACCAGCTCAAACCCTTCGCCAGCGACCTGGAGCTGATGCAGCGACTGGAAGCCATGCGGGCCTTGCCCAATGTGCACGGCGTGGTCTATGGCATCCTCGGCCTGCAGACCGAGACGGCCTACGATGTGGAACTCGGCGAGAGCTTCATGAACTACCTTCAGGACGCCTATATCGACGTGCTGCAGCCCAACGGCGTCTACATCACTCCGCTGAGCATCGAACCCAATTCGTTGCTCGATCGCGACCCGCAGAAGTTTGGTATGGTTCGAGTTCGTCACGGTTTCGACGACTATTACGCGTTCACGCGCCTGCGCTGGGAAGACGTGGGTGGCGCTATCTGGGAAGGCCAGTATCGTTCCGACCTTCCGCATCCCTACGGAATATTTCAGCAGGCCGATGGTCCCGAACGGGTCTATCACGACTTTCAGCGGTTGGTGTCAGGCCTGCGCCAGAAGTCGCACCGTTGGGAGGCCGAGAAGTCCTTACAAAGCCTGGAACGCGCCCCCGAATACAACCGCCTGGTGCTCAAGTCGCGGAGTATTTTCCAGGATGACTGGCGACTGATCCTCTGGGCAGCCGGCGACGCACTGGCGCGAGGGGTGACCGATCTGGTCATCGACACCCGCCAAAGCCATCTGCGTGTGCCCCCACTGGAAGTGTTTCCCTTCGAGGATCAGTTCGACTGGGCCGACGAGCAGTGGCAGGCGTTCCAGCAGGCTCGCCAGGAGGGGCGCCTGAAACTGCATTTCGAACTGGGCCCCACGACCGACCTGGGTTTTCTGGCCTGAACTACTGCCGGGTGATGATCCGAACGTCGTAGCCGTGAATCGACCCATCCCAATCGCGTCCGCCCTTGACCCGCACCGTGTCGCCGCGCCGCAAGATCTTAAAGAATTTCTCGATGGTCACGGGAATCTCTTTGCGTGTGCCGTTGCCAAAGTGAATCTCGCGATAGCATCGAGTATCGGCGCCGAAGTAGACCTCATTTTGCGTCTCGTTGGGGTCGTCACCCAACAGGGCGATACCGAAGATGCGCTCCTGGACCTTGACCTCGGTCACCCGATACTTGGAATCCACGTTGATCAAAGCGGCCTGGGGTCCGCCCGAAAGCAGAAGAATACAGCAGAGCAAGAACCAATGTCTCATAGCTGTAGCTACGACGCCCACTCTCGGCTGCCCTTGGCGGTCAGGCGTAGAAGGCCAGAATGGCCCGGGCGATCACCTGAGCCACCGGGCCAAAGTGGTCGAGCCGATAACACTCATCGGCCACGTGGGGATTGTGGCCTCCCCCCGGGCCATACAGGCAGGCCGCCGTGGGGGAACCATCGGCGCGACGGAGATGGCGCAAATCGCAGTGCCCTTTAGAGGTCACCAGATTGACGCCCTTGGGGGCCAACTTCAGCAACTCGGGGGTGGCCTCCAACGTGTTGCGCAGGGCCACCGTCATCGCGTTTTCGGGATTCCAAAAGGCGGCTGTGCACAGTTCTTTAACGACCAGCTGGCAGCCAGCTCCGGGATGGCTGGCGGCGATACCGGCCAGAAGCTGGTGAATGTGCTCCTGAAGCTCGGCCGTTGAGCTGGCCGGAGGGAAGCCGATCTGGATGCCGCAGCGACAGGTCTCGGGTACCGAGCCGTTCCAGCTGCCAGCGTGAAACTGTCCCACACTCATCCAGTAGGGGGAGGCCATGCCCAGCCACTGGGGAACGCGCAGATTGGCCTCGTTCAGCCACTGTTGCAGGCGGTCCAGGGCCTGAATCATCAAGAACACGGGATGGACGGCCCGATGATGACTGCAGGCCGGAGTCGCCACGCCTGTAATCACCAGCTCCAGCCACATCTGTCCCAGGTGACTGTCGATCAAATCCCAGGGCCAGGTGCCATCGACGATTACCGCTCCCTCGGCCCGATAGCCAGCCCGGGTGCAGCTCAACGTGCCGTTGCCCGAGTCTTCATCTTCGATCACCGATTGGATCAGCAAGTCGCCCGGAAGCCGCTGGCCCGAGCGCAAAAACGCTTCGGCCAACATCAAAATCATGGCAACTCCGGCCTTGTCATCCAGGGCACCGCGGCCGTAGAGGAAAGGGCCCTCGATCACCGCGCCAAAGGGCGGTCGAGTCCAGCTCGACTCGCATTCGATGGGAGCCGTGTCGATGTGGGCATTGAGAATGAAGTGAGCCGTTCCCTGGCCGGGGACCCGGCCCACCAGACTGGGGCGGCGGGCGTAATCGCGACCGGTGGGGTGAAAGTCGGGAGCCTCGTCGCAGAAGACCTCACGTTCGAAGATGCCCAGTTCGCACATTTTCTCTTTGACCAACTGCTGGGCCTTCGACTCGTCGCCGGTAAAGCTGGGCACGCGGACCAGTTCCTGAAGAAACGGTTGATACTCGGGAACGAGTTGCTCGATGTGGTTCAATACTTTGTTCATGGCAGTTGCAGGCCTTCCAGCCAGGGCACGGGGCGACCCTCGGCCAGGGCCTCCTGCCCCAGACGTATCGCTTCCTTGTGATAGGCGGCGTAGGGATAAGCGAACTGAATGATGTCCCCTCGGTCGTGGCGGCGCAACCGCGACCTGAGCTCGGCCGAACGCTGAAAAACCGTCTCGGGCTTCACGCGCTGGACAGCCTCGGGCAGCACCCAGTAAGAATGGCTGGCGTGGCGAACTCCTCGGGCATCGACCACCACCCCTTCCTGCATCTGTGGACTTAAGAAACTGCGATGGTTCAGGCTGTAATCGGGCACAAAGGCCAGACTGGTGGTATTCAGAGTGACTCCCAGGCCCACCAGAACCACATTGTGCTGTCGCAGCAGGTCGAACGACGAGTCCGGGCCATAGGGGTGCTCGACCTGCAACTGGTTGGCCGTAATGACCTCGGCCAGTGCCCCAACGGCCGCCACCGACCACCAGTAGGACAGGCTGCGGTGGGTGCCGGCAAGCTGGCGAAAGACCTCGGGAAGCACTCCAATATTGGCAGGGGTGCGCAGCACGTCAAACTCGGGACGGCTCTCAAAGTAGCGCCGATAGCCTACCCAGGGTCGGGCCGACCGGTCCAAATTCCAGCTGAAGCTGGGCATGACCAGCGTGCCCTGGGGCCCGAGATAGCTTAGAAACCGGTCGATGAAGGCGGCTGGTTCCAGCCCGAGGTAGGCCATTCGGCTGAACGAGGTGTGTAGATAGACCAGCGAGCCGGGCAAGACCCCCAGCCTCTCCAGCAGCTCAGCCAGACTCAAGCCAGCCCCCGGGGTTCGGCAACGGCATAGAGAAACCAGCTGTAGTCTTCCAGTTCCTCCCCCACGTGCAAAAAGGCCCGCAACATCTCGTCGTTCCAGTCGGCCATCTGGGCACTGGAAAGCGGCTTGAGAAAGCAGCCCCGAACCTCCGTCACGCGGAACCCGGCCGACTGCAACTCGTGGCGAAGCTCGTAGCGATCATAACTGCGCCGATTGCCCACTTCCAGGTCGCGCTGGTTGGCCTCGGTAGGTCGCGACTCCATCTGCATGAAAGCGCCCACCCTGCGATGCAGTGAGCGACTGTTGGGCACGGTAGCAATCAGGCGCCCTCCGGGGTTGAGCCAGCCGCCACAGCGTCGCAGAAACTCTACGGGATGTTCCAGGTAGCGCAACATGTCGCCACACACCACCGTATCGAAGTGCCCCTGAGGGTGAAACTCTTCAAACAAGGCGTGGTGCACCCTGACCGACGGGTTGCCGGCATAACGCTCACGAGCGTGGTTCACGTGGCGTTGGGCACCTTCGACGATCTCGACTTCGAAGCCCAGCCCCAGCAACACGTCGGTCCAAAGGCCGTCGACGTAGCCGAACTCCAGCACACGCGGTCCCCGAACGTGAGGGCGACATTTCTCGATGACAAACGCCTTGGTGCGATTGTCGATTCCCAATTGCAAAGGGGTGTGGTAATAGTGACCGGCGGCTCGCTCGACCTCGGCCAGAGCGGCCTCTCGACCCGGATTGGTTTGACTGTCCATCCCTCCACCATGGTCTCGCAAGCGCAAGTTTAAACCCCAGGTAACAGCGGTTTGCAACTCGAACCTCGGGGGATGGACGAACCCGTCTGGCGCTTCCCGCAGCTTGAGTATGCCTGTATTCGCTGCGGCAAAAGCTGTGGGCAATGGAGGATCTGGGTAGAACCCGAGCTCGTACCCGCCATTCGTAGCCATCGACTCAGTCTGGAACTGGAGGTGGCGGGCCGGTCACCGCTGGAAGAATCGGCCGAGGGAGCCCATCTGCTGCACGACGCTCAGGGGCGCTGTCATTTTCTCGGTCAGGACGCGCTCTGCGAGTTGCATCGCGATAGAGGCTGGCAAGGGAAACCACGAGCCTGCCGACAGTTCCCGTTTTTCCTCTACGATACGCCCTCCGGGGTTCAAGTAGGGCTGTCGTTCCGCTGCACAGCGGTAAAGCAGCTCAATCCCAGTGATGTACCCTGGAGCGAGCACAAGGAAGTCCTCAGCAACCTTTGGCACAGCGGCCAATACCCGAAAATCGGCTATCAGGCCGAGCCCTTTGGCAACCTGAAACTGGACTGGTCGACCTATCTGGGCTGGGAGGCCCGCTGGATTCAGCGCCTGGAGACACTTCCGCTGTGGCAGGCCTGCCAGCCCGAACTGGAAGCCCACCTGCCCTACTTCTGGCCTGAGCCCTTGCTCGACGCCCAACTGGCTCATCTGGCAGCGGCCTCGCGCGGGTTTCTCGAAGGTCTGGCCTGGGAGCAACTCGAGGACTTTGCCCGCCAGCACGCCGGCCAGATGACCGCCGGGCAGCAGCCCGAAAGCGTGCGCTATCTGACCCACGTGCTGGAACGGAAAACCCTGTGGTGGGGTCCCTCGGTGCTGGCACAACTGAGCATGGTGCTGGTGGCCGAGCGTTTGCTGCAACACTACAGCAGCTCGCTGGGGGCGAACCAGGCTCTGGACCGCGTCGAGGGCGAATGGTTGGCCCACCGCCACGACCTGAGCCCCCTGGCCACGGCCTTTGCTCAACGCTTGCTTCAGCCGGCCGGGGCGAACTGACTTTCTCGAGGAAGCCCCTGGGCAGCTACGAACGACCGGTCATGGCCAAACTATATTTCCGCTATGGCGCCATGGGCAGCGCCAAGACCCTCAACCTGCTGGCCGTGCGCCACAACTATGAAGTTCAGGGCAAGCGCGTGCTGCTGTTGAAGCCGGCGGTCGACATCCGTTTCGGCCACGACACCGTGCGTTCACGGGCCGGCCTGGAACACCCGGCCGACTATCTGCTGGAACCGGGCGACCGGCTCCAGGCCAACGATCTGGAGGGACTGCACTGCATTCTGGTGGACGAGTGCCAGTTTCTTACCGCGGCCATGGTGGACTACTTGCGCGAACTGACCTGGCTGCACAATATTCCCGTAATCGCCTACGGCTTGCGCACCGACTTTCGCTGCCAGCTGTTCGAGGGCTCCAGGCGCCTGATGGAACTTGCCGACAGCATCGAAGAAATCAAAACCACCTGCAAGTTCTGTAACCGCAAAGCAGTATTCAACCTTCGCCACGATTCCGAGGGCCGGGCCCTGCTCGATGGGCCTACCCTGCTACTGGGGGCCGACACCTGCTATTCGCCGACCTGCTACCCCTGCTACCACACCCGGATCAGCGCGGCTCGAGAACTTACTGCCAGCACGCCGTAACATCGACCTGTTTGCGATAGGGCCAGAAGCGCTGGGCAAACTCTTGCATGACCAGCGTTTGTTGCTCGACTGTGGGCGGCTCGACCCGGCGGATCCAGGCACCCTGAGCTTCGAGCAGGTAGCCGATCTTCACGCTGTTCTCTTCGCTGAGGCAGGAAAGCAGGTGAGCGCCGCGGCGCCAGGGAGCAATCCGCTGGGGTTCCTGACCCCCGCGAGCGCATTCCAGGAAATACTGGCGCAGGGCCCGATGCACCCGGCGAGGGCAGGTGCGGGCGGCTTCGGCCAGGCGTGTCCAGGGGTCGAGGGCGTGAAAGTAGTAGCGCAGGCACATCACCGCAAAACGCTCGGGTGCTTGATGGGCCCACTGGTTCACCAGGCTCTGCAGCGACTCGCCCGGCACCTGCCAGCCGGGCCTTTGCTGGAAGGCCACAAAGTCGAGGAAATCCACCAGCACCTGATCGCGGATGTCCAGCAGGTGCTTGGTGGGTGGGCCGTGCTCGAACGTTCCATAGTAGTGGTGGAACGTCAGGAACGCGATGCGCCCCAGCAGCGTCTTTTTCTCGGCGGCTCGGAGAAACTCCAGGTCCTCGGGGTCGGGGGCACAGCCTTGAGGCAGACTGAGGATCAGCAGGGCCAGCCGGTCGACCGCGTTGAGCGGGGCGCTGTCTACCGAGCGGCCGTCCAGAAGTTGCCGCAAAAACTCGAAATAGTCCTGGGGGGTGCGACCCATGAACACGGCGTCCAGGCGGGAAATGACTTCCAGGGTCAGCGGCACCTTGGCGCCCGGGGTCACCCCCGCGATGTCGACCAGGGTTTCCAGCAATTGATTGATTTCGGCCTCGGTAAGCCGGTTGGCCAGTTGCTCGGACCAGCCGGCCTGACTGGCGTGCATATAGATCAAGCCCGAAGCGAGCCGCCGGAACTCGGGGCTGCTCAGGTCGGAGGGCGACTCTTCCAGCTCATCGGGCCGCTTACTCAGGCGCTTGAGCAACACTTTATAGGCCTCTACCAGAGTCTGCTGAGGCTCCTGGGTGCGTTGCTGATGATACTCGCGCAGGATGCGCGGCAGGTTGCGCATACTGCCCCGTTTGCGTAACAACTCCAGACAGAGGCGCCAGATATTGTTGACCTCTTTGAGAAAAAAGCCGCGTAGCGGAGCCAAAGTGGGGACGTGCTCGGTGAGGGCCAGGATCGACTGCTGGCAGCGCTGAACCGTAAAGAAAGCCACATAGTTCTTGTGAAATAGCCAGTTGGTGAAGTAGGCCAGAAATTCCAGGTGACTGATGGCGAACAGGTCGTGTTGGAACACCTTATGAACGGCACCGGAGAATACCCAAACCATCCGTTCAAAGGTCAGCGGATGGGGATTGAGGGCAGCATTGGGTTCGATCTTGCGCAACTCCTCCTCTTCGCCGAGCACCAAGAACGCCTGATGAGGCACGGCGAATCGCCCGACCTCCTGGGCCAGGAAATTGACCGTGTACAGATTGGCGCTCTGGTTCGGGTTCGGCGTCAGTTGCAGGGGTGGCAACAGCAGGCCACTGCGGGCAAAAAGATTCTTCCCCAACCACAAGATCTGTCGGATCATGGCCTGATTCAGCGGGTACAGGTTGCTGCCAAACTGAATAGCAAAGCTCTCCTCGCCCGGACTGGCGGGCGTTCGACTGGAGCGACGTCGGGCCGGACGAACGGGCTCTTCTTCCTCGCTCTCGCTCTCGGACTTGTCCTGGTCCTTGACCTTTTCCGGATCGAGTTCGGGCTGCTCGGGAGAGTCTGACATGAACGCTGTTGTGCCCCTTTCAGGCGAGCGAAAAACGCCTGTCTGCTTCTTTTCCAATGTTCCCAACGAGTGGCAGTTCGCCTGCCGGGCTCGACAGGCAGTCCAGGGGGGGTGTGGAAGGGGCTGCGATGTCCCAGTTGTGGCTTCTATACCTCAGGGAAATGCGTACCACCCTGCGGGAGCGCAATGTGCTGCTGTACGTGCTGGTCGTACCGCTGCTGCTTTACCCTTTTTTACTCTGGCTGGCAATGTCTACGGCCAGTCTGCTCAGCGCCGAGGAAGAACGCAGCCCACTGAGAGTCGCCCTGCGGCCGGCCGAGCCAGCCCTGGCTCGCTCGCTGGCCCGGCATCAGATCACCGTGGTCGACAGCCAAAACCTCGAGCAAGACCTGCGCGAGGCCCGGGTAGACGCGGTGGTGGAAATCGACAAACTCGACAAGATTCGCATCTTTTTTGATGGACGATTTCGCCAGGGAGCCCGCGCCCATTCACGGATTCGCCCCCTGATGGCCCGCTACCGGGACGTGCGCATCGAGTCCCTGGCGCTGGAGAACGGGGCTCGTATGGAGGACCTGCAGCCCTACTATTTCGACTCCAGCGATGAAAGCAACGCCAACGACCTGGGGCGTTATGTGCTGGGCACGTTTCTACCCCTGACCCTGCTGGTGGTGCTCAGCCTGGGAAGCCTGTATCCTGCGGTGGAGACCTTTGCCGGAGAACACGAACGTCAAACCGTGGACACCACCCTCATGCTGGCGGTTTCGCGCTGGCAGATCATCGCCTCAAAATATCTGCTGGTGGTAAGCCTTTGCTGCCTTTCGGGATGTTGCAATTTACTGGCGGTAACCGTCTCGCTGAGGGCCATTTTGCAGCCATTGGATGCCGTTATTGCTGAACGAGTACAGTGGGGATGGTCGATTTCCAGCCTGAGCACCATAGGGCTGGGCATCGTGGTGATGAGCATGCTGGTCGGAGCCGCCACGCTGCTCTTTACGGCCCATACCCGCACCTTCCGTCAGGGCCAGGCCGCCACCACCCCGTTGTTCCTGGCCATTCTAATTCCCACCGGTGCGCTGGTAGACCGCAGCATGACCCTGGATGTGTCGACCTGCTGGGTGCCGGTCGTGAACATTGCCCTGCTCTGGCGCGATTCCCTGACCTCCAGGGTGTCCCCCGGGGTGGCTGTGGCCACGGTGGTCTGTTCATTGGCCTGGGTCTTGGTCTGCCTGGGACTGCTCAGTTGGCGATTGCGAATTCAGAGCAGGGGCCTGGGGCTGCTGGACGGAAAGCCGGCAGCGAAATCATGACCGTCCCCGTACGAGTGGAACAACTGCGCAAGGTCTATCGAGACGAGGGCCGCGGCGACCTGGAAGCCGTCAAGGGGATCTCGTTCCAATGTCATCCCGGCGAAATTTACGGTCTGCTGGGGGCCAACGGGGCCGGCAAAACCACCACGCTGAAGATGTTGGCCACGCTGCTTCCCCCAACCTCAGGAAAAGCCTATATTCTGGACTTCGACGTGGAGAAGCAGCCTCACCAGGTTCGCCAGAGCCTGGGCTTCTACTCTTCCTCAACCGGCCTCTATCCCAGACTCAGCGTCTTGGAAACCCTGGAATTTTTTGCGCTCGTGAACGGCTACCCCAAAGCTTTGTTGGAAGCACGACTGGATCAACTGGTAGAGCAGTTTCAGCTCGGCGACTATCAGAAGGCCCGGGTGGAGAAACTTTCCTCGGGCATGAAACAAAAAGTGTCCATCGCTCGCACCATCGCCCACGATCCGCCCGTGTTGATCTTCGACGAGCCTACCGTGGGACTGGACGTCATTGCGGCGCTGGACTTTCAGACCAGCCTGAAGCTGCTGCGAGAGCAGGGCAAGACCATTATTCTTTCTACCCACATCATGAGTGAAGCCGAGAAACTCTGCGATCGAATTGCCATCGTCAACAGAGGCTGTTTGCTGGCTCAGGGAACCCTGGAAGAATTGCGAGCCGCCACCGAGCTTCACTACCTTGAGGACATTTTCGTTCACTATCTGTCCCAACCGTTGGGAACGTAGGATGTGGACCCTCTTCCGCTTCGAGCTGCGCCACCTGCTGCGCGATCTTCATCAACTGGTGCTGGTTGCCGTCATTGTGCCCCTGGTGCTGGCTCCCTTTGTGGCCCGCTCGTTCGAGCGAGCCAAAGAACAGGGCCAGCCCGGACGCCGCGGCATCTATTTCTTTACCATCGTCGGCAAGGCTCCAGCCGATTTGCGCCAGCTGCTTTTGCGCAGCGGGCGTTTTCGCGAACTGCCTCTGGCTGGCGACCCGCTGCAGGCTCTGCGCAATGAGCAGATTGAACTCTATCTGACCATCGGTGAAAAAGAGGGCCGCGAAGAATCGGCCAACAGCGGCGGAACGTTGACGCCGCGAGCTCTGCGCGGTGCGCTGCCCGATACGCCGCGCTTCACCATTCACTTCACCTCGGGTCGGGAACGCTCATGGCGAGCCCGCGACGCCATGCGAGACGAAATCATCGAGCACATGACCAGTCTGCGCGAGCTTTATGTGGAGCAACATACCCACCTGGTGTGCCGAGACGTGCTCAAGCTGGAATCGGTCAACCTGGCCACCGAGCAGCAAGAAAAATTGCAGATCGTGGCCGCCCTTCTGCCCATTCTAATGGTCTTCATTTTTTTCGGCACCGGCTCGATCACCGCCCTGGACGCTATCGCTGGCGAGCGCGAACGGGGCAGCCTGGCTACCGTTCTGGTGTCGGCCCTGACGAGAAGGGACATCGCCGTGGGCAAGTGGCTGAGCGTGCTGGTGGTCAGCCTGGCCTTCGGTGTCCTCCAGGCACTGGGCGTGTTCTGGCGGGTGGAATCGTTGGGAGGCAGTGCACTCAGCGCACTCCCCTTCGGCTTCCGCCTGCTGCTGGTGTTGCTCGGCGTGGCCATGGCCGCCCTGGTAGCGGCCTTGCTGCTGGCCATTTCGGCCCACTCCACATCTTTCAAACAGGCACAGCTGCTGTACATGCCCTCATTGCTGGTGGTGGCAGCACTTTCGGGAGTGAGCTGGCTCGAGAGCATGCCGCTGGCTTCCGTTGTGGTGGCGCTGCCAGTGGCCGGACTCTCGCTGGCCATTCGCGACTGCGTGTTGCTCGAGGGCTCACCTTTCTGGCTCCTGCTCGGCGCCCTGTTCAGCCTGCTCTGGACCGGTTTCTTCTTGTTGCTGGTCGAGCGCCGCCTGGAACTGGAAGACGAGCGTCCCGTAAGTGATGTGCCCCAGGAGCAATGGCGGCTGCAGCTGGGACAGGACATCATCTGGTTTTATGCCTGCATGGCCGCGCTGATGGTCATTCTGCCCGGCAATTTTCCAACGCTGGCCGGGCTGAGGGGACAGGTGCTGGTCAATCAAGGGCTGATGCTGCTCGTGCCCCTATTGTTGCTGCGCTTCTATCGTCAACCAGCGAGGCGGGCTTTACGCCTGGGCAACACCTCGGCGATGAACTGGGCCGTTATTGTGCTGTTGGCCCCCCTGGTGCACATCTGTGCTAATTCTGTGGCCATTCTCAGCAGCTGGATGGTTCCCATCTCCGAGGAGATGGTGCGCCAGATGACCGAGACCCTGTTGCCCGAGACGGCCACAGCTGGCGAACTGCTGGTGTTGATCGCCGCCAGTCCGGCGATTTGCGAAGAAGTCGCCTTCCGAGGGGTGCTCTTGCACAGCTGGGCAAGCCCCCGGGACAACCAGAAGCCCGGATTTCGCACCTGCTTTATGGTCGGACTGCTCTTCGGTTGCTTCCACTTTTCATTGCAACGTCTGCTGCCCACGGCCATCATCGGCATGGTGCTGACTTTCGTGGCACTGCGCACGGGCTCGATTCTGCCCTGCATCTTGCTGCACTTTTGCAACAACGCACTGGCCTTGTTGCTGCACGCTTCTCATCTGGACTACACCGCCTTCCCCGCCTGGACCTGGCTGGCCAGCTGGGGGTTGTTGCTTTACCTGTTGCGAGGCCTGCAAGGCAAAGGTTTTCCGCTCGCAGATCGGGAATTTGCCACCCACCAGTTATCAGGGGAGAGCAAGGGCAGCACGTGAGTAGACATATCGACGGTTATTTCAAGTACATGCACGACCAGAATGCCAGCGACCTGCATCTGGCCTCGGGTTCGCTTCCGATGATCCGGCGCTACGGCGAAATGATCCCCATCGGGGAACAGATCCTGGCCCCCCCACAACTGGTCACGATGATGAAAGAAATCATGGCCGTTGACGATATTCGTCGCCTGGCCCAGGTGAAGAATATCGACTTCGGCGTGGCCATCGACGATCCGGGTCCACTACAAGGGCGCCGCTATCGCGCCAATGCCTACATTCAGAAGAACGGTCCCAACCTGTGCTTCCGCGCCATCACCTCGAAGGTGCCCACTCTGGCCGACCTGGGTCTGCCCGAAGACCTGGCCAAATTTGCTCACTTCCATCAAGGCCTCGTGCTCGTCACCGGGGCCACGGGTTCGGGCAAATCTTCCACGATGGCGGCCCTGATCAACATCATCAATGAGAGCCGCAAAGGCCACATCATCACCGTAGAAGACCCCATCGAGTTCGTTCACCAGAGCAAAAAGTGTCTGGTCAATCAGCGTCAGGTGGGTCGCGACGTAGAGTCGTTCCAACTGGCGCTGAAGGGTGCCTTGCGCGAAGATCCCGACGTCATTCTGGTAGGTGAGTTGCGCGACCTGGAAACCATTCAGCTGGCGGTTACTGCCGCTGAAACCGGACACGTCGTTTTTGGCACGCTGCACACCAACTCAGCCGCCAAGACTATCGACCGTCTGATCGACTCGTTTCCGGCCGAGCAGCAATCTCAGGTGCGCACGATGTTGAGCGAATCCTTGCGCGGGGTCATCGCCCAGCAGCTGGTTCCCCGTGCCGACGGCAAGGGACGCATCGCTGCCGTGGAAGTTCTGGTAGGCAACCTGCCAGTGGCCAACCTGATCCGCGAAGGCAAAACCTTCCAGCTGCCGATGACGATGCAAATCGGTCGGGCTCAGGGCATGGTGCTGATGGACGACTATCTGACCGAACTCTTCAAGCAGGGCCTGATCAGCGAAAGCGATTATCAGTCACGACTGATCGGCAAGGGCGCCGACCAGGCAAAGAGCGGAGCCAAGTAGCATGAACTTTTTCAAGAAGACCCCCAAGGCTGGCAGTGCTGAACCCTCGAAGGCCGAGATGGCCCTGTTGAACTCGAATAACTGGGACGACGAGATTCAAGAGCAGGTCCAGGAACTGCAGCAACAGGAAAAAGTGGCCGAGACGGCGCCCGAACGCGTCTACACTCTGCCGACCAACTACACCTTGCAGGACATGCTCGAGTTGATGGTCGACTCGGAGGGCTCGGACCTGCACCTCTCGGTGGGCAACCCCCCGGCGATACGGGTTCACGGCCGTATCTCGTTCACCCAGGCACCGGTGTTCACCCAGCAACGCGCCGAAGAGTTGCTGCTACCCCTGGTCAGCAAAGAGAAGCAGGGGCAGTATGCCACCACCGGTCACCTGGACTTCTCCTATGAAATCGCCAACCTGGCCCGCTTCCGCGGCAACCTCTTTCGCCAGAATCGCGGCATGGCGGCCGTTTTCCGTGTCATTCCCAAAAACATCCCCACCATCGACCAGCTGAAGCTGCCCGCCGTTATCCGCGGCCTGTGCCAGGAGCACCAGGGTCTGATCCTGGTCACCGGGCCCACGGGTTCGGGTAAGTCGACAACCCTGGCCTCGATGATCAACTTCATCAACCAGACGCGCCGGGCCCACATCATCACCATCGAGGACCCCATCGAGTTCTTCCACCGCAGCCAGAAATCACTGGTCGACCACCGTGAGGTGGGCGAGCACGTGCTCTCTTTTGCCGACGGCCTGCGAGCCTCGCTGCGCGAAGACCCGGACATCATTCTGGTAGGCGAAATGCGCGACCTGGAGACCATCTACAACGCCATTAAGGCGGCCGAAACCGGCCACCTCGTGTTCGCCACCCTGCACACCAACTCAGCGGCCAAGACCATCGACCGTATCATCGACGTCTTCCCCGGCAAACAGCAGCCCCAGATCCGCGCCATGCTGGCCGAGTCGCTCAAGGCCGTTATCGCCCAGCAACTGCTGCGCACCATCGGCGGCTCGGGGCGCGTGGCCGCACACGAAATCCTCATCTCGCGCACCGGCTTCCCGGCCCTCGTGCGCGAGGCCAAAACCAGCCAGATCAACAACTACATCATGACCAACCGAGAAGAAGGCATGCAGTCGATGGATTCCTGCCTTGTGGAGCTGCTCAAGCAGAAGCGAATTTCTCTGGATACGGCCAAAGACTATATGACCGACCCGATGTTCTTCAAAAATCAAGGCTTCCCCATCGATATTCCGGGCCTGTAACCAGCCCCCCGGGTGACCACCCAGCAACTTTTGGCCCTGGAGGGCCTGGTCTACGAGAACGACGATGGCGAGTCGCGGCGCTTGAAACTTCGTCCGCCGCCATCTCCGGCCCAAAGGCAACGACTGGCCGAGCAGCTGCCGCCAGTCCTGTGCAGATTGCTCGAGGTAGCCTCGGGTATCGACGGGGCCGAACATGTTTCGGAGGGCATCGACTTCACCGGCGGCCTGGAAGGCCAGGTGCTGGAGGAGTTTCTCCCCGACGGTATTACTCTGGCGGTGGACGGCTGCGGTAACGGTTGGAGCCTGGAGCCCGCCACGGGTCGCATCTTTTTTCTCTGCCACGACCCGCCCGTGGTGGTGCTGCAATCGCTGAGTTTGCAGCTTTTTCTAGAGCAACTCAAGCTGCCGCCGGCTCGCTCCGAACTGGGCGATGCCCTGCAACACTGGACCCACCGGATCTGGAGGGAAAATCCCTGCGAAGGTCCGCCGCGAGACGAGAGTTCTCGTAGCTTCCTTGAGGCACTGGGCAGCCATTGGAGGCTGGTCGACCTGCGAGAGGCCAGACCCGGCGACGGGTTTTCCTGGGGAAAATACGGGCCCCAAACCGAGGTGCGTCGGCATCCGGAACTGGCCCTGGTGGCGTTGAGCAAACCGGCCGCGAAGCCTTCCTTGTGGAGCCGTTGGTTTGGCAGGCCCTAAGCCACGGGTCAGTGACCCTTGACTCCGCCTTCGAGGCGACTCCAGAGAAACAGCATGGCCAGCGTGAACAGCAGCATCAGGCTGGAAATGGCATTGATTTCCGGGGTGACACCAAACTTTAGCATCGAGTAGATCTTCAACGGAAGGGTTCCGGCTCCAACACCGGCGGTGAAGAAGGTGATGACGAAGTCGTCGAAGGAGAGCGTAAAAGCCAGCAAAGCCCCCGAGAGAATGCCGGGGAGGATGCGGGGGAACGTCACCAGCCAGAAGGCCGTCCAGGGATCGGCCCCCAGGTCGGCAGCGGCCTCTTCGAGGTTCTTCCCCAAACCTGCCAGGCGAGTGCGCACCGTCACGGTGACATAACCCACCGAGAAGCATACGTGGGCCAGGATGACGGTCCAAATCGAGAGCTGGATTCCCATTTTGATAAAGAAAGTCAGCAGGGCAATTCCGGTGACGATTTCCGGCACCATCATGGGGAGATAGGCCAGAGCTCCGATGGCCTCGCGACCGCGAAAGCGATGCTGAGAGAGAGCCAGGGCCGCGGTGGTTCCCAGAATGGTGGAGAGCACCGTGGCCAGACAGGCAACCTTCAGACTGTTGTAAAGCGCCTTCAACAAGAGCTCGTTGTGCAGCAACTTTCCATACCATTCCAGCGTGAAACCGCGCCACACACTGTTGCGCCGGTCGGTGTTGAAGGAAAACAACACCAGCACGAGGATGGGTGCATAGAGGAAGCAATAGACCGCCAGCGCATGCAGGCGCAGCCAAAGAGGCGACGGCTTAGTTTCGCGCACGTTCACCTCCGGCCGCTTTCAGATAGAGAACCATCGATACCACCATGAGCAACATCAGCACCAGCGACAAAGCCGAGCCCATGGGCCAGTTGAAGAGGGCCAGGAACTGTTGCTGGATGAGGTTGCCGATCAGCTGCGTTTCGGGCCCCCCGAGGATCTCGGGAGAGACAAAGTCGCCCATCGCGGGCACAAAGGTGATCAAGCTGCCCGAAATCACCCCCGGCAGCGAGAGGGGAAAGACCACCTTCCAAAAGGCCTCCCACGGTGAAGCCCCCAGGTCGTTGGCAGCCTCGACCAGGGAGCGGTCTTGATGTTCCAGGCTTACGTAAATCGGCAGGGTGGCAAAGGGCAAAAAACCGTAGGTCAGGCCCAGAATCACCGCTACTGGCGTGTTGAGCAACGTGAGGGGCTGAGCGACGAGATGTAGCTTCAGCAACACAAAGTTGAGAAAACCTTCGGTCTGCAACAGCGTCATCCAGGCGAAGGTGCGAATGAGGTAAGAAGTCCAAAAGGGCAGCACCACCAGCACCAGCAACTGGCTTCGATAGCGACCGCCGTGAAAGGCGATGAAGTAGGCCAGTGGATAGCCCAACAAGAGGCAGCTGAGGGTGGTGGCCGCGGCATACAGCGCCGAACGACCCATGACTTGGAGGTTCGCGGGCTGAAGGGCCTGATGGAAGTTGGCCAGACTGGCCTGCTGACTGATGGTGTATTCTTCGCCCATGGGATACAGGCTTTGCAGCAGCACCAGCAGCAAAGGAGCCAGCACGAAGGTCAGATTCCAGAGCAAAAAGGGCAAGATCAGCGCCCAGCCCAGCCAGCGCGGAGGCGAAGACCACTTCATCGCTTGATCTCCTCCCAGATCTGGTCCCACAGGCGCTCGGCCGGGCCCAGATCTTCTTGAAACACCAGTCGGCCCATCACTTCCTTGGAAGGATAGGTCAGGGGGTCGGCGAGCAGCTCCGGCTGCACAAAGCGTTCGGCGGCCTCGACGGGATTGGCATAGCCACAACCATTGGTAACCCCGGCGGCGACCTCGGGCTGCAAGTAGTATTCGATAAACTGCATGGCCGCCTCGGGATGGGGTGCCGAAGCCGGGATGCAGAGATTGTCCACGAACAAGAAACTGCCTTCGCGCGGCACCGCATAGCCCACCCGAGGCTCCGATTGCACGGCCGTGTGCACATCGCCACTCCAGGCCAGAGCCAGGTATGTTTCCTGGCGAATGAGGTCGTCGACAAAGTCGGAGGTATAGCGGCGCACCCACTTCTTTTGCTCGAGCAGGCTTTGCTTGGCCACCTGCAATTCTTCAGGCCGGGTGGAATTTCCCGAAAAACCGCAGTGAATGAGCGCGGCCCCGAGGGTGTCGCGTTTCTCGTCGAGCATGGTGACCCGCCGACCCACTTCCCCCGACCACAGCGCCTGCCAGCTGTCGGGGGGCCTGCTTACCTTGTGCTTTAAATAGGCGATGCCGGTGGAGCCCCAGAGGTAAGGAATGGAATACTCCAACTGGGGGTCCCAGGGGGGGCTTTGCAACCGGGCATAGAGGGAGTCTCGGGCCACCTTGCGCGGCAGCTTGCCGACCAGGCGATGGCGGATCAGTCGGCGCAGCATGTAGTCGGGGCTCACCACCAGGTCGTAGCCCGTCACGCCGATCTTGAGCTTGGCAAACATCACGTCGGCCGAGGAAAACTCTTCGTAGTTAACCTGAATGCCCGTTTCCTTCTGAAAACGGGGCAAGGTGTCGGGCCCGATGAACAGCGACCAGTTGTAGAAATTCAGCGTACGAGGCGACTCGAGGCAACCGCACAGAACCGCCCCCAGGCAACCCGCCGCCTGCCCCAAAAACTGCCGCCGTGGCAGCAGCCGGGCAATCCGCAACGGCCTCAATGGACCGCCGAGGCCTCCCGCTCGACCAACGAGCCGGAGCGTACGTCCCAGTGAACGTGCACCTGGTCTCCCGGAGCAAAGCTCTCTTCCTCGCGATTCTGCCGCTCGGCCAGCAGGGTGAGTCCGTTTTCTAACTGCAGCGTAAAGCGGATGATGGGACCCATGAACACCGACTCCAGAACCCGAGCCGGCACGCTGTTCTGGCCTTCGGCAGGTGCACTTGCCAACCAGAGCCGCTCGGGGCGCAGGCTGAGTTCGGCGGGTTGCCCCTCCTGAAAGCCGGCTCGCGTGGTAACCCAGAACGTGCGGTCCTGGCCCTCGTGAGCCACGCGCGTCTTTCCGTTGACGATCTGCTCGACCCGCACGGGCAGGAAGTTGGCGGTGCCGATGAACTCGGCCACAAAGCGCGTGCTGGGGCGCTCGTAGACTTCGCGAGGAACACACACCTGCTCGACCCGACCGCGATGAACCACGGCCAGTCGATCCGACAGGGTTAGAGCCTCTTCCTGGTCGTGAGTCACCAGCACAAAGGTGATGCCCAGGCTCTTCTGCAGGCGTTTGAGTTCGCCGCGCATCTCCTTGCGCAACTTGGAATCGAGGGCCGCCATCGGCTCGTCAAGCAGCAACACCGCGGGCTCGTTGACCAGAGCCCGGGCCAGCGCCACACGCTGTTGCTGCCCCCCGGAAAGGTCCTGTACCCGGCCTTTGCCCTTGCCCGCCAATTGAACCATGTCGAGCGACTGCTCGACTTTGCGGCGCAGCTGCTCCTCATCCATCTTGCGACGGCGCAAGCCGAAGGCGATGTTCTCGAAGATGTTGAGGTGGGGAAAGAGGCTGTAGCTTTGAAACACGGTGTTGACGTTGCGGCGGTAGGCTGGCGTGCCGGCAACCGACACCCCGTCGATGCGAACGTCGCCGCTGGTGGGCTCTTCAAAGCCCGCAATCAGGCGCAGAGTGGTGGTCTTTCCGCAACCAGAAGGGCCGAGCAAAGAAAAAAACTCGCCCTTGCGGATCTGTAAGCTGATGTCTTGAATGGCCTGGTAGTTGCTGTAACTCTTGCTGACCTTTGAGAGTTCGACGGCAAATGGCTCCAATGACGTGCTCCGGTCGTAATATTCAGGAGACTGGCTCGGGCGAATTGCCGCTACCCCGTGGGGGCAGACCGGAGCGGGTCGCAAGTCGCCGCTACTATAGCAAAAATTTGTGCGCCTGAAAAGACCCGAGGCCCCTTCCTCGAAGCCATGGCCGTGAGCTACTTCCCTGTGGTCTTTCTGGGCGCTGGACTTGGCGGCTGCATGCGCCACGCCCTCAACCTGTTCTGCCAGGCACGCGGTTGGGTACAGTTGCCCTTTGCCACCGGCTTCATCAACCTGACGGGCTCGGCACTTATGGGCTTTGTGGTGGCCTTCTTCGCCAGCCGAGGCCAGCATTCACCCCGGGCGCTGCTGTTCCTGACGACCGGCACTCTGGGAGGCTACACCACCTTTTCCACCTTCTCGCTGGAAACCGTGTTGCTGGTGCAACGCGGCAAGTGGCCGCTGGCCCTGACCTATGCCCTGGGCTCGGTGGCGCTGGGCATACTGGGCTGCTGGTTGGGGATGAGCGTTCACACCTGGGGGTCCTCCCTGACCACCCGTTGACCCCTCGGCGGATGGGGTGGGCCTGGCTGGTCAAGGCTCCCGTCGGGTGCTACACTGAGGGCAGTTCAGTGCCCGGCTTTGGGGCCCGATTCAAAGCGAGTTTCCATGCGCAAAACCAGGACCCCCTGGGAGCCGGCTCATCGAGCCAGCCTTCGTCATCGAGTGGCCGTCGAAGCGGCCCGACTGCTCTACACCCGCGAGTTCAAGGAGTATTTTCAGGCCAAACGCGAGGCCGCCCGTCGTCAGGGAAGCCTGCATTTACCCAGCAACCGCGAAATCCACCAGCAGTTGCTGGTGCTGGCTCGGCGCCTCGACGGCGACGAGCACGCTCGTCGGCTGCTGCAGCTACGGCGCGACGCCCTGGCCCTGATGGAGCGCCTGCGCGACTATCACCCCCGACTGATCGGCTCGGTGTGGACCGGCCACATTCGCCCGGGCTCCGATATCGACCTCAACGTCTACTGCGATGAACTGGAAGCCGTCCAGGAAGCGCTGTGCGACTATCAGGTCGAGTTGGAAATTGTGCGCAGCCGAAAGGGCGGCGAAGCCAAAGAATATGTGCACCTGCACCTTTCTGGCGGGGGCCTCTCGAGCGCCGCCGAGGTGACGGTGTATCCCTTTGACGAACGCCACCAGCGTCCGCGTTGTGGAATTACCGGTGGCCCGATGGCGCGGGGCAGTCTGGCCGAGCTGCGGGTGCTGTTGCAGCAACCCGAAGTCGCCGTGGCGGGCAGCTGGCAGGCCCCCACCGACCTGACCGGCTGGCTCGAGCAGGTACCCGAACTGCTGGAATGTCGCGACGTTTTGCAGAACCACTACCACCACCTCGACGTCTTCGACCACACCGTGGCCGTGCTGCGGGGGCTGGAAGAGCTGGCAGCGTCGGGGTTTGAACGCCTGCAGCCCTGGAGCCGACGCCTGCAGGAGGAAGTGGACGTTCCCCTGCTCTTGCTGGCTGCCGTGTGTCACGACCTGGGCAAGCCCGAAACCCAGAGCTTTGCGCGCGATGGACGCATTCGCTTTTTGGGCCACGAACTACGCGGGGCGGCCATGGTGGGCCCCATCGCCGCCAGACTTGGACTGGAACCGGCCCGAGCCCGAGCCCTGGAGAAGCTGGTGCGCTGGCACCTAGAAGCGATTCTCATCCCTTCGGAAAACGGCGGACCTTCCCGCATCTACCGACTGTTTCGTGAACTCGGCCAGCACCTTCCCGAACTGGCCCTGCTTTCGCTGGCCGACATCGAGGCCTCGCGGGGGCCGGCCCGAACCAGCCTGGGGCTAGAGGCCCAGCTTGAGTTTGTCAAGTTCCTGCTGGCCCAGCACTACGAACAGGGCTTCCTTGCCCATCCCAGCCTGCCCGTGCGAGCCGAAGATCTGGAGGAATTTTTTGGCATTCGCCAGCCCGCCACCCAGTCGGCCATCCTGGAATGGCTCACCGAGCAGTTTGTGGAGGGCGAATTTGAAAGCCAGGAAGAGGGCCTGTCGTTGGTGGACGAGTTTCTGGCCGACCCGCGCCACCGCAATCTGCTACGTCGCGAGGACCGCATCAGCCGCGAGTAAGCTCGAGCAACAGGGACGAGGGGGTCGGGTCGACCTCTGCCCGCGGCTCACGCAGCCCGGTCAGCTGAAATCCGAAGTTGTCCAGCAGGCGCCACCACGACTCTAGAGTGCGAAAATACCAGGGCATGGCCACCCAGCCCTCGGAATCGAGCGATTGCCAGCTTTCGCTCCGCCAACCGTCGACGTAGGGGGGCGGTAGAGTCAGGGGGTGCAGGGTTTGAATCCACAACCGCCCCTGGGGCTCGAGCAAGCGGGCCACCTGGCCCAGGGCCGCCTCGACGGAAGACTGCCCGAGCAACGAAAAATTTGCCACCACGGCCTCAAAGTGGCGGCCTTCCAGGGCCTCTGCCAGGCCCTCGTAGCCGGTTACAACGAACTCACCCGAGGACAGGCTGCGAGCCCGCTGGATCAGTTCGGGGCTGACGTCGCAGCCCACCACTTTGCAGCCGTGTCGCTGCAGTTCGCGGGCCAGCCAGCCCTCCCCACAGCCCAGGTCGAGCACGCGGGCGTGAGGCCGCGAGAGCACGGCCTCGAGGATGGCCCGATTGGTGACCCGTACGCGAGAGGCCAGACGCCCCTCGTCCACGACCCCTTGCCAGCGCTGGGCGTTAAGGCTCCAACTCGCGACCAGTTCGTTTTCGTGATCCACAGGCTACTCGGTGTTGGTGATTCCCAAGAAGGACTCGATCTCTTGCTCGATGTACTCCAATTTAGGCCGGGGGCTGTTGCCCAAGATCCTCAGGGTCTGGCCCGACTTCAGGCGGGCATCCAGGGTGTAACTGGTGTTCTTTCCTCGGTGGGTTACCACAAAGAGTTGCTCGATGTCGCGCGCATCCAGATCTCGCTGTCCGAACCAGGGCAGGGGGCCGTGGCTCACCTTCAGACGATTCTTATCACAGGTGAGGGTGGTACGATTGATAAACAGCGTCACGTAGAAGTAGGTCATGCCGATGCCGATCCAGATGTGGGGTATCAAAAACACCCCCAGACCGCCCAGGTTGCCCCTCATCGCGGCGGCGACGCCCCCTATGACGAATACCGAGCACACGCCATCCCAGATCAAAAGCCACAGCGTCAGGAATACCAGAATGGGACCGCGCCAGCTATAACTCAGGCGAAGCTGACGCTCCGACTTCTCCACCTCGAGCCCATCGGGGCGCGCTGCAGGTTCCAACTGACGGGCGACTTCCAGGGTCTGAATTTCCTTCTGGCAGTGCGGACAGGTGCGCCACTCCGGCAAAATCCAGTCGGGGGCACGCCACTCGCCGGCCACCTCCTCGTCGGCCAGGCTGAGCCGCTCCTCGACCAGTTGTTCCACGTAGCGCATCTGGGCGGGTCGTCCGCTGGCCAGCACGGTGTGTTCTTTGCCCAGCCCCTGGCAGCGCAACTGACCTCCGGGCGAAACGTAGAGTTGTCGAACGCTGCGGGTGTTCAGCTGAACCGAATCAAAGCCCAGGGGCTCGCTCCACGAGCGCAAATAGAGTGAATCGGCGGCCACGATGCGCTTCTGAAAGAAGGCCCGGAACACACCCCACAGGGCGGCCAGGGCGCCGGTGGCAACAAACAGGGCCCAGATAGCCGGCAGGGCCCCCAATTTGATGAACTGCAGCGGGGGCATCCAGGAGCGGGTCACGGCCAGAATGCCCAGCATGAGGATGGCGCCCAGCCAGCGCAAATCCAGCGGCAGCGTGTGGCGCCACCAGCTGATACGGAGCCTCTGACCCGCCTGCTCCACGAAGATGCCGGGTGCCTCGGCGACCGCTTCTTTCTGAGACTCGACTTCGTAGGTGGTTTTGCAGTGAGGGCACAAAATGTTCATGCCGACATGGTTCCACACTGCGGCCCCAGGTCATTTGTCCGGTTTCAACTCGCCGGCATGGCAAAGCCGGCCGCACTGCGGTGCCCGCCCCCGCCGAACTGACGGGCCACTTCGGATACGTCGAAGTCGCCCCGCGAGCGCAACGACCAGGCCTGACGACCCTCCTGGTTGGTGTAGTACACCCCGCTAAAGGGCGCTTCGGGATAGGCCTGACAGAGCTCATCACCGATCTCACTTTGAAACAAACAGGAGTTGACCGTGGGCACCTGATAGCCGGCCAGCTCGGTCAACCGGGCCCGGCTGACCGCCCGCGCCACCTGCTGGTCTTGGAAGCGCAAAATCGCCTGGCCCTCGGTGCGCAGCTCCTCGGGGTCGAGTCGGTCCCACAGCTCGAAGCTCATCGGGTGCGACTGCAGCCCCAGCGACACGGCCCGGCTGTCGGGCAACGCCCAGCGCCACAGATCGCGATCTTCGACATAGGCCAGCAACGCCGGTAGGGGCAGCTCGGGCCACCAGTGCTCCCAGGCCAGACGCGCGCCCGACTTCTGCATGTCGAATCGGGCAAACTCCAGGCCCTCGAGGTCTTGCTGAGCCGACTTGTGATGGTCGAGCACCAGCAGCTGCGGGCAGCGCTCTTTCAGTTCCAGCAACACCTCACGGCTGTAACTGAAGTCAACAATGGCCACCCGCGCCCCCGGGGGCAGCTCGGGTGGCGGGTCGCCGTGGCGCACAGGCAGATATTCGGCCGCCCGTGCCAGGCGTTTCCAAACAGCGTAGGCGGCGCCGAAACCGTCGGCACAGTTGGCGTGGTAGAGCACATGGGTGACGTCAAGCATAGGCCGCCGTTCGCGGCCACCAGGATGGAAGCCTGGAATCCAGAAGCGCCCGCCCTATGAAATACCTTGCACTGTTCGCCCTGGCCTGTGGCATTTCGACTGCCTGGTCGGAGCCCGCCCCCACCGCCCGCTGTTTTCTGACCGCCAAAGACTCCGGCGACCGGCTCAGCGAAAAAAACCGACTGCAGGCTCGAGCGCTGCCCCAGCCGGCCGAATCCGGCTACACGGTGATGCTCGATCCGGCCCGGCGCTTTCAGGAGATTCAGGGCATCGGCGGAGCCATCACCGACTCGGCCGCCGAGACTTTCTACAAGTTGCCCGAAGAGCAGCGACGCAAGGTGCTGAACGCCTATTTCGACCCCCAGGAGGGCATCGGCTACAGCCTGGCCCGCACTCACATCCATAGCTGCGACTTCAGCAGCTCCAGCTACACCTACGTCAAAGACGGAGATGCCTCGCTGGAATCGTTTTCGGTGGAGCCCGACCGCAAGTTCCGCATTCCGCTGATTCGCGAGGCTCTGGCCAAGAATCCGCAGATGAAGCTCTTCGCCTCGCCCTGGAGTCCGCCGGCCTGGATGAAAGACAACCGCAACATGTTGCGGGGCGGCAAGTTGCTGCCCGAGCATCGCCAGACCTGGGCCGACTACTATGTGAAGTTCTTCCAGGCCTACCAGGCCGAAGGCATTGGCTTCTGGGGCCTGACGGTGCAGAACGAGCCGATGGCCCCGCAAAGCTGGGAGTCGTGCCTGTTCACGGGCGAGGAAGAGCGCGACTTCGTGCGCGACCATCTGGGGCCCACCCTGTGGAAGTCGGGCTTTCGCGACCTCAAGTTGATGATCTGGGACCACAATCGCAGCCTGGCCTACCAGCGCGGAGCCGCAGTGCTGAGCGACCCCGAAGCCGCACGCTACGTATGGGGCACGGCCTTCCACTGGTACGTCGGCGACATGTATGAAAGCCTGTCGCGGCTGCACGACGCCTTCCCCGACAAGGCGATCTTCTTCAGCGAAGGTTGCAACGGCCCGTTTGACTGGGCCAAATTCGACGACTGGAGCTATGGCGAGAGCTACGGTCGCTCGATGGTGCACGACTTCAACCACTGGGCCGCTGGCTGGACCGACTGGAACATCCTCCTCGACGAGCGCGGCGGGCCCAACCACGTCAACAACTTCTGCTTTGCGCCGATCCACGGGGACACCCGCAAGGGCAGCCTGCACTTTCAGAACAGCTACTACTACATCGGCCACTTCTCCAAGTTCGTCAAACCCGGCGACCATCGCATCGCCTGTACCACCACCAGCACCGACCTGGAGGCCACGGCCTTCGTCAACGCTGAGGGACAGACCGTGACGGTGGCCCTAAACCGCACCGACAAGCCCATGGACGCCCGCATCTGGCAGCGCGGGCGGGCTTTGGAGGTGCGCCTGCCCGCCCACTCGATCGCCACCGTCCTGTGGGAAGAAGCCCCCTAAACAACTACAATAATGCACACAATTTTGTAATTCGGTTTACTATCTGCAATCAGCGGAGACAACCTTGGTATGGAAACCATGGCTTCTCTTCCCCTATGGGGCGGCTTCGCTGCCTTTATTTTGCTGGCCACTCTGATCGACTTGGGCGGTTCGCGCAAAGAGCAAGCCATGACCAATTCTCAGGCCTGGCGCTGGAGCCTGGTGTGGCTGGCGCTGGCCGTGGCCTTCGGCAGCCTGCTGGGGCTCTACACCTGGAAAACCCAGGGCACAGCTCTGGCCGTGCAGGCCACCAGCCAGTTCTTCACGGGCTACTTGCTGGAAAAGTCTCTGGCGGTGGACAACCTGTTCGTGTTTCTGCTGCTGTTCCGCCACTTCGCGGTGCCCGACACCCTGCAGCCACGGGCACTGGTGATGGGAATCTGGGTGGCGCTGGTGCTGCGGGCCGGCATGATTTTGGCCGGGGCCTGGTTGATTCAGCACTTTCACGCCATCCTTTATCTCTTTGGGGCCTTCCTGCTGTGGAGCGGCGTAAAGATGTGGAAGACCGAGCCCCAGGCCGAGTTCGGCGAGAACCCGCTGAGCCAGTGGATGGCCCGACGCTTTCACGTCACCCGCGGCTATCGCGGCAGCGCACTCTGGGTATGGGAACAGGGCCGCCTGTTCCTCACCCCGCTGGCCCTGGTGTTCCTCAGCATCGCGGTGACCGATCTGGTCTTCGCGGTCGACAGCATTCCGGCCATCTTCGCCGTCACCAGCGACCCCTTTCTGGTGCTAACCTCCAACCTGTTCGCGGTGCTGGGCCTGCGCGCGCTCTACTTCCTGCTGGCCAGTTGGGTGGACAAGTTCCGCTACCTGAACAAGGGGCTCTCGCTGGTGCTGACCTTCATCGGCGCCAAGATGCTCATCGCCGGCTGGGTAAAAATTCACCCGCTGCTGTCGCTGGCCGTGGTCGTCTCGCTGCTGGTGGGTTCGGTATTGCTCAGCCTGCGTCCCGATCAGCGGGTGGGAAAGGGCTGAGCGCCTTCGGGTAGCTTCCAGGTGAGTTCCTCGGGCCGCACCGGCTCCTTGGAATGGGTCACCTCGACGTTGGCCACCGCCCGGCCCTCTTTCCAGGCCACCACCTTGCGCAGAAAACCTTCGGGGTCGAGCTGCAGCTGGTCGCCGTCGACGGTCCAGAACTCGGCCCCTTCGGCCTTGCGCTCGGGGTCGAGTTGGAAACGTTCGCGGTCGCCCGTCAGCAGCAGCAGCAGAAAGTTGGCCGGTCCCAGCGGCTGTTCGGTGGGGGGCGTGGCCAGGCCGTCGTTGTGAACCTGGCTGAAATAGCAGTTGCGCGGAGCCTCGGGCTCGGGCCCGGCCTGGCTGGTCCACACGAAGAACTTGCGTTTCTCCAGCCAGCAGTGGGTCTCCACCATGGGGGCCTGGCTGCCTTCGCGGGCCTGGCTCCAATAGTGCATCTTGTCGGGTCGCTGGAACACCAGGGTCGAGTTCTGCTCGTAGCCAGCTTCGGGCAGTTTCAGTTGAAACTGAACCCGACCCGAGCCCAGGGGGCGATAGCGCTTGAGGGCATCGTCCAGGGAATCGGCCCCCGCCTGCCCTACCAACAACAAAGTGGCCAACATCCAACCGGGAAAAATACGCATCGTTCCTCCAACTATCAGGGTTTCAAAGCTCGGGCCCAGGCCACGCTGGCCTCACCCACCAAAATGTGGACCGTATCCGCACTCAGGCTCTGTAGCCCTCGGGCTCCCAGAGCCTGGAGTTCGGACCACTGCAGTTTCTCGGGCTGGCGCAGGCGCAGCCGCACTCGGGTTACCGCGCAGGCGGTTACCTCGAGCACATTGTCGGCTCCCCCCACGGCCGCCAGCAGGCGCCGGGCCTGAGCGGTGGAGAGGTCGGCTACCACCAGCGTGGGCGAAGCGGCCACCGATGGAACGGCCACAACCGGTGTTGGCGCGGGGCCGCTGCGCAGCAGCTGCTCGATGTCGGTTTTCAAGTTCTCAGAGCGAGTGCCAAAGATCGCCTGCAGACTGTCGCCCACCACCAGCACGCCGCTGGCTCCCAGAGCCTTGAGGCGTTCTTTATCGACGGCGCCCATCGAGCGCACCGTGACTCGCAGCCGGGTGATGCAGGCGTCGAGCGCCGCCAGGTTGCCGCCCCCACCCAACGCGGCCAGCACCTCGCCCGCCAGCCCGCCGGCCCCCGCCGACGCCCCGCCAGCATCGCCTTCGATCGCCTCTTCGCGACCCGGAGTTTTCAGATTGAAGACACCGATAGCCCAACGGAACACGAAGTAATAGATCAGGCCGTAAATGGGACCCAGGAGCAACACCAACTCTGGCTTCGTGTCCAGACGCCAGAAGAGCACGTAGTCGATCATCCCATGGGAGAAGCTGAACCCCAGCCGCCCCCCCAGCTGATAAATGACAAGGTAACAGCTGCCTGCCAGGGCGGCGTGCAGCCCATAGAGCAAAGGCGCCACGAACAGGAAGCTGAACTCGATGGGCTCGGTGATGCCGGTCAGAAACGAGGTAAAGGCCGCCGAGGCCATAATCCCGCCAACCTCGGCCCGCCGCTCAGGGCGGGCGCTGTGCCAGATGGCGATAGCCGCGGCCGGGAGCCCCCACATTTTGAAGAGATAGGCCCCGCCAATAATGCCCGCAGTCTTGTCTCCAGCCATGAAGCGATTGTTGTCGCCATGGATTAAATTGCCGGTGACTGGATCGAGAAACTCACCGATCTGAAAGTAAAACGGGTTGTTCCAGATGTGGTGCAGACCGAAGGGAATCAGCGCTCGTTCGACCACGCCGTAGACGGTCACGGACAAGGCTGGATTCTCGTTGGCCACAAAATTTGAGACGACATCGATGACCGCCTGCACCGGAGGCCACAGGAAGCTCATGGCCACCCCCATGACCAGCGCACAAAGCCCCGTGACAATGGGCACAAAGCGCTTGCCCGCGAAAAAGCCCAGGTAGGGGGGTAGTTCGATGCGGTAGTAGCGCTTGAAAAGAAATCCGGCCAGCAGTCCCACCAGAATGCCCCCAAAGACGCCGGTTTCCAGGGTCTTCACGCCGGTCACCTGGACCAGCTTCAAGCCACGATAGTCCCCCATCACGCCCATGGTGGAGAGCATCACGAAGTAGCCCACCGTGGCGGCCACCGCGGCCACCCCGTCGTAGGCGGCGAAGCCCAGGGCCACGCCTATGGCGAAGATCAGCGGCAGGTTGTGAAAGATGGAGTCCCCTGAGGTGGCCATCACCTTGGCCAGCAGGGCAGGCATCCAGCTGAATTCAGCCTTGCCCACGCCCAGCAGAATGCCGGCCACCGGCAGCACCGAAACCGGCAGCATCAGCGAGCGGCCGATTTGTTGAAGAACCGCGAAGAAGCCTTTCATGAACGTCGTCCTCTCACCAGTTCCCGCACCTCCTGGGCCTCGCCGCAGTCGAGAGCGGCCCGGGCCAGTTCCTGACAGTCTGCCAGACTCCAGCGTCGCACCTCGGCCTTGACGGCCGCGATGGCCGGGGCCGAGCAGCTCAGTTCACGCACGTTCAGGCCCAGCAGCAGCGGAATGGCGTCGGGGTCTTGAGCCGCTCCACCACAGACCCCCACCCAGCGTCCGTGGCGCTGGGCCGCTTCACCCACTCGCTGAATCAGCTGCAGCATGGCCGGGTGCAGGGCGTCGACTTCGCCGGCCAGCTGCGAATGGCCGCGGTCGATGGCCAGCGTATACTGGGTCAGGTCATTGGTGCCAATCGAGAAAAAGTCGACCTCGGGGGCCAGCTTCTCGGCCAGCAGCGCAGCCGATGGCACCTCGATCATCACTCCCAGTTCCAGCTTGCGCCCCTGGGCCAGTTGGAGGATCTCGGCGCGAATGGCGCGCCACTCGCGCAGGCTGGAAATCATCGGCACCATGATCGCCAGCCGGCACTGACCCACGCAGTGCAGCAGGGCCTCGATCTGGCGACGGAAGAGCTGGGGGTGCTGCTCGAACAGGCGGATGCCGCGAATACCCAGAAACGGATTCTCTTCGTGGGGCATGGGCACGTAGGGCAGGGGCTTGTCGCCGCCCACATCCAGCAACCGGGCCACCAGCCGACGTTCGGGGCCCAGCGCCTGGGCCAGCCGGTCATAATGCTGCTGCTGCTCCTCCAGCCCGGGTTCCTGGTTGCAGTGGTGAAAGTAGAACTCGGTGCGGAACAAGCCCACGGCTTCGGCGCCCGCCTCGAGCCCGCGCTGCAGGTCCTGCAGGTCGCCAATATTGACGGCCACCTCAACGCTGGCCCCGTCGCGGGTCAGGGCGGGCTGATGGGCCTGCTGACGTTCGCGCTCGGCCTGTTCGGCCAGTTGTTGAATGCGCTCGCGGGCCGCCTGCAGCTGCTCGGGCTGAGGCTGGGGATAAAACCTGCCTTCCAGGGCGTCGACCAGCACCGTGGCGCCCTCGGCCAGCTCCAGACAGGCCGGGCCTACCGCGCACAACGAGGGAATGCCCAGCGAGCGAGCCAGGATGGCCACATGGCTGGTGGGGCCGCCCTGGGCCAGCACCAGGGCCTTGACGCGCTGGGGGTCGAGCTGCACCGTGTCGCTGGGGGTCAGGTCGCGTGCCACCACCACCGTGTCTTCGGCAAAGCTGCGCCGGGCCGAATCTACCCCCAAGAGCCGAGCCAGCACCCGGTCGCCCACGTCGCGTAGGTCGCTGGCCCGGGCCGCCAACAGCGGATTGGACAATTGTTCCAGGCTGGCGGCGCGACTCTCGATGGCCTGTTGCCAGCTACGAGCGGCCGAACTCCCTTCCCGGATGGCCTCGAGCACCGCCTGGCGGATGTCGGGGTCGTCTAAAATCTCGCCCTGTGCCACGAAGATGCCCTGCTCGGCCGGCGGAGCCTGGCGTTCCAGGGCCTTCAGCTCGGAGGCGGCCTCGCGCCAAGCCTGATCCAACGAAGCTCTTTCGGCCTCGGGGCCACGCGAGGGCGCCGAAGTGTCAAAGGTCGCGCGCTTCCAAAGCGACAGCTGGCCGATGCCCAGACCCGGAGAAGCGCAGACGCCGCGCCAGATGCCGTCGGCGGGCGGGGCCGCGGGCACAGCCGGTGGTACCGCCGAAACCGCCACTACCGGAGCCGAAAGATCGTCGCCCAGGCCGGCGCCGATCTCGTCTTCGAGGCGCCGCAGCTGGGACGGGCTGAGATGGGTGTGGACCACCCGAACGCGAGCGTCGCGCTCGAGGCCCAGGCCCAAAATGGACACCAGGCTGCGAGCCGTGGCCCGCGTCAGGGAGTTGTCGCGTTGGCATTCGAGCCAGACCTGGCCGGGGAGTTCCTTGACCAGGCCGATCAGGCGGGCTGCGGGCCGGGCGTGCATGCCGCTGGGGTTGGGCAGCACCAGCCAGCTGCCGGGCTGTTCGGGACGCACTTCTTCGACAACCGAAGCGGCCGAATCGCCCTTCAGATGCAAATGCATCCAGGCCTGACCCTGCTCCACCTGGCCGGTGGGCGCCGAAACCTCTTGCAACGAGGGATTTTCGGGAATCAGCACCACCGTGATCAGGCTGCGACAGCGCTGGGCCACCAGATCGACGTCGAACTCGAGCAGCAACTGACCGCTCTCAACCCGGTCGCCCAGGGCCACCTTCGGCTGAAATCCCTGGCCCCCGAGCTGCACCGAGTCGATGCCGACGTGCATCAACACTTCCAGGCCGTCCTCGCGCTTCAGGGTGAGCGCGTGAAGGCAACGATGCAGCTGCACCACCTCGCCCGAGCAGGGGGCCCGCAGCTGGTTATCGAGGGGGTCGAGCGCGAAACCTTGACCGGCCAGCCCCTGAGAAAAGACCGGATCGGGAACTTCGGCGAGTGGCATCGACCAGCCACTCAGGGGAGCTTGCAAAACGACCTCGGGCACGGCACCTCCGAAAACTGCCGACCTGTTCGACCCCAGGCCTGAGCGGCCTGCCTTTACCCGGCCAGTCGAGCCACCCGTCCCCGACCCAGTCCGGCTCGCTGCAAGCGGCGTAGCACGCGGTGCAGCAGACGGTGCTGGTGGTGCCGCGCCAGTTCGATGGCATTCTTGCCCTGACCGTCGCGCGCATTGAGGTCGCCTTGATTGAAGACCAGACACTCGCACACCGCCAGATTGCCACGCCGAGCCGCGAGGTGCAGTGGGCTGGCTCCGTCGGCCTCTTTGGCCATGACCACCGCGCCGCTGCCGACCAGCGTGGCCACCGCCGCCAGATGGCCCTGCTCGGCCGCGATATGCAGAGGGGTTTTGCCGTGGTCGTCGCGCACGTTGACATCGGCGCCGCGTTTGATCAGCACTTCCAGCAACTTGTGGCGCCCGCTGAAGGCGCACCAGAACACCGGCGTCCAGCCCTTCGGGTCTTTGACGTTCAAATCGGCCCCAGCCTCCAGCAACTCCAGTACACACTCGCGTTTCCCCCAGGCAGCCGCGATGTGTAGGGCGCTGACGGGGTCCTCGGGGCGATTGACTTCGGCCCCCTTGGAAATCAACCAGCGAATAATGTCTTCGCGACCCACGAAGGCCGCCCAGTGCAGCGGGCCCCAGCCGGTGGAATCACGGGCGTTCATCCAGAGGGGAAACTTTTCCAGGGTCTGGCGCAGCTTTTCGCGCTCGCCGCAAAACACCAGCACCATGTTCACCATGCCGTGGGTGGTGGAGATGTCCACCAGGTTGGACTCGCGAGTGATGCGCCGATAGGCCTCAAGAATGCGCTGCAATGGGCGCTCCTTAGGCCCTACCCGGGTTTGCAACAGCTGAAGAGCCTCGACCAGCAAGGGCTCGGCATCCGACTGTCGCGACTGCTCCAGCCGCAAAGACGACAGATCGATCAGCGAATCGAGGAAGTTCTCGGGCTGAAGATCGGGCTGCTGGCGATGCTGCTCAACCAGTTCCAGCAAGAACTTTTCCGACTCTTGAAAACGCCGCAGCTTGGCATAGACCCGGCAAAGATTGGACATCGCCTGAAGTACTCTGGGGTCGTTGACCGGCAGGCGGGTGCGCAGCAATTCGAGAGCCTCGGAAAAGGCCTTCAGGGCAAGGTCGTCCTGATTGTGGGTAGTAGCGATGCGCCCCAGAAGGCTGCAGGCATCGGCCAGAGCGAATTCCTGATTACCCAGCTCTCGATAGATGCCGCAGGCCAGCTCTACCTGCTCCAGAGCCTCATCAGTTCGGCCCAATTCTTCCAGCGTTTCGGCCCGATGCTGATGAAAGGCCGCTCGGGCGGGATGGCGGGAAGGGAGAATCTTTTTGTAGATCGGCAAGGCTTGCTCGTAACAACTGTTGGCGCCGGCGTGGTCGCGGCGCAATCGCAACAAGTTTCCCAAGGTGTGCAGACAGGCCAACGTGATCAGATCGTAACGACCCAGCTTTTCCCCCGCAAGCTTGACGGTGGCACGCAGCAGGTCCTCGGCCCGTGCCGATTCGCCCTTGGCATGAGCCGTCCAGGCATCTTCGATTTCGTCCTGGATTTGTCGGGCCACCCGAACCCGCCGATAGTCTCGCCAGGCAACCGCCGCCACCCAGAGCACCGACACCCCCACGCCACCCGCCAGCCCCACCAACAGGCGCGAGGGCTCCTGGGCGTGGCCGGCCGCCGTGCCAACCAGCGGGGGCAACACCACCCCCAGGAGCCAGGGAGGAAACTTACGCGACGGCCCTTCGGAATTGCCGTCGTGGTCAACCGGCAGAGTATCCGAGTCGAGCATCAATTGGAGGGCTGTTCAGGACGAGACTCCCGCTCGAGACCGGCCATAAATCCGAAGAGCAGCCAGCACAGCACAATACAGTGAAATCCGAGATTCATCAGAATGACGAGTCGCAGTTCGCTGAAATGGTCGCGCAAGATATTCTCCATGAGCAAGGCCAGAACGCCGTCAAAGACATAGAGAACAATACCGACGAAATAGAACAGGCGCGAACCGGCCAACTGAGCCATTCCCAGCCAGCGCCCCAGGGTGGCAAAGCCGCGAAACCAGCTGCTGAGCTTGAGAAACGCGCCGCTGTGACTGGTAAACTTCGAGAGCATGCCCAGCAAAAGAAAAAGCCCCGACAGAATGAGCCCGAACATGTAGCAGTAATAGTGCAGTTCCTGACCCCACAGCCGAGGGTCGATGACCCGCACGACGGTATCGAGCACCACCGGAATGGCCAGGCAAAGAATGCTGATCGGCTTGTAGGTGTAGCCCCAGTAGAGCAGTGAATTGCCCAGAGCAGAGAGCAATCCTATGAAAATAAAGGCATTGCTGCCCTGGCGAAAGCGAGCCTCAATCGCGTTGCGTGGCTTGGCCACAGACCACCTCCGGTATGAATTTCCTATAGACCAGAATTCTACTCGTCTTCCTCATTCTCATCTTCTTCCGGAGTGGGATCGGGGAAAGGCTTTTCCATTGGCGTTCGTTGCGATGGGAATGGGGCCAGACTCTTTGGATCGATGGGAGTCAACGTGGCCTGAGCGATTCGCCAGTGGCTCTGCTCGAGCACCATGACATACTCGCCTTTGTAGGCCTGATGACGAGGACGTTCCTCACAGAGCATCTCGACGTAGAACAGCACCGAGCCCGGGCTGATGGTTTGAACACGCACAACCCGCAAATAGGCCTGATCGAGCACAGAATAGCCCTGCGCGAAGCGGCGGTAGGAGAGGTCACGCTTGAAGTCATACGACAGGGCATCGTAGGCAGCCGCGTAATCGCGACGATTGAGAGCTGCTATGTAGGCTTCCAAAGCTTTGATGGCCTGGGAGGGCTGATCGCTGCGAGCGCCGGGGGGCGGGCGATCGGCCAGCACATTGCGCTGCAGCCAGCCGATCGAGCCCCCCAACACCTGAACCTGGGCCCACTGCTCGTCTTCGCGAAGAAGTTGCACCTGAGTAGCGAAAGCCAGTTTTTGCAACTCGGGCGCGTTCAGCCCTTGCTCAGCATAGAGCGGCGCGCCTTCTCGATAGACCCAGAAGGTGGAACTGCCGGGCTGGCTGCCGGGCAGCTCGGGCAGGTCTATCCCACTCGGAGGCGGAGTGGGAGTTTTTCGCGCGCTGGCGATATCGGGCTTGTGGGGGGCCGAAAAATCGGGATCTTGCAGTCCCGTAGGCGACGCCTCGGGCCGCAGCGTGGAAATGGGGGCCGGCTTCGAACCCGACTGGGGCCGACCCAGATAGACCCCGGCAAAAAAACAGAACAGGACACAGCCGATGGCCGTGATCATCACCATTCGATTGGAGTTCACCCCCTCTTCTTCTCCCGCAGGACCCCTTTCCCTCGAAGCGAAGCCGCGGGCGTGAAGTTGACATTGCTGTCCCTGGGATGTTGCCTGCTGCTGACGGCCGGAACGGGTTGGGCTCAAAGCCTGGACGACCTGTTTAGGGCCGTCCAGGAATCGCGTCCCGAAGTGGCCCGCAAGCTCTTGAACGAGCATCCCGAATTGGCTCGAAGCCAGGACCGCCGGGGCCATAGCGCTTTGCTGCGCGCCTGCTACCTGAAGCGCACAGAACTGGCCAGGCTATTGCTGGACAATGGGGCCGACCCCAATTTGGCCACCGGCCGCGGCACCCGTCCACTGCACGCGGCAGCCTGGGCCGGCTCATTGGAAATCTCCCAACTGCTGCTCGATAAGGGCACCGATGTGAATGCCGGAGACGGCTCGGGGCGCAGGGCCCTGCACTGGGCCAGCTGGCGCGGCTATCCAGGGTTGGTCCAGCTGCTTTTGGAGCGCAAGGCGGCCGTCGACGAAGTCGATATCTACGGTCAGGCCCCGATCCACCTGGCTGCCAGAGCCGGTCGCGCCGACATCGTGGAGCGGCTGATGCAGTCGGGTGCCAATCCCAGCCGCCCCGACGCCAAAGGTCGCACGCCCCTGGAGCTGTGCCTGGCTCGCAAAGTGGGCCAGTGGCAGAAGGTGCAGCAACTGCTCGCCCCCAAATCATGACCTCGGAAGAGCTGCTCAAACAGACCTCCAGGGCCTTCTATCTGAGCCTGCGGATTTTGCCCGGGTCGGTCCGGCCCACCATTTCTCTGGCTTATCTGCTGGCCCGAACCGCCGACACCGTCAGCGACAGTGAATGGCTACCCCAAGAACATCGGCGCCCTGCCCTGGAACTACTGGTCGGGTTGCTGAACCCGCCAAGGCATCTGGAAAACTGGCAGGCCCTGATCGCCAGCACCCGGTCGGAAAGCTCGGCAGAAACCCGCTTACTGCATCATTTGCCCCTTGCCCTCCAGGCGCTGGACGCCTGTCCCGAAGCGGACCGACACCTCATCTGCGAGATCGTGACGACCCTGGCCCAGGGTATGCACCGCGATCTGGAGCGGTTTCCCGGATCCGTTCAAGACAGTGCTGAACTGCAGCAGCATCTGTGGGCGGCCGCGGGCTGCGTGGGCTCTTTCTGGAGTCGCGTGCTGCAATTGCACTACCCGACCCTGGCCAAGTTGCCCGACGAGTGGCTGTCGAAGGCCCGACAACTCGGTGACGCCCTGCAAATCACCAACGTATTGCGCGATATTCCTGGCGACATTGCAGAAGGGCGATGCTACCTGCCGCTGGACCAGTTGAGAGCCCTGGGGTTACAGCCCGACGATCTCAGGAACCCGATGATGGAATCTCGGGTTGCACCTCTCTTCCAGCAATGGGTGGATTTCGCCATCGAACAATTTCATCACAGTCGGGATTATGTGCTCTGGATTCCCGCCCGGCACTGGCGCCTGCGCCTTGCGGCCCTGTGGCCCTGGGTGCTGGGCCTGGCAACCCTGCGCAAATTGCTCGGGGGAGGCTGGCTGGCTCGTAAGCAGAAGGTGCCTCGAAGTCAGGTCTATCGAATCTTGCTGAGCACGCTGGCCCTGGTGTTTTTCGACCCGCTGCTGAGGCGATATATGGACGCCCAGCTCGGCTGGACAAAGGAGAAACGAAATTGAATCGTCGCGAGTTTTTACTGACCGGCCTGGCCGGTTTGACTTTTCTGCCCGGGGTCGGCCGGGCCCAATCCGAGGGTTGGACCGCCTTTCCCGCACCTGCCACCGATTCGGGCCTTTTCCTATCCCCTCGTCTGCAAAACGTACGCGGAAAGCTGTACATTTTCTGGGCCGGCACCACCCGCGAAGCCCGTGCGCCCGAAATGTTCACGGCCAACACCTCCGATGGAGATAGCGACTGGACCCGGCCCCGAGCGCCGTTCTTCGGCAGCGACATGGGGCGGGTGCGGCGCCTGGCCGTGGCCAACACCCGCGACACCCTGGCCATGGTCTTCCAGCGCGAAACCACCCAGGGCAACGGGGCCGTTGAAGTGCTGTTGACCATTTCCAGCGACAGCGCCTATACCTGGTCGAACCCCTTCGTGATGGACAGCTACGTGCTGGGCGAAGAAGGAGGCAGCTACGTTTCCATCGCCGGCCGCCAGGGCGTCCAGCGAGCCGAGTTTGCTGCCTGCTGGGTGGCCGAGGGCGGGGCAGTACGTGCTTCCAATATCGACACCCGCAGCGGCTTTCGCCCGCGAGCGCTGCCGGTGGGCAATCTGACTTCCATCAAGGGCAAGGCCGAGGTGCTGGGGGCCGGCAAAGAGGGCTTTTATGCCGTCTGGCCCGAGGAGAAAACGCTGCGCTCGGCCCGGGTCAAGCCCCTGACGGGAGTGATCGAGCCCGCCACCACCGTGCAGTCGGGTGAATACCTGCGCTTTTTCGCTGGCGCGAGTCACCAACGAGGCCCCGGTTTCCTGGTGGCCGCGCCCGAGGGAGGCGATCTCAGCCTGATGGAGGCCAAAGACGACAAACTGGCGTTGCTCGACAAGAAACGGATTCCGCTTGTGGGTCGCCAGTGGGAGTGTCGGGCTGCTCTTGACGGCGATAACAAGCTGCACCTTGCCCTGCTGGAGCCGGGCGCACGGGGCGCGATTTACTACGTGCACAATCGCGGGGGCAGCTGGTCGACCCCTGAGAAGGTCGTCGCTCTGCGGGAAGAGGCCCCGATTACCGGTTACGACATTGCCGTTACAGAGGACTATTGCTGGGTGGTCGCCGGCCAGAACCAGATCGTGCACATGCTACGTCGCAAGCGCGACCGCTGAAACCGACCAGGCCTGGTAATCGGCCTCTATTCCCAGAGGGATATCGGAGCAACTCTGGCTGCTTCGAAAGCTGTGGCGGTCCCAACTCACGTGCAGTTCTTCGGAGAAGCCGTCGGGCCAACGGACGAGCACTCGGTTGTCCGAGAGTTCGCTTAACTGCCCGGGCCACTGTCCACGAGACTGACGCAGGTAGGCTTCGAGAACCTGCAAATGAGCAGCATACCTGGCGCTGCCTCGCAGGCCCGAAAGACAGCCACCCGGCTGAGTTCTCCACTGGTCCAGCCAATTCAGGGCCACCTGCTCGGAAAAATGGCCCTGCTCATCCAGACCCACCCGACCGTAAAGCCGCCAGTCGCGCAGACACCACAGCGTGGGAGCAAAGCGATGGCCGCCCAGATGAGACACCTCCCACACGGGTGCGCCGGCCTCACGCAGCGTGCGGGCCAGTCGAACGCCCCATTGCCCACAACAACGGTCGCGACTGCCGTGGGTGCAGACCAGCAAGCGCTCCACCGGACGGTCGGGCGAGAACGAATGTGGTTCTGAAGTTACGGGCGAAGCATCCGGTTGGCGCAGCAGCAAGGTGCCCGTCGAAGGCGGCGAGGCCAGAAAGTCAGCAGCCAGCACCCTGGCGGGCCAGGGCCGCGGACGGTCCAGCACCCAGATCTGTTGAGACGTTGGGGCACTGCCCAGCAGGGGTTGGTCCCAACTGGCTTCTAGGCAGGAGGGCATGCTCGCGCCTTCACCCTCCAGGCGACGAAAGCAACGAACAACACCTCGGCCAGACAGAACATTCCGACGTATTCCACCCCGCCAGTGCCAAAGCCATAGCTATGCAGACCAGCACCCAAAACAAAGTTGACACCGTACCAGGCCATTAACACGCCCTGGAAAGCCAGCACCGAAAAAGCCGCCGTGCCAAAATTGCCCGCCCAGCCGGTGTAGCGAGCGTGAAGGATGGCCAGATATCCCAACAGCGCGATCAGAGCCCACACTTCCTTGGGGTCCCAACCCCAGAAACGGCCCCAGGAATAGTTGGCCCACACCCCGCCCAGCAACGTGCCCGCGGCCAGCAGCAAGACGCCGACCTGTAGGGCGCGATAGAGGGCCGTGTGAAGACCCGCCAGTTCCTCGCGCTGGTCGGGAACCAGATAACGCCACAGGACCATGTGGCCCAGCCCCAGCGCCAGCAGGAAGGCAGCGTAGCCCAGCGTGATGGTCAGCACGTGAATCGTCAGCCAGAAGTTGCTGCGCAGCACGGGCATCAGGGGACGAATGGAAGGATCGAGCACGGCGGGAAGCTGGTCGGCCAGCAGCAGGCACACCACCGCTCCGGCGCAGGCCGCCATGAGATAGCTTCGAGCGCGATAGATCGATTCGAAAATCAAGGCGAAAGCAACGGCGCCGAAGCCCACCCAGATGACCGACTCGTACATGTTCGTCACCGGAGCACGACCGGCGATCATGCAGCGCAAATAGAATCCGTAGGCGTGCAGGGCAATGCCGGTGGAAGCCGCCCCCAGCGCCGTCCAGTAGAGAGCTCCTCCCCTTGAGGTCGTGAGGAACAGACAGACAAGGCTGAACAGATAGAGCATCCAGGCCTTACGGAACGGATGAAACTGATTGTAGTGCAGTTCTCGTCCCATATCTTTCACCGAAGGCGTGGGCCCAACGGCCGCCAGGCTTTGTCGCAGAGCCACAACGGCTTCCAGACGGCCCGACTGGGAGGTAAGTGCCTGACGAAGTTGGCGAACCGACTTGCGCACGGGATCGAGCACCGTGACCTGAAGCGCCTGGGCCTCTTCGAGCTGGCCTAAAGCCATCCACGACTGCTCCAAACCTTCAGGCGAAGGAACCATCGTCCAGGCCGTGCCCTCGCAGAGCATCTCGAAGAAGCGCATCTTTCCCAGTAATTCCTGAGGCACACTCAGGTCGCGCGGAACTTTCTGTCCGGGCTGCAATTGGTGCAGTTCTTCTTGAATTCGAGCCAGTTCTGTACTGGCACGCAACTGCTCAAGGCTGTAGTAGCGAGGTTCGGCGGCCAGGCCCAAACGACTCTTCCAGTCTTTGTTGCGAAACTCCACCACGGGCTTTTTGGCCATTTCTGACGGTCCGGTTTGCCACCAGGCCAGCAGCGTTTCCACCGGGTCGCGTTTCTCAAACTCGACCTTGCCGGTTACATAGCGAACCGATTCTCGTGCGAAGGTATCAAAGGGCTTGAGACGCCCTCCTTGCTGCACGGGCATCATTCGAAAGGCCTCGACATAGTCGAGCGGACCGCTCTGTGCCAGCGCCAGACAGGACATCCACAACAGGGTGACCAGGGTGACCAGAACTCTCATTCAGACCTCGCTCTCTCGCGCCACCGGATCACGCTTCCGGGCCAGTTGGTAAGGGCGCATCAAAAACATTGTGGCGATCCCCAACACCACCATGATCGAACCCAGATACTTGAAGGCAATGCCCGGATCGCGGGCCACCGTAAAGATCGACACCGGGGTCGAATCGGGCATCTGGCTGTAGCTGCTCTGGAAGAACTTGAAGCCGTCCCGAACCATGGGTTCGTTCATCGAAATCTCGTGGCTCTGACCCTGAACCTCAACCTGGCTGCGGAAGGCCGCCGGATTGTTGGTGCCGGGGTCATAGTCGATATGAAACTTGACCAGCTTGAGCGGAAAACCGAGTTCGAGGCTCTTGTAAGCATAGCCCACGACCCACTCCTTGCCGTCCTGGCGGCGCACCTGCTTGATGTCGCCTCGCTCGAGCCAGAAACTTTCGGCATGCGACGGAGCTCCCTCCAGTCGAAGCCGAATGGCCGGGGGGGGAGCGTTGGGGTCGTTGGGTTCATCAACCTCTACCGCGCGGAACTCACGCACCTCACGAGCCTTGGGAAAAAACTCCCCCACCTCGAACTCGAGATTCATCCAGCCCGTGGGGTAGGCCTTGCCCACTTCCAGCGGACGCGCACCCTGCTGGTCGAGTCGATAGTAAAGCTTGTCGCCCGGACCCACCACGAAGCTCAGTCCGCGTTTGCCCTCCTCGCTCCAGGCATAGGTCAGTCGAACGGGCATTTCGCCCTTGGAGGCGGTGCGCGTGTTCAGCTCGGGCAACTTGGCAAACAGCAGCCAGTCCTGCGAATTACCGCGCTTGTCGCGCAACTGCAGGTCGATGCAGGGATTCACCGGCTGATCGTCTTTGCTGATCAGCTCATTGTTCTCCACCACCGCGTGAGGCAGGTAGCGACGCACCAGCAGCTCGTGCTCGGCCACCTGGTGAGGCTTGCCCACCTCCAGTTCGGCGATTTTGACCTGATGGGGCTCGCCCTCCACCAGCAGCTGAAGCTCTCCTCGATGATGAGAGCCCGGTGCCAGCAGGCGCTTCAGCGTGGCCGGATCGGCGGCCCGCAGTACGCGCACCTGAGCCGGCCCCAGGGAGACATCGCCCTTGCCCGCGGTCAGCCACTGCAACTGGTCGACCTTGGGCCGGCCGGGCTGCTGACTGCGCATGAAGATACGCAATTTCAGGGCAGGCACGCCGTTCTCGGCCGACTCGAAGTGGGTCTGTACGGCGGCATGGTGGAGATACTCCTCGACCACCGCCACCAGCCCACCTCCAAGGTCGGCGCGGGCGGGACTCTGCGGGCTGGGACGGCGCCAGCGAAATTCGGCCGGCACCTCTTTGAGCGCGCCCCCCTGCTCACCGACCATGAACACCGGCTGATTGAGCAGAATTCGCGAGGAGTAACGACCCTCCTCAACTACCATCGAGCCCTCGACGCCGAAGGCCATGGTGACCGCCGCACCGACGAGCAGGACCAAAATGCCGACGTGGGTGATGACAAATCCCACCAATCGACGCTTCCAGGGGTAGCGAATGGCGGTGGAACAATAGATGTTCACAAAGAAAACGGCCAGAAACAAGGCGAACAGCGGACTCTTGTAGACCAGATGGTGAGCTGTAGCCGTATCATAGGCCGACTCATAATAGGTGGCCAACGCCAGAATGGTGGCGAAGAGGATAAACAGTATGACGGCCAGCTTGAGGGAGGCCAGAAATTTAAAAATTCGGTTACGCTTCATCTCTACCGAGCGGGCCAACGCCCCCCGGGGTCAGCCCTGTTTCTTTTTTGGCTTCTTCCCGACTTTGGCAGAGCTCGAACCCTTTGTGGCAGATTTTTTGCTGGCCGCTTTACCTGCCGATTTGCTCTCGGCCTCTCCCTCGATCAAGGAGAGCGCTTCCCTGGCGAGGTCTTCGGCATAATGAGCCTGGCCCTGGCGCTGAGCGCGCTGCTGTAGCAACGAGAGTTGCTCGCGGCTGCGGTCAATCTCGCCGAGGTGAGCCAGGGTCAACACCAGATTGCCCCGCGCCGCCAGCAAGTCGGGATCGAGCTGCAAGGCGCGTTCGAAATGGACCACGGCGATGGAATACTCTTTGAGTTCGTAGTGGGCCAGGGCCAGATTAAAGTGGCCTTCGGCATAGTCGGGCATCTGCTCGAGGGCCAGTTGAAGCTGCTCGACAGCCTCGGCGAAGCGGCGCAGACGGGCCAGCACGATACCCAGGTTGTTGCGCGAGTAGACGTCCCTGGGGTCGATGCGCAAAGCCTGTTGAAATCGGTCTGCGGCCTCCTCAAAACGTTCCAGAGAGGTTAAGACCAGTCCGAGATTGCTCAACGTGTAGCTGTCGTTGGCGTCGATCCGCAGGGCGTCGTCAAATGCCTGAAGAGCTGCCGAAACCTGGCCCAGGTGGAAGCGCGTAAGGGCCAGATGATTCCAGGCGTAGAGGTCGCGAGGGTCGGCTTCGACGGCCAGCTGAAAACGCTCGGCAGCCGCCTCCAGCTGACCCAGTTGGGAAAGCGCCAGACCCCAATGAGTCAGGGCATAAGCGTCGCGAGGGTCCTGCTGCACGGCGTAGGCAAAGTGCTCTACCGCTTCCTCGTAGCGACCTACGGAGGAGAGCGAGAACCCCAGGTTATTCCTGGCCAGCACATCGCCCGGGTCGACCTCAACGGCTCGGACCAGCACCTCGATGGCCTCATTCATGCGGTTGGAGCGAATCAGGCACAGGCCCAGATTGTTCAGGGCATAGCTATCCCGATCGTCGGAGACCAGACTGCGCCGAAACTCTTTCTCGGCATCTTCGACCCGACCCAGACTGAGCAGGGCCCGACCCAGGTTATTGCGCGCATAAGAATCCAGCGGGGACAGCTCGAGAGCGCGACTGTAGTAACCCACCGCTTCCTGCCACATCCCTTGCTGCGCGTGAACGCGGCCCAAATTGTGATAGGCCACAGCGTCATCGGGATGTTCCTCGAGCACGGCCTGAAACTGGGCGACAGCCCCCGCCTGGTCGCCCATCTTGGCCAGAATTCGTCCCAGATTGTTGCGAGCGTAGGCGTCTCCCGAATCGATCTGCAAGGCCCGCTCGAACTCGCGACGGGCGTCGTCGACCCGATCGGTTCGCTCCATCAACTTGCCCAGATTGTTGTGGGCATAGAGGTCGGTCGGGTCCAGCGAGAGGGCCTTTTGAAACGAAGCCTGGGCCTCGTCCAATCGATTCTGGCGAGCGTAGACCTGGCCCAAATTGTTGTAGGCATAGACGTCGTCGGGATTGAGACGCAAGGCCTCAAGGTAATAGCCTTCGGCCTCATCGAGCTGACCCAGGCGAGAATACATCAGCCCCAGGTTATAGTAAGCCTGGGAATATTCGGGAGAGAGCTTGAGCGCCATCTCCCAACACTCGATTGCTTTTCCGTATTGAGCCTGGCGGGCATAGACCAGGCCCAGATTGTTCAAAGCATAGGGGTCGTCGGGCTTGTGCTCGATCGCCTTGCGATACTGCTCGGCAGCCTGGCGAAACTTGCCCTGCCCCAGGTAGTACATGCCCAGGAAGTAACGAGCCGCGGAATGCCCCGGATCCAGCTCCACCACCCGGCGCCAGTGCTTGGCAGCCTTACCTTGCTCACCTTGACGAGCCAGCGCCACCCCCAGGTCGAACTGCACGTCAGCTCGGTCGGGATGCTCCTTCTCAAGCTGACGCAAGTCCTCCAGCGTGGCCACGCCGCCACCCACAGACGGCATTTGGGCCTGAGCAGGGTGAAGGTCTTCTTTGGAAGAGGGTCGACTGCGGCGCTTACTCATCTGCGCCCATTCGTCCTGGAAGCAGTCGGTCCTACTTGACCACCACGTTTTGCAACAGTTCGCGGACCTTGGCCAGGTCGCCAGCCGCGCCTTCCACGAACAGCACGTTGAGAAGCTCGTCGGAATGAACATCGACCTGAGTCACGGTCCGCTTTACCAGCTGGGCCACCTCGGCGACCTTCTTCTCGTTGACGATGGGAAAGTAGTCGCTTACCGTGGGCCCGCTGCGGATCGGTGCCGCTGGCAGGGTGGCCCCTCCCTGGTCATCGGTGAAGACCTTGAGCTTGTTGCCTTCGATGCGGTATTCGATCAGCTTGGTCTGCTTGCCCAGCAGATTGGTGAGCGCCAACCCCAGGGGCACCTCTCGGAAACTGACGCTGACGGGCCCTTCGACGCCAGGACCCACCTCGGCTTCCAGACCCGCAGCCCGAGCCATCTCCTGGATAGCCACGGCCAGATCCTTATTCTGCAGCGAAACCGTGATTGGACGCTGATCCAGGCGCTGGGGCTGGGCCTGAGGCTGAGGCTGAGGTTGAGGGGGGGCCGTGGCCACGTTCTCCGCCGCTCGAGGGGCGGGGGGACGCACACTTACGGGCGGCGGCGTTGGACGTGCCGGTGGTTTGCTGACTACCGGGGCACTGGCCAACGAACCACCGGGCAGGGCAGGCACCTTACCCGAGGCGATATCCACCGTGGAGATGCTCAGCGTCCAAACTTTGCGGTCGGCACTGGCCGACCACGACATCTTGGGGTCTCCCGAGGCGATCACTCGCAACAGAGCCGAGTCGCCACTGCTGTCGGTTTCGATCTTCTGAAGCACACCGCGGTCGATAGCCTTGCTGAGTCGAGCCACTTCGGTCTTCGGCACCACCACCTCGAAGCGATGAGGCCCCTCTTTCCAGCGCTGCTGAATGGTGGGCGCCGCCAGCGGCGTTGGCGAGGTCAGCACAACCTCGACACGATCTCCTTTGCGTTGCACCTCGACGGCCAACTTCGGGGCGGCCCAGAGGGGCAAACTGAGCGTTCCGGCCAGAGCCAGAATAGAAACTTGACGCATGAAAAAAACCTCCGCGGCTGTGGGTCGAAATCGACCCGCATTTCTTCCCGAGCGGTGAGGTCAGCTTTGGGGCTGGGTGAGCGCAGGCGCGGGCTGACCGTCGGGTCCGAGAATCTCCTCGAGACTCTCGAGGATCGACTGATCGTTTGCGTCTCCCGAGATGCGGGCCGTAACCACCAACCCCGGTACCACACCAGAGGGCAGCATCTGCCCGGGTCGCAAAAAGATGCGAAGATACTGATTATCTTTGGACACCAGAATGAAGTGGTTGTTCTGAACATAGGCCACCGTGCCACGCACCGTGATCACCCCGAAGAGCGGGTCCAGCAAATCAGCACAAGCAGGCCCCATCAGGGCCACCATCAGGAGCAAACGAATGATCGACTTCATAGCCGGGCAGTTTTCCGCTCGGATCGAGGAAACCCTTTCGACCGAGATCAATTACCTGGTAGCACCGCTGCGCGGTCGCCCCAACGGCGGAAGGGTGGGCATCTCAAAGCCGGTCACGTCGCTGGCGGGCACCCAGTCATCGGGATAGTCCTGAGGCAAACCCACCCAACGCACTTTCACCTGATCGCCACGGCGCTCCAGCACGCGGGCCTTCCAACGGCGCCCACCCCACATCACCCAGACGAACTGCCCTTCGCCATTGGCCAGCGAGCGGGGAACCTGAAACCACTTCTGACTCAGCGGAAAGCCGGTCGAGCCCGTCCCTCCCCCGCGCTGGCCTTCGGCGAACCACATGTCCTGCTCGACTTGATGGGCCAACTCTTCCAGACTGACCCAACCATCATGATCGCGGTCCATACGGGGATCGCCGCGGATACCGTCGAGGATCGCGTCGCTGAACGTCCAGTTGCCCGTACTGCTGAGCCGAGCCAATGAGGAACTGAAGCCCGCAAAGGAAAGCCGACCCTGATGGCGACGCGCCAGCAAGCGCAACGACCCGGAGAAGCAGCAGTCGGCGATCAGCATGACGCGCTCGGCCTTGCAGCCCTTCTCGAGGCGACCGGCCAGGTCTTCCAGACTCCAGAGCGTGGAAGGATTGCTCCCATCGTAAGGGACCATCCAGAACTTCGACTCATTGGTCTCTCGATATCCATGACCGGCATAGTAGATCACCAGCGTATCGCCGGCCGGAATTCTTGCGATCAACTCGTTCACCTGAGCCTGCACCGCCTGGCCGGTGGCCTCCCGGTCGTAGAGGGCGCGCACCTGATGCTGGGGTACTCCCCTTCTCAGCATGGCCTCGACCAGCATCTGGTCGCGCCGATTCTGCTTGGGAAACGATGGCCAGATGTGGCTGTACTGCCATTCCAACACACCTACGGCCAGCAGCCAGGTGCGCTCTGGTTGCCAATGGGAGACGGGGATCGCCTGGGCCCCCGCCAGCCGGATCAGCAGAACCAGTAGCAGCCATCTCATTCGCGCAACACCCAGGTGGCGGCGATCTGGGCCCCGGCCTTGACATTGAGGATGTCGCTCTGAGCGATGCGCACCAGAGGGTCTCGCATACCGGCTCCAAACATATAGGGGTCAAAGTCCATACGGAAGACTTCGAAACTCCAGCCGTTTTCCTGGGGAACGGGAAACTCTCCCACCGGAATGGGCACCCGTCGTTGGGCGACATAGCGTCCCTGCAAGGCCTCCTGAATGGCCGAGTCCCAAGCGGTGTCGTCCATTTCCCAACCGAGGAACAGTCCTTCGCCACCGTAGCCATCGGCGGGCTTCAAAATAAGGTGGGGTCGTTCGCGTCGGATCTGTTCCAAAACCGGACCCTCGACGACGTCGGCCGTCCAGGGCACCAGCGAACGCAGGAACGCCAGTTCCGAAGCCGACAGCAGCGACTCGAATTCGGGACGATAGATCCAGGACAGCAGGCTCTTTACCGTGAGCGGCTTGGAGGCGAACGAATTGACCACACAGACGGCCTGCTCGCGATAGGCATTGAGAAAAGGGCGCGCGGCTTCAGCGTGGGTGAGCAAATCTTCGACCAGCACGCGGCGATAGACGAGGTCGATGGGTTTGCCATCGTAGTCGAGCAGGCGACCGTTGCGATATTCCAGTTCTCGCGGGTCGGCGATGATGGTCTCAACGCCGAGTCGGTTGTAGCGTTCCTTGAGCAACTCGAATTCGGTTACCGTGTTGACCGTAATCCAGTCCACCACGGCTACCCGAGGTTTGCCGCTGCCGCCCCACTGACGCCAGGCGCGCAGCAGCAGCGGAAGATCGCGCGAATCGGTCTCGAGATAGGCCCCCGGAAAGCGCTTGCGAAACTCTTTCCAAAGCGAAGTCTGGCGTAGCATGCGGACGCACTCGTCCATATAGGCGGCCCCACCCGGGCTGTCTACATTCAGTTCCACGATCTGATAGCCGAGCGAGCCGTCGGCCTGGGGTACCAGAAAACCGTCCACCCGCGAGATGTAGCCGCCCGGCCTCAGGCGACTGGGCCACTGGATCAGGTCCTGCTCGACCCTGGAAATCCCCAGTCGCTTGAGCCAGACACTCTCTCGCAAAGGCGCCTCTAACTTGGCCAGCACACGCACCAGTTTCTGCATCGCCTGCTGGATAGGTCGCAACTGGCGTTGATGAATGATGGCCGGGGCGATACAGATCGGCAGAGGATTGCCCTGAAAAAGCATACCTCGAGTGATCAGGCGCTGTTGGATCCGGGCGTATTCCTGGCGCGTGCCGGCAGGGTCGGCCTCAAGATAGTGACGAATAAACTGGGATGCTGCTAGACAATCGACATCTCCGAACATGGTGGCGGGCGCTTCGCAGTCCTTGCCACTATGCCTGCGTGGTGGCCCTGGGTTGCTGCCTGTTTACGCCGGCCTTTGCCCAGTTGCCAACACCCCAATGGAGAAGCCTGGACCCCGAGCAACAGCGATTTCTGCTTGAGGCCTTCCAACTTTCGCCAGAGATGATGCAGGGCTTTGCCGCCAATGTGCCCGACGAGTGGAAGCAGAATATGCTCAACTCGCTCTGGGGAGCCCTGACTCCCGAGAAGCGCGTGCAGGTGGCCCTGTATGCCCACATTCAGAAGCCTTTCGACGCGCAGGCCGAAAGTACCGCCAAAGTATCCGCTCCTCGTTGGGACAAGCTGACCAAGCTGCAGCAATTCCGGGTGCTGGAAGCGGCCCGCATGGACAACACCCAGCGCGGTATCTTCGAGAGTTTGCCGCCAGAATTACGTCAGGCGGCCTTCGAAACGCTGTGGTCCTATCTGGATCCGGCGGTTCGCCAGAGGGTCCTGGCGCCCTGAGTCAGAAGACCCGAGCATGCTGAAACGAACCCTTTGCTGCCTGCTTCTGCTAATTTTGGGGTCCAGTGCCTGGGGCGACCGCCTGTTTGTGCGCAACCGCCCTTTCTCCGGCTACGTTCTGGGAACGGCCAACCCCGCCAGCATCGAGGTTGACCTCGGCGACCTCTGCAAGGCGCTCGAAGTGAAGCTGGAGGAAATCGAGGGGCACTGGGTGGTACGCCGCAACCCGTCCGACCCATTGCCCAAGTTCGACCAGAAGCCCGGCAGTCTGTACGTCAACGGCAAACCCCTCAAATACCGCGTAGACTCCGGGCATCGACTCGTCAAGCTCAGCGAATTCTCCGAAGCCATCGGGGGCAAGTTGGCACGCCACCCGGAAGCGGGGACCATCGACCTCAACCTGGGGGTGGCCAAAGTCGACACGACCGGGGCCTACAAAATCGACAAGCACCGGTTGGTCTACTATGGAGCCGACTGGGCCCCGGCCTGCAAGATGTTCTTGCCCGTGGTGGTCGAGTTCGACCGCAAGCAGATCATTCCCGTGGCCTACGTCGACTGCAAGCAGCCCCGCTCGGCCAATTACCGCAATTTCATCCGCTATTTCAACGGCAACAGGATTCCTTACACCGTGTTGCTCAGTCCGGAGAACCGGGTGGTGAAGACCTGGACCGGCTACCAGGACCTGGCACCCTTCACCCAGCAAATCCTGGAAGTTCTCGACGCAGCCAACTCTCCCAAGCCCTGAAGCCTCAGGCCACGACCTTCCACATCAGCGCTCCTCCGAGCACATTGCCCAGCGCCACCGTCACATTGGTGAGCAACGCGACCAGCAAAATCCGCGTCACCCGATTGCCGTAGAGACCTCCCAGCGTGATTCCCTGCTCGGAGATGGCCTCGAAATCGTGAACTCGGGGCCGGCGCAGCGAGGCTTCGACCAGCCCTGTCAGCCAACCCGTGGCGATCAATGGATGGATGGCACCGATGGGCCCGGCCACCAGTCCACTGAGAATCGTAAGCGGGTGAGCCAGGGCCAGCATACAGCCCAGGCTGCCGGCCAGCGCCGTAGCCAGAACCCAGGTGCCCAGCATCTTCGCTCCGGCGCCGCTGCCCCAATGAAAGAAACCATACAGGATCAGCGCCACGATCAGTCCGGGAATCAGCCAGCCTATGGCCCTGGAGCTCCGACTGGGCGGCGGGACCAGCTCGAGCTCGTCCACGCTTTCAACCTGCCCCAGGTAACGGGCGATACCTCCCACGTGGCCAGCCCCAACCACGGCCACCACGCGTTGTCCGGGAGCCGCAAAGATTTTGGCAGCCAGATAGCGGTCGCGCTCGTCGACCAGCACTTGCTGCACTTCGGGCAACTGTTCCGACAGTTCCTTGAGAGCCTCCTCGAGGGCATCGCTGCGCTTGAGGCGCTCGACCTCTTCGGGACTGATAGGAGTCGACTCGAAAATGCCTGCCAGTGAAGAGGCCGTCAGCTTGAGCAAACTCCACCACCCCAGCCGACTCCAGGTGCGGCGCAGCGTGATCGACACCTCGCGGTCGGCAAGCACGGTAGGAATTCCCAGAGCCTCGCTGCTTTCCAGCGCCTTCATCATTTCGGCGCCGGGCTTTACGCCGAGCTGCTGGCCAATGCGTTTTTGAAAACTGCTCAACAACAGCTGGGCCAGCAGCAGATTGCCTTTGCCCTGCTTGATGACCGATACGATGTCCGTATTCTTCCACCGGTCCGGATCGCGCAAGGTATGATAGCGGGAGTGACAGAGCTCAACCGCCACGCTATCCGGCTGGAGCTGTTGCAAAGTCTGCTCAACCAGATCGACACTGGCCTGGCTGACGTGAGCGGTGCCCAACAGGTAAAACGTTCGACCCTGGCACTCGACGGCCCGGATATCGGGATGCGATTCTTCTTGTTCCAACAGCTACTCCGCCAACCACCGGGCCAGTCGCGCCGGCGCCAGATTGCCCCCGCTCAGCACGACCCAGGTGCCTTCCTGGGGCTCTATTTCCCCACTCTGCAGGGCGGCCAATCCCACCGCCGCTCCCGGCTCGACCACCAGCTTTAATTCTTCGGCAAGCCAGCGAACGGCGCGACGGATCGAAGCCTCGGACACGGTCGCCATATCGTCGACAAGTTCCAGGGCCAACTGCAAAGGCAAGGGCCCGGGATGATTGGCCGTCAGGGCATCGCATTCCGTGTCTACCGAATCGATTCTACACATCGCTCGCTGGCGAAACGACAGGGCCATGGCGCAGGCACCCTGGGGCTGAACGCCGATGACCTGGACTTCGGGATCGAACTGCTTGAGGGCCAGCGCGGTAGCCGCCAAGAGCCCTCCAGTGCTGGCGGGCACCAGCACCCTGCGGGGTCGCTGCACGGCCAGATCCAACCCCAGGGTGGCGTGTCCAACCAGCACCCGAGGGTCGTTGAGGTGCTCGAGAATCTCGTATCCCTGCATCTGCAGCGACTCGAGCGTTCGGGTGCGTTCCTCGGTGGAGTTGCCGCAAACCAGGATCTTGCCCCCCAACTGGCGCACGCGTTCGACCTTCCACGGGTGACTGCGCTCCATCATGACGGCCGTGACGTCGAGACCAAAACGACGGCCTGCCCAGGCCAGCGCCACCGCAAAATTCCCCGACGATGCCAGCGCCACCGGGGGCTCTTCAGCTCGGCGCTGGCCCAGCCAGTGACACACCGCCCGCACCTTGTAGCTGCCCGTGACCTGCAGGTTCTCGCAGAGAAAATGAATACCCGAGTGCTCCAGCGACGGCGGAACGATAATCTCCTCGGGCAGAGCAGCCCGGGCGGCCTGGAGCAACCCGAAGGCCCCCCAATGGGGCAAAGCGGCCTGCAATCAGTTCAGGGCGGGCTCGACCAGCTGAGGACCCATTTCCCAGCTGTAGCCATTGGGGACTTCACTGACCTCCACATTTTGAAAACTCATCGAGAGGTGCAGCGACGTTGCCAGTTGATGAGCCTGTCGACGAGCCTCGACCGGCTGACGCGAGCGCAACACCGGCAGGACTCGTCCGTCTTGAAGGTCGAGATGGATGCAGTAGTAACTCTCGTGCTCGGGCTGACCGGCGGCCCGCACCGCTCGTAGAACAACCTGACGCATGGGGGCCAGCGAGATGTGCACCTGCTGCCCTTCATAGACCAGAATGGCCTCTGAAGCGGTGAGCCGCAGCGTGGCCTTGCCCAGCGAGCCGGCCCGGGACAGCCGCAGCAGGGCTCCTTTAGCCCGCGTAAAGACGTCCTTGCCATCGATCAGCGTGAGAGCCCCGGCACTGAGGGCACCCGCCAGATGGGTGGACTTCTTGGTCAGCATGGCCCGGGCCATCAACAACGTGGTCAGCGCCAGTTTGCCCAGCGAACTGTATTCTTGTTGGGCCTGTCGCTCGGGCAGACGCAACACCTCGTAGACGAGCGTAGCCTCATCCTTGCCGGACAGGAACGAGAGAAACCGGGTCTCTTCAGTTCCCTTCTGACGGCTTCTCAACAGGTCGCGGTAAATCGCCTGATCCAGATGCTCGGCGGGCTTGAAGCAGTGCACGATATCCATTGCGGTGGCCACGGGCTAGGTTCTCCACTTCCGGGCATAAAGCATGCTCACAATTAGAGGTATTTCCCCTCTGCCAGCAAGTTCCTCGTCCTGACCCCAGACTTTTCCACAAGGAGCAGGAATCCACTCCAGATGATTGAATAATTATCAAGTTTAATTGAAGAAGGTTCCATGAACGAACGTCCTTCCCCCGATCCCTCGTTTCACATCGGCCAGACCGATTCCAGCGAGTTAACCGAAACCACCCGTCTGAGAGCCAGCCAGGCCTTCGAAAGCCAGGAACCCGGCCAACTCGACGGCACGGTGGACGAACTTCTGCACAGCAGCTTCGAGTCCGGGGCCGACTGGAGCGAAGTGACTCAACAGGTGATGCGGGGTGTGGTGGAAAGCATCAGCGACCCCACCGATGCCGACTGGGCCATTCGACGAGCCAGCCATCGGGCCGTGCTGGCCGTGGCCAAACGCTGGGGCAACATCGTGCTGGCCGGCAAGGCCACCGTAGTGGCCAGTCGCGAGGCAGCCAGCCGTAGCGGACTCGACGGGGTTCGAGCCGCCCAACAGGCCGGCCTGGGAGCGATCGAAGGGGTGCTTCAGGTGGGGCCTGTGGCCTATCCCGTGCTGCAGCGCGAGATTTCACCCATCGTTGAGGATTTGCAAGAGGTGCTCGACGAGGAACGCCGCTCGGGCGAGTGGATGTTGCGTTCTATCGAGCGCAGCAGCGTGGTGCCCCCCATCATCCAGCCTGTCGAGACACCCTCGGCTGCGCTCGACCTGGCCCCAGAAGACTATGAAGAACTACTGCCCCCTCCCCCGCGCAGCTTTGAAGAGACCCCACCGGTTCTGGAGCAACCCGCCGAACCCAGGCTCGTCCCCTCTGCGGTGGCCCCGGCGGCTCCCAAAGTCAGCCTCTGGGGGCGCATTAGCGGCTGGTTTCGCGGACTGTTTCGGAAAGGGTAGCACTACCACTTTCGCAAACAGGCCCGAGTGAGTGGTCGCGTGCCGAAGTTGCTAATTGTAGGTGGAGGAACCGCTGGCCTCGCCGCAGCGGCTACGGCGGCCCGCATCTGCCCGGGAGAGGTCTGGGTTATCGACCGTGCACCGCTGATTTCGGTGGCCACCTGCGCCCTACCCTATCTGGTAGGCGGACAGATCGAAGAAGCCGGCAGTCTGGTGCTTCACAGCCCCGAACAACTCCGCGAGCGAGGCATTGTGGTGCACACCGGCGCGGGAGCCAGCGAAATCGACCTCAAGGGACACCGCCTGCGCCTTGAAAACGGGCGCTGGCTGGACTTCGAACAGCTCATGCTGGCCCCGGGTGGCGCCCGCCACTACCCCGGAGAGCACTTCGCCAACGTGCTCGCCCCCAGAGACATGGAGTCGAGCCTGCGGGCTCGAGCCTGGTTGCAGCAACCCGAAATCGACACCGTACTCATCGCCGGTGGCGGCTACCTGGGGCTGGAGCTGGCCGAGGCGGCCCGTCAGCGGGGTCGAAGGGTGGTCCTGGTCGACCCCTCCCCCACCCTGCTGGGGCTCCCCCAAGATCTGCACAGGGTCTTGCTGGCCGAACTCGAGTCTCACGGCGTGGAATGGGTGCCCTCAAGGGTCGTGGCCTGGGAGGGTCAGGGGCTGGCTCGGCGGGCCCTGCTCGAGGACGGCAGCCGGCGAACTTTTGAACTGGCTTTTTGGGCGGCCGGTTGCCCTGCGCGCAACCCTCTGCTGGAGAGCCTGCCTCTCGAGCGCGGCCAAGCGGGCGGCCTGCGCATCAACTCTCGCGGCGAAACCAGCCGTCGCGGCGTGTATGCGGCCGGCGATTGCTGCGAGATCCCTCACCCCGAGGGTGGCTGGGTCCACCAACCCCTGGCGCGGCCGGCAGCCCTGCTGGGACAGGTCGCGGGCGCCAACGCCTGCGGCCAGTCACGCCGCTTTCAGGGATGCTGGGGAAGCCTCTCGCTGAAAATCTTTGGGCTGGAAGTGGCATGGGTCAAGCGACGGCGCCCTGCGCCGCAGATCGAATCGTGCCTGGGCGACTGGCCGCTGCGGCCCGGTTACTGGCCCCATTCGAAGCAAGTCCATCTACAGCTTGACTTTGCCGGGCCGGCGGGGCCTCTGCAAGCCGCCTGGGCCATCGGGCACGAGGTTACCGCGCTGATGCAAACCTTGAGCCTGGCCCTGGCCCAAAACCTGGATGCCGGGGCTCTCTCCGAGCTCGAGCATGCGTATACACCACCGCTGAGCCCGATGTGGGACCCGATCAGCCGAACGGCTCGCCAGGCAAAGAGGTGGCCTTAGGTCGAATGGATAACAGACCCCTCGATGAGTGCTGAGCTTGAACTCTTTGTGCTGGAAGGCCAGCCCAAGGGCGAGGCGCGAGCGATCCGGGCCGAGCAAGTGGAACTGGGGCGACGCGATCCGTTTCATAAGGATGATCCTCCGGGCCGAATCAGCTTTCCCGACCCCACCGTGTCCGGGCTGCACGCCACCCTGAGCTGGGATGGCAAAAGAAATCGCTACTTGCTGACCCACCACTCGACCACCAACCACACGTTGATCAATGGCAAAGTGGTGCAGGGTGCTCAATACATCCACGTGGGCGACAAAATCAAGCTCGGCGGGCTCGTTCTGCAGCTGCGTCTGGTGCCCAAGGCCGAACTTCCGGCCCCCGAAGTGACGCCGTCGCATCGTCCTCCGGCCCTGGTGGTACAAGACGAAAGCAGCCGACCCACCTGGCAACTGCTGGTGCTCAACGGTGCGGAGGGCGGCAAGCTGCACGCCCTGGAGCAAGAAACTCTCATTTTGCAGGAACCGGGCAGTCATCAGACCTTCGACCCCACCCTGAATCTGACCGGGGCCGGGTCGACGCGCTGCCTGCTGCTGCGAAAGGGCAACGAGGTTCACGTCACCTGTGCCGAGACGGGCACTCGTCCGGTGCTGATCGACCAACCGCTGGGTGGGGTCATCCGTCAGCGCAGCCCCGGTCCTGAGTTTGGCAACCTTCTTACTCCCGAAAGCCTGCTGTTGGTGGGCAGGGTGGCGGTTATGCTGCTGCCGGCCGAAAAGGCCAGCGAAGCCCGCTCGCGCCTGCTGGCCGGTGAACAGGTCAGCCCGCTGCAGTCGGGCCTTTTCCACGAGGGCGACCGCATCTGGAATCGTGGCGAGCTGCATCTGCTTCACTTCACGGCCGGACCTCTGAAGGGCACGCACTTCTGGGTGGATCATCGCAAAGTCGACCGCCCCATCAGCCTGGGTCGGATCGGCCAGAAGACCCTGGTAGAACTGACCGACCGAGGGGCGGTTTCCTGCGAAATCGCTTACCGCAACGACGGCATGCTGCTGACCAACATCGATCCCGAGCTCAATCTGCCTCTCAACCAGGAGGAACTCCCCCCGGGCAAGGCCCAGGAACTGCAGTCGGGCGATTGCTTTCGCCTGGGCCGAACGGTGATTCGCTATTCCTACCTGCCACTGCAGCAGCGCATCGACTCTTACTCGCTCTTTTGGGGAAGCAAGGAGTTTCCGCTGCGGCGCACCATCAATCTCATCGGCTCAGCCCCCCACTGCGATGTGCACATCGAGGACGAGCGTCTGGTGACCCTGACCGGACGACTGCTGGTGACCGAGTCTTCGCTGCGTTATCAACATCGCCAGGCGGGCTTGCTGGCCGTGGTTCAAGGCAAAGAAATCCGCGCCGGGGAAGAAACGCCGCTGCGGCTGGAGCACACTATCGAACTGGGAGCGATTCACCTTCGCCTGGGCCGACGCACCAAGTCCAGCGATGACCTGATGGAAGGCTGACGCCGGCTTGCCACCCCCGAAGAAATCGACCAGCCAGCCCGCCAAACCGACGGTTCCCGAGGTCGACCATCCTCTGGCCGCCCCCCACATCGTTTTGCTCGGAGGCCTGGTGGGGGTCGTTCTGGCCGCCGCCGTGATGCGCAGATTTGCTCGGCCCGCGACTCCCAAGGATTGGGACGAGCCCGCACCCCTTCCTAAAGATGGCATGTTGGGAAATTTCAAACTCGGGCCCCTGCTGGCCGACGGCGGCACGGCCACGGTGTACTTCGGCAAGGACGAGAATTCCAACGCCGTTGCCATCAAAATCCCCCACCGAGGACCGCTTCGCTATCCGCAGTTCGTTGCGACTTTCGCTCGCGAGGCTCAGATCGGAGTCGACCTGCGGCACCCGTCGATCGTGCGCGTGTTGCACGCCGGGCACTACCGAGCGGCGGGTTTTCGCCGCATCCCCTATTTCGTCATGGAGTTTCTCGAGGGTCAGGAACTGGACTCCATCTTGAAACAGGGCCCGCTGGCAGAACAGGAGGCAATCAAAGTTGCCCGCGGGGTGTCCGACGCCCTCCAGTGGGCCCATGCTCGCGGAGTGATTCACAGAGACATCAGTCCTCGCAACATCTTCATCACCAATCGACGCTCGGTGAAGGTGATGGACTTCGGCATTTCCACCGTGACCAGCAAGGCAAACCGGCGAGCCAGAACCAAGGGTCTGGCCTACGGCACCCCCGAATACATGGCTCCCGAACGTCTGGCGGACAGCCAGGCCGCCGATGAACGCAGCGATCTCTACGCCCTGGGCTGCGTGCTCTACGAAATGATCGCCGGGCACCCCCCATTCCAGGGTAGTTCTCCGGAAGAAATCGCGCGTGCCCATCAGAAGGCACCCATTCCCAGCCTGGTAGCCCAGGGCCTGGGCAGCCCCGAGCTCGACCAGTTGCTGGGACTGTTGCTGGCCAAAAATCCTAAAGATCGCCTGCAGTCTGCCAATCAAGTGACCTCGCGGTTGGCCGAACTCGTCCCCATGAGCTGAGCCCATGATCAGCTCCTTCTGGTTGAGGGCCTTTCCTCAGGTCCGCCGCAATGAGGCCGAGCGTTTCGGCTTTTTCCTGCTACTTTCACTGCTGCTGAATCTGGCCCAGACCGTCGGGTTGATCACCAGCGAAACCCTGTTTCTGGCCCACTACGGACCCGCTCAACTACCTCTCAGTTTCATTGTGGCCGCAGTAGCCACCGTGGTCGGCAGTTTGGGCTACGCCCTGGGGGTGAACAGTGCCAAGAACGATCGCTATTTTATCTGGCTGCTGGCCATTCAGGCAGCTCTGGTGCTGCTGGGTCGATTGGGACTGACATGGTCGTGGCCGGCCGTGGAATTTGGGCTGGTCTGCCTCTTCTTTCTCAGCCAGTGCATCATGACCAATCACTACTGGACCTTTACCGGCGACTTCTTCGACACCCTCGGCGCCAAACGACTCTTTCCCCTTTTTGTGGTTGGCGCCAGCCTGGGGGGAGCCCTGGGGGGGCTGTTGCTGAGCCTGGTGGGGCCGCTCATCGGCGCTGCCAACCAGCTCTACCTCTGGTGCCTCTTTACGCTGGCCGCTTTGCTGCTGCTGCGACGATATCGCCGACGCCTGCGCCGTTGGGGCCCTTTGGAGCTCGAGGAAGCCGACGAAACCAGCCTGAGCGAAATGGTCAACGCCGCCAACTATCTGCGCTATTCCCACCTGGGACGCCAACTGGTGGTGAGTTGCGCCTGCATGATTCTGGCCGCCTTCTTGGGCCAATACCTGTATTCCAGCATCATCTTACAAGCCTATCCCGAGCCCGAAGCCCTGTCCTCGTTCTTGAGCCTGCTGGTGCTGGTAACCAACGGACTGGAAGTCGTGGTCGAGATGTATTTCACTCCCTGGCTGATACGCAGCGTGGGGGTGGCCAATGCCAACCAGGTTCACAGCGCGCTGACCTGCGGCAGCTTTCTGGCCCTGTGTCTGATGCCCAATCTGGCCACGGCGGTGTTGCTGCGCGCCACTCGCGAAAGCCTGGAGAACGCCGTGGCCAGCCCCATCCGCAGCCTGGTCTACAATGCCCTCCCGGCGCGATCGCGGGGACGCGTGCGGGCCTTTCTAGAAGGCCTGGTCACCTACGCCGCCATGGCCCTGGCTGGCGCCATCCTGTGGGCGGTGGGCTCGCAGTCGCGCCCGGCCGGCTGGATGTATGGCCTGGGTCTCAGCGTAGCCGCCCTGTATTTGCTGGCCAACTGGTCGGTGCGCTCATCCTATCTAAAAACCATGATCGCCGAGGTTTCGGCCGGAAGGCTCGACCTGGATGAGTTGACGCTGGGAATCTCGGGGGCCTCGGGTCAACGCTTCTACCAACTGTGGTCCGACCTGACCCGAGACCCTCCCGAGCACCCCGATCCCGCCCTGCTGCGTCTGGCCCAGGGGTTGAGCCAACGCCAAAACTGGTCACCCCTGATGGAGGCGGCGCGCTCGGAGGCCACCCCCATGTGGCTTCGAGTGGCCTGCGTGCAATCGCTCAATCACCCGGGTTGGCCCCGAGATATTCGACTGCTTGAGCAATGCGCCACCCACACCGAGGCGAGCCTGCGAATGGTTGCCCTGGAAGCCCTCGGCGAACCACGGGGAACACTGGTTCCAGACTGGCTCACCGATCGACTGGCAGACCCGGCGCCGCGGGTCCGTGCCCTGGCCTGCAACCTGCTGCTGGCCCTGCCCCGGGGCGAAGTGCTGCAGCAAGCGCGTCAGCAACTGCTGGAAATGCTGCGCGGCGAGGAATCTGAAGTGGTAGCGGCTATTGAACGCACCCCTCTGCACCTCAGTTCCGAACTGCTGCAGCGCTGCGATCACCCTTCGGCGGCGGTGGCCAGAGCCGCCTTGCTGCGGCTGGCCAGATTCACCAGCGAAGAGGCGTTCCGCCGCCAGCATTGGGTCGAGGCCGCCCTACGGGCCCTATCTCGACCCCAAGCGCCAGTGCGACAGGCGGCCCTTCAGTTGCTCGAACAGCATGTCGATCGAATCGAAGAGTCTCCCGAGTTCTCCGGGACACCCATCTGGCGACGCATTGCCGAACATCTGGAGAGCCCCATCAAGAGCCTGCGCGACCAGGCCGCCTCGTTGTTGACTCTGGCCCCGCCCACGGCTCTGGTTGGACTTCAGCCTTTGCTAGACTCGGCCGTATTACACACCAGTCGTTCGGTGGTTCAGTGCCTGGCCCAGAGCCCGCGACGAGAAGCTCGAGAGTTGTTGCAGGCTACCTTAAAGCGCCAGGTGTTCCAACTGTGGGTGACAACGTTGTTGATCGAGGGCGCTCCTGAGCCCCTGGACCGCCAGGGCACGGCCTGTGAGTATCTGAAACTGTGCCTGGAGAATGCTCGCGAACGCAGCCGCAAACTAATTTTTGACATCCTGGCCGGACTCGAGACTCCCAAAGTGATCCGCAGCGTGGAGAAGGTTCTGCGATTCTCCAACCTGAGGGCTCGGGCCGATGCCCTGGAAGTTCTCTCCAACCTGGGAGACCGGGAGGCGGCTCAACTGCTGGTGCTCTACCTCGAAACCGGAGATTTTCACGAGCGCGCCCAGCAACTGCCGGTTCACCTGGTGCGGCAGGCCGACTGGCGCGAATTTGTCGCCAGCCCCCTGGCCCACAACGACCCCTGGCTGCGACAGGCACTGGTCTGGATGGAGTCTCTAGAACCCCAACAGGAGGAACAGGTGGAACGAATTCTTGTTTTGCGAAAAGTGCCGCTCTTTGCCCAGATGAGCCTGGAGCAACTGGTGGCTATCGATCAGCGCCTGGAAGAAGTGGAATACCTGCCGGGCGAGGTGGTCTTCGAAGAGGGCCAGTTGGGCGCCGAACTGTACATTCTGCTCGACGGGGCGGTGCGCATCGTCAAGGCGCGCAACACCGATCAGGAGTTGTTGCTGACCCGCCTGGAAGGAGTAAACTACTTCGGCGAGATGGCCATCCTGGATGACGAACCCCGCAGCGCCAGCGTGGTGGTAGAGAAAAACTCACGGCTGCTGGTGCTGAAAGGAGAGCAACTCAAAGACCTGGTGGAACAAATGCCTGAGATGGCCTTCGACATTATCAAAGTGCTGACGGCCCGCATTCGCCAGGCCGACGAACGCCTCAATCAGATGGCCAAGAACAAGGGGTAGTGTGCCGAGCTGAGAAGTTTCTCCCATGGTCCGATGGATAACGGGTGCAATGATCACGGTGGGGCTGGCCTTGTCGGCGACGGCCCAGGTCAGCGTCGAACAAGAAGTCGCTTTGGGCCGGCAGGCGGCTCAAAAACTCGAGGCTCAAATCGGTGTCGATCCCAATCCAGAGCTGAACCAACGGCTGCAGCGCATCGCCCAGCAATTGATTCCAGTATGCGGGCGCAACAACATTCAGTACAGCTTCAAGGTGCTCAACAGCGACCAGTTCAACGCGATGGCGATCCCCGGCGGCTATGTCTACGCCACCCGCAAACTGATGCAACAGCTGCCCGACGGCGAACTGGCTTTCGTGCTCGGACACGAACTGAGCCACGTGGTGAAGCGTCACTCCATCCGCCAGATGGAAAATGATCAACAACGGCGCCTCGGACTGATGGCCATTCTGATCGGCCTGGGCGGGGGCCGGGTCAACCGCGATGCGGCGGCCCTGGCGGGGGTCGCCGACCAGATCATGAGCAATCGATTTTCTCAGGCCGATGAAGAAGAAGCCGATCGTGAGGGGGCCGCCATCCTGAGCCGCGCGGGGATCGATCCCTGTCACACCCTCAGCGCCCTGCACATCCTGGCGGCCCAACACGAGTCGGATGTTCCCGGGGTCGTCAACGCTCTGCTGGGCAGCCATCCTCTGCCCAAAGAACGCATCCAGGCTGCCTATCGCTATCTCCCGTTCCTCCCCTTCAGTGGGGCCCCGGCGCCGGCTCCGGTCTCGCTGCCCGCCTGGGACGAACAGCAGTTTCTGCGCACGCTGCAAGCGGCTACCGGCATGAGTGTCGACCCCCAGCTGGCCCAGGAGGCCAGCCAGAACGGCACTGCCCTGTCCTGGACCTGCCCGGCTGGCGAAACCTACGGCGTTATGGAACAGCGCGTGCTGACCACTCCCAAACTGCGTCAGTCCATCCTGGCAGGTAGGCGTTTTGGGATTCACACCGTCACCGATAGCCAGGGGCGGCGCGTCTATCGCTTGAAGGTGCGCTGATGGATATCACTCTCATCTGCGTGGCCAGCCTGGCCCTGCTGCAAATTTTGCTGGCCATGATGGTGTCGCTGCAACGAATTCGGGGGCGCGTCTCCCAGGGGATGCCAGAAGACCCCGAGCATCCGCTGTGTCTGGCGGTGGTAGCCCATCGCAACGCGGCCGAATACATTCCACTGATGTGCCTGCTGCTGGTCATGCTGCAACTCAAGGGCAGTCCGATGTGGTCTACCTGGTTGGGCCCGCTGTGCGTGCTGGTACGAGTAGCCCACGCGGTTTCCATCATCCACTTCGGCTTGCGCCGACCGAGCCTGCTGCGACGCCTGGGAGCGGCCGGAACCTATGCAACCACTCTGACCATGATCGGATTGCTGCTGGCTGCCATCGTGCGCTGACGAAGTGTTGACAATTCGGTAGCCTTTACCTCCCGCGCTGAGGTTAGCTTGGGTCCACCATCACGTCCATCGGGGGACCCATGCAGATTCAACCTCAGCTTCGACAACCCAGCCTTTGCGGGCCGCGCCCCGCAGGCCAGACCTCAGCCGAGGCCTCGCCCCTGGCGGCCGACGGCTACACGCCCGGACTCAGTGCCGACTTCGATAGCAATCTGGAGCGACTGCGAAAGAATCCGCCTTCGCCCGCTCGCCTGCCCAACTACAGCGAGCCGATCAGCAATACCGACGTCGACCAGACCGGCTTCCAAAACCGGCTGATCGAGCAACTGGGACCCCAGTTTGCCCGCATGCAGTTCACCCACGATTGCTCCAAGCTGCAGGGCATGGTTCCCACCCAATCTCAGCTGCAGGCCGAGTTTGACAAACTGGCCGCCGACAAGTCGGTGCCTTTTGAATACATCAAAGACGGTTGCTATGCGCGAGCCCACATCATGTGCGACCAAATGACCCAGGATCAGATCAACAACTCCAAGATGTTCGTAATGCTGGAAAACCCTTATGGTCCGGGAAAATTGACGGCCGAAAACAAGTACATGCAGGCTCGCTGGTGGTATCACGTGGCCCCCATGGTGTTCGCCGTGGATGAGAAAAGCAAGCAGGTCGAGCCCTTCATTATGGACCCCTCGATGGCGCCTCGGCCACTCAAGCCCGAAGAGTGGATCCACGCCATGTGGGACGAAAAGACCCGAATCAAGATCGACGTCGTGCACAACCCTCAATATGGTCCTCTGGAGTCTGGTGGCCCCAATGAGACCTTTGAAGAAAGCATGCCTCACGCTCGCGAAACCTGCGCCGAGTACAGTGCCGAACTGGAAAAAATCAAGCAAGAGTACGACCAGACCCACCCGCCTCAAAGCAAGGCGGCCTGAACTGTCAAGGGGCGGAAGTAGGATTTTGAATCCTCTTCACGGAAATTTTCCCCTATGGGTTGTTTGAAGGCACTGGTTCAAGATCTTCGTGGCGTAGTCCATCGCGAGAGCGATCCGGAGAAAATCTGTCACGGAGTCGGCGACCTTCTGCGCTACTACTCTGAACTGCCCATAGAGATCCCGGCCCACCTGCGCCAGGGGGGAGACGGTTGCTATGCACGCCACCTGATCCACCGCGATGGCCCTGACGGGTTTTGCGTGGTGGCTATGGTCTGGGGCCCCGGACAGGGCACTCCGATTCACGATCACGGCGGCACCTGGTGTGTGGAAGGCTGCATCGAGGGCCGCCTGGAGATCACCAGTTATCGCTGCCAGGCGCTCGACGACCAGCGCTTGCGCTTTCAGCCCGAGAGCACCCTGGCCGTAGGCCAGGGCTCGGTAGGTTGCCTGATTCCTCCCTTTGAGCATCACCGGGTGCACAATCCTTATTCCGAGAACGCCCTGACGATCCACGTCTACGGCCAGGAACTCAAGCAGTGTCGACGGTTTCACCACGAAAGAGAAGATGTGTATCGCTGCGAAAGCGTGCAGCTCTGCTACTCGTCTCGTCCGGAATCCGATTCACTCTACTTCAAATAGCCAGCCACAAAGTCGAACACCTCGCGATGCCAGCGTAGACTGTTGTGGGGCTTGAGCACCCAATGGCCTTCGTCGGGGAAGTTGAGGAATCGAGAGGGAACTCCCTGAGTCTGCAAAGCCGTAAACAACTGCAACCCCTGGTCGATCGGGCAGCGATAGTCCAGGTCGTTGTGGATGACGAGGTGAGGCGTCTTGAGACGATCCGCCAGGCGATGAGGCGAAAACTCATCGTAGTCCCGAGGACGCGACGCCCCCCAGGGTGGCCCCCCAAACTCCCAATCGGCGAACCAGAGTTCATCGGTGCTGCCGTACATCGACTCCAGGTTCCAAACTCCACAGTGGGTCACCAGGCAGCGGAACGGGTGGCTATGCACCGCCAACCAGTTGACCATGTAGCCTCCAAAACTGGCCCCTGCGGCGGCCATGCGCTGGGGGTCTACATCGGGCCGAGTGGCCAGTAACTGGATACCGGCCTGGATATCGCGAACCACCTTGCCGCCCCAATCGCGCGACACCTGGTCTTGAAATTCAGCACCCTGGCCCGAGCTACCGCGCGGATTGGGCATGGCCACCAGATAGCCTTGAGCCGCCCAAACCTGGGGATTCCAGCGCAAGCTCCAATGATTGCCCCAACCACCTTGAGGGCCGCCATGAAGAAGCATCACCAGAGGATAGCGACGGTCAGGGCGGTAGTCAGGAGGCTTGATCAACCACATCTGCATACGGGCCCCCTCAACGGGCACTTCCAGGCTCTCCACTTCGCCGAGCTTCCAGCCCCTGGCCCCAGAGGGGTGCAGGGGGCGTGCCTCAGGGCTGTTGAGAAAGCCCCAGATTACCTGGGGCGGTTGATGCAGAGCGTCGACAATGCCGGCCCACTGCTGACCCTGCACCGAAAGCGACTGCAGCGACTCGGGTCCCCAGCGCCTTCCGTTCAAACTGAAATAGCTGCGGCCCCTTTCCTGATGAGACACCAGTAACCCGCGAGAGGTGGGATACCATTCCCCATGGACACCTTCAGCTTCAACTTTCCAACTCGTCTCGTCGGGTCCCCTCGAGCGTAACCGCAGTGCGTCAGATTCATAGCCGGGCCGACTGTGGGAAGCGATCCAGAGGCGACCGGCAGCATCCACTTGAGGAGCAAGGTCGGCAGCGGGATTGTCCTCGGTCAAGTTAGACTGGCGACCGCTCGACAGTTCCAGGCGATAGACGTCGGTGTTGGTGGACCGGGCCTGGCCTCGCGGCGGAGGTGCCACGAAGTAGAGGTATTGCCCGTCCTTGGAAAAGGCCATATTGTCACGTGACGACAAGGCGCCCGAGGTGGGCGCTGCGTCCCACGCTCCCGATGTGAGTTGGTGACAGCGATCGCTTCGAGTATCAAGCCAGAACAGGTGGCGACGACGACCATCATAGTAGTGATTCCAACGACGCAAGAAGAGATCGTCGTAGAGGCGCCCCGAGTCCGGGCGCCTGGCCGGACCCACCGGGATCACGCAGGCAATGTGGCGCCCGTCGGGCGACCAAAGCGCGGCCTCACACTCTTTGACCGAGCGGCTGACCCAGGGGGCCTTGCCTGGTCGACACACCTTGAGCTGTCCCTTTTCAAGGAATAGCAGCTGACTGCCATCGGGAGACCAGCGAGCCTGTGAGGCCGAAGGAAAACGATGGCGGGCGGCCCCCTGGCCGCGCCAATAGAGCTCCAGGACCGAGTCCAGGCGATTCTGCTTCCAATTGGCCTGAGCCCGAGACACCGCCAGCCACTCGCCGGTTGGCGACCAGCAGGGAGACGACCAGCGGGGCTGATCGATCAGCGCTCGAGCATCCAGCAGGGGTTGCGACCACAACCGGGTGGCAAGCAGGCAAAACAAGAAAGGAACGAGAGCACGCATGGCGGGTGCTTCCGTCTGCCCTGGAGGAGGGCCTCTTCCGGCGGTGAAAGCCCGCGCCATGAGCGTACTCGGCACCGCCCCATCCAGTCTGGGCTATATCGTTTCGGTTTTTCCGCTGAGCGGGATGTGCAGCGGCACTTTCGAGCCTCGGGTCGTGGCCAGCCAGCTCCAGCAAGAATTGGAAAAGCACGGCCTTGAGCTCACCTCCTGGGAGCCGGTCCACGAAGCCGACTGTTTCGCCCTGTTGGTGTCGGCCCGTGCTCGACCCACCAGCCCTATCGACCTGCTCTCGGTGCGCCGAACCTTGAGTCAACAACTGGCACCCCAGCAACTTCAGGTTCGGATTCAGCGAGAAGATGTCTTTCTGGCCATGCATCGCCTCTAAGCGGGGGAACCCGGGGGCAAAGAAAACGGTTGCGCCCACGTGAGTTCCGCGACCGCCCCCCGCAAGCGACGCCTTAAGCCCTTCTGGAGCAAGCTGTTCAAGTCGCTGCTGGTGATGGGGTTGCTGCTCGCGGCCACGGGGGTGGGGGCTGCCTATGCCATTGTCTCACGATTGTCCCAGGGGCTGCCCAGCGTCGACGGCCTGGCCAGCTATGAGGCCCCCCAGACCACTCGAATCTACTCACGCGACGGTCAGGTGATCGCCACGCTGTTTGTGGAAAACCGCACCGCTCTGCCCCTGGACCGCATGTCCCCATTTCTGGTGAAAGCTCTGCTGGCGGTTGAAGACTCGCGCTTCTATCAGCATCACGGCGTGGACTGGGTAGGGGTAGCCCGAGCCGCCGTGGCCAACCTGTTGTTTCGAGGCATTGATCAGGGCGCCAGCACGTTGACCATGCAGCTGGCCCGCAACCGCTTTCTCAGTCTGGATCAGACCATGGCCAGGAAAATTCGAGAAATCGTGCTGGCCCTGCGGATCGAGAAAAAATACTCCAAAGAAAAGATCCTCGAGTATTACCTCAACAACGTGTACTTTGGCAGCGGCGCCTACGGAGTCGCTGCGGCCAGCAGCCTGTATTTCGGACGCTCGGCCGAAAAGCTCAGCATCGCCCAGTCGGCCCTGATCGCCGGTCTGGTGCAGGCACCTTCCAGCCTGTCACCCCTGGTGGACGCAGAGGCCGCCATCGCCCGCATGAAGATCGTGCTGGGGCGAATGAAGCAAACCGGGGTGTTGAGCCCGGCGCAATATGACCAGGCTCTCAAAGAGGGGGAAGGCTTTCGCTTTCAACACGGCTCCAGCGGTGGCGGCTCGGGCTCGGACCAGCTGCTCAAATACCCCTACTTCAGCACCTATGTGATCGCCCAGCTCGCTCAACGCTATCCCGAAGACATGCTGTATCGAGCCGGGCTGCAGGTGCATACCACGCTGGACATCGAGCTGCAAAAACTGGCTGAGGAAGAACTGGCCTTGAGCATGGAAGCGCTGGGGCCCGACCTGAATGCGCACAATGCAGCTCTGGTGCTGATCGAGAATTCCACCGGACAGATCCGGGCGATGGTGGGCGGGGTGCGCTGGACCCAGAACAACCAGTTCAACCGGGCCTGGCAGGCTCTTCGTCAGCCGGGTAGCAGCTTCAAAGCCTTTGTCTATGCGGCCGCCCTGCTCAAGGGCATGACCCCCGAAAGCAGCGTAGAAGATTCGCCCACCACCTTCGGAGACTGGACACCCAAGAACAGCGACGGCAAATTCCGAGGCAAAATGACCATGGGCCTCGCCCTGCAAGAATCGCGCAACGTGGTGGCGGCTCGACTCTGCCAGGAGGTCGGCTCGGACCGGGTGGTGGAGGTGGCTCGAGCCATGGGCATTCGCGAGCCGTTGAAAAGCCATCTGGCTCTGGCCCTGGGAGCCTGTGAAGTCAGCCCGCTTTCGATGGCAAGTGCCTATAGCACCATCGCTTCAGGCGGCATCTTTCGCGAGCCCCTGGCCGTGCTGCAGGTGCTGGACAATGACGGCCAGGTGCTCACCGACAACCGGGGCCTGGAGGGCAAGCGAATTCTGCCCAAGGATATCGCCTGTCAGTTGATCGAGATGTTGATGCGCGTCGTTGACTACGGCACAGGCACCGCCGCCCGTTTGGACGGCGTTGATGCCGCTGGCAAGACCGGCACCACCGACGACTCCCGCGATGCCTGGTTCGTGGGCTTTACGCCCGAATATACGCTGGCCTGCTGGGTGGGCAACGACGACCACTCGGCCATGTGGGGCGTGTACGGGGGCGGATTGCCTGCCCAAATCTGGCAAAAGGTCATGAGTCGGGTGGTAGCACGTGGCTACCAGCAGGCCCGCTTTCACCTGGAGGAGGGCGGCACCGCCATCAAGATTTGCTCCGAAAGCGGCTTGCTGGCAGGCGAGTATTGTCCTGAAACCCGGGAAAAGCGCCAGCTTCCCGGAGCTCGCAAACCAGAAAGCTGTTCCCTACATATGGCCACACCCAGCCCAACGCCCGAGACCAGCCCCACCCCCGAGGAAAGCCTGGAACCCGAGGCCACGATGACGCCAGAGATTGCCCCCACGCCCGAGGCAACGCCTCAGTCCGAAGAGGGCCTGCCCACCCCGTTGCCGCCCGAACCCGAACCCGAGGCCCTGCTGACCCCGGCGCTTTAATAACAGGCAGGAGGATTCGCGTCCAAGGGGCATCTGTCAGGGTGAAGAAACGCTTGATGCAGCGCTGGGAGATCACCAGCGATTTCCAGTTCTGGATGATCATGCTGGCATTTTCGCTGGCGGGAAGCTCGGTGGTCTGGATTCGCAAACCCATATTTGCCTGGCTTGGCGTGGGACCCAGTCATCCCGGCTGGTTGAAGTTCTTGCTCTGGCTGGCCGTCGTGTTCCCCAGCTATCAGGTTCTGCTAATGCTCTGGGGAACGCTGCTCGGACAGTTCCGCTTTTTCTGGAAGTTTGAACAACGCACCCTGCGGGCCTTGCGAATCTTGCCTCGTCAGACCGCCTCTCAAAGAAACGGCGAGTAGCCAAAGACCTCCGTCAGTGCGTCCAATACGTCCAGACAGGATATTACTCCGACGACCCGATCGCCTTCGGTGACGACCAGTCGGTGAACCCGATGCTTTCGCAGGTGCTCTACGGCCGTGCTCAGATCGACTTCCTGACCCACCGTGAAGACGCGCCTCTGCATAACATGCTGAGCCTGACGCTCAGTCGTATCAGGATGTGCCAACGCGTCCACAGCGATGTCGGCCAACGCCACCAGGCCCACCAAGGACCCTTCATGATCGAGAATCGGGGCCGCCGTCGCGCGCCGCTTCACCAGCTGGGCCGTTAACTCCCTGAGACTCGTCTCGGGTGTGGCCGTATAGACATTGCGGGTCATAAACTCGAAAACGTGGCGTTTCTGATGCATAAGGTCAGCCTAGCGCCGGTGACCTCTGTTGGCTATGATTTGCCTCAGGCCTATCCGACCTCACCGAGGGAGGCCAGTATCGAAGCGTCGGAAACGCGGATTTTTCGTTTGTGGAGGCCAATGGCACCCTGAGCTTCCAATTCTTGTAAGACGCGCGAGATCGATTCGGGAGAGGCTCCGATCATTTGCCCCATCTCGGCGCGCGTCAACTCGACGATCCAGGGTCCCCCCTGATCGAGGTCGAGCAGCAGTCGAGCCAATCGGCTGCGCGTGCTGAGGCAGGAAAGCGCAAACCACTGGTCCTCGGCTCGCAACAGCTCGCGCGAGAGCAACCGGCAAAGATTGACCGACAGCCGGGCATCCTGTTCCATGCAGCGCAGCACCACCTGGCGGTCGACCAGGCAAAGCCGGCCCGGCTGAACCACCTCAGCAGTACAGGCCATGGGTTCATCACCGAGCACCGAAGAGTGACCCAGCACCCGCATGCCCCCGACCAGCTGCAGGATCTGAACCTCACCGTTCTGGGCCGTTCGATACAGCTTGGTCAGGCCTGAATAGGTGCAGTACACGCCAGCGCTGAGCTGACCTTCGTGGAATAAAATCTCGCCCCGCTTCACCTCGCGAGTACGCCGGGATTGGTTCCATAAAGCCATGGCCTCAGGGCCCACTCCGGATAAGACTCCATGGCCGCAGTTGGCACAATCCTGGCAGCTGCTCATATCCTGGGTATAGCAGAGAATCATTGTCTGCGAGATGGCCTGGATCAGGGACAGAAGAAAACTGATCCAGATCAAAGATCCCGGGGTCGCCGTTCCCTATGCTGAAGACTATGATGCTGAACGTCGACTACCGCACCCCACAGTCCTACGTTCCCTTCGGAACCTACCCGCCTACTCAGCCGGCCCAGGGAATCTCTGCGCCTCAGCTGTCGTCGCCCTTGTTGATGATTCAACTGCTTGGGCAACTTCTCCAAAGTCTGACCGCGCTCAGCGCGAGCTGGTCCTCGATGCTCTCTCCTGCGCCCCCCCTGGTGGGAGCGCCTGCGGCTCCTCAAGGGTCATCGCTGCTGCCGCCGGCCCCTAGCGATCCCCAGGAATTCGCCAGCTACTTGCAGGCCCAAAGACTGGGAGGCACCCTGGAGGGGAAAACCGGAATCGCCCAGGCCGACGCGCTTCCGGGCACCCGCTTTGGACTGGTGCAGCAGAGCCAACCCTGGCATGCCAGCGTGGCCCGCAACTACGCCTATCAGTTCGCGGCCTATGCCGTGGACGCCAATGCCCTGACGCCGGAAGGAGTGGCGGCAGGACAACAGGCCATGACGCGGCTATCACCCGAGGCCCAGCTTTTCACCCAGGTGGCCTCGGTGTTCAAGGGCAATTTGCTACAAGGGCCGGGCTTTTACAACAATCCCGGACTCAAGCAACTGCTGCTGTCGCGAGGCTTGGGCGAACTGGCCAACCAACCCGGCGTGGGCGAGACCGATGTGCAATCGATCGGAGCCATCACCAAAGCCCTCGATCGAGGTTTGCTGACCCTCAACGACGTGATCCAGAGCGGAGCCATCGACAATCTGCAGCGCTATCAACAGGTCATCCAGTATGTTCAGGGCGGCCAGTTCCACAACGATCTGCGCTTTTATGACAGCGTGCCCGTCTAGAATCGGCTACTTGTAGGCACTCCAGGGAATCGAGGTGACCCGGTCCCAGGCCGCCGATCCTTTGTCCCATTTGAAGGTCAATTGGTCTCCCTTGACCTCAAACTCGGCAATCAGGTGTCGACGCATTTTGATGGGGCTCAACCCGTCCATCTTGAGGCGCTGGCCGTCTAGCGTAAGTCGATAAAACTCACCGATGTAGCCGGCCGGAACTTTGGCCTTGGGGAAGGCGGGGTGCTTCAGGATGATGATCAGGTCCCCGTGAGGGGAAAAAACCCCCAGGCGTGCATTTCCACTCCAGGCCCCCACCAGTTCAGGCCTGACCTTCACGGGAGCTTCGCGGCGGAACTCTCGCGTGGTCGCCCCGTTCTTCAGCGTCAGAGTGTCGCCCCGCTGCCGCACCGACCATTGGCGGGCCTGGCCCGGAGCTTTCCAGGGGTTCCAATCGTGGGTCAGGCTGGTCAACGTCAGGTTGGAGCCTTCCAACTTCCAGCGATGAACGACCACGTTCTCCGGCTCGGGAATTACTTCGGCGCACAATTCATGGGGTCCAAAGCTCAGGGTTGTCTTGTCGGACACCCCGACCCACCGGCCTTCTAGCCTGGTTTTGCCACAGCCGCTGAACAACAGCAGGCAGGCGAACAGGAGTAAGCGACTCAGCATTACACCACGCCCGATCTTCAGACTGGCCAGGGGCAGTCGAGATGCGGAAGGCGGGACTCGAACCCGCACGACCTTGCGGTCCCGGGATTTTAAGTCCCGTGCGTCTACCGATTCCGCCACTTCCGCATGAGCTGCCCCAGGAGCGCGGCCGACAACCCCCCACCCAGGCTCCCCGGCGCCAGAGTTCTCGGACGGACTCCTAGACTATCAAGACTCGGCGAAAAGTCAAGGGAGATCAGCCTATGAAGAGCCAGTGCATAAAGCGTTGGACCAGAGAAGGCCTGACCTCTTCCAGTGCCACTTCGGGGAGGGGTGCCGGCTGTGGCGGACTGCCTCCTACCACAACGAAGGCCATCTCGCCGGGCTTGATCAGCCCCAACTTCTCGCGAGCGACATCCTCGGCTCCCGCATCGGTAGCCAGATACTTGACCTGAGCCCGAAGCTGGGCATTGGCAAACTCATTCATGCTCAACTCGACCTTGAGGCGGGCCAACTCTTTCTGACGCTCTTCCAACTCGATCTGCTTGAGCTGACAGACATAAAATAGATGGTAGGCCACCACCAGCAGGGTGAAGCCGAGGAAGATTCCTACTCTTGAGCCAGGCGTTGAAAGATTCACAAACCTCAAAGCAGCCTCATCTACGCAGATTTTGAACAATTTTCAAAGGCCTCATGGCGATTCCTGCGCCGGGGCGGAAAATTATGCCTGTAGTTGACGAGCCATGATGAAGTTTGTCGCGGCTCCCAGGGGCATGCCTGCTACCACCACCACGCTGTCTCCCGCAGCAAGGAAGGTCTCGCGCAGGGCCGCCTTCTGCACCTGGTCCAGGAGTTCGTCAATATCCTGATACTGCTCCACGACGATCGGGGTCACTCCCCAGGACAGATACAGTTGCCGCGCCAGTTCCGCCCGCGGAGTCAGGGCCAAAATGGGAGCACGCGGGCGATACTTGGCCACCCGGCGAACGGTGGTGCCATTCACCGTGCAGGCCACAATGGCCCGGGCCGAAAGCTCTTCGGCGATTTCGCAAGCCGCCAGAGCCACAGCCTCGCTGGGCTGACCGTCGGGAGCCACGGCCAGCAGAACACTCTCATAGTTGAGATTCTGTTCGGCCCTTCGGGCGATGCGATCCATCATCTGCACGGTTTGCACCGGGAAAGCACCCGAGGCGGTTTCGCCCGAGAGCATTACGGCGTCGGTGCCATCGAAAATGGCGTTGGCCACGTCGGTAACCTCGGCCCGAGTGGGAGTGGCCTGAACCATCATGGTTTCCAACATTTGCGTGGCCGTAATGACAGGCTTGGTAACCAGCCGGCACAGTCGAATCGCCTCTTTCTGAACGATGGGCACCTCTTCCAGGGCCACTTCGATACCCAGATCGCCCCGCGCCACCATGAGGCCGTCGGCAGCCTCGACAATTTCCTCGAGTCGCTGCAGCGCCTCCTGTTTTTCGATCTTGGCGATGATCGGACGACGGATGCCGAGCTCGTCCATGATGGCCCGGGGCCGGTCGAGATCCTGGGCCCGGCGTACGAACGAGAGGGCCACCAGGTCAACCCCCAACTCGAGGCCGAAGCGAAGGTCCTCTTCGTCCTTGGCCGTCAATGCGGGAGTAGACAACACCGCTCCGGGCAGGTTCACCCCCTTCTTGGACTTCAGCGGCCCCCCATGCACGACCCGTGTGACCACGTGGCCGTCGCCGCACGACTCGACCCTTAGCTCGATCTTGCCGTCATCGAGAAGGACCCGATTGCCAGGATGCAACTCGGCATGAAGATTTGGGTAACTCACCGTGGCCCCCTGGCGGTCTCCGGGACGCTTGGGCGCCGACGGGCCCGAGTACAGTATGAAGGCTTCGCCTGGCGAAAGCTCGACTCCGGGAGCGACTTCACCCAGTCGGATCTTGGGCCCGCAAAGGTCCATCAGAATGGACAGGTGCATGCCCAGCCCTTCGGCGGCCTCTCGAAGGGACTGATAGGTAGCACGATGAGTCTCGTGGTTGCCGTGGGAGAAGTTGAGACGGGCCACGTTCATTCCCGCTCGCAGCAGTGCCCTAAGCGTGGACGGATCCTGGCTGGAGGGGCCGATGGTGCAGACGATTCGAGTTTTCCGCGGGTCCATCAGGCGACCGGAACCTCACGCACCACCCGGCCCATGGCTCGATACTTGGCGTAGCGCTTCTCCACGAGTTCTTCGCGCGAAAACTCGGTCAACTCACGCAGATGTCGTTGAATCGCAAGGCGAACGGCCCGAAAAGTCATCGGCAGGTCGCGGTGGGCTCCCCCGATGGGCTCGTGGATCACCTCGTCGACCAGGCCCAGCTTCTCCAATGTTTCGCTGGTCAGGCCCAGGCAGGCCGCGGCCTGCTCAGCCTTGGCCGCGTCGCGCCAAAGAATGGTGGCGCAGCCTTCGGGGCTGATCACCGAGTAGACCGAGTGCTCCAAGATGACCACCCGGTCGCCTACGGCGATTCCCAGCGCTCCGCCAGAACCGCCCTCGCCGATGACCACGGTGACGATCGGCACCGTCAACTCGGTCATCAGAGCGATGCTGGAGGCGATGGCCTCGTACTGTCCTCGCTCCTCGGCTTCGATCCCCGGATAGGCACCAGGAGTGTCCACAAAGGTGATGATCGGCAACTGAAAACGCTGAGCTAACGACATCAGCCGCTGGGCCTTGCGGAAACCCTCGGGGTTGGGCATGCCGAAGTTACGGGCCAGGTTTTCCTTGGTATCCTTGCCTTTCTGGTGTCCCACCACCAGGCAAGCCCGTCCTTCAAAGCGAGCCAATCCGGCCACAATCGCCGGATCGTCAGCGAAGTATCGATCTCCGTGCAGCTCGACGAACTGAGTGAAGAGTTCGCGAACATAGTCGAGCGTCGTGGGCCGCTGGCCGTGACGGGCGATTTGCACCCTGTCCCAGGGCGAGAGGTTGCTGTAGATCGAGTGCTTCAGCTCTTCGGCCTTACGCTCGAGCAGCCGGATCTCTGAAGAGAGATCGAGCCCTCCCGACTGGTTGACTTCCTTGAGTTCCTGAATCTTGCGCTCGAGTTCGAGCAGCGGCTTTTCAACCTCTAAGAACATGGCTAGACGGCCTCCAACGAGCGGGTCAGCAGAGAAACGATTTGAGACAGGGTGACTTTAAGCTCACTGCGCTTGACGACTTTGTCGATGAACCCGTGCTTTTCATAGAATTCGGCGGTTTGAAACCCGGGCGGAAGCTTCTGACGAATGGTTTGCTCGATAACGCGAGCCCCCGAGAAGCCGATGATCGCTCCTGGCTCAGCCACAATAACATCCCCGAGCGAGGCAAAGCTGGCGGCCACCCCGGCCGTGGTGGGGTCGGTCAGCACCACAATGTAGGGAAGACCGGCGTGGTTCAAACGTCGCACCGCGGCTGAAGTGCGGGCCATCTGCATCAGGCTCAACATGCCTTCTTGCATGCGTGCGCCACCCGACGACGTCACCATGATGACCGGCAGCTTCTTTTCCAGAGCACGCTCCATCATGGCGGTAATTTTTTCCCCGACGACCGATCCCATCGAGCCGCCACGGAAGTGGAAATCCATGATGCCCAGCGCGATCCTCATCCGATCCAGGGCCGCAGAACCCGTCAGAACAGCATCCGAAAGGCCTGTCTTCTGGCGGTCCTGGATCAGTTTGGACTGATACTCGCCACCAAAGTCCAGCGGGTCACCGGAAATCACCTCGGAATCCCACTCCTCGAACGTGCCGGGATCGGTGAGCTGCTCCAACCGTTCCCGCGCCGTCAGCTTGTGATGGAAGCCGCATTTCTCGCAAACTTTCAGATGTTCCAGGAAGTTCTTGCGGTAGAGGGCGGTGGCGCAGCCCGAGCACTTGACCCACAACTCGGTGGGCGGCGACTGAGGCGAGGGCTCACCCTCGGAGGAATCAATGCGCGGTTTCTGACTGCGAAACTTGTCAAATATGGAAGCCATTGGGCTACATTACCCCGTTGGTGAGGGGGAAAACCTGGCTCACACCGGATGAGCCAGCAAGACCTCGCCCAGTCGGCGCTGCAGTCGCACGCGGAGCAACTCGCCCTGGCGTGACGGGGGAACCTTGACCCACAGCGGAAGGAAATTATCGGTAGTGGCCTTCATCCACCCGGACCGCTCGGCCGCACCCTCGATCAGAGCCACTCGTTCCTGTCCCAGCGACTCGCGCTGAAACACCACCTGTTTGCGCTGGGCCAGGCGCAACAACTGATCCCGTCGATGCCGTTGCAGATCGGCGTCGACGGCTGCGGCAAAGCGAGCCGCGGCCGTGCCCGGGCGCGAACTGTAGGGAAAGATGTGAAGTCGCGAAAACCGCCGGGAGCGCAGGTAGCGCAACAACAGGCGGTGGTCCTCTTCGGTCTCACCCGGAAATCCCACCATGATGTCGCTGCTCAGGCTGGCCCCTGGAACTTCCTCCAGAAAGCGCCGGACCAGGCGGTCGTAGTGCTCGAGCGTATAACCGCGATGCATCGCCTCCAGCAGCCGATCGCTGGCGTGCTGCAGGACCAGATGCAGATGAGGACAGAGCCTTTCAGGCTGACGAACCATGAGGTCGATCACGCCTTCGGGGAACTGGTCGGGTTCTACGGAACTCAATCGATATCGGACGGTTCGAGTTTTCCCGAGCAAGAGTTGGAGCAGATCGACGAGCGTGCATCCCAGCTCGGAACCCCAAGAGGAAAGATGGATACCGCTCAGCACCACTTCGCGCGTACCCTGCTGTTGCAACTCAAGGACTCGCTCCAGAACCTGCTCGGAGGGCAGGCTGCGGGCTCGACCCCGAACGTAAGGCACAATGCAAAACGTGCAAAACTGGTCACACCCGTCCTGAATCCTCAACAGCGCTCGCGTCCGCCGCCGCGGCAGGGTCAACTGGCTCTCCAGGCGAGCCGCGCTGGGACAATGCTCGGCACCGATGCGCTTGAGAAGGTCCTCTCGCTCTTCGGGCGGCAAGCGCAGCGCCGTAGCCGGAACTCGCTGCCAGGCCCCGCCCCGCTGGGCTGCCCCACAACCGGTGACCACCACCTGAGGCCCCAGCCCGGAAGCCCGCCGCACCATTTGAGCCGATTTGCGATCGGCCTCGCGGGTCACGGTGCAGGTATTGACGATTTGACAGTCGGCCGGCTCTCCAAAAGGAACCTCGACGAAGCCAGCGCTCAAGAGTATCTGGGCCAGTTGCTCGGAATCGGCCTGGTTGGCTCGACAGCCGAGGGTGTGAATGGAAAACTTAGGCCTTGATTCGACGGTTGAGCTCATTGTGGACAGCCTCCACCAGGGTCGAGCGCACCTGGCTCATGGAACCTTCGGTCGTGCAGCCAGCCGCGCGGGCGTGGCCTCCTCCGCCGAAAAGGGCCGCGACCTGGTTGATCGGGTGAAAACGGGAACGGATGCTGGCCTTCACTTTGCCCCCGGGTGCCTCACGCACCAACACCACGACGTCGGCCTCGTCGACCCGGTCGAGCTCGTCAACAAAGAACTGAATCTCTTCCGGCTGAACCTGATACTTGAGCATCTGCTCCTCGGAGATTTCGGCCCAGGCCACCGAAATGCCATCACGCGAGTCCACCGAGAGGTCATTGAGCATTCGCCCCAGCAACTTCAGCACCTGAGGCCGGCTGTTGCGATAGATCGAGCGAGCGACCTCGTCGGTGGCGACTCCGGCCTGGAGCAGGTGGCTGAGCCGGCGATGGGTCTCCGGAGTCACACGGCTATACTGAAACGAGCCGGTGTCCGTCAGGATGGCCACATAGAGAGCAGTGGCCATGGCCGAGGTGATGGGCACACCGAGGGCCTGGATCAGCTCGAACGTCATCTCTCCCAGAGCCGCCACCTCGGGCAACACCCAGTTGTGATGGCCGTAGTTTTCGTTGTCCTGATGATGGTCAAAGTTCAAAATTTGAGGGGCGTAGTCCGAGGGGCTAAACCCTTTGGGCATTCTTCCCAAGGTCGGACACTCCAGCGCCAGCACCACATCAAACTTGTCGTCCGGCAGGCTGGAACTGGTCTGCTCCAGCCCCGAGAGAACCCGAGCCAGCGAGGCCGGAACAGGTTCGGGCTGATAGGCCACAACCTCCTTACCCAGGTGCTGGAGAGCCTGCTGCAGAGCCAGCATGGAACCCAGGTGGTCGCCATCCAGACCCACATGAGAGACCAGAAGGAACTTCTGCGGCGATTGCACCGCTTCCAGGAACGCCCGGGGAACCTTAAACTCGCCTGTCAATGCCTCTACTCCTATTGCCCAAGATCCAGTTCCAACCGCTCGGGTCCCCGCCGCACCGGTGCGGGAGCCGCTGGTGGAGACTCTTGCACCACATCGACGGCCGCCGTAGACACGGGACTGGTTGGCCGTGTTCGCAGTAAGTTCGCTCCAACCCTTTGACGGGCCTCGATCACTCGCTGACGAAGTTGCAAATCCTTCTCGGGCATGTAGTTGGCCACCGCCATGAAGTAACTCAAGATCTCGGAATTGAACTGGGTTCCGGCCCCCTTTTCCAGGCGCGCCATAGCTTCATTGGGGTCCATGCCCTGACGATAGGGACGATGAGAGGTCATGGCATCGTAGGCGTCGGCCACCGAAATCAACTGTGCTCCCAGTGGGATCTGGTCCCCCTGAATGCCTTCGGGATAGCCCTTGCCGTCCCAACGCTCGTGGTGGTAGAGAACCATCTTTTGAATCTCTGGTGACACCGAGCGAATATCCTGGATGATTCGGGCACTGTGGACCACGTGCTGCTTCATAATCTCGAACTCTTCGTCGGTGAGGGGTCCGGGTTTCATTAGAATACTGTCGGGCGTGGAAATCTTGCCGACGTCGTGCAGCATAGCCGCCGTATTGAGGTCTTTGAGGAAGCTGGCCGGCATGCCCATCGCCTGAGCCAGTCGCAAAGAATACGAGCAAACCCGAGTCACGTGGCCGCGAGTATAAGGGTCTTTGGCTTCGATCGCCTGAGCCAGAGCTTTGATCATCTCCTCGTGACTGCGCTCTCGCTCTTGCAGAAAGAAGAGGTTGCGAATCGAGATGGCAGCATCGGTGGCCAGAATCTGCAGATAGCCTTGATCGTGCTGACTGAAGCGATCTCCCACCAGGCGGTTGCCCACCATGAGCAGGCCCGCTGGCGCCTGATCGAGAGGCGTTTTCAGGGGCACAACCAGAAAGTTCTTGATATCGTCGCTGCGTGGCTGGTAGCCAGGCTGCTGAGAACGGAAGGCGGGAATGAGTTGCTCCAGGCCCTGCAATGGCCAGTAGGGACGCAGGCTCTCGAGCCCCTCGGCCTGAGAAAAGGCAAAGCACTCTCCACTCTGCACCAACCGTCCCAGCAGGCCAGTGCCCACAGGACTGTTCAACTTGGCGGCGGCGGTTTCGGTGATGCCCTCCTTCCACTCCACCACCAGCTGCGGCCCCCGCCGCAGCAACACGATGGCCACATCGACCTGCAACTGATCTCGGGCACACTTGACGATCGTCGCCAGCAACTCGTCGGGAGTGCGCAGCACGGCCATGCGATGGGCGATTTCCATCAGCGCTTCCAGCTTGCGACGCTCCTGGTAGAGCTCTTGCTCGCGTTGGGCCCGAACCTCTTGCTGAGAGCGAGCTGCCAGCTGCGCTTTCTCCAGGGCCACGGTCTTCTGATCGGGTCCCAGGTCTTCGGCCAGCTTTTCCGGTCGAGGCAGGGCCAGAATGACCCAGGGCACGAGACAGAGCAGTGCCACCCGGAACACCACCTCCGAGAGCGTCAGCGACTGCAGGTTTCGATCGGTAAGCACCGGCCCCAGCCAGCCCAAACAACTGACCAGAGCGAAGACCAGCCCCGAGGAAAAGCCTCGTTGAATCGAGTTGAGGGCGGTCAGCAAAAGGGTCACCATCAAGAGGCCTGACTTGGCACCCGCGAAGTAAAGGAGAAAGCTCATTAAGATGGCCTCCATCGAGGCCATCATGTTGGAGCGCTGGCTTTCTTCGTCGTAGCGCACCCGATCAAAGATCGCCAACACCACCAGCGCCAACGTAAGGCCCCCACCCAGCGGCAAATAAGCCTTACCCCGCACCGCCAGAAAGTGCCCCAAACAGAGCAAATAGGCGAGAACCCTCAGGATGAGAGGAACCGGCAAAGGCGCTCGGGGCGCGCGCGCGGGGGCTTTGCGGGCGGCGGGCTTGCGAGCCACGGAGCGACCGGACCTAAGTCCAACCGTCTCGGAAGAACATCAGAACTCCGTCGATACGAACCAGAAGCAGTAGCGAATTGCAGTGAGGACAACGGGTCTGCTCGTTGAGAGCCAGGTTGTCGACGACCAGGGGCGCGTCGCAGCCCGGGCAATCGGGCAGCACCAATCGTCCCTCGGACCGCGGCGCGGGAACCGGGTTCACGACAGTCCGCCGGCCTGTCGGGCGATCAGGCACAAAGGATCGGGATCGGTCAGGGTTCCTGAGGTCACGTAAGCTCGAGAACGGTCGCCGCCGCGACAAGACTTGAAATAATCGCACTTCTTGCAGGTATTGTTGCCCGGGTTGTTGCGCAAAATCTTGAGTCCGTGGCCCTGGTGCCAGAGTTCTCGCAGGCTCTTTTCACGGATATTGCCGGCGGGCAGCACCGTGCCCAACCAACCACTGCCCGCGACCAGGCCTTCGGAGTTGATGTGACAATGGAGTTGACCACACTCGCTCCCAAAGCCGTCAAACACTCGCTTGCGCTGGAACGGCGGGGGAACCTTGGCGGCAATCTCGATCTTGCAACGGCTGGTTTCGCCGATACGACGAGCCAGATCGAGGGCGTTATTGGCCTCATCCATCGTCAGCAACAGCTTGGGATTCTCCTTAGCGCGACCCACCGGAGCCACGATATCAAAAACGATGCGGGGCACCTCGAAGCGCTCGGCCTGCTTGACCAGGGCCGGGATTTCCGTAAGGTTATCGCGCTGCAGTACAGCATGGAAATAGATGGGCGCCTTGGCCAGCTCCTGCAGATTCTTGATGCCGCGCATGGCTTTGCGGTAGGCTCGGTCGCCCCGCAGATAGTCGTAACTCTTTTCGCTGCCAGCATCCATGCTGACTTTGATCTCCTCGATGCCCAACTCGCCGAGCTTGGTAGCCACGGCCCGTGTGGCCATCGTGGCATTGGTGGCGATGCTGACCTTCATGCCCCTGGAGTTGGCATATTGAATCACTTCGAAGCAATCACCCCGGCCCAGGGGTTCACCGCCTCCAAGGCGGAGCTTGAAGCAGCCCATCTGAGCCATTTCGTCGATGATGCGCTTAATGTCAAGAATCGTCAGTTCGCGAGGACGAGCCGCACCGGCATCGGCCCAACAGTGCTTGCAAGCCAGATTGCAGTAGCGGGTCAACTGGAGATAGACAGCGGTAGGCGAGGAGAGATACTGCGCACCTTCCGGCATCTCATTGTTGAGAAACACGCCCTGAAAGGTGCCATCTTTGACCAGGCCGATACTGGAACACAACTGGATGAAAGTATCGAAGGACTGGCGGGTGACGGTTTCGCTCAGGTCACGGTAGACCTCGTCGAGCGAGTAGGTCTGGCTTTTCTCAAAAATTCCCGTGGCTTCTTCGTCGAAGGGGATGTAGTCCGAGTTCTGCCGGTCATAGACCAGACATCCAAAATATTCACGCCGAGCCACGAATGGCTTGCGGGCGAGCAACTGCAACTGGTCTTCTGGATTCAAAGCGGCGTTCATCCGATCCTTAGCCCTTGGGAATTCCTTGAGGCCCATTCTAGGTCGAAGCGAGGCGGCCCTTCTCAAATCACAGAGCCAGAAAGTGAGAAGGGACGCTGTGCGTCCCTTCCTCCCCGGTTATCCGAGCGATTCGCCTTCCTTGTCGTGGAAGTCACACTCCTCGATGCAGTCACGAAAACTCTTCAGAGGACGCGACTGGTAAGGGTGCGTGCAGTTGATGAAAATTCGTGGCGTCTCGCCTTCCAGGCTGAAGCCAAAGTCCACGTAACCGCAGAAACGGTCCGGCACGTGTTCGATGCAATACTCATAAAGCTCGTTATAAATCTCCGGGTAGCTGTGCTGAAACATATGTTTCTCGCACTGGAACACTCCCAGCACCGAACTTCGAAATCTACACGGTCTGTACGCCATCGTACTCTCTCTTTCACTGCGCCTCGCCCGATCAGGGGCGGAGCGTTCGGTCTATGCCGACTTCGGAATAGCCGAAACCAGTCAGTGGTCTGACTCGGGGACTGCCCTTCTCGCTGACCCATCGAGTTCCTGTCAAGCCTGCAAAAAAATGCCGGTCGATTTCAATAAAAAAGCCCGCGTGATGCGGGCTTGTGGTGGAGCTAGTCGGACTTGAACCGACGACCTCTTGCATGCCATGCAAGCGCTCTCCCAACTGAGCTATAACCCCGTGAGCCAGCAATATAGCGAAGGCACTGCGAGATGTCAAGGCCTTCAACACCATTCTCCTGAACACGACCAACCAGGGCAAAGAAAAAAGGGCCCTTGCGGGCCCTTTTCTTAGAGACCTTGGTGCTCAGGCCGTGGCAGAGCGAGCCACAGCCTTGCTGGGGTCGATCTTCACTCCGGGGGACATCGTAGAAGCCAGCGAAATACTGCGCAAATACGTGCCCTTGGAAGTTTGGGGCTTGGCCTTGACAAGCGCGTCAAGCAGCACCCGCAAATTCTCGAGAATCTGCTCTTCACTGAAGCTTACCTTGCCAATGCTCGAGTGCACCACACCTTGCTTGTCGGCCCGATATTGAACCTTGCCCGACTTGAGCTCCTCGACAGCCTTGACTACATCGGGAGTCACCGTTCCGGCCTTGGGATTGGGCATACGCGGCCCCAGGATTCGTCCCAGGTCTTTACCGACCAGACCCATCATATCCGGGCTGGCCACGGCCACATCGAAGTCGGACCAGCCACCCTTGACCCGGGCTACCAGATCTTCCGCTCCGGCAGCATCGGCACCCGCGGCCTCTGCCAGGCGAATTTTGTCGCCCTTGGTGAAGACGATGACCCGGGGCGTTTTGCCGGTGCCATGAGGGAGAACCGTGGTTCCGCGGACGGTCTGATCGCTCTTGCGAGGATCGATCCCCAACTTGACGTGCAGCTCGACCGACTCGTCGAATTTTGCGCTGGCGATCTTCTTGACGATGCCCACCGCTTCTTCGAGAGCGTAGAGTTCATTTTTTTGAAAGACCTCATAGGCGGCCTTCTGCCTTTTGGTGAGTTTTGCCATACTTGCCTCCGTGGTCAGGCGGGGAACAGGTCCCCTCCCACAAATTCAAAAGACCTCCGCAGAGGTCTTCTGGTTCGCCTTGCGGCGGGAACTTTTCTAGACGACTTCCAAGCCCATGCTGCGGGCGCTGCCCTCGATGATCCTCATCGCAGCATCAATGTCGTTAGCATTGAGGTCGGGCATTTTTACTTCGGCGATCTTGCGGATCTGGTCGAGAGTAACCTTGCCGACCTTCTTCTTATTGGGCTCACCCGAGCCCTTGGGAATACCTGCTTCCTTAATCAGCAACGTGGACGCCGGCGGCGTCTTGGTCACGAAGGTGAAGGAGCGATCTTCAAAAATGGTGATTTCCACCGGGATGATCATCCCGATTTGAGAGGCCGTCCGCTCGTTGTACTGCTTGACGAACTCCATGATATTGACGCCGTGCTGACCGAGGGCGGGACCGACCGGGGGAGCCGGATTGGCCTTGCCGGCCGGGCACTGCAACTTAACAATCGCTTTGACTTTCTTTGCCATGACTAACTCCTCTGATTGCTACCGGTCAGGACAGCTTTTCGACCTGGCCAAAATCTAGTTCCACCGGGGTTTCGCGCCCGAACATCGTGACGAGGACGCGGACTTTCTCGCGGTCCGGAGCGACTTCCTCCACCACCCCGTGGAAGTCCTGAAGCGGGCCGTGAACCACTTTGATCGCCTGTCCCACAGCCAGGTCCAGCTTGACCCGGGTGGGAGCCTCCATACCCATCAACTGCTTGATGCGTCGGACTTCTTCCTCGGGCAGGGGCACGGGCTTGGCACCCGGGCTTACGAAACCGGTGACGCCCGAGGTATTGCGCACCACGTACCAGGACTCTTCGGTGAGGATCATCTCGACGAATACGTAGCCCGGGTAAATCTTGCGAACAACGGTTTTCTTCTTGCCGTCTTTGAACTCCAACTCTTCCTCGGTGGGAACGTGAACCTTGAAAATCCGGTCACGCATCCCCATCGAGTCGATGCGGCGCATCAGGTTGTCCTTCACCTTGTTCTCGTAACCCGAGTAGGTGTGGATGACGTACCACTGCACGCGAGGATCGACGGGAGCAGCGGCCTCCTGAGGGGAAACTTCCTCCCCGACGACTACACCCTCTTCGGGCGGGACGACCGCGTCTACCGTATCTTCTGCTTGCTGTTCCATGATATCCATCTTCTCCTCAGACCCACCAGCGGCTCGATTAATAAAAAATCCGTCGCAGGACGAAATCGAGGAGGCCCAGGTAGCCGGCGAACACCAGCAGCGTGAACATCACCACCGCAGTGGCAGCCTGCAACTCGCGACGGCCAGGCCAGGTGACCCGCCCCATCTCCAGCCTCACTTGCTGCAGATAGGCCTGCATTCCCTGATAAGTCCACACCGACGGACCGGCTGGCTCGGATGCGACCGACTGAACCGTCGTTTTGCCGCCCGGCGAAACCAGAGCGGATTTACCCTCGCCCCGCTCTCTCCGAGCGCCCGTTCTTTTCGTGGCCGGCCGACTCGCCATCGCTGCGCCTCCTCTGTGATATCCTCAACCTATTCCCGCGGACCGACAAGTCTAACCCGCAACAATCGGAAGAGTTTCACTTGCACTAAAAAAAAGAGACCCATCCACCTCGAAGGGCCTGATGGAGCTGGAGAGCGGGCTCGAACCGCCGACCTCGTCCTTACCAAGGACGTGCTCTGCCTACTGAGCTACTCCAGCGCACCTCATGGAGCGGGAGACGGGATTCGAACCCGCGACAACCAGCTTGGAAGGCTGATGCTCTACCAACTGAGCTACTCCCGCACAAACCCAAGCCCAGGTGACTGGGACATGTTTTAGCGCAGTTCTTCATAACATGACCCTATTGGCTTGTCAACAGAGGGGAATTACTTACGCTGCTTGGAGGTTACAACCCCTCGGGCCGGGGGAGAATGGCCCAATACACCCAGGAGGTAAACCCTATGCCCAAGCCCCACTTCATTCTGCTACTTTGCGCCCTGAGCCTGTTTGTGCTGGGACCGGCCCAGGCCAAACGACGCAAAAGCGACCCCGGACCCCACCCGATTAAGGTGCTGAAGATTGTTCAGGACGGCTCGAGCCGCCAGGGCATGAACAGCTGCGACGGCCGTTACAGCATCTGGATTCAGAACACCACCGACGTGGCCGTCGACAAGGTGAAAATCGAGATGGAACTCTACTCTCGCTCCGGGCGGATCGTCGATACCGTCAGCAAGGAAATCGGCGACGTCGAAGCAGGTCACAAGAAGATTTCCGAACTGAAGTACAATATCGTCGGCGAGCAGTCGGTGAAGCCGCGCTTCTGGGTGATGTACAACTCGGGCAAAGAAGCCCTGACCCAGTTTGAAGCCGACAGCAACTGGAACTTCTAGAGCAGCAGCCGGCGCAGGGTGTCCAGGGCCCTGGTCAGTTCGCCTCGATCGCGGCTGTCCAGGGTCAGGATCACTCGCTCCTTCCCTCCCTCATACTGAGGATAGGAACCGAGCGAAACCTTTGGGTGAGCTTCCACCGCCGCGTCGAGCAGAGAAACGATCTCGAGTTCGCTGCGCTCCAACTCCAGCACTTCCGAGTAGATCGGGTCGCTGCGAAAGCGGTCGGCAATCGCCTGGAATTTCGAGCGCACGATAGCCGGCACACCCGGAAACAGATAGACATTCTCCACCTTGAGCTGAGGAAATCGGCCGCCCTCGGGATAGAACAACTCGGCACCCTCAGGGATGCGGCTCAGGCGAGTGCGCTCGGGCCCCGCTGGCAACCCGTAAAGAGCTTCTAGCAAATGCTCCAGGCTAGGGCTGTGGACCAGGGGGCGCCCGAGCGCCTGGGCCACCGCCGCCAACGTAACATCGTCGTGGGTAGGTCCCATGCCTCCGGTGGTAAAAACGTAGTCGTGGCGGGGTTGCACCCAACTCAAGGCCTCGACGATATCCTCTGAGCGGTCGGCGACGAAGAGAACCCGCCGCACCTCTACCCCCAAGCCGAAGAGCGAAGCGGCGAGAAACGACACGTTTTGATCGGCCACCTTGCCCGAAAGCAGTTCCTGGCCGATGATGACCAGCGCTGCGGAGGGTCCGGTGGCGGGCACGTCAGGCCTTGACCTGCACCTTGGCCAGCGTTTCTCGCAGGGCCACGCCCGAGGCGGTCAGCGCCGCAGCCTCCTTGGGCCACAGTTCCATCTCGATGCAGGCCTCAACCCCGTCGCGCCCGAGCCTGGTGGGCACGCTGATACAGATGTCTTTCAGGCCGTAAGCACCGGTTTGCCAGGTGGAAACCGGCAAAACGGCCTTGGTGTCGTAAGCCAGTGCTTTGAGCACCTCGAGGATCGCGACTCCCACCGCGTAGCCCGCACCACCCTTGAGCGAAATCACCTCGGCACCGCTTTTGCGCGTGCGCTCGAAGATTTTCATAACGGCACCCGGGTCATACTTGGGCAGACTGGTAAGCGGAACCCCGTCGACACAGGCGGTCGACCAGATCGGCACCATCGAATCGCCGTGCTCCCCCAAAATCAGGGCCTGCAACTGGGGGGATGCCACACCGAAAAACTCAGCCAGCAGCGAACGAAAGCGCAGAGTGTCGAGCACCGTTCCCAGGCCGATCACGCGAGAGCGCGGGAAACCCGAAGTCTCGGCCGCGATCTGGGTGAGAATATCCACCGGATTGGTCACCACGATCAAATGACAACGCGGACTGACCACCACGTTGCGCAACTGGCTCAGGATACCGCAGAACAATTCCACATTGCGATTGATCAGGTCCAGTCGACTCTCGTCAGGCTTGCGCCTCAAACCGGCCGTGATAACCACCGCATCGGCACCCTCCAACGCCTCGTAGCCACCGGCGCGAATCCGTTGAGGGGCGGTGTAGGCCGCGCCGTGCAAAAGGTCGAGCGCTTCGCCTGCCGCCCCTTGCGCATTGGCGTCGACCAGCACCAGTTCGCTGCCCAAACCCGCCATCTGCATGGCGAAAGCCAGGTTCGAACCGACCCGTCCGGCTCCACCGATAATCCCTACTTTCATTGCTACCGCACTCCCGTCTGTCGACTCAGCGAGTCGCTAACTCTTCGGCCTGCCCCTGAGCGATGGCCAGCATCGCCGAGCGCTCGGCCACTTTCAAGCGTGGACGCCCCAGAGCTTTGCCCTGGGCAATCTCGAATTCGTCGAGGCGCTTGAATTCGGAAAAGTCTACCCAATCGGCCTGCTTGGCAGGCATCTCCCGCGTGGGAGCCTGCAGCAAGCCGGCCTGGGCGTCGGCCATCAGGGCATGTACGCTTTCCTTGGCACACGGCTTGTTGGTGCCGATCACGCCGCTGGGGCCACGCTTGATCCAACCCGCTACATAGATGCCGGGCTCCACCCGGCCCTGCTGGCTGGGAATGACGCCCTTGGCCGCATCGAAAGGCAGCCCGGCCAGAGGCTCGCCCTTGTAACCAATGGAGCGGAACACGGCTCCTACCGACAACTCCTCGACCTGACCCGTGGCCACCGCCGAGAGTTTCTCGTTCAGTTGATTGCGCCCGAGCTTGAGCCCCTGCACTCGATCTGCGCCCAACACTTCCAGAGGTGAAACCAGAAAACGCAACACCAGCTTGCGGGGAGCGCCCGGGCGGAGCTGGGCCTGGCCGAGCAACTCGAGGCGTTTGCTAACCATCTTGTCGGGCTCGGCATCCAGAGCAGCCCGGCTATGGGGGTCAAGCGCCAGTTCGTCGCCGCGAACCTCGAAGGACAGGTCCTCCATCTCCAGCAGTTCCCTCAGTTCAGGATTGGTGAAGGCGGCCTGGGCCGGGCCGCGCCGGGCCAGGATATGCACCTCGCGCACTTTGGACTGTTCGAGCGCCGCCAGCGCCTGAGATGCGATATCGGTTTTGGCCAGTCGCTCGGGCCCGGCCAACAGGATGCGAGCAACGTCGATCGCGACATTGCCGACGCCCACCACGGCAACCTGAGGCTGATCGAGCAAGAAGTTGCGCTCGACATAGTCGGGATGACCGTTATACCAGGCCACGAAGTCAGTGGCCGAGTAGCTTCCCTCCAGGTCTTCTCCGCTGACGCCCAGGCGCCGATCGGTCTGGGCCCCTACGCTGAAGAGCACCGCCTGATAGGCTTGGCGCATCCATTGGAGTTCGGCCTCGCCCACCCGCACATTGCCGAAGAAACGCACCCGCTCGTCGCGCAGAATTTTTTCGAAGGCGGCCGTCACCGTCTTGATCTTCTGATGGTCGGGGGCCACGCCGTAACGAACGAGTCCATAAGGAGTGGGTAGCGCGTCGTAGAGGTCGACCTGAAGCCCCCCCGACCAGGTTTTCAGCAACTCTTCGGCGGCGTAGAAACCCGAGGGTCCCGCCCCGACGATGGCAACTCTCAACATCTCACTCATGGGAAGCACCCCCTGTGGTTATCGGCCTCCGGCCGTCAGCATCTTTAGGGGCTCGCCCCACAACTCCTTCGGCGCGCGACCAAGAACCGGTTGCTCACAGTGCGCCGTAAAGCGAGAGCCGACTGACCTTGCCAAAAGGCGTGCGAGGGAGCTGAGGCAGCACCGTCCACAGCCCTGGACGCAGTTCTTCGGGCAGCCGGGCCGACACGTAGCTGGCCAGCTCCTCGGCCGAGACACTCTTTCCCGGACGCGGCACCACGAACGCATGCAAGCTGTTGACGAGCCCCAGACCGTGTCGACTGCGCGGAAATCCTCCCGGCCAACCCAGCACAGCCACTTCCTGAATGGCCGGATGGAGATGGATGGCTTCCTCGATACGCCGGGGATAGACCACCTTGCCAGCCAACTCGCAGCAGTCGGTAAGGCGGCCCAGAATATAGTAAAAGCCGTCCTCGTCGCGCACGCCCAAGTCACCGGTGTGGAGCCACCCGTTGCGCAGACAGGCGGCCGTTGCCTCGGGCTCTTCCCAGTAGCCGGTCATGAGCTGAGGACCGCGCACGACCAGTTCGCCGATCTCGCCCGGCGGCTGAGCGAGTCCGCTTTCCAGATCGAGAATCTCGGCCTCGGTTTGCGCCAGCACCAGGCCCACCGAGCCGCTGCGACGCTCGCCCTTCAGCAGGCCGGCGTGAGTTACGGGGCCGGCTTCGGTCAAACCATAACCCTCGATAACCCGCGCCCGCGTCACCCGCTCAAAGCCTTCCTGGACCTCAAAGGGGAGTGCCGCCGAGCCCGAGGCGCAAAGGCGGATGGAATCGAAGCGATAGCTGCGCAAATTGGGCAGATTGAGCAGCGCGGCGTAAAGGGCCGGGGTGCCGGGAAACAGGCTCGGTCGCAGGCGAGAGGCCAGTTCGGCCAGATGATCGGGCTGCAGCGAACTGCTGAGAATCAAGGTGGCCCCCGAGCGCATTCCCAGCAACAAAACCCCGGTCAACCCGTAAGCATGGGCCAGCGGCAGCGCCGCCAGCAGACGCTCTTTGCCAGGCTGAAGGTCGCTGTCCCAGGCCTCCAGTTGCAGAGTGTTGGCCCACAAGGCACGGTGAGACAGCACCACCCCCTTGGGAATACCGGTGGTGCCTCCCGAGAACAGCAAGGCTGCCGGATGTTCTCCCCCCACCTCGACCATGGCGGCGCTGGGAAGGGCTTCACGAAGGGAAGCCCTCCAGCGATGAACGCCCCCGGGCATCGGCGCGCGCGAGGGTGAACGCCGGAACAGCCAGCCGACCTGGGAGCGCAGGTATTCCCGCCCCGAAGTCAAGAGAATCTGCTCAACCCCCAGGCCGCGAATGCTGGCAGCCAGCTCCGGCTCCAATCGGTTGGAACAGATCACCACCCGCGGGCGAGCCTTGCGCAGCTGCTCGATCAGCATGGCGGGAGGGATCAGCGGACTGCTCAAAGCCGGAACCGCACCCACCCACCAGATGGCCAGACAGCCGATCAGGAACTGAGGCCAGTTGGGCAGCAGCAAGAAGACGCGATCGCCGGGCTGGACTCCCCACGATTGCAGCAGACCGGCCAGGGCTCGCACCTCTTGCAGCAACTGCTCGTAGTTGAGCGACCCCCGCTGACTCCAGCAGGCGGCCCGGCGGGGAAAGCGAGCCTGGGCCTCGATCAGGAGCTGGCACAGGTTGCGCGAGGGAATCTCGAACTGGGACATGGCCCTATCTTCCGAGCAAAGCCGACACTCCCTGGGAGCCTCCGGCCAGAAAGTGTTGCAGTGCTTCGTTGACCCGGGCAGAGCGTTCGAGTTGGGGCAGATGCGAGGCGAAGGAAATTCCCTCGTAGCGGGCACCGGGAATCAGTTCGGCCATGCGGCGCACCCACTTGGGGCGGGTCAGCAGGTCCAGTTCGCCGCACATCACCAGAGTAGGCACCCGAATTTTGGGATACTGATCCCAGCCGTTCCAGCGCCCCACGTTGGGCACCAGCTTTTTAAGCACGTGAGCCGGCGCCCCTACCCGCTGATGAAAAGCTCTCTGCACCGGGTTGAGCAGGCCTTCGGGGAGCTTCAGGAAGAGCAAAATACTGGTGCGAACCTTCAACTTGCCCGTGGTCGACAGCAACACCAAACGCTCTACGCGTTCCGGGTAGCGAATGGTAAACAGGGTGCTGGCAGCCCCTCCATAGGAGTGGGCCACCACCGCCACCGGACCCTGAACCTGAAGGTGCTCGAGCAGCAGGCGCATATCCTCGCAAAACTCTTCGGCCTGGTACTCGGCCCACTCGGGCTGGCTGCTTTGCCCGTGACCGCGAAGGTCGAGGGCAATCGTCCGACAGCGCTGAGAAAAATAGTCGATCTGCGGGGCCCATTGGGCCAGATGCCCGGCAGCCCCGTGAACAAACAAAACCGGAGTTGACCAACGCGGCTTCTCAGGCTGAAGGTCAAGGTAGGAATAGGTTAACTCGCGCCCCTCGTGGACGACCGTTGCCGACCGCCTGGGGGCGGTAAGTGCACTACTGGCCAGCGTTCCTCCCGATCCAGGAGTCGGCCTCGGGCCGTGGAACACGGCGCCGATGGCTGTGGCAGAATGGATGACCCGAGACCCTGTGATCACGGGTGCGGACACTCCCCTTGAGGAGTCGCTTGCGACCATGATTCGTCATCGCGTGCGCCACCTGCCTGTCCTGGAAGACCAGACCTTCGTGGGCCTGCTAAGCGCCCCCTTTCTGGTGCAATACCTGGCCGAGGGCTCGCTCGATCCGGCCCTGGCCGCCTCGCCTTCCCGCCAGCACATCACCTGGGTCAAGCCCTTGGAGGTTCACGACGGCCTGGAGACCGCCATGGCCGAACTGAAAAATTATAGCTGCCTGCCCGTGCTCGACCAGGGCCGACTGGCTGGCCTGTTTTCCTATCACAACCTCATGAACTACTTCATGCGCCACCTGGCCCCTCAACGCGTGCGCCGCGGCGGAGCAACCCCCTCTCCCCACCGCCTCGACAGCCTGGTAAACCTGGTACGACGGCTGGGAAACGCCGATGAACCCGACAGCATTCTGCAATGCGTTCTGGCCTCTCTGCGGCCCCTGATGCCGGTGGACCAGGCCTTCATCCTCTTCTCCAACAACGAAGAGGACGTGCTGGAAGTCGCCGCAAGCTTTCGCGCCAAGGGCGCGGAAGGCGAGGACGTCACGCGGATTCCGGTTCGCGATACGCTGAGCGGATACGTGCATCTGCACGCCCGCAGCCTGCTGGTCGAAGACCTGCACCACGAGAAGCGGTTCCCTTCCAGCCACGATTTGCTGCGCCAGCCCGAACAGGCGCCGCTGCGCTCGGTGATGGCTGTGCCCCTGCTCGACCACCACCAGAGCTTTGGCCTTCTCCAGTTCTGGTGCAAGAAACCCTATGCCTACCTGGAAAGTGACCTGGAGCTTCTCGAACTGGCAGCCGGCTACATCGCTTCCATGATCGAGCGCGGACGCCGCCTCGACGAGGAACGCGAAGCCAACCGCATCAAAGACGAGTTCCTGGCCGTGGTGACCCACGATTTACGCAACACCATCCAGGGAGTTATGTCGTATTCACAGCTGTTGCAGCGCAAGGCCGCCGATCCCAAGATGCAGATGCTGGCCAGAGGCATCGTCGACAGTGCTCGCCACATGTCGAACCTGACCAACGACCTGCACGACCTGGCGCGCCTGGGCATGCAGGCGATGCGGGTTGAGCCCGAAACCTGCCCTCTGGCAGAAGCGGTCGATCAAGTGCTGGAAGAGTTCCAGGAGTTCGCCCAGCAGCAGAAAGTCACCCTGAGGCCCGCCGAAATCCCCCCTGAGTTGAGTTGCCGGGCCGACCCTGTCAGGCTTCGCCAGGTACTGAGCAACCTGGTATCCAACGCGATCAAATACAACCGTGAGGGCGGCTGGGTAGCCGTCACGGCGGGCCGCGAACCCGCATCGGGTGGGGTTGTGATCGTCGTCGAAGATAGCGGCATCGGAATCGCCCCCGAAGATCAGGTCAGGGTCTTCGACCTCTTCACCCGGGCCTCCAATCACCGGCGTCGCGACAGCAGCGGCCTGGGCCTGGCCATCACCAAGAGATTGGTGGAACTGCACGGAGGCACGGTAGAGCTGGAGAGCCAACCCCCGCAAGGCACGCGCTTTCGCGTGTATCTGCCCGACCAGGGGATGCAGGAGCCTGCCCCCGGGTAGGTAAGTTCCCGCCCATGCTGCGCCATTTTTTGTTGTTCCTCTCCCAAAGTCGCTGGGTTCGTCACGCCGTGCTCCACTTTCCCCTGGCTCGGCGGGTGGCTCGCCGCTACGTCGCCGGAGAAACCCTGGAGGAAGCCCTGGAAGTAACCCGCGGCTTGCGCCAGCAAGGCCTGCAGGTCGCCCTCGACCTGCTCGGTGAAAACGTCTCCCGCTCGGATGCTGCGGCCGAGGCAACCCGTGACTATCTGGTCATGCTCGACCGCGTGCATCAGTCTCAACTCGACTGCTACGTCTCCCTGAAGCTCACCCAGCTCGGGCTCGACCAGGGCGTCGAAGGCACCCTGGCCAACCTGTTGCAAATCCTGGAGCGGGCCGAAAGCTACGGCATCTTTGTGCGCATCGACATGGAAGGCTCCGCCTACACCGAAGCCACTCTCGAAGTCTTTCGTCGGGCGCGCCAGCAGAAATCGAACGTGGGCGTGGTGATCCAGGCCTATCTGCGCCGCAGCAAGTCCGATATCGCCACCCTAAATCGCCTGGGAGGACAGATCCGCCTGTGCAAGGGGGCCTATGCCGAGCCCCCCTCGGCAGCCTACCAACAGCGGGCCGAAGTCACCCGCAACATGATCGACCTGATGCACGATCTGATCAAATCGGGACATCACCCGGCCATCGCCTCCCACGACGAGGAGGTGATCCAGGCCACCCTCAAAGCCGCTGAAGAATACGGCCTGAGCGCCGACAAGTTCGAATTCCAGATGCTCTACGGCATCCGCCGTGAGCGCCAGCTCGAGCTGCAGCGCCAGGGCTATCAAGTGCGCGTCTACGTCCCCTTTGGCAGCGACTGGTATCCTTACTTCATGCGGCGCCTGGCAGAGCGCCCGGCCAACCTCATCTTTTTCTTGACGGCTCTCTTCCGTGGCTGACCCCGAGCCCACCACCCGACCGCCGAACCGCTTGTGGTTCTTTCTCTGTGTCGTCTGCGCCATTGGCTGGGGACTGTCGTGCCTGTTGAACGTATTGCTCGGCCTGGCGGTGATGGGTGCCAACTCGAATCAGCAGGAAAGCGGCGGCTTTACCCCTCAACTCGTCGACGGCGAAAGCAGCGAGAAAGAGTTCATCGCCATTGTGCCGATTCAGGGAATGATCATGGAACCCCCGAGCGACAGTCCTGGCAAGGGAAGCTATAGCGGCCTGGTCAAACTGCTGAAAAGGCTCGACAAGGAGCCCGATTTAAAGGGAATCCTGCTCGTCATCGATAGCCCCGGGGGTGGGGTTACCACCAGCGATCGAATGTACGAGGCACTGAAACGCTTCAAAGCCAGCAAGAAAGTCCCGGTGGTAGCCCTTTTTGAAGACGTAGCCGCCTCGGGCGGCTACTATGTCGCCATGGCGGCCGACCATATCGTGGCTCATCCCACCAGCATCACCGGTTCCATCGGAGTGATCTCTCAGTTCTACGAAATTTCCGAACTGATGGAACGTTTTGGGGTGGACGTCAACGTGGTCAAATCGCTCAACGACCAAGGCAAAGAATCCTTTAAAGACATGGGCTCTCCCTATCGCAAGATGAAACCCCAGGAACGGGCCCTCTTCCAGGCCCTGGTGACGGAGATGTGGGGGCGCTTTACCAGCATCGTGGCCGAGGGCCGCAAGGGTAAGCTGACCCCGGCCCAGGTTCGCGCCCTCGCCGACGGACGAGTGTTTACGGGCCAGGAAGCCCTGAAGCAGAAGTTGGTCGACCAGGTGGGCTACGACGCCGAAGCCTACGCCGAAATTCGCCAGCGCGCCAGGGCACCCAAGGCACGCATTCTTCGATTCGTGCCGGCGAAAGGCTGGCAAGAACTCCTGCTGGCCCACGGGGAGGCCATGCGGCCTCGCCTGGAATTGCAACGACCGTCGGCCCGGCCGCAATTTCTGTGGGAGCCCCGCTGATCGAACTGCGCCAGTTGGCGCTCCAGTTTCATCCCGAGCAGCCGCCGCTCTTCCAGAACCTCGATTTCCGCCTCGAGGATCCTTGCTGGGCAGCTCTGGTGGGTCCCTCGGGTTCGGGCAAGACCAGCCTGATCCACATGATCGCCGGGCTCGAAATGCCCACGCGGGGAGAGGTTTGGGTGGCTGGAGAGAATCTCGGTCGATTGGACGATCGAGGACTTTCGCGCCATCGCCAACTGGTGGTGGGAACCGCCTTTCAACACTTCCATCTCCAGGCCGAGCGCACCGCCCTGGACAACTTGCTGCTTCCACTCTACTTCTCGGAACTCGATCTCAAGGAAGGCGAGCAACGGGCTCGAGCCATGGCGGACGTGTTGGAACTGTCTCCGTTTCTGGCGGCCCCTGTGCGCCAGTTGTCGGGAGGACAACGCCAGCGCCTGGCCTTGATTCGGGCCTTGATGAATCGGCCGCGCCTGCTGCTCGCCGATGAACCCATCGGCAATCTGGACGCAGCCAGCGCCGAACGTGTCTTGAGCCTGCTGCAATCCCAGCGAGAGCAGGGATTGAGCATGCTGGTCGTAACCCATGACGAATTTCTGCTGCAAGGGGTAGAAGAAGTGTATCGCCTCGAGAACGGGCGATTGGAAGGCCGATGAAAACTGCATCTCTGGCCAACCTCGCCTTAAAGGACCCCGGTCAGTCACCGGCTCGAACCTTTCCCCTGCTCTTTGGCCTCATCTTCGGAATCGCCACCTGGATCGTGCTGACCGGCTTTGCCCGAGGGGCTGGCGAGTGGCTCAAAGAGAGGGTCGGAGGCTCGGTGCCCAATCGAATTCGGGTCAGCAGCGCGCGCACCCAACTGGGCCCCCTACAGTTAGGGGGCAACCTGAACGACGAACACGTCCAGGCCTGCGCTCGCATTCCCGGAGTCCTGAAGGTCTACCGCCAGGCCCACTACCCAGGCCCCTGTCAACTCTTTGCCTCACACATGGGTGAATCACTGGTCACCGACATGGTACTCGAAGGCGTGGATCCGGAACAGGTGACCCCCCAGATCCCGGACGCCAGTAAATTTGTCGATACTGCCTCGGGCGAAGTCCCGGTGGTGCTGCCTCAGGCCGTGCTGGACGTGATCAATGCCGGCATCTCGGCCCACACCAACCTGCCCAACCTCAATGAACAGGCGCTACTGGGCAAACACTTTCGACTGCGAATCGGCAGCTCCAGCTTTGCCCCCGGTCCGAGCTTCGACGTTCGCTGCACGATCGTCGGCGTTAGCGACCAGCTGGGCGTCAACGGCCCGGCGGTTCCCCTGGACTGGGTATTGCGCAACACCAGGAAGAAGGTCGAATATCACACCCTGACTCTGGAACTGTCTCCCGACACCGACCTGGCCGCCGTATTGAGCCGCCTGGAAGCCCTGAGCCTGGCTGCTCCCGACCTGGGCACCATGAGAAAGATCGGTCAGGCCACCTTCTATCTACAATTGCTGGCCAGTGCCTTCGCAGGGGCCATCCTCATGGTGGCCGGAGTGGGCATCGCCAGTGGGTTCAACGTTAAGGTGCAGCTGGAACGCCAGGACATCGGGCTTTATCGCAGCCTGGGGGCTACCCGAAGCGACATCCTGAAGGTATATCTCTTGCGGGCCCTCTGGCTGGGCCTGCAGGGCTCTTCTCTGGGACTGGTGGTGGGACTGGCGGCAGGATTCAGCTTGCAGGCCATCGTGAGCAGTGGACTGCCCATGGCGATCGGCCATTTCCAACTCTTTCGGCCAGGCCTGCTCAACCTGCTGATCCCTCTCGGATTTGCCCCTATGGTGGCGCTTGCAGCCGCCTGGTTTCCGGCTCGCGACGCCTCACAACTCGACCCGGGTCGAATCTTAAGAGGAGCCTGAGCGGGAGGAATCCCATACCTCCGGTCGAAGCCGCGACAGGCTATTCGGACTTCCCGCAGGTCCGTCCCCATGCTCGACGCAGGGCCATCGCCGCTCAAAGGATCGGGCAGGAGTCAACAGGAGGATTCTACATTGGATATCAAGGTCAACACCCGGGTGCTGAATGAGAAAGCCCAGGCCGTCGAGGTTCAGGGCGAAATCGATGTCTACACCTCTCCTCGGGTCAAGGAGACCATCAATGAACTGATCGAAAAGGGTCATTATCAGCTGGTGATCAACCTTGAGGGCGTGCGTTACATCGACAGCACGGGACTGGGTGTCCTGATCGGAGCCCTGAAGAAGGTCCGTGAACACAACGGCCGGATTCTGCTTGTCTGCACCAATCCCCAGATCAAGAAAATCTTCAACATCACGGGGTTGGTCAAAATCTTTGAAATCTTCAAGGACGAGGACGAGGCGCTGCAAATTCTCGCCAACGCCGGTTAGCGAGACCTCGTGTCAGAAGACAAGCAATGGAATATCCAGTTGCGCCTGCCCGCAGAACCGGAGTTTCTGGGGGTGGTGCGACTGGCCTCGGCCGGTATCGCTCATCGCCTCGAACTCGACCACGAGGAGTCGGAAGACCTCAAACTGGTGGTCACCGAGGCCTGCGGACACCTGCTCAATCTGGGAGCTCAGGACATCGAGATTCAGTGGAACATTGACGGTGAGGAACTGGACCTGCGGGTGCAGGCCATGGGGGAAATCGACCAAGAAGATGCCGACGACCAGGCTGACCTGGAATGGAAAGAGATTGGTCTGGTGTTGATCAACTCTCTGATGGACGAAGTCCAGGAAACCAAGTCGCCGCCGGGCCTTCGGTTGAAGAAGAGATCCCTTGTCCGAGATGACTGAGGAGAAGTCCGGCGAGTCCCGCTGGGACCGCGAGCGGGCCCGGCAACTGCTGGCCGCCTACGCGGAGAAGAAAGAACCCCAGGTCAAAGACGAGCTGGTCGCGCAGCATTTGAACCTGGTGCGCTACCTGGCGGGCAAGTTCAGCAACCGCGGGGAAAACCTCGAAGATCTCGTGCAGGTCGGATGCCTGGGTCTGATCAAGGCGATCGAACGCTTTGATCCCGAGCGCGGAACCGAGTTTACGACCTACGCGACGCCTACCATCGTGGGCGAGATCAAGCGCCACTTCCGCGACAAGGGCTGGGCCATCAAGGTGCCTCGGCGCCTCCAAGAGTTCAATGCTTCGGTGGCCAAGACCACCGAGGAATTGACCTCTGCTCTGGGACGGGTTCCAACGGCGGACGAAATCGCCAAAAAGCTCGAAGTCAACCCCGAGGACGTGCTGGAAGCACAGGAACTGGGACAGTCGTACAACCTGCTTTCCATCGACAGCGAACTGGACGCCGACGACAGTCGCAAGACCAGCAGCCTGCTCGACTACCTGGGGCGCGACGACTTCCAGCTTGAGCAGGTGGAAGACCGACTGGCCCTCCACCGAGCCTTCTCGAGCCTGCCCGACCGAGAGCGACTGCTCATGTATCTGCGCTTCTTTGAGAACCGCAGCCAGAGCGAGGTTGCCAAGGTGCTGAATATCAGTCAGATGCACGTCTCACGCCTGCAGGCGCGCTCTTTAGAGACGATGAGGCAGGCCCTGAGCCAACAAAGGAATCGCAGCGAGCGAGGTGGAAAGCGGAGGAAAAGTCGGAAGCAGACCTGATTCCCGACTTCGACTGAACGATAGCAAAGCCCGATAACTACGGGCTTTGCTATTTTTGTTTCGAATTTGTTTCCACTTTTTCTTCAAGATTATTCTCTCAACCCGATCTACCTGAAGGCAATATTTTCCATACTGTGAGAAAATTTTGCCGGAGGCCAAAAAAAACCCACGAGGTCGTAGCTAGCGAACCCCTGGTCGATTTCCTGCCAAGTCAAGGTGAATTGAACTATACCTGTAGTATAGAAACGCTCGAGAGGAGAACGAAAGTTCGCCTTTGCTTGATTGCGTGCCATATAGCGCTGTGCTATACTCCACAAACCACAGGCCCAGGAGGGAGGCAGCGATGCCCGGATCTACTCAGAGTAAGACTCGTCTCAGTCGACGCCAGCAGCAGATCCTCGAATACATCCGCGAGTCTGTGATATCTCGAGGGTTCCCCCCCTCGATTCGTGAGATAGGTGAAGCGGTGGGCTTGTCCTCGAGTTCTACTGTTCACAGCCACTTGAGGAGCTTGGAGACCAAAGGCTTTTTACGCCGCAATCCCTCCAAGCCTCGCAGTATCGAATTGCTGGATGGTCCCCGGGTGGCGGGAGTTCGGATGGTGGAGATTCCAGTGTCCGACCCCCTGCAGCAAGATGGTCCCAAAAAGACGATCTCTCTGCCTCTCGAACTGGTCGGTGATCACGAATCTTTCTTGTATCCGATCAAGGAGACTTACGGAAACGAGAATATCGTGCCCGGCGACCTCGTCATCGTGAACCGGAACAACGGCCCCCACCAGGGCGAGTTGGTGCTGGCACGGCAAGGTCAGGAATTTCGCCTGACCCGCTGGAACGATGCACCACAGAGATCGAACGAGAGCTATCAGGATTCGATCGTTGGCAGAGTCATCGGCGTCATTCGACGCCTGAACAACGACTGAGACGAGAGAATCGGGGGGGGCAACCCCCCCGATTTGTTACTCTGGATCTCCAATTTCCGCCAACCTCCGGTAGGAATCTCCCCCCTGCTCGGGAACGCCCCTTAGGTAGCGGGATTTCTAGATTCTCCCCGCCCACCAAGGAAGAGCCGTGCTCGAGAGCAGTTTGACGACCGACGCAAGCGTCCAGGGTTTCATCGCCAACAACCCCCTCTTCTACAGTCTGCCAGCCGAGGTTATTCAATCGATTGCCGAGCGTCTTCAGCAGCGTAACTATGCGGTGGGTGAATCCATCTTTGAAGAAGGCAGCCTGGGCGACTCCTTCTTTCTGATCCGTCGCGGCACGGTGCGCGTGTCCAAGCAGCAGCTTGGCGAAGAAATGGTTCTAAGCGAACTCGGGGAGGGCGAAGGGTTCGGCGAGATGGCCTTGCTGATCGACCAGCCTCGCACGGCCACCGTCAAAGCACTTTCGGACGTGTGTGCGCTGGTGCTCAACCGCGAAGACTTTACCAGCCTGACCCGCACGATCCCGGCACTGGCAGAGAAGATGAACCGCCTCCTTTCGGAGCGTGTCTCACTGCTCGACAGCGCGGCCTCCCCCGAGGCCAAGGACAAGTTCCGCGCCAGCCGCTCGTTTACGCTCGACTACTCGTCGCTAGAACTTCTGATGAAGCTGAATGAGGCCGCAGGTGGCCGAATCCAGGTCGAGCACTGCAAGGAGTGCGGCCAGTTGGCCCGCGAGATGAGCAAGATGCTCTGTCCCATGGTTTCGGAAGAGATTCTCTTCGCCGGTTATCTGCACGAAATCGGCAAGGTATCGCTGCCCCGAGAACTGGTGGAACGTCAACGCTCGGGAAGCGAACTCAGCCCCGAGGAGACCGAGAAATTCACCCGTGTCTTTGAGGCCTCGGTGGCCATCCTGGAGCCCAACCCCAGCCTCTTCCAGGCCGTCAACTTTCTGGCCAAGCTGGGGATGCCCAGCTATCAGGATATGCCGCTAGAGGCACAAATTCTGCGCGTCGCCGACGATTACCTGACGTTCGCCAGCGCCGGCTACCACGACCTGGGAATGGAAGCGGCGCTACAAAGAATCCACCGCGACTCGGGAACCGTCTACAACCCCCGGGTGGTGGCCGCTCTGGAAAAGAACATTCGCAAGTTTACCGAGGTCAAGGTCGACAGCCAGCTCTCCATTCTCCGCATGATGGTGCTGGCGCTTGACCGCAAAGACAACTACACCTACCGACACTCGCTCGACGTGCGCGATATGGCGCTGAAGATCGTCTACCGACTGAAGCTCGGTTGGAAAGAGCAGGAGTATACGCGAATCGGGGCCGAGCTTCACGACGTCGGCAAGATCTACGTGGATGAGTGCATTCTCAACGCTCCGCGCAAACTGACCGACGATGAATTTGCCATCATGAAAAAGCACGCGGCCTGGTCAGCCGAGTTCCTCCACGACATCCCGGGCATGGACGAGCTGGCCTCCATCGTGCGGGCCCACCACGAGAAGTTCGACGGCAGCGGCTATCCCGACAATCTGGCGGGCAAGGACATTCCCTTCCTGGCCCGCATTATGACCATCGCCGACGTCTGGAGTGCACTCACGACTCCAAGGGTCTACCGTCTGAACAAGGACGGCAGCCGCAAGGCCTTCGGCCCGGCCAAGGCTCTGGCCATCATGGACGAGATGAACGGCAATCGCCACTTCGATCCCGAGCTTTTTGAGGAGTTCCGGGGGATCTGCTCGGAAATTATCGAGATCATCGGCCCCGACGGAGAACCCTCGAGCCTGCCTAAAGAGTGGTTCAGTCGCTAGCGGCCTGGCCGTCCCAGCCAACGAGAAGGCCGCAGAGCGGGCAACTCCGACAGCAACTCCGAGCCTTCGCCCAGCAGAACTCGTGCCATTTCGCTTCCTAAGGCCGGTCCCCAGCTCCAGCTGCGACTGCCCAGTCCGGCACATAGCCAGGTCCTTTGGGCGCCCGGCAGGGGCCCCACGAGGGGCAGACCGTCGACCGTACTGCAAAAGCGCAAAGGCCAGCTCTCGTCGGGGTTGCGCAGTCCAAACCCCTCGTCGAGCTCGCGCAGAAACCAACCAAGATAGCCTTCATCCGACTCTCCCCCAGCTGGAGCCAGAGCCAGGGCCAGCCAGCTGCCGTCGGGATGAGGGGCGAGCATCAGATGACCCCGCTGGGTCTCGACAGCAACCAGACTCTGGTTCCAGGGTTCCTGGGGTCGAGAAAAGCGATAACCCGTTCCACTCATGGGCACCAGCCAGGGGCGCGGCGAACCGAGGAGCTCCAGGCTTGCCAACGAAGCGCTGACCACCACCAGCTCACTTCGCAGAGCACAGCCAGACCCCCATTCAACGGTGACATCAGCCGATTCTAGAAGCGAGAACGGCAACGTCATCTCTACCATGGAGCAGCCTCGCGCTGCCAGGGTGCCGAGCAGGTGTTCCCGGTATTGCCGCGGATGCAAGGAAAGACAGTCGGGGACAAAGGCGGCACCTTCACTTTTCAGCAGCGGAAAGTAGTTGGTGGCAGGCGCTGCTCCCATCAGCCGGCGGGGCCAGAGACGGTTGAGCCAGGAGAGCTCAGCTGCCAACTCTTGAAATTCGGTAGGATTGCTGGCGCACTGGAGCACTGCACCCCCCCTCACCGTTCCGTGCGCGCCGAGCAGCGCATTCGACTCCTGAAACAAGCGCACCATGGCCTCTGCCTGCCGACCCAGATCGGGATAGAGGATGCCCCAATGTTCGGTAAGCCCTGGCCAGGTCACTCCAAGATCGCAACTGCTCTGGGGAGCCATCGGGGGAGCCAGCAGCGCCGTGCGGCAACCGTGCTCGGACAAACGCAAGAGCAAGAACAGATTGGCCAACGAGGCCCCTACGGCCACCACATCGTAATGGAGTTTGGGATCGACCGGTGGACCCGCCGGCAGCGACTCGCCGGGTGCCCCCCAGGGACTCGTCACTGGGGACGTCGGAGAACTTCGATTCCCCCAAGATAGGGCCGCAGGGCAGCCGGAATCACGAGGTTGCCTTCGGCATCCTGGAAGTTCTCCATGATGGCCACCAGGGTTCGTCCAACCGCCAGGCCAGAACCGTTTAGCGTGTGGCAAAACTCAGGCGAAGCCTTGGGGTTGCGGCGAAAGCGAATGCCAGCCCTGCGAGCCTGAAAGTCGGTGCAGTTGGAGCAAGAGGAAATTTCAATCCAGCGCTGCTGCGCCGGTGACCAGATCTCCAAATCGTACTTCAGGGCCGCTGTGAAACCCAGATCTCCCAGACAGACCTTCACCACTCGATAGGGCAGTTCGAGGCCCTGCAGCACCCGCTCGGCATCGGCCACCATGTTTTCCAGTTCCTGATAGGAATGCTCGGGCGCGCAGATCTTCACAAGTTCCACTTTGTGGAACTGGTGAACGCGAATCAGACCTCGGGTATCCTTGCCGGCAGCCCCAGCTTCGGAGCGAAAACAGGGGGAATAGCCTACGTAGTGGATCGGCAGTTGCTCGAACTCGAGAATCTCCTGGGCGTGCAAATTGGTGATCGGCACCTCGGAGGTGGGGATGAGATACAGTTGGCTATTTTCACAGCGAAAAAGATCCTCGCCAAAACGCGGCAGCTGACCGGTTCCATACAGGGCCGTGCCGAGCACCAGAGCGGGCGGCATAATCTCGGTATAGCCGTGCTGTTGGGTATGGATGTCGAGGAAATAACTGGCGATAGCCCGTTCTAGCCGCGCGCCGGCCCCTTTGAGCACCCAAAACCGCGAGCCTGAAATCTTGGCCGCCCGCTTGAAATCGACGATATCCAGTTCTTCTCCAAGGTCCCAATGGGCCTTGGGGGCGGGCTGAGGGGACTCGATCTTACCCCAACGACGAATCTCTACGTTGGCGCTGTCGTCTTTTCCGAGAGGCACATCAGGGCTGGCCGGGTTGGGAAGGCGTTCCAAGAGCTCGATCTGAGCCGCCTCAAGCTCCTGTTTCTTGCGGTCGAGCTCGTCGATTTCATCGCCCAGGGCTCGCATTTCGGCGGCCGCCTCGGAAATATCTTCGCCGGCCTTCTTCTTCTGACCCAACTCTCGGGAGACCAGGTTGCGTTTCTGCTTGAGTTCGTCTGAAAGCGTGATCATCTCACGCCGCAAACGGTCGTAGTCGAGAATCTGATCGATCTGGCGCGGATCACCTCCGCGCTGTTGCAAGTCGTTCTTGAACGGCTCGGAGTCCTGGCGGATAAGCTTGATGTCGAGCATGTCAGTAAGGCAGCGCCAGAATCTTCTTGAAGGCCTCGGGATTGGTGGAGCGGTTGAACGCCTCTTGCTCGGTAATCAGATTCTTCTTGACCAGATTGCGCAAGGACAGTTCCTGGGTAGTCATGCCAACCTCGCGTCCCTGGGTACCCATCAGAGTTTGAATCTGAGCCATTTTGCCTTCGCGCAGCAAGCCCTTGACGGTGGGGTTGGCCAGCAGCAACTCGAAGGCCGGCACCAGACCATCGCCAGAGGCCTTGGTACACAGGGTCTGAGCCAGGACGCAACGCAAACCGACCGACATCAGAGTTCGCGCCTGCTGATGCAGGTTCGGTGGATAGAGGTCGATGAGCTTCTCCAACAACACGGTGGCCGTCGGGCTGCTGGTCGTGCAGATCACGAGACTACCGCTGGCCGCCAGATTGAGCACCCGGTCGACGATGATAAACTCATCGACGCCCGTGATGACGACGATGTCGGCCCCCTGGAAAGGAAGCGCCTTGAGAGCAGCTTCATAGTTGGGCACATCGGTGCCAATCTCGCGCTGAGCAATGGCTCCTTTGCGATTCTTGTGGAGAAAATCGATGGGATTCTCGATAGAAACGATGTTGCTGGAGCGATTCTCCAACAGATAATTGACGATCGCCGCCAGAGTATGAGCCTTGCCTGCGCCGCGCGGACCGGTAATCGCGATCAAGCCGGACTGAGCCTCCAGCACGTTGTTGCGAAAATGCTCGGGCAGACCGAGTTCCTCAATGGTCGGCGGTGCCGGCGGGTTGGTAGCGATCACCACGCTCACCGACCCACGCTGGCGGAAACAGTTGATGCGGAAACGCGACAGTCCGGGCACCGAGAAAGCAAAGTCGGTCTGGTTGTTCTGGTCGAACTCGTAACGCAGCTGCTCACTCATCACCGTATCGGCCACCGCCTGGGTATCCTGAGGCGATAGCACGTAGCCGTCGATGGGAACCAGTTCTCCCTTTTTCCGCATCAGAATCGGGCTACCCGGCACCAGGTGGAGGTGAGAACACTGCTTCTCCACCATCGCCATAAAGAGCTCTTCTACGTTCATATCTCTCTCAGACCCATCCTACAACTGCAATGCCAGGGCAAGGCCCTGAAAAGCTGGCCGTTCGCCTTGGGGCAGGCCTTACCTGCCTTGAGGAGCGGGTTGGGCAGCCGGCGCCGCCTGGCCCCCGCCCCCAGCGCCGCCCGAGATGAGACGGTTGAATTCTTCCGGACTGGTGCACTTGGCAACCGCATCCTCGTAGGTGATCAGCCCCTGTTGGTAGAGGTTTCTGAGCGCCATATCGAGCGACTGCATGCCATATTGGGCGCCCGACATAATCGCGTTGGGGATCTGGTGGGATTTGCCTTCGCGAATGATGTTTCGGATAGCTGGAGTCACCGGCATCAACTCCATGGCCATGACGCGCCCACCGCCCTTGGCCTTGGGGACAAGAGTTTGACAGAGCACACCTTCGAGCGTCACGGAGAGCTGCATTCGAATCTGCTGCTGCTGGTGAGGCGGAAAAATGTCGATCACACGGTCGACGGTCGTGGCGGCACTGTTGGTGTGCAGGGTGGCGAACACGCAGTGACCGGTTTCGGCAGCGGAGATCGCGATCGACGTCGTCTCCAGGTCGCGCATTTCGCCGATGAGAATCACGTCCGGATCCTGTCGCAAGACGTGCTTCAGGGCCATGGTGAAGCTGTGAGTATCAAAGCCCACTTCGCGCTGGCTGATCACACAGTTCTTGTCTTTGTGGAGAAACTCGATGGGATCTTCGATGGTGACGATGTGACAGCGGCGATTCTCGTTGACGTGGTTGATCATCGCGGCCAGCGTCGTGGACTTACCCGAGCCGGTGGGTCCTGTCACCAGAACCAATCCGCGGGGTCGCAGCGCCAGGTCTTTCAAAATGGGAGGCATTTTCAGCTCGTCGAGACTGAGCGGACGAGCGGGAATCACTCGCAGTGCCGCCCCCCACGACCCGCGCTGCAGGTAGATATTCACGCGGAAGCGGGAAAGACCGGGGACACTGTAGGCGAGGTCCAACTCCTTTTCGGCGATGAACTTGGCCTTCTGCTCGTCGGTGAGGATGCTCTCTACCATCGCGCGGACGCTCTCGGGCGTCAAAATTTCGTAGGTGGCGGGCGTAAGTTCGCCGTCGATACGGATCATCGGGGCGCTGCCGTTCTTCAGGTGAAGGTCGGATGCGCCGCGCTCCACCATCAGGTGAAGCAAATCGTCGATGGAGAGCATACCGCTCTCGAGAATGCCGTCGTGCGTAAGGCCGTCCATGGTAGTCCTTTCCGGTGAGTGTCGAGGGTTTCTCTTTATTCTCGCCCGGGACCTCTTGAAACCGGAGAAAGGGGCCTTTCTGGCCCGACCGAAGCGCAGCAAATGCCCGTTGCGCAACTTCGAGAAACCCCGCCAAATGGCTACCTTCAACCCTTTTCCGCTTTACTGGACTGGTACCGCCGGGAACACCGCGATCTACCCTGGCGGAGAACATGCGACCCGTACGCCATTCTGGTCAGCGAGGTCATGCTGCAGCAAACTCGAGTAGAAACGGCCATCCCCTATTACCTGGCCTTCTTGCGGCGCTTTCCCGATGCCGAGAGCCTGGCCAGCGCCCCACTGGCCGACGTTTACGAGCACTGGGCCGGATTGGGCTACTACCGACGCGCCCAAAACCTCCAACGAGCCGCTCAGGCCATCGTGGCCCGAGGCGCCTTTCCACAATCGGTCGAGGAACTGAGACAGCTGCCTGGAGTTGGAGAGTACACCGCTGCGGCCGTGGCCAGCATCGCCTTTCAAACCCCCGCGCTGGCGCTGGACGGCAATGCGGTGCGGGTACTCAGCCGATTCTTTGGCATTGGCGGAGAAGCCGGATCGGCGAAACTGATGGGCCAACTGCGCCAGATCGCCGAACCGCTCATTCCCCGCCAGAACCCGGGCGACTTCACTCAAGCGGTTATGGAACTGGGAGCCACCTGCTGCAGCCCGCGACGACCGGCCTGCCACAGCTGCCCGTTACAGGCCCACTGTAGCGCCCACGCCCAGGGAACGGCGGAATCGATCCCGTCGGCAAAAAAGCGCCGCCCGGCCGAGACGGTGACCCTGTATGCCCTGGACATCCGACAGCAAGGTCGGGCATTGCTCGAGCGAGGCCAGAGCTTTCCCTTTCTGCGCGGCCAGTGGACCCCACCGCTGTTCACGGCCGAACAGCTTCACGAAGCCCTGGCGACCTACCAGAGCCGCTACCCGGGCCAACCGATACTGCGCGGCCAGATCCAACACAACATCACCTTTCGCAGGTTGAAGATCGAGATCTGGGGGTGGGAAACAGAGTCCGATTCCGCTGGCGAGGAACACATCTGGCACCCCTGGCAACCCGAATTGTCGCGGCTTCCCCGCCTGACCAGCAAGATTCTCGGCTACTCCAGTTCTCAATAGTCTTGTCGTGATTGGCCGCCCGGGCCTATGCGGACCACACCTACGAGAATTGGGCTACTCGCCGTGAGCGCGCTCGAGCACGCGCGATTGCATGAGACCACCTTCGCGGCCAAACCAGTACAAATTGCGCCGATACACCCGCCCCAATGAGGCGCCCGGGGGCTGCTGGACCCAGGCGATAATGCGCACCGTGCCTGAAAGCATCGACACGACCTCCGGGGACTGAAAGGGCGTTTTGGCCGGAAAGCCTTCCGGCTTGGACTGCAACATGGATTCGTCGAAACCGAGGAGCACCTCTTCCACCCAGAGTCGAGCCAGACGGGCGCGTTCTTCTGGGGTGACTTTCTCCCAGCCATATTTGCGCAGCACCCGGGCCGACCCCTCGGCCAACGAGCACTTCAGGCCGTCCACCAGGATCGTCCCCACCAGGCATTCGTTGGAGCCAACGACATAACCCACGGCCGTAGCCTCAGGGAAAGACTTCGATTTGAGAAGGCGCACCTGCTCGCTGCGCAGCAACTCTTCCTCTTCCCGCCCCTGATTGAGCAAGTCTAAAGTGGCCGCATCGGGACGAAAGGGCTGGGCCGACAGCGAGGTACACAGCAAAGCGAGAGCTAAAAGATGTCGAAACAAGGTTCCTGTCCTGGGTGGGCTAGCGGTAGTGATAACTCAGACGGTAGGTGCCCGGGGGCTCGACCTTCACGTAGATGCCGGGGCGAATCGGCAAGATGGGAATCCGGTTGGTGTAACCGAGATCAACCTGACTGACCTTGTTGGCGCCCCGCAGCTCCATCATAGCGATCTGGCCCTCGAGGCTCAACGTAACCCGGTCACGCAGCCAGGGGCTCTTGAAGTCGGGGCCGAGAACCCGCTCTTCCGGCTGTACCTGGGCGACATTGACCCCCAGAGAGGGAGCCACCCGATTGGCACCGACACCCGCCGTCAAATCGTAGATCGAGGGGCCACCAGGACCGCCCGGTGCAGACTGGGGCGTATACTGTTGGGCATTGCCCCGACGCCGGGCACGGATTTCCTGAATCTTATCGCGGTAGTCTTCCGACACTCTGTAGCCCTACTCTCTTCGACAGACTGTGCCTATGGTAACACGGCCCGGGAGTTTTTCCAAGCCGAATCCACCAGGAAATTCCTGGGAGGCCGGCCGGAAATCCCCCTGACGAAGTCGAGGGGTTTTCCGGCCGCGCTCCTGGAGCTCAAGGCTTGACCAGTCGAACCCTGGCCTTGGCGGGCGCCTTGGCTTCGGCCTTGGCCTTGGGGGCGGCTTTGGCGGCCACCGATTTCTTGGCTGCGGCCTTCTTGGGAGCAGCCGCCTTCTTCGGGGCTGCTGCCTTCTTGACGGTTGCCGACTTCTTAGCCGGAGCCTTGCCCGCCGCCGCTGCTTTGCCCGTAGCGGCGCTGCGAGCTTTGCCCTTGCCTTTGGCAGTGGTCTTACCCTTGGCCTTGCCCGCCCGAGCCTCGCCGCCGGCCTTTGCCTCCCGCTGGGGAAACTCGAAGGTGTGGCGACCGTTGGGCTGCAATACCAGCCGAGCCGTAAAAGGTCGGCCGAAACGAGAGATAAAGTCATTCAACTCGGGGGTCTGACCGTCGCGGAAGTAAGCCTGGGCTTCCTCGGGCTGAATCTCGCGTTGACAGACGACTTTGGGCAAAACCACCCCCACCTTGCGGCGGGGCTCGTCGGCCACGCAACGGCTCTGGCAGCGATAGCTGATGCCCGTTTCGTAGACCGAACAACCTCCCGGCAACAACGGACACGGAGCCAGCGGCTCGGCCGTGGGATCGATCGTGTCATCGCCTCCGCTGCCCGCTCCACCCTCGGAAAGGGTTTCGAGCTGAAAATCGTCGTCGAATTTCAGCCGGGCCGCATAGCCCCGGCCGCTGCTGGTGAGAAAGCCCTCCAACAGCGAGGTCTGACCATCGCGCAGCAGTTCGCCCACGGTGACCCGGTCGAGATAACGGCCGCTGCGCTCTTTCCAAATGATGAAACTACAGGCCGAATCCTTGCCGGTGTTGTGCTGGCATGAATAGAAGCGCGACTGCTCGAACACCTGACCCTGCCGGCACTTGGGACACCCCCCCAGCGGGGGTTCTTTGGCATACAGCTGGTCATAGGAAAACGTCTTGGTCTTCTCGACAATCTGGCTGGCATACTGAAAGATCTCTTCCATGAACTCGCTGCGCCGACGGCGCCCGAGTTCGACCTCCTGGAGGTGCTTCTCCAATTCGCCGGTCAGGCGGGCCGAAGCCAGGCGGCGAACCTCGATACGATTGAGCAGGTCGATCAGCAGCACCCCTTTCGAGGTGGCCCGCAAGACGCGCTCGGCACGCCGGGCATATTGCTTGGAAATGAGGTTCTCGATGATTTCGGCGCGGGTGGCCGGGGTGCCCAATCCTTTGCCCTTCATCGCTTCGTGCAGCGACTCATCGTCTTTCACCTGCTGTCCGGCGTGTTCCATAAGCGACAGCAGCCGGGCTTCGGTGATGCGCGCCGGGGGGCGCGTCTGCTCGGCCTCCGAGCGGGCCTCGAGCAACTTGACGGGCACGCCGGGGCTACCTGCAGGCGCCTCGAGGGACACTTCCACGCTGTCTTTGCCCTGCAGCGACCTCAGCAGGTCGGCCTCGGCCTGAGCGCTGAGTTCGCTGAGCTCGGGCAAGCGAGCATCCTCGCCCTCCTTGCCATAGACCTCGTACCACCCCGGCTCCTTGAGGAAGCGAGAACGGGTGCGGAAGTGCTCGGACTCGACCACGGTGGTGCGCTCGACTTCGATCCAGACGGCCGGCGGATAGAAAGCAGCCAGAAAGCGCCGCACCACCAGATCGTAGACCCTCTGATCGTCGCCGCCGAGCTCGACACTGGGCACACTGTCGGTGGGAATGATGGCGAAGTGGTCGCTGACCTTACTGTCGTCAAACACCCGGCGCTCGTTCTGCAAACCGTTCTTCTGCAAAAATCGGGCCGCGCTGGCATAGCTGGTTCCTTGAGAGAACTTGCCCAGAACACTCTGCACGTGGGGTCGGTAGTCGTTGGGCAGACAGCGCGAGTCGGTACGAGGGTAAGTCAGCAGCTTGTGCTGCTCGTAGAGACGTTGGGCCGCCTGCAACGTGCGTCGGGCCGAGAAGCCGAACTTGCGATTGGCCTCGCGCTGCAGCGAAGTCAGGTCGAAAAGGGCGGGAGCACTTTCGCGACGGGGCTTGCGGACTTCGCGGGCTGAACCCGGCTTGCCCTGAACCGCCTGAAGGATGCGATCCAGCTCGGCCTGTTCGACGATCCAATCGTCCTTGCGCGGCGAATCGGGCTGGCTTTCAAACTTGGGGTTGTACCAGGTTCCCTGGTAGCTGTGAGAAGGAGCCTTGAACTCGGCCTGAATGCGCCAATAGGGCTGGGGCCGATGCTGCATGATTTCCAGCTCGCGTTCGACCAGCAGCGCCAGCGTGGGGGTCTGGACGCGCCCGGCCGACCAGGCGGTGGTTTCGGTGCGGGTTTTCATGCGCCGGGTCAGGGCCCGGGTGGCGTTCATGCCGATCAGCCAATCGGCTTCACTGCGACAGAAGGCTGCATCGCCCAGCCCGTCATACTCGGCGCCCGGCCTCAAGCTGCGAAAACCCTCGCGGATGGCTTCGCTGGTCATCGACTGCAGCCAGAGCCTCCAGGTGGGCTTCTGACACTGGAAGTGCTGGATGAGTTCGCGAAAAATCAACTCGCCCTCACGACCGGCGTCGCAGGCGTTGATGACGCGATCGACGTCCGGTCGCTTGACCAACCTTCCCAGCACTCGAATGCGGTCACTTTGCCCCTCTTTGGGCTTCCACTCGAACGTAGCCGGCAGAATCGGCAGATCCTCGAGCAGCCAGCGCTTGTAGCGAGGGTCGATCTCTTCGGGCTCCTTGAGCTCGAGCAAATGTCCCACCGCCCAGGAAACGACGAAATGGTCGCTTTCGAGGTGACTCTCGTGATTTTCAAAGCCGCCTAGCGCTGCGGCGATATCTCTGGCTACGCTGGGCTTTTCCGCCAGCACCAATGCCTTGGACACAGGACCTCCCGGGGCGCCCTCTTGGGCCGTTGGGCGCTGCCGCTTATTTCCACCCTCTGGCCCGATCCCTGCTAGAGGATCAACGAGGAATCGTTCCCGCTGCACGCCGAATGGGGGCGCAGCACTTCTTGGAAGGGGATTTACCGTGACCTTAGCCGTAGAGAAAAAGATTGACATTGAGAAAATGCTGGGTAGCGATGCGGAAGCGCTGCTCGGTTACAAATGCTCCACCATTCCCGCCTCGAGCCTGCACCTGCCAGGCCCCGACTTCGTCGACCGCATCTGGTCGGCCAGCGACCGACCCATTCCCGTTCTCCGCAGCCTGGAGACGATGTTCAACCACGGACGCCTGAAAGGCACTGGCTACCTGTCGATTCTGCCCGTCGACCAGGGCATCGAGCACACCGCCGGCGCCTCGTTCGCCCCCAATCCCATCTACTTCGACCCCGAGAATATCGTGAAGCTGGCCATCGAAGGGGGTTGTAACGCGGTAGCCTCCACCTATGGCGTGCTGGGAGCTGTGGCCCGCAAGTATGCTCACAAAATTCCCTTCCTCGTGAAGATCAACCACAACGAACTGATGAGCTACCCCAACAGCTTTGACCAGGTGATGTTCGGCACGGTCAAGGAAGCCTGGAACATGGGGGCAGTGGCCGTGGGGGCCACCATTTACTTCGGCTCCGAGCAAAGCCGACGCCAGATCGTAGAAATCGCCGAGGCCTTCGAACTGGCCCACCAACTCGGCATGGCCACGGTGCTCTGGTGCTACGCTCGCAACGACGCCTTCAAAAAAGATGGCAAAGACTTCCACGTGGCTGCCGACCTCACCGGCCAGGCCAACCACCTGGGCGTCACCATCCAGGCCGACATCATCAAGCAAAAGCAACCGGAGAACAACGGCGGCTTCACCACCATCGGTTTCGCCAAGTCGCACAAGAAGATGTACAGCGACCTCTGCAGCGACCATCCCATCGACCTGTGTCGTTACCAGGTAGCCAACTGCTACATGGGACGAGCCGGGCTGATCAACTCGGGGGGCGAATCCAAGGGTGCCGACGACATGGCTCAGGCCGTTCGCACCGCGGTGATCAACAAGCGCGCCGGCGGCATGGGTTTGATCTCGGGTCGTAAGGCCTTCCAGCGCCCCATGCAGGAAGGCGTGGAACTGCTCCACGCCATCCAGGACGTTTACCTGGACAGCAACGTTACCATCGCCTGAGGATGGCTCAATCGCTCCAGGCGGGATTGCGCAAGCGCACTCCCGCTTGGGGCGGCTCTACCAGGCGCTGCAGCCCTCCACCGTCGGGCTGCACCTGGTAGAGCCCTTTTCCGCATCCAAAAGTGATCAACGGGTGGGGTTGCCAGGCCGGATCCCAGGCGATCCCCAACTCTTTGGGCAACTCGAGAGCCTTCTCGTCGCCCGAGTCGATATCCAGCACCACGAGCTTCTTGTCTCGGAGCAGCACCAACTTCCTGGCATCTTTTGACCAGGCAGCAGCGTTGACGCCTGGTTTGCGCAGGCGAACCTGTTTACCGCTCTTCAGCTCCAACAGACCCAGGGTCGAGCCGCTCAAATAGAGCAGACTGACTCCCTGGTCCGAATAACGAGGCTGCCGAATCGGCTCCTGCTCTTCGCACAGCACGACGGGCTTGGCGTCGGATAGCGTCTGGAGGAGCAATTTTTTCTCTCGCACCAGGGCCAGACTCTTTCCGTCGGGGGCCACCGCGAAGTCCACACCGGCGGGCAACCCTCCCAGGGCGCGGGGCTTTTTGCCGAGCTCGACGAGTTGCTTGCCTTTTCGCGCCAGAATGCGTCCATCGCTAGTGAACTGGGGGTTCTGGCCCGGACCCAGCGAACGTACGGCGCCGTCGGCAGCGCGCAACTGCACCTCACCGCCCACCTCAAAAACCAGTTCGCCCGAATGGCGATTGCGCCCCAACCACCAACCCAGACCGACCACCAGGGGCAGCAACGCCAGGCCCAGCAAGAGCTTGCGACGCGGGGCCTGAGACCGGACGGGCGGAGGCGGGACGGCCAGGCGGCCCGAGGGAGCCGATTCGCAGCAAGCTGCCAGGGCCTCGACGAAGTCGGTAGCCGTGGGGAAACGCTCCGAGGGCTCCTTGGCCAGGGCTTTGAGAATCGCCTGAGCCGCCGCTGGTGGCAGGCCAGGATTATGCTTCAGAGGCGAAACAGGCGGCTCGGCCACGTGGCGCTGCAAGACATCCATCAGTTGGCCCTGGAAGGGCAGAGTGCCGGTCACCAGTTGGTAGGCCAGGATTCCCAGGGCATACTGGTCCGACTGGCCCGTAAGGGGACGCGCCAATACCTGTTCGGGGGACATATACTCGGGCGTACCGATGGTGGTGCCCGGCATCGTCAGCCCTTCTTGTTCCAGCATCTTGGCGATGCCGAAGTCGCCCAGATAAAACTGTTGGTTTCGATCGCGCAGCACATTGCCAGGCTTCAGGTCGCGGTGGACCACGTTCTGTGCGTGGGCGAAATCGAGGGCTCCGGCCAGCTGCCGCAGCCAGGGAACCACGGTTGGCAGAGGATGGACCTTGCCCAGTTCATCGTCGAGAGAACCGCCGTCCACCAGCCGCATCGCGATCCACAGATACTCGGAATTGCTGGCATAATCGTAAATCGGCAAAATATTGGGATGCTCGAGGCGCTGCATGGCCTGTTTTTCGCGCTGGAAGCGCGCCACCAGGTCCTGGGAATCGCCGGGAATTCGGCGGATGACCTTTAAAGCCACCTCGCGCTGCAAACTCTGCTGGCGAGCCCGATAGACACTGGCCATTCCACCTTTGCCCAAGAGCGACAAAATGGTGAATCCGCCCAATTGCTGGCCGATCAGGTCGTCATCCATGTTGGCCCCTTCTGAAAAAGTGGGGGGGACCCTTGCCTGCTGGCGAGAAACCACAACGATGGCCCTGGAAGTGAATCAAATTCTGCAAGACCGCTATCGCATCGTGCGCATCATCAAGAGTGGAGGCATGGGCTCGGTCTATGAGGCCTGCGACACCAAGCTGGCCGACAGCCCCTGTGCCGTTAAGGAAATTCACGAGGCAGCCCTGGCCAGCCGCGAGTCGGAGTATATTCAGGGGCGTTTCTACGAAGAGATGAAAGCCCTGGTCAACCTCGACCACGCCAGCATTCCCAAGGTTCGCGACTATATCCAGGCCGACCACACGGTTTTTCTGGTCATGGAACTGGTGCAGGGTGAAAGTCTGGATGAAGAGATCCGCGAGCGACTCGAGCATGGCACGAGGCCCCCGGTCGAGAGCATCCTGCAGGACATGTTGCAATTGCTGGACACACTGGAATACCTCCATTCCCAAGACCCACCCGTGGTTCACCGGGACATCAAACCGGCCAATATCTTGCGCGACCGTCGCAACGGGATGATCAAGCTGGTCGACTTTGGACTGGCCCGCGAGCTGCAAAACCAGAAAACCCAAACGGTCGTGGGCACGATGGGCTACTGTGCCCCCGAGCAGCTGATGGGCAAATCGGAACCGCGTTCCGACATTTACTCGGTGGGCGTGACCATGACCCACCTGCTTACCGGACAGGCACCCGAAATGGTGCTCTTCGAGTCGCGCAAGCCGGATTTGCCGGGCCTTCGGCCGGGGCTGGTGGAGATCATTTCGCGAGCCACCCAACCTCAGCCTGGCGATCGCTATCCCAATGCCCGCTCCATGGCCCACGACATCCGCAACTGGCTGCAGGGCGGAACCGCAGCCATGCACGGGGCACCCACCACCCGACCCGTAAGTGCCGTGGAGCCTGCGGCTGCAGCCCCGACAGCCGGACCCACCGCCCGGCCTCGCGGAATGGCGGCCGCTGCGGTGGCAGCCGTCGTCGCCTCGTTGGGGCTGGGAATCTGGATGGGTCGCCCCAACACCCCTGCGGCTCCGACCCGGGCCCTGGCACCCAGCCCCACTCCGGTTCCCGATGGCAAAGCTGCCACCTGGGCCTCGACACTGTGGAAGAAGCACAAGGCCGAACTGGCCAAAATCCCTCCCCCTCCCCAGCCCAGGCCCGTGGCCGAAACGGCGCCTACCCGGGTATACCGAGAACCCGCTTACCGGCCGCCGCCCCCTCGAGCGGTGCCGCGCTCTTCGCCGCCGCCCCCACCTCGACGCCGCGAGGTTCGAGAGCCCGCCCGCCCACCGGTACAGGTTCGTGCCCACAGCCGGGGGGTAGAGGTTCGCGTCCGGTCGCCGGTTCCTGTCCCCCCCGTGCGGGTCAAGCTGCCCTTCTAAGTACGTGCAAAAGGGGCTCCTTCGGGAGCCCCTCTTGCACCTATCTGGTGGAGAAATTAGATGATCAGGCTGAGGGCCGCGCCCACGCCAGCAGCCGCCAGCGGACCGCCACCAAAGGCATTGATCAGGGCCTGGGTAGCGGCACCCTTGGCTGCGCCAGCCAGACCGCCGACCACAGCTCCGGTGCCTCCCAAAAGCAGGGCACCTTCGCCAGCGGCGCCGCCGGCAGCCCCAAGCAGGCCACCCGTGATGGCACCACCCACGCCGCCAAGGACGGCTCCGGTGCCTCCACCGATCAGGGCGGCGCGACCCACGCCACCTCCGGCCAGATAGTTGGTCAGCAGGCCGTTGATGGCTCCACCCGCCAGGCGGAACACCAGCTTGCCGCCCGAGAAGTGACCGCCACCGTTGTTGTCACCCTGGTTGGACTGAATGGACACGAAATCTTTGGGCGCTTCCTGGGCCTGGACGGGCGCCGAGGGCGAAGGCAGGCTGCGCAGCTGGGGGGCAAAACCCCGATTGGCTTGAATATTCATGGAACTGGACTCCTCTACTGTGTGTGTATTGTTGTGTGTGCTCACCCGTTGTATTTGAGCTTGTGGTCAGAGGCTATTGACGAAGTGTTGCCAGACACCCAGACCTGGCAGGTCGACCCGCGATCAAGGCGGAAAGCCCGTTGTAGAGATGGTCCGCTTTGAAAACCTGACCAAGGCCTTCCCTGAGGGAGATCGGCCTCGCCTGGTTCTGGATGCGGCCAGCTATCGGTTGGAAGCGGGGACCTTCTCGGCCTTGCTGGGACGCAGTGGCTCAGGCAAGTCGACCCTGTTGCATTTGTTGGCCGGTCTCGAACGACCGGATTGCGGGCACATTTGGTGCGGCGACACCGAACTGACCGCCCTGAGCGAAGAGCAAATGACCCTGTTTCGGCGCCGACACATCGGATTTATCTTTCAGTTCTTTCACCTCTTTCCGACCCTGACCGTCGAGGAAAACGTGGGCCTGAGCCTGGAGCTCTCGGGAGTTCGGGGAGAAGTTGGCCCGCTACTGGAGCGTGTGGGGTTGTGGGAGCGACGCGGGGCTTATCCCGATCGCCTGTCGGGCGGCGAGCAACAGCGAGTAGCCGTGGCCCGGGCCCTGATCCACCGACCGCAACTGCTGCTGGCCGACGAACCCACAGGCAATCTGGATGCCGAAAACGGAGCCCAGGTGTTGCAACTCTTGCGTGAACTGAGCCGCGATCAGGGCACGACTCTGCTGGTGGCGACCCACAGCCAGGAGGTGGCCGCCGCCGCCGATCAGGTGCTGGAGGTGCGCGGCGGCCAGGTGGTGCCCCAGTGAGGGCCTGGCTGGGTCCGATCGCGGTGCTGACCCTGGCCCCGGCCATCATTTTCAGCATCGACCGGCTCTCGACGCCAGCCGCGACGAACACCCAGCTGTCGGTCAACGACCTGCTCGGCCAGCAACTCGACCGCTCCTTTGCCGATGTGGACGGAAAGCATCGCTTTCGCTTCCCCGAAGATCACGGCCCCCACCCCCGTTTCCGCAACGAATGGTGGTATTTTACCGGCAACCTGGAAAGCGCCCAGGGCCCGCTGGGCTACGAGTTGACGCTGTTTCGCCAGGCGCTGGTCAGCCCGCTGGAACGCCTGAGCCACTACAGCCAGTGGGCCAGTCGAAACGGGTTTATGGGCCACTTTGCCCTGAGCGATCTGGGTGGCAAGAAGTTCTATCACAGTGAGCGACTGAGTCGCGAATCGCTGGGCCTGGCGGGGGCCGAAATCTCACCCCAGGGCAAGTTGCAGGTCTGGCTCGAGGACTGGCGTGTCGATGGCCAGGGCGACGAATTCCAGCTCCAGGCCCGTCAGGACGAGCAGGCCATCCAGCTGCAGCTGCGCTCACTCAAGCCCGTGGTGCTGCAAGGACACCAGGGGGTGAGCCGCAAGGGTGACCGCCCCGAGCAGGCCTCGTATTACTACAGCCTGACGCGACTCGAAACCCGTGGCCAGGTGAAGATCGCTGGACAGCCACGAGAGGTCACAGGCCTGAGCTGGATGGACCGCGAGTGGAGCAGCCGGGCCATGGACGATGGCCTCTCGGGATGGGACTGGCTTTCTTTGCAACTGGACGGGGGAGAAGAGATCATGGTGTATCGCCTGCGCGATAAGCAGGGAGCAGCCACACGCTGGAGCGCGGCCAGCTGGATTGACGCCCGAGGCGCAAAGACCTGGCTGGGCAGCGACCAGTTTGCCATGCGCGCCCTGAGTTTCTGGTCGAGCCCCCGAGACGGAACCCAATACCCGGCCTCCTGGGAGCTTTCGATACCGTCGCGTCAGTGTAGCCTGCGCATCACCTCCAGGCTGGGCGACCAGGAACTGGTCGGAGAAGTGGCGCGCTATTGGGAAGGTGCGGTTAGCCTGGAGGGAAGCATTGGCAAGCGAAGCCAGAAGGGCTCGGGCTATATGGAACTGGTAGGCTACTCGGCCTCCCGGCGCTAGACCAATTCTCCTAAGTTACAAGGCGGCCAATCAAGACAGAACTTTTGAGAATTGGTATAGACCAAGTCGCTGCCAAAGAACAGGGCCCCGCCGAAGCGGGGCCCCAAGTCAGGCGTAGTCGAAAGGGGCTACACGGCGACGCGCTCAGCCCAGAGAGCATCTTCCTGACCAGGCTGCTGCAAGTAGCCCAGTGCACCCTGATAAGCGGCCAGACCAACCCCGGCCAGAGCCAGCATGCCACCCACCCAGGTGAAGAAGCTGAGGCCCGAGGAGGCCCCGTTGATCATCAGCGTGGTCGGCAGACAGCTCCAGGGGCTGAGGCTGGCCGGAGCCAGCATCGCTGCAGTGGCAACCATAGCCCACCCCAGAGCGGCCCGAGCCTGACCTCGCGTGAGCGCAATCAGGGCCAGACCGGCCAGCGGGAACATCAGGGCCCGGCTGAAGCCACCGGCCACCGCCGGGACCACAACCAACCAGGCCAGCACGCTGGCCAGAGCCAGTCCCTGTGCGCTGTGACTGCTGGAACTGGAACTGGAGGCCCACAGCCCGATAAGTCCAGCCACGACCCCCATCAGGAGGGCGTAGCTGATCAACTGGAAGGCTCCGAAGGGCGACACCACTCCGGCTGCCACAAAGAACAGCAACGACGGTGAAGCCACCAGCAACTGAAAGAGCGGTATCACCAGCGCACCCGCCAGCTTGCCCTGAAGCACCTGGTGAGGGCCGATGCCCGTCAGCGCAAGGTCGCTCCAGGAGCGACGGTCGCACTCGGAGGTCACGGCGTTGGACAGGAAGCCCGAGCAGCGCACCGCCAGATACAGCGAGAGCAACACCAGGCAGCCCAACAGGCCTTGATTCATGGAGTGATTGCGGATCTGGTTGATGACGTCCACCGAAAGTTCGCGATCGGCGGCCTGTGAAGGCTGGTGAGCTACGCCGTATTGAGAGGCTTCGTGGGCGCTAAGGGGAACCTCGGCCGGGCCTGGGCGCTGGGGCTCAGGACTGTCCAGCTGAGCAAAGGGGTCGTTGTACTGCACCTTGACGACGGCACTGGCCGGCAGCGGCACGCGAGCCACGCGGTGCAACTCCATGCGCAAGCAAGCGCAGTTCTTGTGTCCTTTCAGTCGCAGCTCGGTGCCATCCCAACCCCGCAGGCGCACGAAGCTCTGACTGCTGGGAGTGGCCACCGCCTGGGAAGCGGGCGAAGTCGAGGTGACACTGGAAGAACTGGAGGGCTCGACCCGCACCTGAGGGGGGCGATTCCACTGCATTTCGCTGCTACGGCGAACGTTCCAGCTTTGAGAGTAGAGAAACGGAGCCAGGAACAGCGTGATGAACACGGCGTATCCGGGCCAGCGACCTGCACCGGTGCGCAGTTGTGAAGCCAGTTCGCGCAGAAACACCGGGTTGTCCTTGAGGCCCAGGAAACCGGGCATCCATCCGGGAGTCTGTCGGTAGAGCTGGTGGATTTGTCGGTCGGTCAGCACGGGAGCGGCCAACAGGCCCTGCTCGAAGCGACGCGCAGCCACCTTCCACATAATGGCCGTGGCCAACAGGCCCAGCAGCACGAAGGCCAGAGGCAGATGCTGGCGGAAACCGACCTCGGCCTCGGGAACGACGAGACTCCAGCTGGCCGCGAAGGGGTTGAGCACATCGAAGACCGGGCGTCTCTCGGTGGTCACAGTGACCGCCGCCACGACCAGGTCGAAGACCGGGGTCAACAACAGCCAGCAGGCTTTCATCGTCCATCCATTGACCACTGCCCGCGAAGTGGAAGCGGCCAGGCTGGAAACAAAGAGACTCATGACGATGGACATCGTGCCAGCAACGGCCGCAATGGCCAAAACTCCAAGCCCGGCAGCCAGTCCGGAAGGACTGGAGAGACTGGAGAAGAGCAAGGAAGGGGCGAAAAACCCCAGGAGTCGAGCCAATGAGCGGAATTCAGGAGCCAGCTTGAACCAGAACAATGAGTCCGGTGTGAGCTGGGTGAGACGCAGACAGTCGAGCGTCTTCTTCTCCTTTTCCGAGGCGAGCACGCCAAAGCTTCGGTTGCCCAAGAGTAGCACCGAAGCGCCGAGCAAGACCCAGGAGTTGAGGGCGAACAGTGTACACCCGCACCATCCCATCTTGACCAGCATCACGGTGACCAACAAGAGCACGGCCCCGCCTAGCTTGGTGCCGTAGGTCGACAGGGGGTCCCCCCGGCGACCTGGAGTTGACGTCATGACTTTGCTACCTCCCATCCTTCCCCGGCTCTGGTGACGTTCAAATAGGCCGACTCCAGACTGGGGGGCTCTTCATAAAAACTGGAAATCTTGAAATTCTGGGAAACCAGCTGCTGCAACAGGGACGACAACTCGTGCTCTTCCTGACCTCCCAGGCGAAAGACCACGTGGTCATTGTCCCAGCGCACCCCGTCGACCTGAGGATAACTCTTCAGGAACTGGAAGAGTTCCTCACCCCGCTCGATGGCCTTGACACGCATTCGACGGCTTCCTTGCTGCTCAATGAGATTCTTGGTCTCGTCGACGCACACCACACGACCTCGACTGACCACCCCGATTCGGTCGCACATGTCGGCCAGATCTTCCAGAACGTGACTGGAGATGACGATGGTCGTACCCTGGCGCTGCAAACTTCTCAGAATCTCGCGCAACTCCAACCTGGCCAGCGGATCGAGGCCGCTAGCCGGCTCGTCGAGCAGCAGGAGCCTGGGTTTGTGCAAAATAGAGCGTCCCAGACATAGTCGCTGCTTCATGCCGCGCGACAGGCCATCGACCGGCTGCTCGGCCAGATGCTCGATGCCCACAGCCCGCATGGTTTCCTCGACAGCGTAACTGCGCGTGGCCACGGGCAGGGCGCTGGCGCGGGCAAAGAAGTCGAGATACTCGCGCACCAGCATGTCGTCGTACACCCCGAGCACGTCCGGCATAAAGCCGATGACGGCGCGAATTTTCTTGATTTCGGCCAGGCTATGTCCGCACACCAGAACCTCGCCCCGATCGGGCGGCGTCAGCGTGGCCAGAATCCTCAGCAAGGTGGTTTTGCCGGCCCCGTTGGGACCGACCAGACCGAACATCTCCCCCGTGTAGAGCTTGAGGGAAACGTCGTCGAGGGCCAGGGTACCGAGATATCGCTTGCTCACCGCCGTAACCTGGGCAACCACCGGCCCGGTGCCCTCGACCATGGGCCGCGGGTGGCGGGCTTTGATGGCGGCTTCTGCCTGCCGGCGCTCGGCCGCTACCGAGGCAAGACTTTCTGAGGAGGTTCCTTCCTCCAAAGGGGTAGAGCCAGAATCCGCCAGCATGCGGGTGGCGGGGGCACCATTTTGTGACATTTAGAAAAGGTTCGACCTGCTCTGCTGCCCCCCTGCTGTAAGCCGCGGGCACACAACTCGCCACTCAGCAGGAGGGGTAACTTCCAGCGAGAAGGTCCGGGGCAAGTTGGTCATTCCAATCGGGCAGGCCCCCGATTGTGAGGAGATGCTGGATGACACCGAAGTTTGGCGGCGGCTCGCAAAAGCCCGCCTTTGTCAAAAAGGATAAAGCTCCAGGGGATGCAGAGAAAGGGTTGAGCCGAAAAGAAGGCGGCCCTTCCCACAAGATGCCCCCAGGAGTTAAAGAGGGACACAAGCCCCTGCTTGGCGATGTGGCCGAGGACAAGCTCGATGAGACGCTGGCCTCCGTGAACGCCGAGTTGGAAGGGAATCCCACCGACAAAGAGCTGCACACGAAAAAGTATCGCGTTCTTCGCAAAATGAACGACCGGCCGGCAATGCGGGCCGCTCTTCAGACCGCAGCTCAAAAGTGCGGCGATCCTTTTTTTGGTGTGAAGCTGGCCGAAGCCCTTGAGGAAGAGGGCTCTTATGGCAAGGCCCTGGAATGGCGACGCTGGGTGGCTCAGTTCGAGCCCGACGACCCGGATACCATTCGGCGGCTGGCCGCTACCGCCGTACGCGCGGGCCAACTAGAACTCGCCGAGAGTTCCTATGCCCACCTGATCGGGTTGCGCAAGAAAGACGAGGCGCCGCTGGGCGGCACTTTCTACGAAGAGATGCTGGGCAAGGGCCTGGCTCCTGAAGAGCGCTCGGCACTTCAACATATGGGGCTTCGTCTGCTGGCTCAGGCTCTCAGCCACCAGGGGCAAAGCCCGAGTTTGCTGGAGTCGGCGGCCCGCCTGGCCTATCGGGTTCGTGATCTGAATGCCTCCTGCCGCTACTACGAAAGGGCTATCGCCACCAACAACGGCCACCGCAATGCCCGCCAGTGGAAAGTCGAGTTGTTGAGGGCCTACGCCCTGTCCGGCCTGCAGCGCCCCTGGTATGATTTGAGCCAGAGCTTCATCAGCGAACTCCAGCAGCATCTCGAGGTGGACCGCACCGATACGCGAGCCTGGACCATTCTGGCTCAGATCCAGATCCAGGCAGGTTACTTCGAAGACGCCATCGCCACCTTGAAGTCGGCGCTGGCCGCCGACAGCAAGAATGCTCAGGCACTTTGGGAACTCGGTCGCCTCTACGTGCGCATGGGCCGTAGCCAGGAAGCCATCGACTACTATCAGGACATCATCGACGACACCAACGAGAAGAAGTCGGTTCGTCGGGCTATCGAGCGCACGCTGGCCGACCTTCAATTCCGCACCGGCCAGTATCAGGAAGCCCTCGAGCTGTACTCGCGCGACCCCGAAGCCAACCTGCGCATGATCGCCCCCATCTACGAAGCCGTGGGCGACTTGAAGACGGCCGAAGACTACTATTTGAAATCGGTAAAACAGGCCCCTCGCGACGCCCGCACCCACCTGGGCGTGGCTGAATATTGGGTGCGCCGCGAGAACTGGGAACAGGCTGCCACTTCGGGCCGAGAAGGTCTGCGCTGCACCTATGCCACCGAGGAAGTTCACTCCAACCTGGCGGTGGCGCTGGCCACGGCCCAGATGAACACCAAGCAGATCGAAGATGCTCTGGCAACCATGGACGAGATTTGCCAGGCCTATCCCGATTCGATTCATCAGCAGTTCCGCAAAGCCAAATTGCTGATTCGAATGAGCCGTCGCGCCGAGGGCATGCGCCTGGCCGAGGAAGTACGCACCTCGGCCACCCACCAGACCGGCTGTGCGCCCGCCTCGTCGTCGCTCTGGAGCCTGCTGGGAGACTGTCACACCCTGCTCAACGATATTGAATCGGCCTGGGATGCCTACACCAACGCGCTGAAATACGACTTCATGGATTCAGTGGCCGTGCGCGGGCTGGGCATGATTGCCGAGAAACAGGGCGAGTGGCAAACCGCTCTCGATCTCTACGAGCGCTTTGTCGTGCTGGATCCGCTCAATCTGGCCACCCCGACCGTGCGCAACATGATCAAGAAGTTGCGGGACAAACTGGGCATTCAGGACCCGCCTCCCCCACCGCCAGCGCCCGAGCCCGAACTCGGCGGCGGCCCGGGCCCGGGACCGGGTCCGGCGCCTGCCCCGCCCGCGGGACAGGGGCCGCCGGCCCAATCGCCACCGCCTTCGGCGCCACCTCAGGGCGGCTGGATGGGCGACGGCTCGATCAACTACTACGAGTAGTCTGAACAGCCTGGGCTTGAATGGCCGTAATGACGGCAGCGTCGACGATATCCTCGGCCTTGCAGCCACGTGACAGATCGTTGGAGGGCAGCTCCAGCCCTTGCAGGATCGGGCCGATGGCCGTGGCTCCAGCCAGCCGCTCGACCAGCTTGTAGCCGATATTGCCAGACTGAAGGTCGGGGAAGATCAACACGTTGGCGTGGCCGGCAACCGGCGATCCCGGGGCTTTCTTCTGGCCGATGGATTCGACCAGGGCGGCGTCGAGCTGCAGTTCACCGTCGACTTTCAGGTCTGGGCGGCGGGCCCGAACGGTTTCGGTGGCTTTGATGACCTTCTCGGCCAGCGGGTGACTGGCGCTACCCTTGGTGGAAAAGCTCAACATGGCCACGCTGGGCTCGACCTCGAGAAAGTTGCGGCAGGTATCGGCCGTACAGCAGGCGATTTCGGCGAGCTGCTCGGCGTCGGGAGCCACCACCACGCCACAATCGGCAAACAACAGCGCGCCCTGGTGACCCGCTGAGGCATCCTTGAGCAACATCAGAAAAAAGCTCGACACCGTGCGAATGCCCTTGGAGAGCCCGAGGCACTGCAGGGCGGCACGAACGGTGTGAGCGGTGGTGTTGGTGGCTCCCGCCACGGTGCCATCCGCCAGCCCTCTGCGCACCAGCATATTGGCGAAGTAGAGAGGGTCGCCCAGCGCTTTTTCGGCCTCGGCCTCGGTGACGCCCTTGTGGCGACGGAGGCGAAAATACTCCTGACGACAGGCGTCCAGTTCGGGATGGGTCAGATGATCGACGATTTCGAACCCCGAGGTGGAAACCCCCAGGCCCTCGCACTTGAGCCGCAAGGTGTCGGGCTTGCCCACCACGGTGATGCGGGCCAGCTTGCGGGCGACGATCATCTCTGCCGCTCGCAGCGTTCGCTCATCCGAGCCTTCGGGCAGCACAATGTGCCGAGACTGAGACTGGGCTCGAAAGTACAATCGCTCGAGAATATTCATGGGAAAGCCTCCTGTAGGGATGGACAGGGAACGTTCCCGCGGCCGACAAGATTTCCTCGCTGCAGGGAACAGTGGCCGGGGGTGCAAACCTGCCAGCAGAGGAAGGTGTTCATGACGATGAGACGGGGACTTTTGGCCACTTGCCTGGGCTTGCTGGCCTGCAGCCTTTGGGCACAGACTCCACCGGTAAAGGATGGGCCCATTGTGCCCGATCCTGCGGTGATCGAACCGGCCGCTCCCGCCACACCGGCGCCCACAGCCAGTCCTTCGGCGGCGCCCGCCGAAACCGGCACCCCGGCATTCGAGACCACCACTCGCCCCGGGATCTATATTTCGGACACCGGAAACCACCGAATCATCTACATGAAAGATATCGAGGGCAGCGAGCGCAAGGTGCTCGGCAGAGCCGGCCGCGAGCCGGGGTATTTCCTGCATCCCACCCAGATCTGGGTCGACCCCAACGGACTGCTGTTCGTAGCCGACCGGGACAACAATCGCGTGATTCGAATGAACGCCATCAATGGCTATGGCTGGAAAGAAATCGGCGGCCTGAACCATCCGGAAGGGGTGGCCAGCAGGGGCGACGAGGTTTATGTTTCCGACACCGGCAATGATCAAATTCTGGTCTACCAGGACATCGAAAAACCCCCGGTGCGCACGCTGAAAGACCCCAAAATTTCACGACCCACCGGTCTTTGGCTCGACCAGAACAAGGATCTGTACGTCACCTGCGGTCAAGACCCGCCGGGAGGGCGGGTGGTGAAAATCGGTAGCAGCGAAGACTCCTCCAAGTGGGAGGTGTATGAGGGGCAGAACCTGCGCCAGCTGGGCTTTGCCCCCACCCAGATGGTGACCCACAAACGCCACCTCTGGATTGTCGACGCAGCCGCCAGCCGGGTGGTGCGAGTGGACAATCTGGCCGGCCGAGCGGCTCGTGAATGGGGGGGCTACGGCTCGGCCCTGGGCAAATTCCGCAGCCCCAGCGGGCTGGCGCTGGCAGAAGATGGGACCTTCTATGTGGCCGATAGTGGCAATGACCGAATTGTAGCCATCACAGGCAGCGACCCCAAAGAGTGGAAGGTCTATTCCGGCTCTCGCGATGCCGTGCCCCTGCGCAACCCCTGCTCGGTATTCAGCTGGTGCCCGGTGCCCAAACCACCGCCTCCGCCCGAAGAAGACGAAGACAAGAACAAGAAGTAAGCCCTCAGTCGTGCACCATATGCAGGGCGGCAGCTCGAGCTTCATCCAGCGGCAGAGCCTGCTCTACCACCAGCACCACCAGCCGATCGGCCTGCAGCGCCAGCGCCCAGGTGACCGACTGTGAGCCCAACGACTCGGTGGCGGCCCAACTAGATCCCTGCGGCGACTCTACCCAGCTCAGGCGCTGCCGGACGAGCGAGAGTCCGTTCCAGGGCTGACGATGTTCGGAGTACATCTGGCTGAGCCGCAAGCCGGTGCCCATCGATAGAATGGCGGCCCCAACCTGGGCCGGAGACAGCAGTATATGACCGGGCTCGACCGTCACCGGACGGGTCCAATCCATGAGGGCCGGAGGTCGCTGACGGCTCTCTCCAAGTCGGTCGCCAAATGCCCGGGTCAGGGTGTCGGCCGGATACAATCCGAGAGACCAGCGATTCAGCAGGGGCGCCGCGGGATCGCGTTGCCACCGATGCCACTCGACCCCTACCCGGGCAGGGGAGAAACTCGGAAGAGAAAGCCCCCCCAGAACCTGCCCACTGGTGAGATCGACGAATAATGCCGCCCCGCGGCTACCCGGAAAATGACGAGCCAGGCGTTGCTGAACGAGCACATCGAGACTGAAGCGAACTTCGCAGCCCGGCAGCGATTGCCGCCCACCGTCGAGGCGTCGGTCGCGCAGCAACTCGTGCTTCCAGCGCTCGCCACCGCCCATTCCTCGCTGGGAATGATGGTAGCCCGTCCAATGCGCGGCCAACTCCCCTTGCGGATAGATTCGGCGTGTTCCGGCCGACAGGGCCAGGGGCCGCCGCTTACGGTCGAACATCCGTCCCCGCAACTCGATGTTTTCTTCCAATCGAGAATTGAAAGCGTGCTGATTGAGTTGGGGCAGCTGGCTCCATCCAAAGAGAGTGAGATGCAGCGGCACAAGGCCGAGCAGGGCCAAGAATATCCACTTGATGCGTCGCACTCTGCTCTCAAACGTCACGTTGAGTCAACCTCTGTAGCAACGCCAGGATCACGAAGTTGGAGAGCAACGAACTGCCGCCATAGGAAAGAAAAGGCAAGGTGATGCCCGTCATCGGCATCATCTTGAGCGTGCCCCAGAGCACAATACAGGTCTGCCAGGTGAGCAGAGTGGCCAGCCCCAGCCCCAGCAGTTGCTCGAAGCGGTGGTGGCAGAGTTGGCCAGCCAGAAAGGTGCGCAACAAGAACATGCAGAGCACGCACCACAAAAGCACCCCACCCACCAGCCCCATCTCCTCGCACCAGGCGACATAGATGAAATCGGTGCTGGCCTCGGGTATGCGCCAGGGCTGGCCCTGCCCCAGACCCGTGCCCCCCCAGCCGCCCCAGGCCAGAGCAAAAAGCGCCTCGGAGATCTGATAGCCGCTGTCTTGATAGTGGGCCAGCGGATCCAGCCAGGCCTCAACCCTGACCCGGACATGGCCGAAGCGAAGATAGGCCGCCAAGGCACCCAGGGAACTCAACCCAAGCAAGCCCACCACCCAGCGAACACGCCCTGTGGTTAGATAGAGCATGCTGAGAAAGAGGCCGTGAAAGAGCAAAGCCTGACCCAAATCACGCTGAGCCACCAGCAACAGCTCGAGCAGCAGCCAACCGCTACCCAGACGAGCCAGTGTCGACCTGGAAATCGGTTGATCGGTGGGATAGCGGCTGAGATGAATGGCCAGCAGGCAGACGACGATAACTTTGACAATCTCGATGGGCTGAAAACTGACCGGACCCAGTTGATACCACAACGCAGCTCCGTTGCGCTCCTCGCCGAACACGAGCAAACCCAGCTGTAGCAACGAGGCCAGGGCCAGCAAGGGCCAGCTGGCACGTTGGAGCAGCTCGATTCGCCTCAAACTGGCGCTGATCGTCAGCAGGGCGAGCACGCCTACCAGGGTCCAGCAGGCTTGCTTGAAGGCCAGGGCAGGGTCGAGGCGCAGCTGGGTCACCCAGCCCAGGCCCGACAACAAACAGGCCAGCGGCAACAGCAACCGATCGCCACGGGCCCCGCTCCAGCGCAACCCCCAGTAGCCTACCCACCAGCCGCTGGCCCAGAGAAACAACACCGCACCATAGGTGAGCCCGTGCCAACCCTGTGCGGCCTCGAGCAGGGCATAGAGCGAACCCACCAACAACTGGGCGAGCAGCAGATTGAGCGCCTCGAACGACCAGTGCTCGGGCCCCTGTGGCAGCGGTCGTCGCCAGAGGATGACCAGCAATACCAGATAAGCCGCCAACGCAGCCTCCCAGGCCCACTGCAGGCCCAGACCGGGTTCAATCAATGGTCAGCGCTTTGCCCGGTCCATCCCATCGAAACGATACCCCCAGGGCTTCCAGCAGATTACGAGCGGGAAAAAATAGCCGCCCGTCCACATTGACACCTTCCTGGGCGGGAATCACGCAACTGGCGTCGCGATACTGCAGGCTGACGGCTTTCTGGACCGAGTCATACTGCACGCTGGCACCCATCCGGCGCAGAGCCTCGCTAGAAATCCAGCAACCCTGCTCACTCTTGAGAACGAGCCCGGGCTCGGACACATTGCTGCCCGAGACCAGCAACCCCACGTCGCCGTCGGCAAGCAACTTGGGAACGCCCTCAGCCTGGGACACCCAGCGCCGCAGTTGCTCTTCGGAAACCCAATCGCCGAGGCCAGCACGGGCCAGCAACTCCTGGGCTCTGGGCAGCAGAGGTACCCGCCCATAAACATCGGGAAAGACCACCAGGTAGAGCCCGCCGCTCTGGGGATCGCGACCGATTTTGACGGGCTCATACTCGATGCGAACCGGAACGCCGACCTGCAGCCGGTCAAACAGATCGCGCGCCATGTCGGGGTACATCCGCATGCAACCGTGGGAAGCCGCCGACCCGATCGAAGCGGGCTGGGTGGTGGAGTGCAGCCCCAGGCCGGGCGAGCTCAGCCCCATCCAGCGATCGCCCAGGGGGTTGTCGGGACCGGCCGGCACCACCGTATCCTCTCCCAATCCGGCCCATTCGGGGGGCATCCAGGTAGGGTCCTTGACCCGGCTCACCAACTGGAATTGGCCCGTGGGCGTGGCGAAACGACCGGGCTGTCCGATAGCCACCGGGTAGAATTTCTCGAACTGGCCGTCGCGAAAAAGAAACACCCCACGTTCAGGCAGATTCACCACCAGTCCGTGCTGGGGTGGATTGGCCGGAAGGACCCGCTGTTGGGGGATCAGCAGTTCTCGGCTGCCCCCCAGGGTGAGTTGAACGGGAAGGCGGTTGGCGAAGGCAAAGTGCTCAATAGCCAGTCCGTAACGCAGACCCAACTGGTACAGGTTGGTTCCCGCACTGGCGGCCAGAGTGGTGTTTTGACCGATGACCCCTGGCAGAGTTTGGGCGCCAACAGCGAGTTGGATCGCCAAAAACAGGCTAAGAATGCGCATTGCTAGCTGGGGCGAAGCCCTCTGTACTCCTTTTTCTCCTGGAACAGCTCCACTTCTTGATGACGAACCACCGTCAGGACCTCGTCCCAGGGTATGAAGTAATGGGCTACTGGCTGGCCCTGGGCCAGGGAAGCGTCGCGAGCCGCACCGGGTTCGATCCAGATGCCGAAGCGCTCGACCCCCACCAGACGTCCCTGGCACTCGCCCCCAAAGCCCAGTTGCTGGGCGTATTCAGCGCTGCGAAATCGCACGGCCACCTGTTTGTCCAAAGACTTGGCAAAGTCGCTGCGCGGGCCGTTCTTCTCGGTGAGATCGCTCATAAATGATGTTCCTCCAACTGCAATTGGGGATAGAGGCGACGGTACTGCCACTGATTCCTCAATACTTTCTCAACATAGGCTCTTGTCTCTGGATATCCAATATCCTCCAGTCGTAGCCGGCCCTGAGGCGCTGCCTGCAGCCAGTCGAGCACCGGTTCAGGCCCGGCGTTGTAGGCGGCCAGAACCGCCACCGGGTCGCCTGGGAAGCGCTGCGCGAGATAGGCCAGATAGGCGGTACCCAGCCGAATGTTGGTTTCAGGATTGTCCAGATCGAGTCCAGCCGAGGAACCGTCCTCCAGGTGCTCGGCCGCCCAGCGGGCCGTTTCGGGCATCAGCTGCATCAACCCCTGAGCTCCCACCGGTGAACGAGCGCGGGGCTGAAAATTGCTCTCCTGGCGAATCACGGCCCAGACCAGCGAAGCGGGAAGGCGCTGACGGGCAGCCTGGGCCACAACCTGGGCTCGAAAGCCCTGCGGAAACATCCACTCTCGCCAGGGAAGCAAGCCTACCAGAGCCAGCACCAGCACCCCCAGCAGCAAAACCCGGGTGAGCCAGGAACGTTTTGAACTGCGCTGGAGGCGGCCCCTGCGAGGACGGGCCACCCGCCAACTCTTTCGCAATCGCCCCGAGGCAGACAGAGGCCGAGGGCTAACCATCTGTCGTCCACCGCCTCTTCCGCATACTCCGGGTGAGCTGTTCAAGGCGATGGTGCCGAAAGCCTGTACAGGGGGAGAAAAAAACGATGAGCCGCCTCAAATCGAGTGCGGCTCATCGAGCAGGTCTGTATTGAGGGGTGGTGGCTAGCCTTCGCCGCCCTCGCCATTACCGAGGAACTGCTGGAACTGACCCTGCAGACGATCTCCGATCGTGAAGCCCGAGTTGCCATCGCCTCCGCGAGTGGTCACCGACTCGCCTCGTCCGCCCGAACCCGACCCCCCAGAGGCCTGGCGGATCGACAGAAGGATGCGCCGACTTTCGGGGCGGATCTCGAGAATCTTCACCTGCACCGGCTGGTCGGGCTTGAAGTGGTCGGAAGGCTTGGAAACGCGATGCTCGGCCAGTTCACTGAGCGGAACCAGACCTTCGACACCCTCGGCGATTTCCACGAAGACGTAGTTCTTGGCCAGCTTGCTCACCTTGCCATCGATCACGTCGTTGACCTTGAGCTGCTCCATCGCGGTGGTCCAGGGATCGGGGCGCGCCTGACGCAGCGACAGCGAGATCCGATCCTTGTCGGGCTGAACACTGAGCACGCGCACGTCCACCTTCTCGCCCACTCGAACCACCTCGTTGGGGTGCTTGATGCGCTTCCAGGAAAGCTCCGAGATGTGCACCAGGCCATCGGCCCCACCCAGGTTGATAAAGGCACCGAAGTTGGTGAGCCGGGCCACGGTTCCAGAGACGATCTGGCCCTCTTCGAGAACCTTCATCGTGTTCTCGCGCATTTTGCCACGAAGCTCTTCGAGGGCCTTCTTGCGCGAGAGCACCACCTTGCGGCGCGACTTGTCGATCTCGAGCACTTTGAGCTCAAGCGACTCGCCAACATAGTCGGACAGGTCGTGAACCGGGCGCAGATCCACGTGGGAAGCGGGCACGAAACCGCGCAGACCCAGATCGACAATCAGCCCGCCCTTGACCTGCTCGGTGCAGGTAGCCGTGAGGATCTCGCCGCTCTCGTGAGCCTGACTGACCCTGACCCAGGCCGATTCCAAATCGGCCCGCTTCTTGCTGAGGATCAGGGTGCCCTCGGCACCCTCGACACGGGTGACGGTGACGTCGATTTCTTCGCCCACCTGCAAGAGTTCCTCGGGATTCACGTCCTTGCGGTGACTGAGCTGGTGCAGCGGAATCACCCCTTCGGACTTGTATCCCACGTCGACCAACACACCTTCGGAATCGATGCGCACGACCTTCCCGTGAAGAAGTTGCCCGGGCTTGAAGGCTTCCTCCAGAGCATCTTGCTCTGCCATCAGCGTCTCCATAGACTCGTGGACTTCGATTTGTTCAGGTTGTTCTGCCTCGGTTGCGACGTTTTTAACGTCTTCTGCTGTGGGCTCTGTGTTGGTCATCACTGGTTGCTCCTTTGGTAGACGGCCCCCGCCACCGAACGATGTATGGCGCCTGCCGTTCTCTGCTGTGGGGCCGATTCCTTTGCCCTGCGGGCCTTCCTCAGCCTGATTTGTCATTCGACGGGATTGCCAGGGCTTGCGCCTAGCAACTGCCCGCCACTTCTGGAGTAAGCACCTGGGTATTCACCAGATCGGTTCCTACCCGGGCGCGAGTCTGCAGGGGAACGGTGAGGTAACCCTGGAAGCGAGCTTCCAGCACCCGCTCCACTTCTCTCAGCACCTTCATCTGATTCTTGGGGTCGACCTCGAGGACGACCTCATCGCCCAGCTGCAAGGCAAATACGGCCGGCAGCTTGCCCGTGCCCAGCAACTGGTGGATCTCCACCAGGGCCGACTTCAGCAAATCGGCAGAGGAGGCCTGGATGGCGGCGCTGCGGGCCACCCGTTCGGCAGTGCTGCGAATGTCGGAGTTGCGGCTGGAAATCTCGGGCAAACTGCGACGCCGCCCTCGAATACTGCTGACCCAACCCATGGTGCGAGCCTGGCTGAGCTGGCCCTCGACATAGGCCAGCAGCCCCGGAAACTTCTCATACAGACGCTGCAGAGATTGACGAATGCGATCGCCGGCTTCGGCCAACGACAATCCCTGGCTCTGGGCGAAGCGATGTCGACCCACCGACCCCACCATCACGTCGAGAACCTCTCGGCCGGCCTCCTGTCGCACGTCTTCGGGAAGCAGAGAGAGGATGACCTGTTCAACATCCTCGCCACGCACGAAGGTTTTGACCAGCTCCTGGTCCTCCGAGAGGTGAGCCGCCACGCGCAAGGGCAGATGCACATAGCTAATGCCCAGCAAGACTTTCTTGGCATCCCGAGGTTTGAGAGCCTTGAGGAACATCCGCTCGAACTCCTGTCGGAAAGAGGAGTTTGGCAGCATCTCAATCTCGCCCACCAGGCGATTGAAGGTCGCCACCGCCCCGCCGACAGCGCCGGGTCCCATCCAAAGCAAACGCTCGGAACTGACCACCGGATTCTGAGCCAGACGATGGAACCAGCCATAGCGTGGTTCGGCCAGCAGCACTCGAGCCTTGGTGAAGCTCTCGTGCAGATCGCGCAGACTGCGGTAGTCTCGAAGGGCATCGCCGATGGGATGCAGAGCGGCCACTTGAGCCACCACGTCGGGCCCGATCGGCGAGCCGTTTTTGGGGCGCGAGGGCACAGCCAGGCCCAACTTGTCGAACAGGATCTCGGCCAGTTCGCGGGGGTCGTTGACGTCGAACTTGCCACCGCCCAGCTTGAGCACTTCGGCGTGGCAGGCGTCACGACGCTCCAGCAAACGCTTGCCAAACTCGTCGAGTTGTTGGAAATCGAGAGCCGCACCACTGCGCTCCATCTGAGCATAGATCCAGGCCAGTGGCAGGTCGACCTTGGAGAACTGATCCCAGAGGTTTTCCTGACGCAGCCGAGCTTCGAGCTTGCTGGCCAGCTGGCGCAGACCGCGAATGCGCAGCCCGGCCCAACGTGCCAGCTCATCGACCGGAACCTGGGACAGCTTGCGCGAACCCAGGCCGCGGCCCAAGAGAGCTCCCTCGCCAGGGATTTCGATCCCGTGCCGGCGACAGATTTCGTCGAACCATGGATTGCCTTCCACCGAGTCGATCAGATGCGAGGCTATGGCCACATCGAAGAAGTTGTGCTCGGGAAGCAGGCCATCCGAAAGCTCCATCATCAAGAATGCCCGCAGATTGTGGACGTTCTTGCGTCGTTCGGGATCTTTCAGGGCCGGCCGCAGGGCCTTGACCACTTCCTCGGGGGTCAGGGCCGATTCGACTCCGACAAAGGGAACGAGCTTGCTGGGCTCATCGCCGCAGCCCACGATCATCCCCACCCATTCGTCGCCCGAACCGAGCAGCAACAACTCGATCGGCTCTTTGCTCTTCTTCACGAGGTTGCCGAGAGTGGTTTTCCCCTTTTTGCCAACCAGCACCTCGACTTCGGGAATCGCTGGCTCTTCAAGCTGCTCGACCTGCTCTTGCTCGAGCAGCCCGTTGAGCAGCTCCTCCAGCTCAAGGCGACGAAAGATATCACGAACGCGCCAGGTGGCCACGCCGCGATACTCGCAGCATGCCCAATCCACGCGGATGTCCAGATTGTCGCGAATGGCGGCTCGAGTGCGAAAATCCAGGGCCTCTTCGCGGTGCTCCGAGAGCGGGTTGCGCCACTTGGCCGGCAGTTGATCCAGCGAATTCAACAGGTCATCAAGAGTACCGTGTTGAGACAACAGCTTCTTGGCGGTGACTTCACCGATGCCGGGAACTCCCGTGATGTTCTCCGACGAATCGCCTGCCAGCGCCCGAAGATCGGCCAGTTGGTGCGGCATCAAGTTAAAGCGCTTCTTCACGGTGTCTTCGTCGTAGACCATCAGGTCGGTGAGCCCTCGACGGAAGGTCATCACCTGGACGGTAGGACCGACCAACTGGAGCAGATCGAGATCACCCGACAAAATCAGAACTTCCAGACCCTGCTCCGTCGCCTGTCGAGCGATGGTCCCCAAGCAATCGTCCCCTTGATGCCCCCGAACCCGAAATACCTGGATGCCCATAGCCCGAATCGTGTCTTCGATGGCAGGCAACTGAGAAGCCAGATCGTCGGGCATCTCTACGCGCTGAGCATTGAAATCGTGATAGTCGGCCACCCGTTCGGTGGGCACACCCTTATCGAAGGCTACCGCCACGTGGGTCGGCTTTTCCCGAGCCAGCAGCCGCAGCAGCAACTCGAAGAAGCCCGCCACGGCATTGGTGGGAACTCCTTGAGCGGTTTGCACGGGAGGAACTGCGTAAAAGGCCCGATAGGCCAGACCATTTCCGTCGATGAGGAAGAGTTTTTGCTTGGAGGTGGTGTTGCTGGTCATTCGATGATCTTGTCTCCTAACTTGGGGAAGCTGGCGGGTGTCTCAACTTCCAACGCCCCCCTGGGAGTTCCAACGCTCTCCAGGCAGGGTACGCCCTTGTGGGCGCCGTGGCGTTCTAGGCCATCCCCAGCATTCCCTCCCCGACAGGGGGCAACATTCCCTCAAATTTCCAAGTTGAATCCCGCTGCTCAAAAAATTGGACCATCGTCTAGGGGATTGGCCAGCAAAAAGGCGGCCCCTGAGGCCGCCCTTGCCGACTTGCCGAGGAAACCCTCAGTGGGCTGCCGGAGCGGCTGCCTCCAGAGGCTGGGGCAAGACCAGTGCGTCGGCCACGATTTCGACGATATCGCGGGTCTGGATCTTGTCGGCGAGGTCTTTGCTGGCCACGGCATCGCTCATCATGGTCAGGCAGAAGGGACAGGCCGAAGCGATGACCTTGGGCTGGACGGGCAGCCGCAGGGCGTCTTCCAGGCGCATATCATTGACCTTGGTGCCGTGTTCTTCCATCCACATGCGACCGCCACCGGCTCCGCAGCAACGCCCCGTAGAACGGGAGTATTCCATCTCGTGCAGACGAATTCCCGAAGCCTGCAGAGCTTCGCGAGGCTGCTCGTAGATGTCGTTGTAGCGACCCAGGTAGCAACTATCGTGGAAGGTTCCCTCGATCACCGTACCCGGCTTGAGGCGAAGTTTGCCCTGATTCATCAACTCCTGAATCAGTTGGCTGTGGTGGATCACCTCGTAGTTGCCACCGAACTGCGTATACTCGTTCTTGATGGTGTTGAAGCAGTGGGGACAGGCGGTCACGATCTTCTTCACGTTGTACTGGTTGAGAGCCGTGACGTTCTGCTCGGCCAGCACCTGATAGAGGTACTCGTTGCCGATGCGCCGGGCCGGGTCGCCCGTGCAGGCCTCTTCTTTACCAAGAATGGCAAAGCGCAGACCGGCCGCCTTGAGAATCTTGACCATGGCGGCGGTGACCTTCTTGTTGCGCTCGTCAAACGAGCCGGCACAGCCCACCCAATACACGAGATCGAGCTCGCCCGGGTCTTCGCTCAACTCCTTGATGCCGAATTCGGCGGCCCAATCGCCACGGGTGGCGAAACCGAAACCCCAGGGGTTGTAGTTGGTCTCCATGTTCTTGAACGCGCGCTCGACTTCTTTGGGGAAGCGACCCTCAACCTGTACCAGATAACGGCGCAGATCGACAATTTCCTGGACGTACTCGATAAACACCGGACAGGCCTCTTCACAGGCCCTACAGGTGGTGCAGGAGAACAAGGCCTCTTCCGAGATGGACTCGAGCTTGTCTTGCAAGATTTGCTCGGGCAACTCCGGGGTTTCCCCTTTGGCCCGCGTAGCGGCCAGCTGGAGCAGCAGATTTCCACCGCCGCCTTCCACCAGCTCGTCGCGCAGTTGCTCGGTGATGTGCTTGGGGTGCAGCGGCTTGCCGCTGTTGAAGGCCGGACACATCGAGGTGCAGCGGCCACACTCGGTGCAGGAATACCAGTCGAACAAGTTTTTCCAGTTGAAGCCATCGATGTGGGCGATGCCAAACTCTTCTTTTTCCAGGTCGGGCTTGGTCAACTGGCCATAGGGATACTTGCGGCGCATGAACACGTTGGGCAAGCTGGTGATGATGTGAAAGTGCTTCGAGTAAGGCAGATAGGCGCCAAAACCCAGAACCAGAGCCAGGTTGACCCACCAGCTCAACTCTTTGACCACGCCCAGGGCCCTGCCATCGGCCACCCCACTGGCAGCCAGCACCCGAGACATCCAGTGGCTGATCGGATGGGTCAGCGGCCCGCCGGCTTCCTGTTGGGCCAGCATGTGAATGGCGCCATTGCAGGCAGCCCACAGGAACTCCACCACCATCAGCGAGCCGATGATGCCCAGAATGATGATGGCCTCGGTGGAGTGCTCGGGGAAGCGGGGCTTCCAAATGAGACGTCGGTAAAGCGCCATCGACACCCCGAAAAGCACCAGCACCATGAAGCACTCTTTAATGCCGTTGTAGACCCCGCCGAAGCTGCCATTTTCGTTGAGCAGCCCGAACCAATCGAAGTCGGGACCCAAAAAGCCGCGCACGATGAGGGTAAGATTGGCCAGGCTGAGCACGCAGAAACCCCAGAAAATCATCACGTGCAGCGAGCCCCCATAGGCCCGATTCAGCAGCCGCTTTTGGAAAATGCCGTAGACCAGCAGGTCGACCAGCCGAGCGGGCAGGTTGGAACTGCGGTCGGGTGAGGGCTGGGCCGCCTTCATGTAGCTCCAAAGTCGAGCCATCTGCTTCACAAAGTAATAGCCGGCGACGGCCATGATCAGGAGGGTGCCAAGGATTCTGAGTGCCATGGGGCGCTCCTTAGCAACCCCTGGGCAAAATCCTCGTGCCCCGGGAAGCCAGAAGAAGCGAATCGAATGCACCCGCTGATGAGCAGCCCCGAGGATTTTCTAGCCGCCCTAAGCCGGGGCCGACATCAAAGGGGGCGAATCGTGGACCTGCGCCATTGGGAAGGCTCGGTGATTCTGGTCGGAGACCTGCACGCCAAGCCCGAGCGCCTGGACTGGCTGCTTTCTCGGGTCGACCTCGAGACCCAGCGGGTGGTGCTCTTGGGCGACCTGTTTCACCGCGAAGAAGTCGAGCGGGCCGGCGAGATGGACAGCTCGCTGCACATGCTGCGCCGCCTGATGCACTGGAAAGTGCGCTACCCCGACGCACTCTACGCACTGCTCGGCAATCACGAGTTCACCCGCAACAACCGGCAAAAGCACGGCTACTGTCAGGGGGCGCTTTTCCGCCGGGCCCTGGAAGCCGAAGGTTTGGGCGAACTGTATGACCGCTTTATTGAGGCCAGTCCGTTGGTGGCCCTTCATCCCCAGGCGGTGGCGGTGCACGCCGCTCCCAGCAGCCGTGTGAACAGCCTGGAAGAACTGGCCGCACTGCCCGTGGTCGACGTGCCCATGTCGCAGTGGCACCCCGCCGTGCTGGAACTGACCTGCTTTCGCCACCGCAACTGGAGCCCGAGCCAGGAAAAATCTTATAGCGACTATGATGTGCACGACTTCCTTGAACTGTGTGGCTGTCCAGAGGCAACCCTGATTACCGGACATACTCCCCTGCAGCGCGAGTGCGACTGGCGCTGGCAGATGGGGCCTCGCAACTGGGTCATTTTTGCGGCCGGTCGTGAGTTGGGCTGGGTGCGCCTCGAACCTGACCGCCTGGAGTTTCGCCGCCTGGGCCGCAGCCAGCGCGATGCCGACGAAGAGATCGTGCCCGACCGGGCCGACTCCAGCCAGCAAAGGCTGCTGCTCGAAGATGCCGGCCCCTATGAACTGCTGCCCGACCGAACCTATGAGTTGGAATATCCGGGTTGGCCCATCGGCCTGCGCGGCCAGGGCTGGGAACTGAGGTTGTGCCATTATCGGCACCTGGATGCGGGCTCCCAACTCTACTATGGGGGTGGCTACTACCTGGTGGGGCAGAGTCGCCTGCAGGAAGTGATTCACCTGAAAAGGCACCAGGCGCTGCTGGTAGGAGGACGCAGCCTGCACCAGGGCGTCAGGCTCACGGCAGCAGCGCTGCACGAGCAAGAGTGGCTGGTGCTGAGCCAGGGGGAGGAGGGCCATTTTTCGCTGCGCGCCCTGAGGCCGGGGGTGCAACTGCGAGTGTGCTAACTCAGGCTCCCCGATACTTCCCAAGGGCCGCTACCAGGGCGGCGGGCAGGGCCGTTTTTTGAAAACTGCCCCGATCGACGGCCACCAGCACATAGCTGGCCGTAGCGGCCAGGGTGCCGTCGGGTAAGTGCACCTCAAAGGCCAGTTTCAAGCTGGTGTGGCCCAGGTGGCTCACCCAACAAGAGACCAGCAACAGGTCGTCGAGGCGAACCAACGAGAGGAAGTCGCACTGAATGTGGCGCCGCGGCAGCCAGACGTCGAGCTTTTCGAACATCTCGCCATAGGCAAAACCCAGGTCGCGAAACATTTCACTTTCGGCAAACTCAAAAAAACGGATATAGGAGCCATAGAAGATGATCTGAGCGGCGTCGACGTCGCTCCAGCGAACTCGCTCTTGAATGGTAAATCGTGCCATGGGGGCGGCTTCGGCCGGAGGGCAGGTTGGCCCCTGCGCCTCGCGAAATTCAGCCCGATGAAAACCCTTTTCAGTGCCGGTCTGTGCATGTTTTTGCTGAGCCCGGCGGGGCTTGCTCAACCGCTTTGCAAAACCTGGGAAGCAGCCAGCCGCCACCTGGGGCAACGAGTGGTGCTGGTCGGGCGCTACCAACCGCTGCCACCGCAAGAGCCTTCATCCAATAGCGGAATTCCTGACTTTCGCCCCGGCCCTCGAGCCTTCGGGCGGGTCCAGATCGTGCTGCCAGATGGAGAGGTCTTTCTCAACCCGCCCCTCCACAAGACCTCGCTGCGCAGCCCCGAAGAGCGCGAAGACTACGGCGATCGGTGGGTGCGCGTGGTGGGGGTTCCCGGGCTCGAAGGCGAACGCCATCTTCAGCTCGAGCGCCTGCAACTGGATCTGACCGAAAGCAAGCTCTATGCCCCCCGCTCTCTGTTTGCCGCCTGGAGCCAGCAAGGTCTGAAGTCCTGGCGGTTTGTGGCTCAAAAGGAAGGCCGCGACGGCGACCCCTGGGACCTGATCCGCGAGTACCGGGTCGAGGATCGGCAGGGACACTACCGACTGAACCTCTATCGCTATCCCGCCGGAGCCATGACCCCCCCGCCCGAAATGCCAGGCGGCGAACAGGTGGCCTACAGCAGCGCCGGCACCCCGGCTTACGTGGGCCGGCTGCAGATCGTCGGCGAGAGTGTCAGCGGCCAGCTGCTGGCCTGGCTGGCAGCCGAGGCCTTCGCCATCGACGCTGAGCAGCAACTCTGGCTCAAGGACCTGAAGCGAGAATCGGCGGGTCGTTGGGAACACAACGGGTTGGTGGTAGAGGCAGGTGCCGAGGGTGTGGAGATGTGGCACAGCGCCCCCCTGCAACAACGACGCAGCTACCTCGAACTGGAACCACGCGATAGTCGCCTTTAGGCAAACCGCTGCAGAATGCGATACGCGTCTTCAAACTGGAAACGGTCCATGAGTCGGGCAAACTCGACGCTCTGATCGCCGAGCAATGCCGACAACTGCGGCTGGTGCTGCTGCCACAGAGTGAGACAATCGGCATCGCCTTGGGCCAGCAGATGACATAAACGCTGTACCAATTCGCGAGGCGGCAAGGGAGCCTCGAGCGCCGGTTGCTCCACCGCCGCAGGCAGCAAGCCCAGCAACTCTGCGATCTCGGCCCGAAGCAGCTCGAGGGGCTGGACGCACAGGGCCCCTTCGCGGGCGGCCTGCTCGAGTCGACTGGCCAGTTCGGCCAGGCGCACGGCGCCCAGAGTAGCAGCCGCACCCTTGATACGATGGGCGGGGCGCTCGAGCAGCGGACCATCGGCTGGCTGCAGCGGGGCCAGCTCGAGCTGAGAATCGAGCAAGAACTGACGCAGCAGATCGAGCAGATTTGAGGCATCGCCATTGCAGGCCGCCAGAGCACGCTGGCTTTCCAGGCCAGGAATGCGCAGCAGTTCAGCCCGGGGATCCGCAGCAGCAGTGGGCAAGAGCAGCGGCATCCCGCTGGGGAGCTCGCTGTGTCCAGACAACCAGCGATACAGAAGGGTATAGAGTTCGCCGGGCTCGACCGGCTTGGCCACAAAGTCGTCCATGCCGGCAGCTCGGCAGGCCTCGCGATCCTCCTGGAACACACTGGCCGTCATGGCCAGGATCGGCAGACCCTTGCCCCGGTCGAGCCGGCGAATGGCCCGAGCGACTTCCAGGCCGTCCAGTTCGGGCATCTGCAAATCGACGAGAGCGAGATCGAAGCCCTGAGACAGAAACAGGTCGAGGGCCTCACGCCCGTTGACGGCCGTTTCCACCACCATACCGACGCGAGACAGCAACTCGCTTGCCACCTGAAGATTGACGGGGTGGTCCTCGGCCAGCAGGATGCGCGCCCCCCGAAACCGCGCCCGCAAAAGCTCCTCTAAACTGGACCCGGCCCCTGCTGCCTCGGGTGGGGTTTCGCTTAAAAGCCGGGTGGTGCCTCCCCCACGACTTCGCGGCAGTCGGGCGCTGAACCAGAAGAGACTGCCCTGGCCGAGCTGGCTTTCCACCCCGACCTGGCCCCCCAGCAGTTCGGCCATGCGGGCGGTGATGGCCAGCCCCAGGCCGGTGCCCCCGTGGCGCCTGTTGGCCCCCGAGTCGAGCTGCTCAAAGCTCCGGAACAGTCGCGGTAACTGTTCGGCCTCGATGCCGCAACCCGTATCTTCCACCTCGAAACGCAGCAGGGGTTCAGGCTCATCTTCCTCGAGTCGGCAGGATACGGTGATATGGCCTACCTGGGTAAACTTGATTGCGTTGCCCAGATAGTTGAGCAGCGCCTGACGCAGTCGCGTGACGTCGCCCCGCACCTGAAGGTCGACCGCTGCCGGATCAATGCGCAACTCGAGACCCTTTTCGCGAGCCTCTCCTTCCACCAGACGAACCGCCTCTTCCAGGAGCTCGCGCGAGCCAAAGTCGGTTTCGACCAGCTGAAACCGACCCGCTTCGATCTTCGCCAGGTCGAGGATCTGGTTGATCACCGCCAGCAGGTGACGTCCGGCCACGTCCACCTGTTCCAACTTGTGGGCCTGATCGGGGTTGAGACCCGACTGGCGAAGCAGATAGCTCAACCCCAGAATGGCATTGAGAGGCGTGCGGATCTCGTGGCTCATGTTGGCCAGGAAAGTGCCCTTGGCCAGATTGGCAGCCTCGGCGCGGCGTGTGGCTTCGGCCAGTTCGGCCGTGCGGATGTCCACCAGCTCTTCCAGGCGATGGCGGTGGCGAGCCAGTTCCGCCTCCAACAGCTGGCGCTCGGTAATGTCTTCTTTGAGACCCACATAATGGGTCACGCGACCGTCGGATTGACGAATGGGACAGAGGATGGCCGACTCGACGTAGATCGAACCGTCCTTTCGTCGGTTATGCAACTCGCCTTTCCAGATCTCACCCCGCGTCAGAGCCTGCCACATGGCCTGGTAGACCTCGGGCGCCGTTTGTCCGGATTTTAGCAACCGCGGATTCTGGCCCAGCACCTCGGCCCGAGAATAGCCCGTCGTGCGCAGAAAGGAGTCGTTGACGTACTGTATCGCTCCTTTCAGGTCGGTAATGACGACGCTGTGCGGGCTCTGCTCGACGGCCCGCGACAGCTGCAGTACCCGTTCCTGAGCCCTGCGACGCTGCACAATGCGCCACAGGTCGTTGGCGATCAGCTGAACCGTTTCCACATCAAGGTCGCCGTAGGGGTCGCCCTTGTTGCCCACGCCGAAGAGCAACACCACCCTGCTCGCTTCGATCACCGGAACCGAGATGAAACGCACCAGGGGTGTATGCCCTTCGGGCATCCCCCGACGGGCCGGGTAGGCGGAGTAATCGTTGAACACTACGGGTCGAGCCTCGCGCAGGGCGTCGGCCCAGATGCCGGCCTGGCTGATGGGATAATGGCTTTCGTGCACCACCTGGCAGTGTTGCTGCACGGTGCGCCGCGACCAGGCCCCCAGCTCGATAACTTCCTGGTCTTCGTGGACAAAGTGCACGAAAGCCACCTGGCTGCCCGTGAGGTCCTCGGCCAGTTCCAGAACGTCCTCGATGAAGTCCGATTCTTCACGCTGCTCGCTGAGGCCAGGAAGCTGCAGCAGCGCCTCGGCCCGACGGGCCTGAACCTCGAGGGACTGGCGGGCCAACTCGGTGCTGGTGACATCCTGGGCCAGCACCAGCAGGGCCGGGCGACCCGCGAACTGGAGACCATGATAGGTGATGTCCACCAGAATCTCTTCTCCAGAACTCTTGAGGTGGCGCATGCAGCCGGCGCGACCCAGACCCTCCTGCACCGCATCCAGTGCCTCTTGCAACCGCGGCGCCTCGGAAGGGCGGCGAATATCGAAAAGGTTCAGCTGAAGAAACTGCTCCCGAGTGTATCCATAGTGCTTCAGCGCAGCCGCATTGACGTCGAGAAAAGCCAGAGATTGGCGGTCGACCACCCACATCGGCTGAGGATTGGAGAGAAAAAGTTCGCGATAGCGGCGCTCGCTGAGCCGAAGGGCTTCCTGGCTGGCCTTGAGCGTAGAAATATCGGTCCAGGCGCCCACCATCTGATCGTCGGCCACCTTGCGGAGTTCGTCGAGCACCCACAGTTCGCGACCGTCGGCGTGGCGAAAGCGATACTCCTGAGTGCCGAAACCCGCCTGACAGATGGCGCCAAAACGCTCGAGCACTTCGGTCAGGTCGTCGGGATGAACCCCAGACGACCACCAGTCGGGCTGCAGGGCCTGCTCTACGGCATAGCCCGTCATACGCTCAATATTGGGACTGACGTCGCTGGTGACCCAGCGGCCCTCGCGCAAAGAGAGGGCATACAGGATGCAGGGGCTGGAGGCCGTCAGGTAGTGCAACTGTTGGGTGATGCGCTCGAGCTCGGCCCGCGAGCGTTGGCTGGACTGACGGTTGCGCAGCGCCGTCAGCCCCAAGGCCAGGTCTTTGGCGAGCTGCTCGAACAAGGCGATGATCTCTGCATCGAAATTGTCGGGGGCCGGGGAGTACACGGTAAGCGCTCCCAGGCGCCGGCCTTCATCATCGATCAGGGCCAGCGCCAGCGACGAGCGGTAACCACGCTGGGTGGCGGCTTCGCGCCAGCGAGCCATGATGGGGTCGGTCAGAAAATCCGAGCAGGTTACGGTGATGCCCTCGCGCACGGCCCTACCGGTGGGCCCCTGGGCCGACGGACTGTCGTCCCAGGTGATTTGGGCCGATTGCAAATAGCCCTGCTCAGTTCCCGACCAGGCCACCGGAAGCACTCGTCGCTGTTCGTCGTGTTCCGCCAGCCCGACCCAGGCCATGCAGTAATCAGAATCCTCGACGATCAGCTGGCAGATGTCTTGAAAGAGCTGCTGTTCTTCGCGAGCCCGCAACAAGCGCTGTTGACACTCCACCAGAGTTTTGAAGAAGCGCTGGTGACGTTGCCAGGCCTGCAACTCGCTTTGCTGGTTGAGCAACACCTGAAGGCGGAGGGTCAGCTCGCTGGCCTGAACCTGCAGTGAAATCACGTCGACGATACGACCTTGCCCCAGCAGTTCGAGCCCCAGGTCGTAGTGCTCGGCGCTGGCCAGCAGCGCCGCCGGAGGACCCGCCGAGAGCTCCAGAGCGGCGGGCAGCTCCACCAGGCGAAACTCGGCCCGCGCCCGATGCTCGGCCGAGCTGTCGGGACCCACCACGGCAACGCCAAGCTGCGCCAGCGAGCCCTCTACCCGCTGCCGATGTTCGCCCGCTGAAAGCTCCAGCAGAACCGTTTTCAAAAAAGCCTCTCCCAATACAACGTCGAGCAGGTTTCTATAGCCGGTTGAGACTTCATTCCAGGGGCCAGCCGGCCCTTTCCCGAACTTGTTCAGATGCTGGACTGGTGGCAACGGGTAACCGGAAGTTCGCAAAGGCGGGAACCGGTTCATCCTCGGGTGGTCCACCTGCGTTCAGGAAGGCTGGAAACCGAAGTGGCCCGCGGCCCCTGGCTGACCCCCGAGCTGGCCTCCGCGGAGCATTTCGTGCTGGAAGTGGGGTCCTGTCACGCCGAATGGGCGGTGGCTCGGGCCTCCCAGTGGCTGGATCCCATTGAGCAGGCCTGGCTCGACCTCGGAGTGCCCCTGCCCGAAATCGAGCTTCGACCGGGGCCCTCGCTTCCTTCGGAAGAGCTGGTGTTCTGGCTGGGCACTCAGGAAGTGGACCGGCTGAACCTGAGCTCTTCGCCTGGCGACTGGCTGCAGTGCAGCTGGAGCGCACCCGAGCGGCTGCAGCTGCACCTCTACGGTTGGATTCTCAGCAGTTTGCCGCTGTGGGTAGGGCGCGACCTGGTGCTGCGCTGGGCCGAAGCCCTGGGCACCCGGCTGGAACCAGCCCGGGCCGGGTCGGTGAGGCGCGAACTGCTGCGCTGGGCCGCGCACGGGCGGCGTGTGCCGGGCCCGATCCACTGGAATCGCCTCAGCGAATGGGAAGGAGAGGCCTGTCAGCCGTTGCCGCAAACCACGCCCGAACGTCGCCAGCAAGAGCTTGGCTCGGGCCAGCTGAGTTTCACCAGTTGCCGAGAGCTGCTGCGACTCTGGCAACTTCCGGCCGGGGTGCCCGCAGACCTCAGCCTGCTGGCCCGGGCCCAGATCCGCCGCTACCCCGGGGCCACCTTGAGAAGGCTGCTACAGCGAACCCTGTGGGAAGACGCGCGCAGTTGGTGGGCGCGCCTGAGCCGCTGGCGACCGGCCGCGGCCCGTCGACTGTCGCAGACCTGGATACAGCAAACCCTGCCACAGCTGGGGGCGGTGGAGAACCTGCGCCAGATTCTGGCCGGCCTGGGCGAGGAAGGATTGGCCTATCGCCAGCTGCTGGCACCCTGGTTGGGAGAGCTCGACCTGCAACAGCCCTACCCGGAACGCAGCCCACTGCTCCAGCTGATTTTGCTGCCCACGTGAAGGAACCGCTGCGCCAGAAGGTGGCCGAATTCGTAAGCGAGGGCGAGTTCGACTCGCGGGGTCGCTTCAGCCTGGATCTGGAACGCGCCCGGGTGAAACTGGCCCGCTGGCAGATGGCCCATCCGTGGGATTGGATGCTGAAGGGCATCCAGGCCGCCGTAGCAGCCGGGGTTCGGATGGTCGTGCTGCGTCAGAGCCGCCTGGGAGAACAGATGGAATGGGAACATTTCCAGGCGCCACCCGAGTGGGTCGAACAGCTGCCTGAACTGCTCAGCGGCCCCCTGGCCAGCGAACACCCCCTCTACCACCTGGCCCTGGCCTTCCGCGGAGCCCCCGGCAAGGTGTCTTTGCAACTGGCCGGACAGCAGTTGGAATGGTGTGATGGCTGGCTGCGACAGCAGCGCCTGGCCCATAGCCAGAGCCGACTGGAATCGATGCGACCCGATCCGCCCAACTGGGCCGTTTGGCTGTGGCAAAGCCTGCGCGGGCAGCGCCCCGAACTGGAAGCCGTGCGTCAGCGAGCCCGCTACTGCCCGATCGGCCTGGCCCTGAACGGCCGCCTGGTGCGACCGGTGCCCTTAGCCCGAAGCCTGCTCGACCTGCGCTTTCGCGCCCGAGACGCCTTCTGCCGGGACGTGCTGGCTCTTCCCTACCGCCCCCGGTCGGTGGTGCACGATGCCCGACCTGTGCCGAGCGGGCTGGCCCAACGGCTGGGTCACTCAAAACCGCTGCGGGGCAACGCCCTGGACCCGGTTCTCTGGTTGCGAATTCCTGTGCGTCCCTCGGGGCCCGCTCAACTGGTGCTGGTGCGCCTGGGTATCACCTGCCAACCGCTAGAATTGGACATGGGCCTGCCCGGCCTGGAGATCGTGATGACCGCCCCCGGACTGGGGCTCGACCTGTCCGAATTTGGCCTGGCGCGCTCTCGCGAACTGGACAAACTGGTGACCGGCATCGGCGAACTGGTGCGGGAGGAACTGCGTCAGTCGCGCGACCGCTTGCGTGCCGCCCCCAACAAGCTGCAAGAGGCCTGGCATGAGGCCTTCCCCTGGCTGGGCCTGAAAGCTCGCAGCCGCCGGTCCGAGTTGACGGGGCCGCAAGTGTTGCGAGAACTGCCACCGGCTCGCATGTTGCCCGAACACGATCGCCCCCCGAGTGCCACCGATCCTAATGGCCACCGACCTCGCCCCGGTCGTGGCCGACGGCCCAGGGGGTGAGCTCGAGTCCGTCCCGAATTCCGCGGCTGTGGGAAAACACCGGGGGTCTTCGCTGGCTCCGGCTCTGATGGCCGGCTCGGTAGCCTTGATGCTGTTGCTCTCGCTGGGGCAGGCGGTGGTCTACCAGCACCACTTTGTGCTGCTGGAAGACGATCGCGAACAGGCTCAGAATCTGGCCTCGGGCGTGCTGCATCAGGCCATCGCCGAACTGGTGGGCAACGAAGGGTTCCGGCAGCCCTGCAGCTGGAGTTTGCCCGGGCCGCGCCAGCCCAACCAGGCCACACTTACCTTCCAGCCCGGCCAGTCTACCCCCCACAGCAGCAACAATCTGGGCGGAGGTTCGACGCTGCGGGGGCCCAATGGACGGCCGGTGCCGCCCGGAACCGCCCACTTGATCGCCCGGGCTCGCTATGGCCACGCCGATCTCAGCTGGGAATGCCTCTATTATCGTCCTCCCTTTCCACGCGGGGTCATCTCCAGTGGGCCCGTCGACCTGGAGGGATCTCAGGTGCTGGGCCTCGTGCCCGAGGCCGCCTACGCCGGACAGTGGTCGCTGGTGCCCAACTCCGAGCGCACCCCTTCGCATGTGTTCGCCAATGGAACGGGGCCCGGGGCCTTGCGGCTCGGTCCGCGCACCGAGGTTTCGGGGAATGCCGCAACCTGCGGGGGCCTGGATCTGGATCCGGCTGCTCAGGTGGGTGGCGAGGTACAGGCCCACGCAGCTCCTCAGGAGGTTCCGGCCTTCGATATTCCCGAGATGATCACTCGAGTGGGCAGCGCCGCCGGCCTGCACCCTTTTCACCCCGCCCTGCCGGTCAACGATTTTATGACCGCTCTGAGCAGCGTGAATGTGAACCACGACCTGGTGTTGGACGGCGGCACGCTGGCCGTGCGCGGCAACCTTACGGTGCAGGGTGCGGTGCGGGGAAGGGGCGTGCTGTTGGTAGACGGCAACGTAACCCTACGGGGTGGCTCCAGCTTCGAGGCCGACCGTCAGGTGGCGCTGCTGGCCACGGGCAATGTCGATCTGGTGGGCCCGGGCCAGGACTACTACTTCCAGGGCCTGCTCTATTCTCAGGGGCAGCTCACGGCCCGACAGCTCAGCGTGCTGGGCAGCGTGGTGTGCAATTCGAGCAACCCGGCCCACCGGGTGGAGCTGGAAAACGTGCGCCTGATCACCACTCCGATTCATGTGCAAACCCGTTACGGCATGCCCACCATTGAGAGCGTGGCCGATGATACAATTCGCTTCTACCTGAGCTGTACCCCCGACCCGCTGCGGCCCGACCAGATGCTGTTTTATGGTAAGGGCGATTATTGCGAGGCCTACGACTACGACACCAGCCGCGAGCCCGTCCATTTGCGGGTGTATTTCAACCCCGGCGAAGCCGTGTGGACCGTCGATGGCAACATCGTGGACCGCCATCCCTACGACGGCAAGCGAGCTTCGATCGAAGCCGAGCTCGGCAGGCTGATCACCTACTATGGCGAGAACGCCGGGGGGGCTCCGGGAAGGGTGAGCCGCTATCTGGACGCGCTGGTGGCCGGCAGCCAGCAAGATCAGTATCTGGAAATCAATTTGAATCAGGTGATCCGACCCGTGGAAAGGGCCCGCATTCTGTATTGGGGGCCGTTGCGTCAGCACTGAGGATGCGCTTGAGCCCCACAGACACGGCGTCCAGATCCGGGAAGCGCTGGTCGGGTTGTTTTTCCAACATGCGAAAGACCAGTTGGCCCAGTTCAGGCGGCAGCCCCTCGGGTAGTTCAGGGGCAGGGCTTTGCATGTGCTGCACCGCTACTGCCAGCGGCGAATCGCCCTGAAAAGGCACCCTGCCCGTGAGCATTTCGTAAGCCAGCACTCCCAGCGCATACTGGTCGGTGGCGGCTGAGGCCCGGCCTCCCTGAAACAGCTCAGGCGCCATGTACAGAGGGGTTCCGAGCCAGGCCCCTTCGGCCGTTACGGTGTTGGCCTGGGCATCGCGGGCCAGGCCAAAGTCGCTGAGCTTCAGGCGCCCGTCCCGTCCGAAGACGGCATTCTGAGGTTTGATATCGCGGTGCAACACGCCCTGCTGGTGGGCGGCCTGAACGGCCGAAACCAGTTGCTGCAGCCAGTCGACCGCCTGTTGCCAGGGCACCGGCAAGTGCTGTTCGAGGGTCTGGTTGGAGAGCAACTCCATGACCAGATACAGCCGCCCCTCGTGCTCGCCAAAATCGAGCAGCCAGGGGATGTGAGGATGACGAAGCTGGCTCAGCGCCTTCATCTCGCGACGGAAACGCGGCAGCACCTCGGCCCCGCGTTGCTCGCTGGACTTGAGCAGTTTGAGAGCGACTTCCTGGCCCTGATGGTTGACCCGGTAGACCACCGAGGTCATGCCCTCCCCCAGCACCTCTCCCAGCGCATAGGGCCCGACCTGGTTGTGGCTGGGGGCGGTTTGGGTCGCGGCTTCGGAAGCCTTGCGGTTGCGGCTTCGCAAGCGCAAGGCCAGCAGGGCCAGGGGAACCGGTGCGAGCCACCACCAGGACTGCCCGGCCTTTTGAAGCCGGAGCTGGCCGTGCTGGGGAAAGCGACCCCAACCCACCAGATCGCCCAGGCGCACACGCTCGGTGTGGATCATTTCAAGCGGGCTGTCGGCACGAGCGAACTGGAGCACCCACAGGTCGTTGAGCTGATCTTCTCGCACCGAGAGGTTCACGGCCTTTCCCGACTCGCCGAGGTATTCGGGCTCGCCCTCGGGCAGGTAGCGGTAGATCCACAGGCCCGACGGTGCGGTGTGAAACTGCACCGTGAAGGTGTGAACCGGCTGGGCCCGGGCCAGGCCGAACAGCAGCAGCCACAGCAGCAACCGAGCCCTCATGGGCAGATCGGCAGCATGAGTGCCTGCTCCTGAGGAAAGTCGCGGAAGCGACCCTGCTGGTGGGGCAACGACACGGTGAGCAAGGGCTTGAGGTCGCGGGTCAGCAAGGGCGGGGGCAGGCTGCTACCCAAATCCCAGGCGCGCACCCCGGTAAGCCTGCGAGTGCTGGCCTGGGGCGATCCCTCCAGGGCCAGCAGCTCGGCCTGGGACAGGCGGGTGGGAAGATCGGCCTGCAGCGTGATCCCGGGCACGCCCTGGTAAAACTCCTGGCGTTGCAGCTCTTCGGCCCCGGGGCGAAAGCGATAGACGATGAGGCGCACGGTGGAATACACCGGACGGGCCAGGTTAGAAACGGTGTCGACGGGCTGAATGGCCAGGACCTTCTGTTGCTCGCCCCCCAAGCCGGTGGCCCAGGTGAGGCTGGAAGGGGTGCCCTGGCGCAGGTCGTCGAGCCAGTTGCGATACCATTGCACCGCGACCTGGGTGGCCGTGGTGCGCTGCAGGCCTCGCTGAGCCGAGCGATACACCTTGTGAAACAGCTGGTAGGTGAGCAGGGAAAGGATGCCAAAAAGGCCCACCACAATCACCATTTCGGCCAGGCTCAGGCCCCTTAGCGCGCGACCGGACACCAGCGCGTCTCTCTTTGCAGCTGCCTGGGCGAGCCCCGCTCGCTCCAGCGCACGGTGATCTGCAACTGCCACAGGTTGGGTCCCTGAGCAGAGCAGACCTTATCGGCCATCAGAACCGTGCCATCCCCCAGGTCGAGCTGGCCCAGAGGCCCGCTGACCAGAGCCGTGACGGGCTGGGATTTGAGCTGTTCGAGCAGCGACTGGGCCCAGCGTGCCGCCCGCAGACGATGGTCGAGCTGGCTCTGGCCGCGGGAAAAGGCGGGCAGCAAGCTGAGCAGGCCGATGAGGATCAGGGCGATGACGGTAATGGCCAGGCTGGTTTCCAACAGAGTAAACCCACCCGCACGTCGCTGCTGTGTCACGCCACCTGGTTTCTACATTGGGCACGGGTTCGCCTAGCTCTTAAACCCCGGACCAACAGTTGGGCTGGCGGGTGTCACGGGGCAGGTTCCACCCCGATGGGTCAGGCTCGCTGAGGGTGGTCAGGTCGATATCGGCCACCACCAGATTGCAGTGTTGACTCAGGTTGGGCAAGATACCGTTGGGTCCAACAAAATAACTCTCGCCGAAATAGGCCTGAGTCCACGGGGGTTCCACACCACGCCGATTGGAGCCGCCGATGAACAGGTTGAATCGGGCCGCGTCGGTGGGGAATTCCAGGTGCCACATGCGCTGAGACTTGGCCCCGAAGGTGATCGCCGGACAGAAGACCAATTCGGCTCCCTGCTGGGCCAGGCGCCAGACGACATAGGGAAAATGGCGATCGTAACAGATACAGATACCGATACGACCGAGCGAGGTTTGGAATACGGGGAACATGGGATCGCTGGAGACATTGGCGGGAGAAGGCTCGTTGTTGGCATCGCTGCGCCCGTAGTAGAAGTTCTCGTGAAACGACCCCTGTTCGTTGCTGCCATAGGGGATGTGGGCCTTGCGAAACTTGCCCAGGTAGTGGCCGTTTTCGTCGATGACCACGGCGGTGTTGAAACGGGCACCCGAAGGGTCGAGTTCGAAGATGGGGGCCACCACCAGCATTTGATAGCGCCGGGCAGCTTCGCAGAGTTCGCGGGTCGTGTGGCCCTGGCAGGCATCCTCGGCCATAGCGAGCCACATGGGATCGGTGCCCAGGGCGAAATAGGGAGCGGTGAACAGCTCGCCAAAGCAGATGGCCTTGACCCCTATACGGTGGGCTTCGCCCATAAGTTCGATGTGATGAGCCACGTTGGCGCGGCGAATGTCGGGCAGACGATCCTTGAGGCCAGAAACCTCCGTCAGACAGGTCGGCATGTCGAGGTAGGCATTGCAGGTCTCGGTTAAGGCTGCCCGCACCACTCGTCTCATAGGGACTCCATTTCGGCGACCTGCAGCAGCACTTCCAGCAGAACCTGGATGCCGTGAGCGCACTGCTCGGGGGTAGAGAGTTCGCGTGGGTTATGACTGATTCCGTCATACAAACCAGGCACGAAAATCATGGCCGAGGGGCAGATGTTGGCCAATTCCTGCGCGTCGTGGCCGGCGCCGGCCGTGATGGCCATGGTGCTGAGTCCGCGTTGCCGAGCCAGCTGGTCGATGCGTTGCTGTAGCCCGCAATGAAAGGTGGCGGCCGGGGTTCGAGCGGTTTGCCGCCAACCGATTCGCACTCCCTCTTCCCGCTCGACCTGTTGGTAATAGGCCAGCAGGTCACGCTCGCAGCGTTGCATCAGCTCGTCGCTGGGATTGCGCAAATCGACGGTAGCCTCGACCCGCCCTGGCACGATGTTGACCAACCCGGGGTGGGGCACCAGACTGCCCATGGTCGCCCTCATTTCGCCGTAGTTGCCCGAAGCGATCATGTGGCGCAGCTGCAGGTTGATTTTGGCCGCAGCCAGGCCGGCATCGTTGCGAAGGGCCATGGGAGTGGCGCCGGCATGGCCCGATTTGCCCACGATGTTCAGGGCCTGCCAGGAGATGGCCTGAACCCCGCTGACCACCCCAATGTCCACCCCCGCTGCCGCCAGGATGGGCCCCTGCTCGACATGGCATTCGAGATAGGCGAAGGGCGCCTCGAGCCGCTCAGGAGCCGAACCCAAGAAACCGATGGCCTGCAGTTCGTCGCGCACCGAACGCCCCTGACGGTCGGTCAGGCCATAGGCCTGCTCCAGCGGGATACGCCCGGTGGCTACCGCGCTGCCCAGCATGTCGGTGCCAAAGCGGCTGCCCTCCTCATCGCTGAAGAAAGCCACCAGCAGCGGTCTCCTGGTGGTGATGTGATGCTGGTTGAGGGTGCGCACGATCTCCAGCCCACCCAGCACACCCAGACAGCCGTCGAAGCGACCGCCGGTGGGCACCGAATCGATATGCGAGCCGACCATCACCGGGGCCAGATCGTTGCGCAACCCGGCCCGCCGCCCATAGACGTTGCCGATGCGGTCGACCGTGAGGGTGAGTCCCAGTTCTTCCATCCAGGAGCACACCAACCGCCGCCCCTGGGCGTCTTCGCTCGTAAGGGCCAGACGACATACGCCGGTCAGGCCGGTTTCTTCCTCGAGATAGGCGCCGATGCGGCCCAGCTCTTCGAGGCTCTGGTAGAGTCGCTGACCGTCGATGAGGGGGGTGGTGGTGGGGTTGGTCATCGAGGAGCATTCCCCAGCACCCGCCTGCCCTCCCTCCGGAAGGCTTTGGACCCTGGCGGGGATTAGGAAGCTGCTAAGAGAGTGGCCAATGCGAGAATCAGGATAAATGCACCCGCCAGAAGAAATTCCAAATTAGCAAGCAACATGATTACGATAGCCTCGCCGAAGCCAAGATGCGGCGCGGTCGGCTGTTCCTCTGACGACTCGGATTCTCCCATCAGGGTGTTCCGGGAACAGGTTCACTGCTCTGGGTCAGGATGAAATCTACGATGCACTCCCAGCCGTCCCGAAGAAAGGTGGGGGTCTCGACGCCTGGGGTGGGCGTCAGCGTGCGCCTAGCCATATCATGGGTGAAGTTCCCGCCGAGCTTGTCGAGGCCCTGCCCCTATGCGGCGCGAGCCCGATGGGAGTTGTCCTGGCTGCCGGCCGGCTTGCCGCAAGCTCTGTAACGAGTGCACTGAGGCCCTCAACTTTATGGCCTTTCCGCACGAGCATTGGCGTCAGATCAACTCGACCAACTTACTTGAGCGCTTAAATCGTGAACTTAAGCGGCGAGCCAATTGGTGGGCAGTCGTGCCCTCTCTTTTGAAGCGTATCTCTCCAGAGTCGGAAGCCGGAGTGGCCGTGCCGTGAGAGGTAGCGATGGTATCGACCGTCTGAAAGCCCAGCGTGTCGCTGGTTTCCAGCTTCTTGTAGTAGATCAGAAACAGCGGATCGCTGGTGCTGGCGGCTCCCTGTTCGCTGACACTCAGGATGATATTGAAGGAGCCGTCCAGGCTGGTGTGACCTTCGATGCCCTGGTAGTCGAACGCGGCGACTTGAATTAGGACAGATTGAGGCCGGGCGGACGAAAGAGCCGCGCGTATTCCGAGGGGTCCGAGAATTCAGAGATACGCAACCCAAGAATCTCACCGTCACATCCAAGCGAGACCGTCAGTGGTTTTCCTATCTGCACCTTAGCAATCGGACTTCGCCTGGAGAAAATCACCTCACATGTAAGCGAAGGCTTGAGAGCAAGTTTGCTAGAGATGGGGTCCGAAAACTCATCGACCGCCTCTTTCAGAGAGAGATTTCCATTCTGAACCGGAATGACACTCGAGTCTGCCTCAAGTGAACTTACCAAGTCGAACTTAAGGATTTCAAGTCCTCTGAACTCAAGTTCCTCGTTGAAGTCCAAGAAGAACATGCCGTTCTTCGACCTGAGTCCACCATCCGAGGCACCCACGCCAAGAACAGCAACCTTCACAATTTCCTTAGTTGGAAAACAGAACGCTCTGGAGTCAACTGACCGTTCATTCAAGGGCGAGAGCAGCATTGAACCGTTCATTACTTCCTCCTAACGTTCTACGAATCGTGATCAAGCTGCCGTCGACTCGCCCCAAGCGCCGTAATCACGCCGGAACATGACGTCGCCGCTGGAGTCGGTCACCAGGCGCACGCATCCCAGGGCGTCGCTGGCCACGGAATACTGTTCGCCGTCGCGCCGGAAGCCCAGCAGCTGGCCTTCGGGAATGAGGTAGCGGATGCAGTCCCAGCCGTCCCAGAGGAAGGTGGTGGTCGCGCCCCCTGAGGTGCGCGTCAACATGCGTCCGGCCATATCGTAGGTAATATTCCGGTCGAAGACGCCGGGGCCCTGCCCCTATGCGGCGCGGGCGCGGTGGGAGTTGTCCTGATCGCCGGGCCAGCCGAGGAACCAGTCGAGCCATTCGGCCACTTCGAGTTTGCGCTGATGGCTGAGGTTGCGGCCCTGGCGGTCGCGGAAGGTGAGGTCGTGGGGCGCGGTGCCTTCGATGCGCAGATGGCCGTTGTGTAAATTGCGGTGGCAGCTGGCACACAGGGTGATCAGGTTGTCCGGCGTGGTGGTGCCGT